>NZ_JALNTU010000001.1:0-876617 GCF_023161685.1 Vibrio sp. 1CM8B
GAGTGCGCTTAATGTAGGTATTATTTGAAGTAGTCATAATTCGTCCTCAATGTGTAAACACATTTCAGGACGGGACAGAAAAATACAAAAAAGCCAGCTTTGTTAGCTGGCTTTAACTTCTATACGAATTGCTTTCTATGGCACACCGTGACCTTTAGATGCAACCCATACGCGATACCACTGTTCGCGCGTCAGCTCGATTTTCAGTGCATCAACCGCAGTCTTCACACGCTCAACCTTACCTGAACCAATAATTGCAATTGGATTCGATGGTAAACGACGAACCCAAGCGTAAATCACTTGATCAATGCTGTCTGCACCCACTTCTTGACGAATCGCCTCTAGCTCATCACGAACACGAATTGCTTGCGCGGAATCGCCACTGAAGATGCTACCACCACCGAGACAAGACCATGCCATCGGGCGAATGCGGTTCATCTGCAGTTGATCTAGCGTGCCATCATGAGCCACTTCAAAGTTCAATGGGTTGATTTCAACTTGGTTGGTCACTAACGGCTTACCGAGTCGAGATTGAAGCAGTTCGAACTGACGCGGTGAAAAGTTAGAAACACCGAAGTGCTTAACTTTACCTACTTTGTGTAGCTCTGCGAACGCTTCTGCTACTTCATCAGCATCCATTAACACGTCTGGGCGGTGAATCAACAATACATCGATATCGTTAACACCTAAGCGCTCTAATGAGTTATTTACTGATTGGTAAATATGCTGCGCGCTGGTGTCATAGTGATTGATCTTGCGATCTGGAGTGTGGTCACCACATAGGTTGATATCGCACTTGGTGACGATTTGAATATCATCACGAAGGCTTGGTTCAAGCGCTAACGCCTCACCAAACAACTTTTCACATTGGTAGTTACCGTAAATATCCGCGTGATCAACAGTTGTGATGCCAAGATCAATATGTTGCTTCAGGAAAGTCAGGCGTTGTTGCGGGGTCATGCCCCACTCTGCTGTACGCCAGTATCCTTGCACCAACTCAGAAAGTTCTGGGCCTTGTGGCGCTATCGTTACTCTTGCAACCATGGGTTGTCTCCTTTATCAATACTGAACGTATCCTAAGCTCGTTTTACCGAAGGCTCAACGTATAACAAATGGCAAAGGTAAACGCTTATTAAAAATGTGAGAGCCGCAGAAAAACGAACACTTAAATGAATTATAACTTGCTGTCTGCCCGCGAGCCGTTCTCCTGAAAGGCTTGTTTAGCCTAATAAATAACGAAACTATCTATAAATTTGAGCAATTAAAAACGATTAAGTTCAACCGTTAAGTTGTCACCATCACTCTGTAACTGGATCCAAGGAGAAGCAGATCTAGAAGAAGATAAGCTAGGCACATTCCATACACTCAGTTGCTCTGCTGAACCGTGAGGCGCGTTGATGAATTCGACCAGTTGTTTATCCACCTTATCGAAACCAACACCTTCATTTCGAGCTTGTTCGAGTTGAGCAGTAACATCGAATTCATCTTCACCAATACGAATTGAACTGAGAGCAAAGCCATCTTGGCGAAGGTATGCCTGAAGCTTTGTGTAACTTAGGTCCGAATATGGCAGGTTTAAGCGAACTGTTTCGACGCTTGAGTCGCCCAACTCCAGTTCAACATACACATCCAGATCGTAATATTGGGTTAAGTCACTGCACAACAGAGTACCTTCGATCTCACCACAATCCATCAACTCGATATCGTCAATATAGTTTTGAGAATTCGGCTGACTTGGGCTGCTGTTAAATACTGTTCTTAGCCACCAGCTTTCGGTTGCTTGCGCTGAAAATGAAATAGCATTGAGGAACAGCATTAGAGGCAAGATTAGAACTTGAAAGATTTTCATCGACTGGGCTTATTTAGCGCTATATGAAGTGTCCATTATACGTGACCAATCGACAAACAACCGCTCGAGTCGCAAATTTTAGGCGAAAAAAAACGGGCATACATGCCCGCTAGATAAATTCATCACCGAATAACGTAATCCGTCACGTTGAGAACCATTACGAAAGAGAGGATATCACTCTCCCACAACAGTTACAATACATCGTACTCATTACTTATAGCCACCTTCAATCGCAGGCTCTTCAAGAGACAATCTCACTTTGTTACGTTGAATAGCTTCTGGCGGTAAACTGATGAAGCCGTATTGGTTCAACACGCCTTGATGATCTTGTGACAAGGTAAGCCCAACAAAGAACTCCTCTTGTTCCGTAAAGCCTTTGCGATGCGCTGGAATATTCAAGTACATGTAATAAACCGTTGCTAACGGGTAACGACCAGAGAGGATCGTTTCCTTGTTTAGATCGTAGTTCACACCTAAGTTATCAACAACGCTCAACCATTTCACGTCTGAAATTTGATCTGAGTAAACGGTGTACCCAATAGCTGCATCTTCGTCTTCAATCTTATTAATCAGATCAGGCAGATCCGCTAAGAACTGAGTATGGGCATATTCGCCTTCCGTTCCACATTCGACCCAACTTGAAAAAGTAGTATGTCCTTTCAGGTTGTGATCAATGGCAAAGGGCAACATATGAGTATCTAGGCTTTCACCGTTACGAATATCACTGCTTGGTGACCATTTGGGATGTTTAGGATCGTTAGAACAACCAAACACATCAATTAATTCAGCGACGGTGATTGATGTTGCTGGGTTATTTTCATTGGCTAGAATCGCTATGACATCGGCAGTGAACATCAACTCTGTAGGCCTATAACCGTAACGCATATCAAACCTTGCCATCTCTTTGTCAGTCCACTTTTTGGAAGTGATACCAACACGCGAGCGCTGCATAATCATTTGCTCTGGGACGCTGTCACTCAACAAGATTTCTAAGTCGATCTCTTGGCTTTTAAGCAAGTCTTCAACAAGCCCCTGCATATTCGGCTCAATCGCGACCAAACCCATGTCAGTGGCGTCATTCGCAAACGTCGATACAGAGAACAACGCAGGTACAGCAGCAAGCAGCAAGCCCGATTTATTAGCTAGACATTTCATTACTGGCCTCCTAATGGATCAATCGACGTTTTAGACTCAACATCGCTATTACTATCGAGCTGCATTTCTGAAGTGAAGATGTTCCAAGATGGATTCACTTCCATGCTCTCTGTCTTAATCACCGCAATCGTTCTACGCTTACGCTTGTGAAGATGCTGAGTTAAGCTGGTTATCTGAGTAAACTCTTGTTCAAAGATTCGCTCACCATTGATTCCTCTATCAATCAATGCGTCTCGAATCACGCCAGTTCTTTTCTTAGCTAATGCCTTGTTATACACGTTTGTACCTTCAGCACTGGTATCTCCGACCAAGGTAACCGAAGCATCAGGCTGCTCTCCTAGTAAACGCACCAGCTCATTTAATACAACGGTATGATCAGGTTTAAGGTCATACTTATCAAAATCAAATGCCACACTTAATACTTCAACATCTTCGACAATTTTCCAATTGGCACACCCTTTAATGTCTACCGTTACACCTTCTGGCGTATCGGCACATAGATCTCGCTGGTTAATCACACCGTCTCGGTCATTATCGGCTAAGTCATCAATTTGATGGCGCGTCATCGTCGTATCAGGCGTTTCTGCACATCCCATTAGCAAGATAGAGCTAAGTAGCGCTAGTTTAAAATGTCTCATTACTTATCCTCCCCTTGCCACTCTTCTGGATGTTCAATCCTCAACGCATACGTCAACATACCCATCGCATTTAATACTCGATAAGCCGCTAACGTTTGATCATATTCAGTGCTGATGAAGTTTCTTCGAGCCAAGAACACTTCAACTTTTGCATCAAGTACATCAAGAAGGCTTCGTCTGCCAACATTGAATTGCTGGATATAGCCAAGCTCTGCAATTTTCGCTGCATCAACGTTCTGTTGAAGTAACGATTTCTGCTGCTCTAGCATCTTGTATGCGTTCCAAGCCAATTGTGTACCTTCTCTAACCTCACGCTCTGTTCGTAATCGGATCGCCCTTGCTTCTTCCACTCGCCAAGCTGACGATTCAACTCTAGAGTCGGTAGAGAAGCCATTAAACAGGTCATAATCCATCGTCAACATCAGTCGAGCGTCTTCATCGACACCGCCTGGTGGGTTAGATACGTTGTCATTCTTGTTCGCATGAAGCTCAAGTTTTAGCTCTGGGTAGTAATCCCCCTTCTCGCGGTGCATCTCTTTACGAGCCGCATCGATATCAAGTAAAGAGGCTTTGATTTCAGGGTGGTTCTCGACAGCCTGTTCTAGGGCGACTTGAGAAGAGCTTGGTAACAAGGCGTAATCAAAACGTGGATATACCAAGTTCACCGCAGGTTTGCCAACCAAGCGTAGATACTGAGTTTGCAAATCAAACAGGTTGTTCTGAGCGGCGATAAGTGAAGACTGCGCGGTCGCGACACGGGCGGAGATCTGAGCCAGATCAGAGTTGCTACTCAAGCCTTTGCTCTTTTTATCTTGGATATCTTGATAGATCTCTTGGTGCTCTTTTACATTACGCTTAGACAGTTCAAGTAACGTCTCTGCCTTAAGAATATCGAGGTAATTTCTCACCACATCTAACGATACGTTTTCAGCGCGAGAAATCAGAGTTAGACGCTCAGCTTCCGCTTCGAACGTCAGTCGATCGACATTCGATGTGGTTTTAAAACCATCAAATAGTAACTGGGATACTTTAACGCCAATTTCCGTTCTCGTTAGACCTCGATCATCGGTGTCGAGTTTACTACCACTGTTATAGCGCGTCTCTTCATAGCCTGCCGCCGCGTACAAGTTCACTTGTGGCATATACAAACCACTCGCCGCGTCTCCGTCTCTGACCACCGATTGGTATCGGGAGTATTGCGCCAATATCTCTGGGCTATAGTCGATGGCAAAGGCCACGGACTCTTCTAATGAAGCTGCTTGAGACAGCCCACTCATTAGCAAGCAAGAAGAGAGTAAGAATTTTGAATGCATTACACTTCCTTTTATATTTATGCTTTAACCCACTTCATCGTTCGCGAAGTGAGTTTTCCTTAGCTCGTAAAATAGGTTTTAACCAATAACTCAATACTGTTTTCTCTCCGGTTAATATATCAACCGCGACTTGCATCCCTGGGATAATGCTAAAGGCAGAGTTTTGTTGCTGGTCTTCGTTTAACTGAATATGGGCGCGATAATAGGCGTTTCCGTCTTCCGTTTGTAAGGCGTCGGCACTCACGTAAATCACCTCGCCTTTAAGTCCGCCATAAATGACGAAATCGTAGGCCGTGAATTTCACTGTTGCACCTAACCCGTTATGAACAAACGCAATATCTTGTGGAGAGATTCTCGCTTCAACAATCAGGTCACTGTTTGATGGGATAATCTCAATGATCGGCTCGCCGGGACGAACAACGCCACCAATGGTACGCACAAAGATCTCTTTGACTGTGCCATCAACGGGCGCAACAATTTCGGTACGCTTGAGTTGGTCGGCAATCGCCTGCTGGCTTTCGTTCAGCTGTGCTATCTTGCTCGCCACTTCATTCAACTGACCTTGCACTTTGGTACGAAAATCTAAGGCAATGCTTCGATGATCCGCTATCGACTCTGAGTAGGCGGCTATCTGCTTCTGCGCTGCCACTTTTGAGCTAGCAATATCACCTTTGAGTTTGACCACATCACGGTTCAGTTTCAGCAGTTCAACTTCTGCTACGGCACCACTCGCCACCACGTCTTTCAACATGTTGCGCTCTCGAATTACGATATCTAGGCTGCTCTCTAACGTCTGAATATTATTGAGCGTATCGACTCGAGCCTGGTCTTGTTGCTCGATACGAAGTGCCGCCTCTTCCAGTTCAGATTTCAACTGTCCTAAACGCTCTCGATAGTTCGCCTTAGCATTCATTAACGCAGGGTGGCTTGATACATCAACAATGATATTTTGCGGTACTAAGACTACTCGCTCATACCACTCTTCTGCAGCGTTATTTAAAACGACCGTCGACAGCTCCGCCTTTAATCTTAATTGCTGAGCAAGCAAGGTATCCGCTTGTTGAGCCGACTCTAAAAACGCCGCCTTAAAGCGTGTGTCTTCTAACTTAGCGAGAGGTTGCCCTTTCACAACAGATTGGCCTTGTCGCACCATGATCTCTTGAACCAGCCCGCCTTCTAAGCTCTGAATAGTTTGCACCGAAAGGCTTGGAACGACTTTGCCTTCACCGATCACGACTTCTTCGAGAGTTGCCCACGTCGCCCAGCCAATGATCGACACAATTAATAATGCACTTAGCCAAATCAGCTTTCGAGAGCGGAATGCTAAGTGGTTGTTGGTCCATTGAATATCGTTACTCATGACGGCCTCCCTTCACCACTGAAACAGTCTTAAATCGACTCGCCCCTTTGGGTACACTTTTCTTCTGTAGAGAGAGGATATCTTTTGGCTCACCTTCCGCCACGATCTGACCTTTGTCCAACACAATCACTCGATCACACATCATCAAGAACGAAGATTTGTGCGAACTGATCAGCATCGAAGTTTCTCTTGGCATACTTTGAAGTGCATTGAAGAACTGTATCTCAGCCTGATTATCTAGCGCGCTGGTTGGCTCATCCATGATCAATAACTTTGGACAGCGATACAGAGCTCTCGCGATGGCAACGGCTTGACGCTGACCACCAGAAAGTAACCGACCACCCTCACCGACAGGTGTTTCAAGGCCATTGCTTAAGCGCCCCATGTAACCATTCAAACCCGACTGTTGAAGTGCTTGTCTTAGCTTTTCTTCATCAACGTTGGTCGCACCAAGCGTAACGTTGTCGTAAACACTGCCAAAAATAAGATTGGTGGTTTGCCCCACCCAACCCATGCCACTACGCAGAACACTGGTTGGCCATAATTGCCCATCAATCTCTTGATAGAAAGCTTGTCCTGTTGTTGGCATATACTGGCGAGCAACAACCGATAGTAGGGTTGTTTTGCCCGCGCCTGCCGCACCAACAAGACCAACTCGTTCACCCGGCTTTATCTCCAGTGAGATATCCTTCAATGTAGGGCTTTGAGTTTCTGGGTAAGTGAACGTCACTTCATCAAGCCTTACCCCACCGTCAAAATCCCCCTTGTCTATCACCTGATGTTTCGACTCTTCCTGAGGCAGTTCCATTATCTGATTCAAGCCTTCGACTGCCGAACGGGTTTGTTGAAACCTCAGTAATAGAAGGGAAAGCTGATTCACTGAACTCGCGGCTCGCCCACTCAGCATCACCACTGCAATTAACCCACCCATGCTGAGTAGGCCTTCAGAGATCTGATACACACCGAAGATAATCAAAGTGATGGTGACGATCTGCTGACTCGATTGAATAGAGTGCGTCACGATATTGGAGTAGTGACGAGATTGAGTCTGCCATTGAGAGAGCGACGAAATCGTCTGTTCCCAGCGTTTTTGAGTAATACCTTCAGCGTTATTCTGCTTGATATCAGGAAGCGTTGTTAAACAATCAAACAGCTGTGCTTGTCTTTGTGTCGACAAACGTGCGGTTTCATCGAATGTTTTTTCCACCTTGCCTTTCATCGCAATGCTAAGCACGATCAGCACCAGCATGATGGCAACAGGAATAAACATCATCGCGCCACCGAGCCAGCCGATAAGCAAAAGGAACAGTAAGGTGAACGGTAGATCGACTAAGGTCACTAAAGAGATGGAAGTGAAGAAATCTTTTACGCTGTCGAAATCTTGAAGCTGCCTTGCGAAGGCGCCCACCGATTGTGGTCGGTTTTCTAGCTTCATGCCAAGGACTTTAGAGAACAATTGGGAAGATAGCTTGTTATCAATATAGCGCCCGGCCATGTCAGTCACAGAGCTTCGTGAGCTTCTCAACACCCAATCAAATATAACGACAATACCTACACCTGCCGCCAACACCCACAGCGTATTAAACGCTTGGTTTGGTACCACACGGTCGTACACATTCATAGTAAAAAGTGGAACCGCCAACGCCAGTACGTTGATCAAGAACGAAGCGATAAACAGGTCTCGATACCAAGGTTTCACTTCTTTGACCACACGCCACAACCAGCGCGTGTTCGATTTACTATCACTGCGTTCGTGAGATTGAACACGAGCATCGTCCAGAGCTTGTGCACCGACTTGCCAAACATAGGGTTCGACTTGAGCGACCAGCTCTTTTAACGAGGTTTGCTGGCTTGAATTCGTTTCACAATCCAAGACATCAAAGTCATCTCCGGAGCCTTGGGTAACGACAACAGGAGTCCCTGTCGCAGAGTTAACAGCAACAACAGGAAACTGACATTGAGTCAGTAATTCTTTTTTTACGTGGCTCAGAGTTAAACCCGATTTCTCAATCGCTCTTGGAAAAAGGGACTCATTAAGCCTTCCTTCATCTAAAGGAAGGCCAGACACTATTTTGGACGAGTGGCTACGAACATTAAAATGCTCACATAACCACTCCACACAACCTAGCCAGCTGTCTTTTTGTTCTACCAATCTAAAACTTCCTTTTATAGACTGTACATCTAACTTACAGCGTTAAATTATTGTCTTCTATCATTTTTTGTAGAATCTGTGCTTCTAATGCACTACTGCTATCACCTTGGTACAAGTCATCATATGTAACATCGGCGAGCAAAATATTTTGCTGAACGTCATCGTCTCCATTGGTCTTGATAGATATCGTTACGCCTTCCACTGATTCTTCTAGATCGAGGTATTGTGTTGCACCGATACCAGTCGCTATGCCTAAGCCTCCTAGAATCCCTGACAAATCAATCGCATCCGTGTCCGGTGACGCATCAAAGTCTTGAACCACATCGTAGCTTGGTGCCTCAGCGCTGCCCAAACCTGATGATTCAAACACAAAATTGTCAGAGCCTGTACCGCCAATCAGCAGATCGTTATCGTCTGTCGCGGTAATCGTAGAATCTCCTTCAGCGACAAACTCAATCGATACGGTTTGGGGTAACCCGACCGCTTGGTTATTGCCTATCTCTGCAGACGGCTCTATCGTTAGGTCAAATTGATCACCACTGTTGTAGCCTCCTGTTATCGCTAGGTTAGGCACATCTGCTAAGTCCACCACGTATTGTCCGCCGACCGTCGAACCATGTGAGAAGGTCAAACCTGCGGGGATGTCATAGATGGTGATAAAACCTTCCTCTGAATCAGCAGGGTTAACCAAAGCAAGATCTAAGCCTAGAGGAATCGTGCCGCTTGCTTCCGCGACTATTGATGGATATTCAACGCTCAGTAACGGAGCGTCAGGTTCTGGTGTGATAACCAAGGTCATATCTTGTGAACTTGGATCACCAATATCTGTGGCCAAGTCACCAAGCACCGTATTTTGGTCGACAGTTTGACCAGTGATCGTAATATCGAGGTTACCAAATGCGTCGCCCGCAAAGAATTCGAGCTCATCAACAGAGCTTGCTTTAACGAGAATCGTCGCCTGCACAATATCACCAACACGGATAAAAGAACTGGTTTCAGAGCCAATTCGAATTCGATCTAGCCCAACTAAACCTGAAGGATCCGAAGTCGAATTCACCGTTACCGTAATTGATAAGAATTCATCACTATTAGTCTCAAAACTATTGGCATCGAGCGGTATAACAATGCCGTCATCCTCACTACCAGATAGTTGCTCTGGCAAGTCGAAGAACTCAACCTTGTCACCTATAGGGTTAACACCTACAGTAAATTCAGATTGGGTATAACGGATATCCGTCGTACCAACTTCTTGAGTAATCGCCTCTAGAGACAGATTAATGTCACCACTAAAGTCTCGCGGAGGCAAAATAACTAAGTTAGCAAGCTGACTTGGATCCAGTTGCCACTCGTAAGTAGGGTTACCATCAAAGGTCCCTCCATCGACGCCATTGTTAGGAACTAATTGGTAGCTGTCGCCCACCTTTATCGCAACAACCGCACCTTCAGGCACGCCTTTCAATGCCAAGGACATATTTTCAGAGCCATCTTGGTCAATCAACTCCGCGCTCAGTGATGACAATGAAATGTAGTTATCTTCGTCACCTACTATATCCTCTGTTACCAAGTTCGCCGCATCAGCAACAGGTTCAACGGTGATAGTCACCACGGTCGTTTTATCTTGCGTATCCGTTTCAGTCACACAATCCGCTTCATCGGTAATATTGGCGGTTACTGTTAAGATGATTTCGCCACTGTAATGCTCAGGTGGCGTAACTAACACGTCACTCAATCGGCTAGGGTCTGTGACCGTCCAAGTGCCATCGCCATTGTCAACTAACAGCCCGGTGTCTGTTGGAGTTTCAGACAAGGTTGCTCCATTCGAAATGCTCACCGTTAGAGAGTTAACGGTTTCTTTACCAGTCGCGCTGTTACCTTCACCTGTTATTAACTGCCCAGTTTCAACACTGTCACCAAGGACTAACTCAAGATTAAGGTCTGTCGCGGTGTCTTCTTGAATGGTTGTAGTGTCAGTCACGACCGTAATGTCATCCACAACGGGTAGAACTTGAATACTGATGGTTTGGTCTGTTGTGACGGTATCTCCGTTACAAGGAGAGGTCTCAATGGTTTCAATCGTAAAGTTGATACAGCCAGCAAAGTCTTCATCTAAGCCCGTTAACGTTAGTTTCGAGAGTCCATCTGCAGTAATTGAATAACCGACGATCTCACCAGAAGCATCGTATTCAGCAATCACACCATCACCGGAGATCTCAACACCTTCAGGAAGTGAATCGGCAGGAATATAAAAAGAGATTTCATTGTCTGGATCACTGCCAACATCGGTGTCTAACAAACCAGTAAGATCAATATCTTCCCCTTCAGGTGTTTTAATTTCGCCATCGGGTTGAATCGGGCTTGGTGGACCAACAGGATCACAACTGCCGCCACCGCCATCATGACCAATAATTTGCAGCGGGAAAGTCGCATCAATATATCTCGCATCTTCGCCATCAATCACACGAGCACGAACCACAATATCCAGTACCGGAGTATCACTTGGACTGGAAATCGTCGCATTGTCTAAAATGTACGCAGCAAGCTCTTGGAAAGAGTCACTCGTTAGCCCATCCGCCGATATGATCCAGTTCCCCGAGCTATCTTGAGCGGCACCATTAGGGTGCTCAACAATCAACGAATAGCCGTCTGGAATCTCGATCAAAATATAATCGAGGTACTCTGAGCCATCGATATCCGCGTCGACGAACGTCACGGCGTTAGATATATCAACAGGCGAGCCATCTGTACTCTGTAACAGCTCTGTAGAACCTTCTAATCGAGTATCTAGTTCGACACGAGCATCTACGGTCACACTAATGGAGCCTGCAATGTCTTTAACAGCAGTTGCACCCGTTGGAGAGGTGTCGGTAACTTGATAGGTAATTGGTATTGAGAAGGTACCACTCAAATCTTCCGTTGCAGTTACTGACAATCTCCCACTGTTTAAAAGCTCAGCCAGAGTTGGCGTTGTGCTATCCAATAAACTTTCTAAGTCTAAACCTAAAGTAGGAACTTCAATTATACTGCCGTCGAAATAAAGAGTGAGATCTGCAGGTAGGCTATCAATGACATATCCCGTCAAGGATTCGCTGCCATCAATATCCTGATTCACTGAAGGCTCAAGGTTAAGGCCTATTTGACTATCTTCGATCCCTTGAGTACTCACCACTTGACCGTCTTTTTGATCAACAACCGGAGCCAGTTCTACACGAACCGTCATTGGGAACTCGCCAGTATCACCATCGGGTTCGGTCGAAATCGCGATTACCGTTAACTCAAGTTCACCACTAAAATCATCGACGGGCTTTAGGTAGAGGTTGCTTAATTCTTCATTTGAGACTTGAAGTACAGGGCCTGTCACACTATCAACTCGTGCAATAGTCAGCGATACAGGGTTACCTAATGCGTCCACCAGCAAAGTGCCTTCCGGAATGTTGGTAAGCAGTATGTTGATCTCTTCTGAAACATCGTCGTCCGAAGTTTGGACCACAAAATCCAGTCGAATTAAACCATCTTCGTTAAGCACCGATTGATTGCTGACAACTTTAGTATCGCTATCGTATTCCCAGTGTGCGTTGCCCCCGTCTACAACGATCGGCTCATCGACCACACCTTTAAGGAAAATATTGATGGTTTTAGTGTCGCTAACCGCCGTCACATTAATAGGCGCTAGCGAGTCAATCGTCGATTCATAAGAGACGGCCGTTACCTTAATGTATAGGTCTTCTGTAAATGAACTGATGTCTTCTTTTGGTATTAGATAAGCAGTACCGTTCTCGATCGCTTCAGCGGATACAAGGTATGTGTTGGGACCAATTAGATCAAATAACCCACCTTGAATTGACCAACCGTCTTGTACTTCAATTTGATAGCTTAAGGACTCGGAACCATCGGTATCAGTCAGCGCACCACTGATTACGTTCTTCAGGAAAATGTTCTCATCTTCCAAACCTTTGTAATCTTTAACAGATAAAATTGGCTTATCCGCATCAGGAGAAATATCTACGGTGACAGTATGAACATTATCAGCCGTTTTATCGGCAGGATCAGCAAAGGAGTTTCCCGATTCAGTGGCAATCGCAGTAATTTCAAATTCAAATCGACCCGCTAAGTTTTCATCAGCTCTGATTTCCATTTTGTCGATTTGATTCTGAGTGTACTCCTTACCCTCTTTAACGGCATTTCCGTTCAAGGTGATATTCAGACCATCTGGAATACCACTTATCGTATAAGTTAGTGTTTCCGACAAATCTTGGTCAACGAGTTGAGCGGTAATATCAAGCTTGATAGGGTCGGCGTCATCTTCCACTGATTGATAAGTGAAGACCGAATCAGACCAATCAGGTGCGTCAGCTACAGGCAAAACAGAAACAGCAATATCAGCGATAAGCTCTTTTGGTACTGTGTCAGTACTAATGATGGCATTGATTGCCAAAATAACCGTCGACGTAGTATTAGACTCATGAAGCGCAGGGCGATAGGTTAACTGCCCATTCGGCCCCGTAAACTGACTATCAATCATCGTCAGTTGGCTTCCAGATAAGGTGACCTTGCCGTCAACAACTTGAAGCAATACCCCATCAAGATACAAGCTACCGCCATTTAATGATGCTTCGGAGAACTCGATAGCGGTAACGGTTTCACTTTGGTCAATATCACCGGTTGAAACACTAACGACAATTATTGCATCGTTATCTTCCGTGGTTTCTGAGTCTTCATAACGAATGAAACCTTCGTTATCGTCCAATACGAGCTCTGCGTTACTGGTGACTTCATCGCCATCCGCATCTCGCACCAAATAATCAATGTCATCAACGATCTTTGGATCAGCTGGATTAGTGGTTACGTTAGGATTCGTAGTGAGTTGGTAGCTACCATAAGGTGAAAGCGTAAACTGTCCGTAAGTCGACCCACCATCATAATCATTAATCAGGTTGATCGTGATTGGCGTGCCTGCATTATCAAACGTATAAGTGACATTACGATAAGTGAAGCTAATGATTTCTGCACCGTCGGCGCCTGCGAATTCTTCGGTTAAGAATTGCCCAGTAAGGTTGTCACCCTCAACCATTTCAATAGAACCATCTCGAGCAGTCGGCACATCATCTTTTACGTTGACGGAATAAGTAGCAGGATCTGAGCTGTCTCCATCCGCATCGTTCACCACTAACTCAAAATTAAGAGCTAAGTTATTCTCACCATTATTACCATATGCATGATCTAGTGGCGCATAGAGATCAAATTCAGTGGTCCCGTCAGTATTAAAGCGAATCCTAAATACGTTATTGCCGTCAGTATCTTGCCCGTAATACCAACCATCAGAATCAACAGCTTGAAGAGAGATCGCTTTCCCAGCGCTAGTGTAGCTTAGTGCATCAAATGCAGCGGTGTTAACAGTGACAGAGACAACATCATCAGAGCCCTCAATAATACCCAAAGATGGGCTGCTATCTTCTACTCCAACTTGCTGACCATCCCCTAACAAACCATCTTCATCAACTGAGATGCTTCCAGTCACCGAGATTTCAGGATCTTTACCGTCATAGATTTTTATATCAGACGCTTGCGTGTCTCTCGAACCATCGGAGTCAATGGTGACGATAGAAGCAGGAATCGTCAGCTCCGTGTCTTTAGAACCAGAGCCATGATCAACGGACTGATAGAGCTCAATAACGACATCAACGTTTGTGGAACCATTGGCTTCAAGGCTGAAGCTATCTGGTAATTTGATTCTGAAAACAGCATCGCCATTACCAAGAACCGCATCAAAGGTACCATTACCATTATCACGCCAAGTCAGCGCTTCACCATTGCTGGTTACTGCTACACCATCGCTATCAAGAACAGCTTGGCCCGTGGTCACATCCAAACCTAAGAAAACCAGCGGGTCATTACCTGCGGTAACGGCTAAGCTCACGTTTGCTGTTGACCCAACTCCCGATGGAGTACTATCAGCAACAGGAATTTCACTCAATTCAACCATTCCAGAACCAATCGTGGGCTCGCCGCCATCAGTCACTGATACATTCAGGGTTAATTTGGTTTCATCGTTGTCATCATCTCTAGCGGTAACAACAAATGGAATTTGGTCCGTAGGAGAGCTTTGATCCAAGCCTTTGTTTAGAACAAATGTGTAGGTGACATTAGAGTCAACTTGGCTATCGGTTTGAGGGAAGCTAAGCGTAAAAGCAACGTTCTCTGCACTTACAGAACCAACGTAACCGGTGAGTAAGTTTCCGTTAGGCGAGATAGTGTAGACAATCTGTTCGCCTCCGCTAAACAACAAGGGTTGATCTGCTAAATTGAAAAAGAGTGCCCCCTCATAATCACTACCTAAATTGAGGCTGAAAACACCTGTGCTTGATGTGACGCCACTTGAGAGATCAGATTCATCAACGGCAGCATTGCTCACACTATCTAAGCTAGGATTCCCCCCATCTTTGACTACCCATTTAAAATTGCCGTCAGTTAATGCGGTACCATCCAAATCAGTCCCTTTAACGTTCAGTGATAATGTGAGTGAATCTCGGACAAAGTCGTGGTTAAGCGGTTTATTCAACACTAGGGTAACGTCTGCCAAGACATCATCACCACTCGCGCTTGCTGCTAGCGTCAGCGTAAAAATAGTTTCGCCGCCAACTTGTGCTGTAATCACTTTACCGTCAACTGACAAGGTGTAAGAGAGCGGTATCAGAATATCACTCGTAGTTATATTCAGCGCATCAAGTTGATTCAAAGTACTAATATCAAAAACTAGTGAGTCTGGATCAGGGTTATCAGAACCTCCTAAGACGGAGAACTGACCGACTACCGTTTGAATACCCTCTGCAACATCTGTTTCTATTGTTGTCGTACTACCATCTACAATTTGACCACCTGCACCATCAATAATATTGATAACAGCTGTACCACTACCAAAGTCGTTGCTGATATCCCCAGCGACATAATTAAATGTAATATTTTGGCTGACCGTATGATCAAGGTTTCTATTAGCAACAAAATTCCAATGACCATTCGCAAATACAGTCAAAGTACCTTCGCTAGTAGTAAATGAAACTGGAGAGCCACCGACAATCGTCTTAGTCATGCCATCAACTTCAACACTTTTTATCGTAAGTTGAGTATCTAGGTCTATATCGTTATTAAGAACGTTACCAGATGCTACTTCCCCCTCGACCATTTGATAAGATTCATCAAAAATAAGCGGCTCAGAATCTTTAATGACAATAGGCAAATGGCCGATGACCAGCTCCGTAGTACCATCTGAGTCCGTTTGCAAACCTTCAATAACCAAAGACGTTTGAATAGAATTTAAACCCGCTTCCTGATCAATCGCCTTATAGAATGTGATATTAACGTTATTACCAGAGATAGCAGCATCGAACACTACTTGCCCATCGCTTCGAGTACCCGTTAGGCTTTGTTTGTCACCTGATACAGCAATCGTTATTGACAAACCTTGAGATGTTAACGACTCAGCTATATTTTGGTCATCGCTAAATGAAAAATCTGCAAAATCAATCCGTATATCTGACGACTGGCTTTCACTTCCAAAGATCCCGACAATAGTTTCCGAAAACACCACTGACTCAGGAAGAATAATCGTCGGCATATCATCGATGGCTTGGTTGCCTACTGTATTGAAAACTTTTGCGTCGATCGTCCATTCCGAAGACGAATCTAGGGCAGAAATATCAATATTCTCTACCACCCAGTTACCCGAAGAATCAACAACCCCTTCAAAGACTAGGGTCTGAGTCCCATCGCTTACTTCAATGTAAACTGGGAGCCCTTCTGCAACATTGGTTGTACCCTGCATGGTGGTAAGTTGGCTACTACGAAAGGCCAAAATGCTAAAGCCGTCTAACGTATCAATATCAATAACAGGCGAGACGGTATCAATGACAATGACCCCTGTACTATTTACCGCAGTAGCTGGGTTACCAGCTATGTCAATAGTATCAGCCTCGATGGTAATACTACCGTCAGCAAAACTCGTTAAATCCACACCTTCCACAGACCAAGCGCCATTGACTACCGTTGCCGTCAGCACGATAACGTTGGTGGTGCTGTCTGAAATACGGATGTTTACCGTTTGGCCATCCTCAACATTTTGAACGATACCGAAAAATTTAGCGGATTGAATTTCGAAACTGTTGAGGACACCATCTCCGCCATCATCAACACTTGCAGTAATACTCGCAAGCGTATCTTTGACAATGGTGTCAGTCGCTGTGGTTGGGTTTCCGGCGATATCTATGGTGTTAGCAACAACCGTCAGCTCCCCTTCCGCAAAACTTGAATAGTCTTGAAGGGTGAGAGTCCATGTACCACCCGATACAGTCGTTGTGTATTCTTGGGTGAGGCCTTGGCTATCAGTAATGGAAATGCTTATCGTCTGACCATCTTCAACATTGGCAACGGTGCCGACTAGCGCTCCGTTGGCAATTTCGAACTGGTTGTAAAACTCATCACCAAAACCATCAAAATCGACATCGATTGTGGCTAGGGTGTCTTTGATTGTTGAGTCATTAGCTGCAATGCTATTGCCAAACTCATCAGCAATCACCGCATCGACCTTGAGATCACCCTCAGTTAATGAAGAGAGATCAACGCCGTTTACTACATAAGTTTCATCGCTTGTGATTGCCGTTGTGGTTACCGTATTACCATTAATGTCAGTGATCGTTAGCAGAACGGTACGCCCGTCTCGAACATCAACAGCAGTACCCGTTATCGTAACCGAAGGCACTTCGAACTGATTTTCGTACCCATCACCACCATCTAAAATATCTACGGTTAACGCGGCACTCGGTAAAAGTATGTCGAGGTTGCCTTCATTCGATGTTGCGTCGTCTTCAAAGTATTCTGTTGGTCGAGTATCAAAACCGGCTTCTGCCAGGGTTTCGTCTAGTGTAGATCGGACATAGGCAATAAAAGAGGCACTAGCGCTAGGTTGGTCGTTTGAAGCACTCGGCTGTTCTCGCGAGCTTTCAATGTTGTTTACAAGCTGTGTCACAACTTTTTCCAACTGTTGTTCTACCGCTTCTATTTGTGGTTCTGTCAGAGGTTGATTCTGGTCCAAGTTTTGAGGTTCAATACTCACCACTTGCACGCCATCGACCTTCGCTTGCGTAGCGGGTAATGGCTGCCAAGTACCGTCAGGAAACACCTGCCAAATTACCCCGCCAACTTCGATATATAAAATAGGATCCATCCTAAACCTCTTCATTCAAAAAACCCTGATTTGGCGAAGATTTTCAGCTTCATACAAACAGCGCAAATCAGCAAACAATCTCTTATTAATACTAGCAAACAACAAATCATTAACAGTTAATTAATTACCATTGATACGCTGTAAAGTAAACCGATATGCTGTGACTTGCATTCAGTTATATCTATCGTCACAAAATACATTCAATGAATGTGTCATAATGTTGAAATTACTGGTTAATTTTCAAGGAATGTCATGACTGCAACGAACTATCTCAACCAATTGAATCAAAAGTACCTTGCGACTCATAAAGCGAAAGAGGACTTCTTTTGGGATACCTATATGGGAATCAGTGACGACCACGATGGTTCGACACTCGCGCAGACTCAGTGGACCAAGTTTCTAAGCTCTGCCGAACAGATTACCGCTATTGAAATGCAACTTGCTGCTATCGATGAGATTCAAGATCCCCAAGAAAAAGAAAGTACGTTTATAGGCTTAAATGGTTGGTTAGCGACCTTTAGAGCTCACGCTATTGAGTCTGAGCAGTCACAGAAGCTTAAGGCAGACCTCATAAAATTTGAGGCTGAACTGTTTGAGAAAAAACAAAATCACGTAATGACTTACGTAAATGAAGCGGGACAAGAAACAGAAGGGTCACTGCCCGTTTTAGGTTCAGCCGTTAGAAGTAATGGTAATGAACAAGTTAGGCTTTCTGCACATCAAGCATTATTAGATTTAGAGCAATGGCTGCTGGCTAACGGCTTTATTGAGCTGATCAAAAAACGTAACCAATTTGCTCAATCACTGGGTTTTAAAACCTTCTTTGATTACTCGGTGGTTAAAACCGAACAGATGACGACAGAGCAACTGTTTACGATTCTGGATGACTTCGAAGCACGTACACGCGATAGCCATCAGCAAAGTCTAGCCAATTTGGCAGAGCAGAAAGGCGAGAATGCACTTCAAGCCCATAACTTTACCTACTCTTTTGCAGGTGACGTTATGAATGATCTTGATCCTTATGTTCCGTTCTCAAAGTCACTTCGACGCTGGATTGAATCTTTTGGTCGCCTCAACATCGAATACTCTCAAGCGACATTAAAATTGGATCTGCTTGATCGTAAAGGTAAGTACCCTAATGGCTTCTGCCATGGCCCTATCCCATCCTTCTACGATCAAGATACTTGGGTAGCGGCTCAAGTTAACTTCACGAGTAACGCCAAGCCCGACCAAATTGGCAGCGGTTATGATGGTATCAACACGCTATTTCACGAGGGTGGTCATGCAGCACACTTTGCTAACGTAAAAATGAACGCACCGTGTTTCTCTCAAGAGTTTGCACCAACCTCAATGGCTTATGCCGAAACGCAATCCATGTTCTGTGACAGCTTGTTGAATGACGCCGATTGGCTCAAACAATACGCGCTTAATGCAGATGGCCAAGCAGTACCTGACGAGTTAATCAAAGCAATCATCGATAACAAACAACCCTTCAGAGCTTATCAAGAACGTAGCATTTTAGTGGTTCCGTATTTCGAGCGAGCACTTTACGAATTGGCGGATGAAGATCTGACACCTAAAAAGATCACTGCTCTTGCTCGTAGCAGTGAGAAAACGATTCTTGGATTAGCTTGTAGCCCTCGCCCATTAATGGCGATCCCACATCTGTTGTCGGATGAGGCGTCTTGCGCGTATCAAGGTTACCTGCTGGCTCATATGGCGGTGTATCAAACTCGTGCGTATTTCACCGATAAGTTTGGCTACCTAACGGATAACCCAGAGATTGGCCCTTTGTTAGCTAAGCACTATTGGTACCAAGGAAATAGCGTGAATCATAATGGGACAATCGAAAGCCTGACTGGTGAAGGTTTTAATGCCAAATACCTCGCTGACGAGTGCAACTTATCGCCAGAGGAAGCATGGGCTATTGAAGAGCAAAAAATCAAACAGCTGTCGACAAGAGAGCGTGCACCAGTTGCTGATTTGAATGCGAAGATATCGATCGTTGATGGGGCTACCGAGTTGGCGAATAATGACAAATCAAACCATCATATGTGTGATGAGTTTGAGCACTTTATCGTTGGGCAATACGGTCGATAGATTGTGTTTGAGCCTCTGTAACAAAAATTGAGTTCAAAACTAAAATGAAAAAAAGGACGATAAGTTATCGTCCTTTTTAGATTCAGCTTGGGATCTATATCGTGAAACATGCTGAGCGAATTTTGCTATTAAACTCAACATCAACAGAATCAACACTTCTTAGTGATTTTCGATGAATGCCGAATACCTGCCCCGTCAAAACAATATAAAACTTTTCTGTTTTGAGTAAATTCCAAGCTTCATCAAGAGACTCAGCATAAACCTTGTTCTTGAGATCTTGTGGACGAGTACCAGCGGCTCTTCCATGTTTACGTGCCAATTCAAATAGTCCGTTTCGATTCGGTTTACATGTAAACAGGGTGTCATTTCCGTAAATAACACCCTTGGCTGTAATGCTTTTAATCATTACATTTCTCCAGATAATAATTTCACTCGTAGCACTTGAGTGACAAACCACATATCAATCTGTGGATGCTTACACTGCAAAAAGAAGAGAACATGGTGTAACGACCGGGCAAGCTATTACACCATTACCATCAAATGTCTTAGAAGTTCTTAAGAGGTCAAGTTCTTAGAAGTAGTAGTAAGCCGCAGCGAATACGTGTGTTTCTTCGTCGTATTGTGCGCTTGTCGAACCAATACGTGCACCATCGATGTCTTGCTTAATATCGATACCCATGTCAGCGTTGTCAGCGATACGGTACATTGCCGCGATGTTGATGTAAGAAGCATCTACATCTGCGTGGCCATCAAGTTCATTGTTGCTAGACGCGTAACCTGCTGCGATTGTTAGGTCTTCAGAAACCGTGTAACCACCTGAAACGTAGTAGCCTGTGTTCTTAGCAGAATCACTCTCTTCAATCCAAGAGTTCATACCCAGTTTAAGAGCACCAACCTTCACGTTACCTGTTACTGTGTAAACTTCGTAATCAGCATCGTCATCACGAGCTTCATAACCTGCGTATAGGTTGAATACCTCTTGCTCTAAACCGATGTAACCATTAATGCCTTTATCCGCATCATTATGATCATCACCTGTTTCAAAGTAAGAAATACCGTAAGCGATACCGCTTGTCGCACCTTGGAACTTAACCACGTTGAAGCCGTCAGAAGCATCACCAGCAGAAGCGCCAAACTCGTAAGTGTTATCGCCAGCGCCATCCACTTTGTCTAGTGCTGTGTCGTTTTCCCAACCGAATGAAGCGATACCGAAACCAGTATCGAAACCAAGCCATGCTTTATCTACATCGGTTGCTGGACCAGTATCGATACCGTTTGTCCAACCAGCTGTTGCCGCGTCATTCGCAGATACGTTATTGTCTGTCGTGTAGTTCACCATTAAGTCAGTTTCGAAGTAACCAACAATACGGTTGTTACGGTAGTTAACTGCAAGAGTAAGGCCTGTTGCCCAGTCATCGTAGAACGCTTTAGAGCCAGTATCGTAGTAACCACCAACACCGAAAGAACCTGATACTGAGAATTGATCTTTGTGCATTGAATCGAATGCAAACATGTCTTCGTTTTGGCTGTTTTGGCTGCTTGTGCTTACAGCGAAAGCTGAACTTGAAATGCTCGCAATCGCAAGTGCTACTAATGTCTTTTTCATGATAACCACTACCTATATATATTGATTCGGCCTTGTTAGTCCGGCCTTTTGGAGTGGCGCTATTGTTCAAAAAAACACGTTATTGATATACCGTAAATTTACTGAAAATTTTATAACTTTGGTGAATTTCATGAAATAAGAATATATTAATGTGTCGTTTATATTGAAAAACTTAATCCGAGTGTAAAACCTATATCCGTGCTGTTATCCATATTACGGATGTTCTCAATCATCAGCGCTTCGACTGCGAGTTTGTGTTGAAAGTACATTTGAATGAATGGGTGACTGAGCATACACAAACATTGGAGAATTATTTGCGTGTGTAGTCGGATGAAAAAAGCTCAACATCGAGACTGAAATAGGCAGTAACGTCCTTAAACTTATCACAGTGGTTACTCGGTTATAGAAGTGCCCGATTTTATTAAAAAACACCGTTCAATTAATGCAGTAGATGTACTGCTTATCACCCCTCCACATAGAACCAAGAGTTATAAAAAACTTTATATTAGAACCTCTGATATATATAAGAATCTTATCTTGCACTGAGCGATTCGAACGAATATCTTCTGTGCATTGATGAAATGAATGTATCTATAAAGGATAAATGTGTCTGCTTTAAAGCTAAGTTTTGAACAACTGTTAATGAAACAATCGACATCTCTCATTAACAGCGATCCAAAAAACTTTCAAACAACTTGGTCAGAAGCAAGCTTTGATGTACTCGATTGGTTTGGGATTGATCGTTTGACACTCTACCCTAATTCAATGGTCTTACTTGAAGAAGGGAAAACGTGTTCAGTTTCCAAAGCACACATACCTCCTGTCAATATAAAAAGCTTAGTCGGCGGTAACTACCTTGATTACCTCAAGCTTTTAAAAACCAATGAAACCTACCTCGCTTTTACCAGCAACGAACTCGTTTCAAGCAAAAACTATGTGTTAAAGAAACTCT
The DNA here is from genome assembly GCF_023161685.1 of Vibrio sp. 1CM8B. Classification (NCBI taxonomy): domain Bacteria; kingdom Pseudomonadati; phylum Pseudomonadota; class Gammaproteobacteria; order Vibrionales; family Vibrionaceae; genus Vibrio; species Vibrio sp. 1CM8B. The sequence continues at coordinate 22,340 of NZ_JALNTU010000001.1, forward strand.
ATAAAGAAGGGGGAAGATGGCACTGCATCATCCCTTTGCAGCTCTTTAACCAACGCTGGGGTGCGTTGTCTTTTACTAACTTTCACGACAACGATACTACCTTCGACCTCGAAGACATCCAGCGCTTAAAATTAGTCTGTGAACTTTGGCTCTGTTATTGGCAACATTCAACGTTAGCCAGAACACTAAAGCAAAACGAGAACTTGTTAGAAGATGACAGTGAGAAGCTATTGTTACTCACCAAAAAACAAACCAAAGTTCTGGCGCTGATTGCTCAAGGATTTAGTGCAAAAGAGTGTGCTGACAAGCTTCACTTAAGCTCACGAACCATTGAGTCGCACAAATACCGCATGTTAGGTTTGCTGAATCTCAACAGCCACAATGACTTGATTCAGTTCGCCTTACGCAATGGTTTGGGGATTGCAGAGAACATACACACAACACGTTAGAACAAGTTGTTCGATGTCCTTCTTCTGTTTATATCTTAACGTTCGATGTTTCTTGAGTTCAGCTTTTCTTAAATTCAATCACGCACGCTACTCATTGCCTTCACTCAGAGCAAATTTGATCTCGTCTGAAGAGAACCCTTTTCGACTTAGCATCGCGTAAGCCTTAGAGCGTTCTTTATGATCGTTTAGATCATAAGATTTCTTCTGTAACTGTTCTAAACACGAAGAATAGAAATCTAGCTGCTCTTCATTAATCAATCGGTCGATGAGCGATGACAGTTCACTTGTGTCGATTTGTCGTTGTCTAAGTTCTTGCTGAATGGCAGTCAGTCCCTTGCCTTTACGAGCATACTTGAGTACCTCTTTTTCCAAGTCGGCTTTCTCGGCCTTAATTTGAATGTTACTTTTCAGTTGATGCGCTTGTGGGTGCTGGTCAATCGCTACCTTAACTTGTTGATAGCTAAAGCCACGCTTTTGCAGAGTCGCGACAAGCTTTTCACGGCTCATGGTAAAGCTTGAGTAGTAGTGGTTGATTCGGTCTATCAAGATGGTTTGTTCATCGATAGACTTTTCGAAAGACACTTTATGGATTGCATCAGAAATCACTGAGTCGGTCAGGCCCTTCTTCTTCAATTTTTCGACAATATATCGAGAACCGAATTCACCAGAAAAAGCTTGTTCTACGAATTGTTCTGCAAACACTTGATCAGACTTGAGATACCCAAAGCCTTTCAGAGCCCCTAAAGTTTCATCGATCCATTCTTGATTGTCGGTTTTCACTTTGAGCTTCGCAACCAACTCGCTTTCCGTCATATCTCTCTGAGTTAAATGCCACATCGCAGAGTTCATAACGCTTTCAATTCGCGTCGCTTTTCTTACCGTTGTATTTCTACTATTCGTTTTTTGCTGGGAATCATCCATTCGCTTTCAACTGTCCAAATTAAGCCTGCCCCATCATAACGTAATTCTAAGGCGGTTGAGTGACATAAAAGAATGAAGCTCAATATAATACCAATCGTAGTAAATAGCTGTTCACCCTAGCTGGTTAAAACGCTCGATAACTGCGTTAGAACTTTTGATTGTAGAATAACTACTTATCAAAAAGTTCTGCCTTGTTCTCAAGCCTTTTTCCTGCGCTATTTCTGATCACTTACTTACTGTGATTGGTATAAACTGACAGCCAATAAAAATGGACGCTTATTCAGCGTCCATTTGATATCACATTAAGAATGTCGACTCTAAGATGCGCTTAGCTGTTTCGTAGTAGCTCTTTTCGAAATCGCTTCTCGTAATAGCTCTTTCGTTTAGTTCTCTTCGTGATTGTAAATATGTACATCTCGTTGAGGGAATGGAATCGTGATGCCTTCTTCATCGAAGCGTTTCTTCACGGTTTCCGTTACATCCCAGTACACATCCCAATAGTCATCAGTCTTAACCCAAGGTCGTACTACGAAATCAACAGAAGAGGTATTCAAGGTATGAAGCTTGATCATATGTTCTGGTTTTTTCAACACTAGAGGGTGCGCAAGAATGATGTCGTTCAATACCGCTTTCGCTTTATCGATATCATCTGAGTAACCAATACCGAAAACCATATCAACACGTCTCACACGTTCTGCCGTGATGTTGTTGATCACGTCACCCCAGATCTTGTTATTTGGGATCACTAAGCGTTGATTATCGATAGTTTGAACGGTCGTCGACACTAAGCTCATGTCTTTTACCGTGCCTTGCACGCCCGCTACTTTAACCATGTCACCGACATCGTAAGGACGGTAGATCAAGATCATCAAACCCGATGCAAAATTAGATAGTGTGTCTTGCAATGCGAAACCAATGATGACACCGGCTACACCGAAACCAGTAAGAAGTGGTGCTAGCTCTATCCCTATTTGAGACAGTGCGATAAGCAAACCAATAAACACGACCGCTTTAGATGCGATGGATACGAAGAACTCCTGCATCAAAACGCTAAAGTCCATTTTAGAGTGCGAGACACTCTTACGAACGGTCTTACGAGCCACATTAGCAATAAGGCGAGTTACGTACAAAATACCGAGAAACAGAGCGAGTTTAACGACAAAGGAAGGGGTATTTTCGAAAGCCCATGAACTGAACGAACGAAGCCAGCCATCCAACAGTTCCAGTGCAACATCAACATCCAACACATCGGCGTTAATGTCACCTGTCGTCGCTAGCAAAACACGTTTGTATGAAGTCACATCGACGCCAAACGGTTCCATTAGCGTGATGGTTTCTTCTAAGCTCGCGACCATAACGCTAGTGCGCTCGCTGAAACGCTCAAGCTCCTTTTTAATCGTCGCTTTCTCTTCTTCATTCACAAAAGACAAACGCGCTTCTAGATCTTGTCGCTGTGTGTCTGTGTAAAGAATGGCATTTGTCAGGTATTTAGAACGAGCAATTAGCGCCGTTTTAAGTTCACCTTCAGGAACAGCAACATCAACACCACGCTCTTTCGACCAATTTAAGGTCTTAGCAAGCTGCTGATAATAGACATCCATCATTCCGATTCGTTTTTGAATACGCAACTCAAGGCGTTTTTTTGCGTCACCCTCAGCGGAACGGTTTTCTTTACTCATTGAAACGATTTTAGTTTCATTCAATGACAGCAATTTTTGTAGCAGTTCAACCTGCTGAGCAAGAGTGACATCCAGCCCCTCTTTTTTATCTGACGATAGCTGTGAAAAAATCTCTTCGCGTAGACCCTGATTCTTACGCCTTAAGATATCTTCAAGAAAGGGTTTCTCAGCATCATGCGCCGTTTCTAATGTTGCCAGATCGAGCATTAACTGATCTTGTACTTCTGCGATTTTCTCAACGCTCTGCGCATAACTTCCAAATGCGACAAACGCCAACATTAACAATAGACAACGCCAAACCTTCATCATATTAATTCCTATTACTGTCTAAATTGACCCTATAAATAGTAGTAAAAAGAATATGGATAACAAGCATTTAAACGTATGTTATGTTAAAAATTCGCAAATTAGCAGCCAGCTTCTAATATTTGAGAGTTCCAATCCCCTCTTATGACCTGTAGAGTACGCATCCAACAAAGAACAACGGCCAATATCTTCACTCTGGTGCATGTCCTAAAGCACCCTAAATACGATGTTGGCTCACAGCAAGAGAGCATAAAAATGAACAACGAACTTGATATTATTGAGTCTCTAGAAGAACTAGAGCAATTCCTAATTTCAGTGGAAGCTGGCGGTTTAGGCCTTGAAGGCGTTGAAGGTGTAGGCATGGCAACCAATAATTCAGATGGTCGTCACTTCGTTGCTGTATTCAACAGCAGCCACAAAGTTCTGCTTGCTCGCTGGATCACCAAAGAAGTGTTTGATAACGGTAAAGACTTGGTACGTAACGGCCCTCGCCGCACTCACTAAGCCTTTCCAATAGCACCAATGATTAAAGCCCAACACGTTCAACGACGATCTGTTGGGCTTTTTTGTATCGCCTCATGATGAATAAACAACTCGATAAAGAATAAATTAGCGATAACTTTCAGTTGAAGTGAACTTTAGCTAGAGCTCAATGTCCTATTCGCGTGAATTGGTGTTTATGCGTCGTTTATCGTGTACCTGCCGTTTTCCGCGTTTATACATAGTTTCACTTTAACCATTTTATGACTTGTGGCGCGAAGATAACTTATCTAAGCTAGCCACAATTCAATGAGCTGGCTTTAACTAATAACAGATTTGATTACTGACTAATTTGCTGAACACATCACTACTTTTCTTATCCACACAGAACCGCCGACAAAAGCATTCGCTTTGGGCGCTCTTCCTTACCGGGCTGGTTATCGTAACTTGTCTGGCGAGCACTTTGGTCGTAAAGAAAGTATCGTTATCTGCATCCGCTAATGGTCAATCAGTCCTAGTTGGCGCGCAAACTCATACAGAAACCAGTAATCCTCAAACCGACATCGCTTCTTCAGAAAAAATGGCCACTCTATACGCCAGTGTTTTCGGCTTAGAAGCGTCAAAAATGTTAACGTCCCCCAATTCAAGTTCATGCAGCCTGAGTTCGAAAATGCTGACCTTTGCCGCCCCAAAAACCGGCTGGCTGATCCCATTCGTACTTATTATTGCTGTTGCATTTAACTTACCTCCCCACATATCGAGATTATCTAGAGACAATCATCGCTCTACTCGACCGACAAAACACCGATTGCATCTAAAGCACTGTATATTTAGAGAGTAAATAAGCGGGCTACTACACCCTTTTATTTATTTTTTGGAGATACATTTGTGTACAACACACTACTAACTAAGTTTGTCGATTCATTGGCATTCTCTATGCGTACATGCGCGAAAACCTTAGTCACTGCCCTTTTGGTTATGACGTCATTTACCGCCTTGGCACAGACAACAGGCTGGCTTAGTGTGCCTGAGCATCCGCCTGTGAAGATGCGAATGATGTCGACGGGAGAACAGTCGGATGACGGCTCTAAGATCCAAACCGTGCTCGATGTCGTGCTCGACGGCGACTGGAAAACCTACTGGCGTAGCCCAGGCGAAGGTGGCATTCCGCCAAGCTGGGACTGGTCTGGTTCAACAAACATTGAGTCAGTAGAGTGGCACTGGCCGATACCTAAGTACTACGAGCAGCTTGACGTCATGACGTTAGGCTACAAAAAGCATGTCAGCTTTCCTGTCACGTTAACCCTGAAAGACAACACGAAGCCTGCGATATTCAGGGCGTCGTTTACCTTTCCGTCGTGTACCAATATCTGTGTGTTAACCGATTACGATATCGAACTGCCGATTGACCCACAAGCTTTAGCACTCGATGAAGAAGCGATGTTCTTGTTCAACCAAGGCATGAGCCAATCTCCACGAGAAGCTAACCGCACTTCAGTCAATGGTCTATTTTGGGACAAGAGCAAGCAGCAACTGGTTACTCAGCTGACAAGTAAAGATGGCTGGGATAAGCCGATGGTGTTGATTGACGGGCAAGAAGTGATTGATGACTTCTTCTCTCAACCAAGCGTCCACATCACAGACAATACAATGACTGCCGTATTTGATGTGAGCAACTGGATAGGTGAAGTCGATTTAACGGACCGTACAGTAAGTGTCACTGTTTCAGATACTAATTTCGCCGAAGAGATGACGGCCCAAATTGGCTCAGAGCCGATCGCTTACCAAACAAGCAACAACGGCTTTCTAGCAATGATTGGCTTTGCTTTAATTGGTGGTTTGATCCTCAACATCATGCCATGTGTGTTGCCAGTATTAGGAATGAAATTAAACAGCATCATTCAAAACCAAGGCGCATCTAATCGTCATATCCGACTCTCATTCTTAGCTTCTGCTTCAGGTGTCATTACATCATTTGCGCTGTTAGCCCTAGGTATGACCGCTCTAAAAATGGGTGGTAATGCGATTGGTTGGGGAATCCAATTCCAAAACGTTTGGTTCATCGGGTTCATGCTGATCATCACTTTGCTGTTCTCAATTAACCTGCTTGGGTTATTCGAATTCAGACTACCGTCAGGTTTAAACACTTGGATGGCAACCAAAGGCGATAACTCACATTCAGGCCACTTTGTTCAAGGCATGTTTGCGACGCTACTAGCAACGCCATGTAGCGCGCCATTCCTAGGAACCGCTGTCGCGTATGCACTCGGAGCAAGCTACCAAGAGCTATGGGCAATCTTCATCGCGCTTGGTATCGGTATGAGTGCACCTTGGTTGATCTTTGCACTATTCCCAAGCCTAACCAAATTGCTTCCAAAGCCTGGGGCATGGATGTTCAAAGTTAAGCTTATCTTTGGCTTAATGATGTTCATTACCAGCTTATGGCTAACAAGCCTTCTGAGCCCATTCATTGGCAAATTCCCAACTATCCTGCTGTCGCTATTTATCGTGATTTCAGTACTGGTTTGGATTGGCATGAAACTGGGTCGCAAGGTACTGATTCCTATCATGGCAACCACAACCTTGGTGTTTGGTGCTGCATTGATCGTCGGTAGTGTCACCGCTGATAACTGGGCGACTCCGATTGTTGACGATCTCGCTTGGCAAAAGCTGGATGCGAAGCAAATCCCTCAGCTCGTTGATGAAGGCAAAACGGTGTTTGTTGATGTGACTGCTGATTGGTGTATCACCTGTAAAGCCAACAAGATCGGCGTCATCCTTCAAGACCCTGTCTACAGCCACCTACAGCAAGAAGACATTGTTTTGATGAAAGGTGATTGGACAACACCAAGTGAAAGTGTCACTCAATACTTACAAAGTAATGGGCGATTTGGTGTGCCATTTAATATCGTCTATGGTCCGAGCTATAAAAGTGGTATTCCACTGCCTGTCATTCTCAACAGTGACACTGTCGTTCAAGCCATCGACGCTGCGAGATAACTGATGAAGACTCCCAACAATGAAGATAAATCTAGCACTACTGAAGACAACGTAGTAAAGGGTGAGGCAAAAAAGCCAAGTCGTCTTAAGAAGTGGGGAAAGGAACTGGTTTCAATGATCTTGATCGTTGGCGTGGTTTCATTTGCCATGGACTTTTATCACAGCAGAAGTATGCCTCAGGGTGATGCGATTCCAATTGTGGGTCAATCGCTCCAAGGCGAAGATATTGATGTTATCGAGCTAAGCAAAAATGGTAAGCCAGTCATTGTCTATTTTTGGGCGACTTGGTGTGGTGCCTGCAAATTTGTAAGCCCAACCGTCAATAGCTTCAGCGATTCCCATCAGGTGGTTTCGGTTGCTCTATCGTCTGGTCCAGACGAACGTGTCCAGCGCTACTTGGATGCAAAAGAGTATGACTTCCCTGTTATCAATGATCTTTCTGGATCAATCAGCAGAAGTTGGGGCGTTAATGTCACTCCAAGCATCGTCATCATCAAAGACGGAAAGATCAGCAGTATCGCAACAGGCGTTACTTCTCCTATTGGGCTGTGGTTAAGAACCTACTTTGCCTAACTCGCTCACAAAGAAAAACAGAGCAAAGCTAAGCGAATAAACCGACTCAGCCAGTTTAACAAACAATATTAATGTGAGCGCAACCCAATAAGCGCTCACGATTATCACGAATTAGAGAAAAGACAATATGAAAAAGCATCTGATAAGCGCACTGATTTTAGGCTCACTAATGAGTACTAATGCCTTCGCAGAATTAAACAAAGAACAAACTCAACAACTTGAAGAAATTAATCAATTCCTGAAAGAAAACCCATCGACGATCTCTGGATTGCATACCAGTTTAGAGCAGTACGTAGCAGGTCAAGAGCAAGCGAAGAAAGCCCAAGCGGAGAGCCATAATTGGTTATACAACAATGACGCTCACCCGATCCTTGGCAATCCAGATGGCAAATCGGTCATCGTTAATTTTACCGACTACAACTGTCCTTTCTGTAAGCGTTTAGAAAAAGGGTTAACTCAACTCACCTCTGAAAATAGCGACATTAAGGTAATCAATGTCTACCTATCATTTAAGCAGCAACAGGTTTCGGGTCTAAACACCAACGCAGCGCTATACGCGATGAAAGTATGGAAAGATAATCCAGAAGCGTTCCCTGAAGTAGACCGACTATTAATGGCGAAAAGCGGTAGCCACACAAAATCGTCACTGCAAGCTGTAGCCAAGAAGACGGGAACAGAAGCGCAACTAGACACCACCACAGAACAAAGCAACACACTAATGACCAACCACCAAACCTTTAGCGCATTGGGTTTAACTGGCACACCAACATTAATGATGAACGGGCAGATCTTACCGGGATACGTGCCTTACGACCGATTAAAAGAGATCGTAGATGACGCTTTTTAATCGGGTGTAGTTAGAGATAAAAATTCGAAAGAGAAGTGAATAAAAAGCCGACTCGCGTAACTCGCAGTCGGCTTTTTTATGAGCTTAAGATAATGTTTTCAATATTATTTTTGAAACAGAAAAGCAGTCGAAGTGTCACTATCTTGCAATGGATTCTTAATCTAGCCTCGCTACTCTAAAAGCAGTTCTCTCGATGAGTCCAAGACGTGCTTACTCTAGACAACTGTCCTTTGGCCGAGCCCTGCTCGGTCTTTTTTTTCGTGTTTTAAATGGCGACACAGTGCATTAACACGGAAATGTCCAATCGACTGAGCCTTAACTTAGCAAGCGACAAACAAGCGCACCCGGCTCCCTTAACGCATCCACGTTATAGCTAAGGACACGTCCAGCAGACGGCGCGTGATAACGGCGACACTCATTACCAAAAGCGTCATATTGAATGGCCAATAAATCATCTTGTTCTACGCTCTGTAGAAGCTCAACCTGCGGCAATACAAAGCCACCAATATCAGCGCGGATAGAAACCACATCATTACCCTCTATCCAATCCATGCTCGGCAGTTGCATTTTCTCGGGATGATTTATTTCAATCTTGAACATTTCATAATAAGACAGCATGTTAAAAACACCGTCTACCGCTCGTTGAATCATGTCAGGCTGAGTAAATTTCCCCATCCCAACTTCCACCGTGATGCTCGGAATTCCACTTCGATTCCAAACTGTTTCTAAAATACCTGGGTCGCCAGGGTCATTCAGAACACAATCGGGCTGCATCAGCCTCGCCATCTCCAAACATTGTTCTATGCGGTAATCAGCAAACACGTAAAGTGGGTAGACTGCGCCACGAGTTTGAGTGTGGAGATCAACGGCGAAGGTGGCATTATGCTTAAGCAAACGCTCCCACAAAGACGCAACAAAGCGCTCCGCTGCCAAGCCATTAGCATCACCCGGAAAGAGTCGATTAAGGTTGGCAGGGCAAGAGCCCGGATCCGAAGAGATAAAATCGCGGCTGTGGTTAAGCAAACCCGACAAGTTCACAGTAGGCACTATCGTGACCGTGCCTTTGAGAGTTTTACCGACTAAGTCTCTGATAATTTGCTGAGCAGCCAACACACCGTTGAGCTCATCACCGTGAATACCGGCGGTGATCATCAACTTAGGACCTGCTTGACTGCCTTTGAAAACAGAAACCGGCATGTTCTTGGGTTGCCCTAGCCCATCACTGGTTACTTGAAACCAAAACTGGTGCTCTCCAACGGGTAGGTCTTCAACATTCAAGGAGCCAATAACCTGCCTACCTTGTAAAACGTCGCCTAAGTACTCTGTTTTCATCCAACGTCTCCATCTTGTTGAGCAAAATCTATTCTCTTCTAAGTTTTTGCATCATAGAGGATATCTTAATCAGTACAAACAGTTAATAAGATGAACAAGCTCTGACTTTCCCATAATACTCACGCATATCATCATCACTTCTCCTAAATAGAAGCTTGTGAAAGTCAGCTCTCAAGAACAGATAAGTTGTATAACCATTCACAAACCGCTCAGTCTATTGAAATAAAAATGCAATAAAATCAACACTTAAAAAGTTCCCTATTCACGAAAATGTAATTTTATAGAAATGAAAGCTTAATTTAGCTGCTCTAAATTAGCTTCATATCGAAACGGAGAGCACATTGCTCACGGATTTTAAAATACAAGGTAAGTGATTATGAAAAAGGCAGTTCTAGCTTCTGCAGTGGTAGCGGCACTAGTTTCAGGTTCATCTCTAGCAGCAACAGTTTACAGCTCTGATGGTACTGAGCTTAAGATTGGTGGTCGTGCTGAAGCTCGCTTCAACATCTCTGACAATAATGAAAGTGCATCTGATAGCACTTTCAAAGATAAGTCACGAGCTCGTCTAAATATATCTGGTAAAACTCAAGTTTCTGATGAGCTATACGGTTTCGGTAAGTATGAAGCTGAATTTACTGGAGATACGGCAGTTGGTGTAAATGGCGAAAAAACAGATTCACTTACTAACCGTTATTTCTACGCTGGTCTTGGTACAAACTTTGGTGAGTTCTCTTACGGTAAGCAAGATTCTGCACAGGTAATGTTAACTGACATTACAGATACAATGGCTACATTTGGTGCAGATGCTGCTGATGCCGTTGATGGCAACAAAGATAAGCGTGAGAATAACTTCCTTTACTCTGGTGAGTTTGACGCGTTGACAGTACAAGCTAACTACATTGCCGCAAACGAAAAAGATGCAGATAGTTTTGGCCTCGCTGCTATGTACAACCTAGGCGCTTTTGACCTTGGTGCAGGTTATGTTTCTCAAAAGAATGGTAACTTCGATGACGATCAAATCAACCTTGTAGCTCAGTTCTCTATGGATGCGTTTACTGTTGGTGGCCTATACACTATGGCTTCAGTTGAAGATGACGATTACACAGGCTACGAGCTTTCAGCCATCTTCAAAGCAACTAAACAGCTATCATTAATTGGCGTATACAACTACGGTGAGTTAGATAAAGCAGATGAAGAAAAAGCAAACAACTTTGCTATCGAAGCTGTGTATAAATTCAACGGCCACATCCGTACATACGCAGGCTACAAATTTGAACAACTAGACGACCTAGATGACCAACTACAAGCTGGTATTCGCTACGACTTCTAATCTAAATCGACTTTAGATACAGACTAAAAGGTTGGGCAATGGCTCAACCTTTTTTCATATTCAAATATTCTGACTGACTTCATCAATGCTTTTTCTGGTTAAGTGGTGCTAAATCCGTATCATAGGTGGACCACATCAAATAATTAGAAGCATCATGTCACAACACCATCCGATCCAAGGCGCTAGCTGGATGCTAACCGCAGGCCTAGCCTTTGCCGTTATTAACAGCCTAACTCAAATTGCTAGCATTCATTTCGGACTTACTTCTACCACCGTTGCCGTCATTCAATACGCTATCGCGTTGTTCGCTATTCTTCCTTATCTGAAAACGCTGGGCATTCGCCGTGCGCTAAAAACCGACAACCTAAAATTGCACGTATTCCGTGTCTTCTTGTCTGTTATTGGTATTCAACTTTGGATATGGGCACTGGCTTACCCAGTACCAATTTGGCAAGGCATTGCCCTTCTCATGACGTCGCCATTGTTTGCAACCATAGGTTCAGGGCTATTCTTAAAAGAGAAAGTTGGGGCTGCTCGCTGGGGCGCAACCTTAGCCGGCTTCGTAGGTGCGATGGTGATTCTAGAGCCGTGGGCTGAAGATTTTAACTGGGCAACGTTATTACCAGTCGGTGCCGCTTTCTTCTGGGCATGTTACTCACTCATGGTGAAAAAGCTATCTTCGCAAGACAGTCCTTCAACCATGGTGGTGTACCTGCTGCTATTAATCACACCATTTAACATCCTGCTTGCCGCGCCAGATTGGCAGACGCCAAGCGGCGGTACAATTTGGGCTATCTTGATTGTTATCGGTGTTATGACGGCACTCGCTCAATGGGCGATTGTAAAAGCCTACTCAGTCGCTGATGCTTCGTTTGTGCAACCTTTTGACCACGCCAAATTACCGCTAAATGTTTTAGCAGGTTGGATTGTGTTTAGTTGGGTTCCACCGGGTCGTTTATGGCTAGGGGCTGCTATTATTATTGCGTCAGTTGCATTTATAACGCACTGGGAAACCAAAAAACCTTCAAAAGTGAAGAAAGTTTAAGGTTGGTGAAATAAATAGTTCGACTGTCCGTTCTATATGGATAAGAGAATTCAAACGAGGCCGTAACCATGAAGAAACCAGTCAAGATTACACTATACCGTTGGGCAGGCAGCTGGGGTCCATTTAAAGTTAATATCCCATGTGGGGAATGTACCCTTACCAAAGACATTCTGAAGGATACTTTTGAGAATGAGTTGGCTGATGTCGATGTCGAACTGGAAGTGAAAGATTGGTTGTCTCACTGGTGGGAGCCGCTAAAACTAGGGTCTTGGCATGCTCCAATTCTTGTTGTTGAAGGCAAGGTTGTAAGCCAAGGTGAAGCGCTTAATCGTGGAGTCTTGGTTCAATCGGTGATCAAAGAGTGGACCAAACGAGACAGCCTAAAAGGAAACATCGTTTATGGTAAGGCGACCTGCCCATTCTGTGTTAAAGCAAAGAAAATGTTGGATGAAGCGGGTGTTGAATACCAATACCACGATGTCGTAAAAGACAGCGCCGCTTTGTACCGTATGATTCCAGAGGTAAAAGCACACATTGGTGAAAAAACACCGGTCACCGTCCCGCAGATCTGGCTTGATGGTAAGTACATCGGTGGTGCCGACAACTTAGAAGCGTGGATGAAAGAGAATGGCTTAGATAGCATCCCTAATAACGTAGTCGACTTATCCAATCAATCTGCTGGCTGATTTCATTAAAAGCCATTAGTCAGAAGCTTAATCAGTATTTTTTGTGTCCATCCACAACAAAACAAAGCGATAACTTTCACCAATCGCTAAAACGAAAAAGGCCTTAAACTTCATCGAGTTTAAGGCCTTTTAAAATTCCGTTTTTGAAAATGCTTATTTAGCCATTTTCTTCATCATTCGCTTAAAGAACGATGGTTTCTTTGGCTTTGAAGTGCCGTACAATGCTTCGTGCATCATGTTTTTTGCTGCCATTTGACCAAGGTATGCGTGGCCTAGTTCGTAATTCATGCTTATCTCCGCACATAATCAACTTTCTTTAGCGCGGATTTTACACTTAAAACGCCCAAAAACAAGATCTAAATCACACTTTAATGCAATGTTAGCTATTAAATTGCAATAAACCTAATTTTTTCTGTGTGCTAGTCAGCATTGTATATGTATATCAATGAGTTAACCTGATGTCCGGTTTGGCTTTAATGCTCCATTCCTAATATCAATCCAAGACATTGGTTAAGACACTTATAAAAAAAGCAGCTCAAGAGAGCTGCTTTCTAAAATGCTTTACTGAGAAACCTAGCTGCGCTTCGGCTGTCTGTAAGTTTTACCGGCAATTTGGTATGTGTCTTTTTGCTTCAATTCAAACATCGTTTCAAAGAACCAAGCTGCAAATTTGATTAAGTCATCGCCTTCATTCATGACATGTTCGATGTACTCTTGCTCTTCGCCTTGTTCATTTTCTTGAAGCGTGACGTGGTAAATACGCTTTTCGCCTTCCACTTCAGCAAGTGCAAATTGACCAGTCAGTGATGCAGCAGCCTCAGCGACTTCTGTATCCTCATTGGATTTCAATAGCTCAAGCGCTTGAGGCAGGCCATCTAGTGCGCAGATAGCTTTTACCAGTACTTCAAATTCATTTTGCTGCATTTTGTTTTTACCTATTCAATGGACCGAAGCATTGTAGAAAACCATCAGCACAAATACAACGTATTAACGATGGTGCGTTAAACGATAGTGAATTTAGTGTTTAGCTATATTCCACTTCAACAGTATCACCTTTGTTGTTCATTTTGGTTGAAGACCAAAGCACTCCGCCCATGGCTGCGCCAATAATGAGGTAGAACACGCCTAACTGTAGATGAGTCGTGACCCAACTTTCTACTAGATACCCACCCAATAAACCCGCTAAACACATCTGAATTGAGCCTGACAATGCCGACACTGCGCCCGCTTGCTTCTTATGAGGTTCTAACAACATACTGATCGATAGAGGGAACGAGATACCTTGCGCTATCGCCAACCAAGTAAACGCCCAAACCAAGTTAAAGATGGATAACTCATGAGTAAGAAGCCAAGTTCCCGATGCTAAGATAATCAAAATAGCTAGGCTCATAAGTTGGGGCGTACTAAACCTACGATTGAGTAAGTTTAAAGCGACGCTACCTATCAGTAAGCCTGCCGAAGGAACAATCATCAATGAACCATATTCAGCGGCAGTCAGCCCCAATTGCTCTTGCATTAAGAATGGAAACAATGATAACGATACCAAACTCGCCATGTAGCTCATCCAGTTGTAACTGGCACTGCTCAACACTTGGCGATTGGTCAACAAGCGCCCGTAGTTCTTCACTACTTGGCACACATCAAAGCGGCTCTTTCCGTATGGCAAAGTTTCATGCAGAACAAAGTAACCCAGCGTAAATATCGCTAATAAGTACAATAAAACGAACAGGAACACCGCCTGCCAACCGAGGTGAAATGAAATCCAACCGCCGAATACCGGCGCAATGATCGGCATGATCGAAGCGGTGATCGATATATAAGACAACGCTTTGGTAAGCTGCGAACCATCATAGCTGTCACGAAGCACACTTCGCCCAAGAACCGAGGCACTCCCCGCCCCTAAACCTTGCAGCAAGCGACCAACTTCTAGCGCCGTCATATTGTCAGAAAACACAACACAAACGACTGTACCAATCAAATAAACACCCTGACCTAACAAGAAGATAGGTCTTCTTCCCACCGCATCAGACATTGGTCCGTAAAATAGCTGAGACAAGCCAAAACCCACCAGAAACAGCGTGACGAGAAGCTGTACATCTACTTGAGTAGCACTTAAATCAGAAGCAATTAACGGCAATGCTGGCAAGTAGATGCTCACACCCACCTGCCCCGTAGCAATAATCATCATTGCTAAGAGTAACGGCGTTTTTTTAAAGGTCGATTGGCTCAAAAAATTCCCTATTCGTTTGATATTTGTTCATTAGATGAGTTTACATTCAAAACCAATAATTGATAATTAGCTAAATTGGAATTTTATTAAGTCCCAACAGGAAATAATATGGATTGGATTCTTAACGTAAAAAGCTACGTCAGAGTAGTCGAAGAAGGCAGCTTCAATGGTGCTGCTAGAAAACTGAACACCACCAGCTCGGCGATCAGCAAAAGAGTGAACTGGTTAGAAGAGCGTATTGGCACTCAACTATTAAAGCGCACCACACGCTCAATTAGTCAAACCGAAGCCGGCGCGCTCTTTTACCTGCGAGCCAAGGATCAGCTCGATAATTGGCAGTCCATAATTGATGAGACTCGCTCGGTTAACCAAACCCCAGCAGGCCTATTAAAGATAGGTGCAACGATAGCGGTTGGCTCTAAGTTTCTCGTGCAATACATGGACGACTTCTTAGAAAAGTATCCGGACATTAAGGTGCAGCTGATCACGACCACGCCAGGGCAATTACCAGAGTTGGGCTTAGATCTAGTGATCAGCCGTGAACTGGAACAGCTCAACTCTTTAAGCTTCAAGAAAACACCGCTGTTTGAGCACAAAGCCAGCTTCTATGCGGCGCCAAGCTATTTAGCTAAACATGGTTACCCCACCAACGAGCAGGACTTAGAACAACACAACTCTTTAATTTGGGGAGAGCGCCCTACCCGAGAAGTCACACTTACCAAAGGGCAACGCATCACCCTCAATGGTAACTTTGCTACCACCAATCCGGAGGCTTTGTTTCATGCTGCGAAGCGAGGAATGGGCGTACTGTTAACCATCAAAGCGATGATCAAAGAGGATCTAAAACAAGGGACATTAGTTCCAGTATTGCCAAATATTACTGCCGACGAAGTGATGGTTTACGCGTACTACCCTAAGCTTGATTACTCACACACGCGAACCAAGCTCTTTTTGGACCATCTGAAAGATAGACTAGACAAAGAGCGTAGCACGCAAGCTCTGTGAAATAAGTCACATTTTAATTTGAAAAGTTATACGACACGGCCGATAATAAACTTGACGCATATAGATTATACGAGTTCGCACATATACAAGATAATACGTATACCGCTTACACAGTGAATCTGGTTAACTAGGGATGGTGACTATGACTCAACATACGCACAACAGCATGATAGACACAGAGCGCATTGGCCGTTTGCTGAAATTGGAAGGTATCGACCTTTTAGAGTCAGCTGTGCTTACTTTACATCAGACCTTTGATACTCAATACACTAGCATCATTGAGAAGAAGCACTTCCCTGACCAAATCGTTCCCTTGGTGATCGCCCATTCTGACCATGTATTGCATGACAAAATCAATGCGCGCCATGGTCACATCTACCAACAAGCCGTCAATCAAAGACACCCAGATTGCTCGTTTGCTCAGTATGTAGTCCAGTCATTGCCAACATCGGCATTTAGGCAGGAAATCACCTCACAAAACTCCATCGCGATCCCGACTCGAACTCAAAGTGGCGAAGTGATGGGCGTGCTGTTTTCAACGTTTACCTCGCCTCTTAGTCCTGATCAGCAGCAAGACGTAATAAAGCATCATCAATTGTTCGCCGACATCATCATTCACACCTTACGTGAAATGTGGTTTAACGATCGCTCCGAACAACTTGTAAATCAGCTTAGTTATGAGGTGTCACACGACAGCCTAACCGGGTTGCTCAACCGAAGCTGTCTATCAGATACCTTAGAGTCTATTACTCAACAGAGCGTCACTCCGTTTACATTGGCTTTACTCGATATCAATAGCTTCAAAGCCATCAATGACATGCACGGCAATTATATTGGCGATAAAGTGCTTCAATTTGTCGCAGAAACCTTGCGTCGAACCTTACCCGAAAGCAACCTGACTTTCCGGACTGCTGGCAACGAGTTCGCCTTCATTACCTACCATTCCGATCCAATATCCGTTTGCGAACAAATATTGGCTAAGATTAAACAAGGTTACAGCAGTGTCGATATCAAGATCGATGTCAATCTCAGCATTGGTATTGCGCGCTCAGACGGAGACATCAAAGACATTGAGCAGATCATCTTCAACACCAGTTTAGCGCTTAAAGAGTGCAAACATAGCCAAGATACTCACATTCAATGTTATGACACCCATCTAAGGGTACGCTACCAAAGAAAGGCTGAGTTAGTCGCCGCTTTACGAAATGAGCTTGAAAACCCAATTTCAAATAATTATGTACCTAGTGGCAATGGTATGTACGTGGTTGTGCAGCCAATTGTCAGTCAAGGTGATACACAATGGGAATACTTCGAGGTACTGACTCGCTGGAAAACCGCCAGACACGGTGATATATCGCCTGTGGAATTCATTCAAGTGGCTGAAGAGTCTGGGCTGATTGTCGAGCTAGGTGAGCGTATTATTGAGTTAGTGTGTCGCGCTAAAACCACCTTAGAGCAAGGCTTAGGTTACAAGGTTAAGCTTGGGATAAACTGTTCCGCTCATGAGCTTACCGACTCGAAACGCTATATTTCCTACCTCACTCGAACCATTGAGGAACATCACTTTAAAGCTGAAGAGTTTGTTATTGAGTTAACCGAAACAGTGTTGTTATCTCCAACCCAAGAAACCAAATCGGCACTTAACTTTTTGAGAGGGCAAGGCTTCACCATTGCGCTCGACGATTTCGGTACTGGATACTCCAGTTTGAACTACATTCACAGCTACCCCATCGACTGCATTAAAATTGATGCCACCTTTATCCGTAACTTGCTGACTAGCTCAACATCTGAGAGCGTCGTTTGGTTGATTGTTCAGCTTGCTCATAGGCTTGATGTGTCATTGGTTGCGGAAGGCGTAGAGAAGCGTGAGCAACTAGAAAAGTTGCACGCTATGGGATGTGACAAGATACAAGGTTACCTCTACTCACCACCGATGCGACCAGAAGCTATCGTCAGCCATATCACGCATTCGGAACCCTTAGCTTAGACCGCTATCCTTGTTTTAGCCTAGGATCAAAAAACCGCGAGATCATCACTCTACTCGGAGTGATGCTCTCGCGGTTTTAGTTGGCTGCTTGGTGAGTAACAGCCTTATTCAGGGTTATCTCTAAACGATCTGGCTAGCTGTTATTAGCTTGGGCTAACGCGACCTTTAGTAACTTATCAGCTTCATCTCTTGCTGCTACAAACGTCGCTTTTTCCTTTTTAGGCACAGAATCTGCC
This sequence comes from Vibrio sp. 1CM8B, assembly GCF_023161685.1. Classification (NCBI taxonomy): domain Bacteria; kingdom Pseudomonadati; phylum Pseudomonadota; class Gammaproteobacteria; order Vibrionales; family Vibrionaceae; genus Vibrio; species Vibrio sp. 1CM8B. Next base: position 40,446 of record NZ_JALNTU010000001.1, read on the forward strand.
ATCGGGATATTTGCTGTCATTGCATTGACAGGGCGACCACGCTCAATCAGCTCGTAGTGCAAGTGTGCACCTGTCACTCGGCCAGTTTTGCCAGACAAACCAATACGCTGACCACGCGATACCGTTTGTCCTTTACGAACCAGAATCTTACTCAAATGTAGGTAACGTGTTTTGTACGTGCTGCCGTGCTGAATGACCACGTAGTTACCCGCGTATGGGTGCTTACGCGTCATAATCACTTTGCCGTCACCCGTTGCTTGAACCGGCGTGCCAATTGGCGTCGCGAAGTCTGTACCGTTATGCGGCGAGACTCGGCCTGTCACGGGGTGTAAGCGCTTAGGGTTAAACTGAGAACTTTGTCGCCAACTACTGCTCACTGGGTAACGTTGGAAAGCACGTTGTAAGCTATCGCCATTGGCATCGTAATATTGCCCATCAGTGTGTAAGTAAGCTGACACTACGCGGTTACGATTCATGATCTTAATTGCTTCAATTTCACGTTTGCCAGTTGCAACACCATCAACATATTGTGCTTTTTGAAGTACTTCAAACTGATCGCCAGCGCGTAGGTCTCGGCTAAAGTTCAGCTTGTCCTTAAGAAGAGTGACAATATGGTCAATCTCAAGACTGCTCAGGCCAACCTTGTTCGCCGACATAGAGAAGCTGCCTTGAATATCACCGACTAAAGGTTTTTGTTTCCATTCACCAGGAATAGAGATGTCTTCGAATTCGTAGCTGCCGTCATCCAGCAGTCGGTAAACCACTTTGTCCGCGACGCTAAATTGAAGTTCCATTTTAGAAAGGTCGCCGGTCGCTTCATCACGCCAAAAGCGTAATGTATTACCCGGACGAAGCGTATCTAAAGCAAGGAAGTTCAAATCGGTTTCCATCACGCTCATCATCGATTTATAAGAAAATCCAAGTTGCGTGAAGATGCTACTCAAGTTATCGCCAGATTGAATTTGATACTCAAATGTCGGCGGCTCAATAACGGTAACAGAAGATGGTGACAGAATAGACTCAATAACGGTTGAGTCTGGTAGATCAAGCTCGATCGTTTTCGTCAGATTTGATTGCGAAGATTGCAGAGCAACTCCAATCGCTGCAATAAGTGGCAGTCCTAAAATAGCTACTTTTTTTACAGGTGAAAGCTCGGCAAACGGAGAGGAAAATATTTTTGAATACACGGTAAACAGGTCTTTCTACGATATAAAGGCATAGGATATGCTTTTCAAACGCATAAATCATCAATGCATTGTCATAATATGATGTGAATCTGCCCAACTTAGCCTAAGTCATTGAGTTGCCGTAGATGAAGGCCATTAAATGAAAAGTAAAATTAACCGCTAAATTTAAAAATAAAAAAGCAGAAACGGCTAGTTTCTGCTTTCTATTGGTTGACGTTATTCCGTTTCGAATAATTAATAAACGAAGCGAATTAGTCGCTGGTTTTAAAAAAGACTATGCGTTTACCGTCGACACTAAGCAGTTGTCTTCACCAAACTCATTTGGGATGTAACGGTCAGCATTCGCATCGTTCACCCATTGTTGATCATCAACTAGGTAGCGGAATTGAAACTCGCCATCTTTAGGTAGACGAGTTTTAAACTTGTAAACCTTACCTTTGGCCAGTTTTTTCATTGGGGTGGCTTTCCAATCAAGAAAGTCAGCAACGATGGATACAGAGTTCGCTTCTTGAGCTTCTAGCTCGAAGGTCACTTCAACTTCATCTTTCGTCTTAAAAAAACGTTTATTAATCATTCGCAAGCTCCATTTGTAAAAATAAGCGGACACAAAGCTAAGTGTGTCTAAATTTCATTCATCTAACTAAGATAATATGTAATTTGGCTCACATAAACAACAGATCCTTACATTCACGCAAACGTTATTGCTTACCAATTGATTGCGTATCAAAAGAAAAACTCATTAACACCTTTTCAGAAGGGGGTTCTGCAAATGATTGTTCCGCAGAATGCTGAGTAAAGCCGATAAAACCTTCCCCAGTGAGTTTATTCTGTGATTGCGAATCTGGCTGCTGAGCGACCTCCAATGTCTGAATTTGTATACGATCACCCAGTAAAAGTTGGTCGACTAACACCACGCGGCTTCGTTGCTGGTCATGTTTAAACAGGCCAAGATAATAGAAAACACCGCTGCCTTGGTTAGATATCCACATCGGCGCGACAAAGAAACTCGCCTTGCCCAGCGTGACAGCTGAAAGATTATTGGTGTCTACCGTTACCACACCGCGCTCAACACCTGAGTCATAACGTCCAAACGCGATGGCTCTAGGCTCATCAACTTCATTGATAAACGCGTAGGCGTTAGTTTCAGGAACTTTAATTGTCCATGGGTTGGTCGTCTTCAAATCAAAAACGGCTTCTACGACTGGCTCATAACTCACTTGAGAAGAAGGAAACTTCGCCAAGATCTCTTCATCACTTAAGCTAAAGCGATAAATACCCGCTACTATCACCACAACCAGCATGACAATTGGAATCAGTAGAATCAGGGGAATAGGTAAGATTTTCTTTTTCATGGGCATTTATATTCTTTTGTTTTCATCCAGTTGTGCAGACCATAAAGGGCTTTAGTATAATTATCAATACAGGGTTAACCAGAAGTGGAGCATGGATGGATATCAATCATATTAAAGATAGAAATATCAGAAGTTGCGAATGCCGCTGTGGAGCAGTCAACCTAGTATGCCGAGGCGAACCTCAACGTACCTCTGTCTGCCATTGCTATGAGTGTCAGAAACGCACCGGAAGTGTGTTCGGCGTTCAGGCACGGTTCCCAATAGAACAAGTCACACTCAGCGGGGAAGTGACCTCTTTCTCACGCATCAGCGATACGGGTAATGAAGTCACCTATCAGTTTTGCCCCAAGTGTGGCACCACCATGCTTTTGCAGTCGGTTGCCGCCGCCGATTTTTATATCGTCCCGCTCGGATTATTTAAAGAGCAAGACTTCCCACTGCCGAGCTTTTCGGTTTATGAAGAACGCAAACACGGTTGGGTTAAGTTCGACCACCAAATGAGCCATTACAGCTAGTTTGTCATTGAGCGTTATCTTTACCTCGTTATTGACCGTTATCTTTATATCGCAACAGTATTAAAACAAACTGCAATACTGTTGCCTAAGATCAAATATCAACGCTCCACAGCGCTAGCGTATCTTTTGTCTAGCGTTATAATCTTGCTCCTCTATTTAACCCAGGGTGAACCACATGATTTCTAAGCTACCTCGCTGGGTTGAATACGGCGCCCTTTTGTTAGCTGGTCTTGCTGGCAGTGTTAATGCTATCGGCTTACTTGGCTTCCAACATCAAGCTATCTCCCATATCTCCGGCACCATGTCTTTGCTAGGCAGTAGCCTGCTTACACCGACCTCGGCTTCTGTTCACCTCCTATTGGTGATCATGAGCTTCATGTTAGGTGCGGCGTTCAGCGGGTTCTTTATTGAAAACCAAGCATTGAAGTTAGGACGCCGTTACGGTGTTGCGCTATGTATTGAGGGGGGATTGCTGTTTTTGGCGCTGTGGACACTGTTGCAAGGCTATACTTCAGGTCAGTATTTCGCTTCAGCCGCGTGTGGTTTGCAGAACGCGATGATCACCACTTACAGCGGGGCGATCATTAGAACAACACACATGAGTGGGATCATTACCGATCTGGGGATCATGATTGGTGCTCGCTTAAAGGGGATGCCTTTTGACCGCCGTAAAGCCAAACTACTGATGTTCATTGTGGTTGGCTTCCTGTTTGGCGGCTTAAGTGGCGCTTGTCTGTTCCAACGCTTCGAAATCTTGGCATTGGCTTTCCCAGCCTCTTTCGCCTTCATTATTGCGTTTAGCTACTGGTTATACTTGACCTATCGAACTGAAACCCCAGTCAATTTATAAATATCTGGCAATATAACCTCAAACTACGTAACATCCGCAACACTTTATTCTAAACTCTTAATACGTTGCAGAATAACCAGCATGAATATTTAGCGATATTTGATGAATAGTATTGCAAGCGATATTAATACTGGGTAATCTTGCACCCAATGAGAAAATACGGACGTTTAGTGAATAAAAATGCCAAGGATGTGGCTTTTTTACGTGTAGAAATTCGAGAACAATAACATGTCTAACAACACGAATACTGCTCAAACAGAGAAATCTAAAGGCAGTTTCTGGGTTTTCTTAATCCCATCATTGATTGGTTTATTCCTTTTCATGGCGCCAATCAGCTATCAAGGTGATCTAACCATCCCTGTAGCTATCTTAGCCAAATCAATTCAAGCGGTTTTCGGTGAATATCTAGTCCCTATCATCACTGCGATCGTTGCCTTCATGTCTGTAGCTTCAGTTTTAAGCACCATTTTTAAGCCTACATTCATTACATCAAATTCATTTTTAAACGGCCTTTTCAACCCATCTCCACTATGGTTGCTGGTTCGTTTAATTGGTGGCGCTGCAGCCGTTATGGCTTTCTTCCAAGTTGGCCCTGAGGTTATTTGGGAAGAAAACACCGGTGGTCTGGTTCTAGAAGGCCTGCTTCCAACACTGTTCTCGGTATTTATCTTTGCGGGTTTACTACTGCCTCTTCTACTTAACTTTGGTCTACTAGAGCTGTTTGGCACGCTACTAAGTAAAATCATGCGTCCAATCTTCAACCTACCAGGTCGTAGTGCTATTGACTGTATGGCTTCTTGGTTAGGTGACGGCAGCGTTGGTATCCTGCTTACAAGCAAACAGTACGAGAAGAAATTCTACACTCAGCGTGAAGCCGCGGTTGTTGGTACGACTTTCTCAGCAGTATCTATCACATTCAGTCTTGTGGTTATTGCTCAGGTAGAACTAGAGCACCTATTCCTACCTTTCTACGCAGCAATCTGTTTAGCGGGTATTGTGGCAGCGGTAATCATCCCTCGCCTTCCACCACTAAGCATGAAGAAAGATACGTTCATTGACGGCAGCAAGCCTCACAAAGACGCTGACGCGATCCCAGCGGGTCACTCAACATTCTCTTGGGGTCTTGAGCTAGCAGTAAGCAAAGCATCACAAGTTAAGTCTGCTAAGTCAGTATTTGCTGAAGGCATCCGTAACGCCGTAGATATGGTATTTGGCGTACTGCCTGTTGTTATGGGCCTTGGTACGATGGCGCTGGTTATTGCCGAATACACGTCTGTATTCTCATTCCTGGGTCAGCCTTTCATTCCATTCCTAGAGCTACTTGGTGTTCCTGAAGCGGTTGCAGCATCTGAAACCATCGTTGTTGGTTTTGCGGATATGTTCATTCCTGCGATTCTTGCCGCTTCTATCGACAACGAGATGACTCGCTTTGTTATTGCAGCAATGTCGGTTACTCAACTGATCTACATGTCTGAAGTGGGCGCTCTACTTCTTGGCAGTAAGATTCCAGTGAACATCTTAGAACTGTTTATTATCTTTATTCTACGTACGTTAATTACGCTTCCAGTTATCGCTGGTGTAGCGCATCTAATATTCTAAATTAGATACTACTTATATAATTCAATAAAGATTCAGTTTATAAAGCCTCACTTTTGTGGGGCTTTTTATTTGCGAAAATATATACACAGTATTATTTGGAGTTCAATCAATTTATAAGTTCTGCATATCATTCGATTTCATATCGTTTATTCACCCCGCCTCTTGTTAATAGAAAACCGAACGCATAACTATCAAATTAATACATTCTTAATTCCCCCTTAAACTCCGTCTAGCCCCGCCCCCCAACTTATTGAACCAAATACTAAAAGTAACAAATATGTGATTTAGTGAATTTTGTATTGTTTAGGTTGTTGTATTTTTGTAGTCTATTTTGTGAAATTACATTCAAGTAAAATTCAATCTAGTCGATATATATAATTACAAAAACACGATTAACTTTAGTCTTCGCAAAGCCTGTGAGAAGGGGAAAACTCAATGAAATTTAGCCATAAGGTGGTTGCTGCATCATCAGCCTTGCTGCTAGTGACAGTATCATTGCTTTCAATACAACAACTGTACACTGTAAGAAGTGCAGTAGAAAACCACGTCAATGCGAGCCTAGAAGAGATGGTCTCGGGCGTGAAAAATACCGTCGTATCAGAGATGAACGCCAAGAAAGCGTTGGCTCAATCGACGACTGAAGTCATCGAGATCAACCCTGAAGATCGCGCTTACGTTAAAGAAATCTTAGAAAAGCCAAAGCTTAAAAACAGCTTCCTAGCGGTTGGTTTTGGTTATGAAGCAAACGGTTTCGTTATTGAAAATGATGATGGTTGGGATGCAGGTCCAGATTACGACCCGCGAATTCGTCCTTGGTACATTGATGCTAAATCCAAAAACAGTTTAGTTGTTACCGCTCCTTATGTGGATGCATCAAGTAAGAAAGTCATCATATCAGTGGGCACTCCAGTTAAAGACAATGGCCGCTTTACTGCGGGTATGTTCTACGACCTAGAACTGACGAACCTTGCTACCTTGGTCAACCAAGTGAACTTGTTTGATGCGGGTTACCTGTTCCTAGTAACAGCCGACGGCACCACGATTGCTCACCCGAATGCGAAAAACAACGGTGAAATGCTTTCAAGCTACATGCCTCAAGCGACTATTCGTGAAGGCTCTCAGGAGATTGAAGTCGACGGTAAAATGTTCCTAGTTAACTTCACCCACATCCCAAGTGAAGATTGGTACATTGGTGCCATCCTTGATGAAGAGATCGCCTTTCAAACCGTTGAAGAATTGAAGAACAGCTCAATGATCTACTCTTTGATTGCGGTGATTCTCAGCATCATTGCTCTAACAGTTCTGATTCGCGTGTTAATGCGCCCACTGGATGCACTTAACCAAGCGATTCAAGACGTAGCAAGCGGACAAGGTGACTTAACTAAGCGCCTAGATACCAACACAGACAAAGAGTTCTCTGACCTAGCGAAAGGCTTCAATACCTTTACTGAAAATCTGCAAAATCAGATCATTCAATCGAAAGCGATTGGTGTTGAGATTAAACGCGGTACTGAAATCACAGTGAAAGGTGCGGGCGAATCAGCGAAAGCAATGAATACCCAGCTGCAAGAGCTTGAACAGTTAGCGACTGCAATGAACGAGATGGCGGTTACTGCAACTGAAGTTGCAAACAATGCTCAAGGCGCAGCAGCGGCAGCCCGTGAAGCAGACGAAGCAACGCTAGACGGCACATCTGTAGTCAGTGACACCACTCAAGCGATTGATAATCTTTCAGCACGTATCGACCAAGCGGTTGCCGAAGTACAAGTACTTGAATCAGCAACAGCCAACATCGAAACGATTCTAAAAGTAATCAACGATATTGCAGACCAAACCAACCTACTGGCATTGAATGCGGCTATTGAAGCGGCGCGTGCTGGTGAGTCAGGCCGTGGTTTCGCAGTCGTTGCCGATGAAGTTCGAACTCTGGCGCAACGTACTCAAGAATCGACTACTGAAATCCGCAACATGATTGAACAGCTCCAAGCGGGTGCAAGCTCAGTATCGAACGCGATGAATCAAAGTAAAGACACAGCCACTGACGCCGTTGAACGCGCTCAGCAAGCGAACTCTTCACTTGACCGTATCCGTGACGCGATTCAACGCATCTCAGATATGAACATTCAGATTGCTTCAGCAGCAGAAGAGCAGAGCTTGGTAGCGGAAGAGATCAATAACAACACTGTTAAGATCAAAGACCTTTCAACACAAGTATCCAATGCAGCCCAAGAAGCGAACACAGCTATGCAGGTCCAAACGGACAATGTTCGCCAACAAGACGAGCTATTGAACAAATTTACGGTTTAACCGCCTTACCGTTGAACTAACGCTCTTGTTTAGTAACTAATAAACAGCTTCAAATAAAAAGCCCCACTTACTGATTGCCAGTAGCGGGGCTTTCTTTTCAATATTTTCTTACTTACCGATTGGGCTTAACTCATAACAGATTCGGTCGAGTTGGTTGTCAGCATCATGCACTGATTAGGCTCAACCTTAATGGTTAACTCCTTACCAACACAGTCGAACACTTCTCCAGACAACAAATCGGTCACTGCACCAGTCCAATTTAATGAAGCTGTTTTGCTTCGTTTCGACTTGTTGATCACCACAATGCCTTTATCGCCACGAACAAACACCAACAAATCATCATTCGCTTCAACCACACGCATCGCTTCGCCATGAACATGGTTATGGAATTGAATCATGTTTTTCATGTAAGGCGCTTGCCAGTCGTTGAGCCAACGAGGCTGACCGCTCTTGTCCAGAATACCGCTGGTGCTCAGTTCACTGTAAACAAGCGGCACACCGCCGTCTCGACCAAGAATGAAAGCATGAGCCAATCGCTCATCCACTTCATCCATCACATGCTCCAAAAACACCTCGTTATTGGGAATATCATGAGTGACCGCAAACGTGATAGCTCGCATATTCGACAGTGCCTGACCAAAACAGTATGGGTTAATCAGAGACTTAAAGCTGCCCTGCTCTTCAAATGCTTTGAAGATGGTGTTGAACAGCGGGAAATCGTACGCCCCTAAACGAGTGTGTTTAAGGTAAGGCTCAAGGAACAGCTCATACTCTTCTTCTGTCGCACCGCCATCGGTAATGATCTCACCGAAGATGTGCATTTCTTCACAGATGTCATCCGTCCACACCTTGCGTAGGTGGGCCAGTGTCATATGCTTTGCCGCATCAATGCGAAATCCTTTCACACCGATGTCTTTCAGTGCTTTTAGGTAGGCTCTTTGTTGTGCCACCACATTATCGTTGTCCAACAGCGTTGGCAGGCCAGGATCGCTAGCGCCGCCAGTAATACGTCCGTTTTGCACTTCCCACGTGTCTTTCCAGTTCTTGATACCAAACGCTTCCACGAAGTCGTTCTCATCAAAAAGAGGCTCAGAAAGGTCACCAAACAAACGTATGGATTCATAATAGTCAGCATCTTTTTGATAAGACGCCATGTCTTGCTGATTGGGATACGTTAGATCACCGCGGATACCCGATTCGTTGGCCATGTGGTTAAACACGACGTCTACATAGGTACGAAGCCCGTGTTGCTTTAACGTGTTCACCATCGCTGTGAAGTCTTGAGTGTCACCAAGTTGATTATCGATCACACGGTAATCTTGGGGCTGATAACGTTGCCACCATTGGGTGCCAGAATCTCGGTCGCAACCTTTAGGGCCGCGTAGCGATTTCATCGCTGGTGAAACTAAAACCGATTTATAACCCAACTCTTGGATCAGTGGGGCGTTCTTCATTACGTCAGCGTAGCACCAGTCAAAAGCATGCAATATGACATCTGTCGCTGGGTTGCTTAACATAGCTGAACTCTCCATGTTGTTCTCCTACCAAACTCGTTTACAGCTTTCTAGATAAAGACAAAGGCTAAAAGGCAAAGCTGCATAAATTTCCTTAAGAATGGTATTTATTATATGAGTTACTCATTAAAACCCCTCCTCCTCCTACCAATTAGTCACGGCGGATGGTTGAGGGCGTAGCACCAATTATCGCATAACGTCTGGGATGAACACTCAACCATTGTGCTTTTAAATGCACCAAAAAGTGACAAAAAAGGAGCGTATATACGCTCCTTTTATTCAATCTAACACATATTTATGACTAAGTTCTGTAAAGAACCTTCACCACATGCCAACCGAATTTTGTTTTCACAAGGTGTGGTACAAGCGTCTCGCCAGAGAAACAAACCTTATCAAACTGAGGCACCATTTGACCTTTTTTGAACTCACCTAGGTCGCCGCCCTTCTTACCAGATGGACAGGTTGAATGTTTCTTCGCTAGCGTTTGAAATTTAGCGCCCTTTTTAAGCTGCGTCATGATGTCTTCTGCTAGTTCTTTATGCTTCACCAAAATATGAAGCGCTGCTGCTGTTCTTGCCATGATAATTCTCAGTTTGTTGCTGCCAGTTTACTTGCGACGGTTGCTTAGAATATCGCTAATGTACTGACTGTTGTAAATCTGTTTGCCGCTAACGACTTATCGACATAAATCCATCGACAGCCTGCGTTTAGCGTGATTTTAACCCAAGAACCGCTATTCTTCACTCTATAACCGAAAACAACTGCCTTAAAGGCCATTAAAAACCGCATCGCGACTTGCTGCGGCTTCCATTTCCCTTTAAATTAATCCTTATAAATTAAGCGCGTATTAAGTAGGAGCCACTTATGGCCAAACCGATCAGTAAAGCGAGTCAGTCACAGGGAATGTTGATGTTCAAGTTATCCCTCACTCAAAGTTTTGCGATTGGCACGCTTAAGGTCAGAGAAATCGTCCCTTTTCAGCCGATGACTCAGATCCCCTACTCCCATCATCACGTGATTGGTACAGTGACTATCCGCGACCTTACGGTTCCAGTTATTGATATGTCCGCTGCGATTGGCTTCCGCCCGATAACACCCGCTGAATACCAAGATTGTGTACTCATCGTTACTGACTGTTTGAGAACAGTTGTGGCGTTCTTGGTTCGTTCGATTGATAAAATCATTGAATGCGACTGGAAGAGTATTGAGTCTCCACCCACGAGTGTGGGTCGCAATGTGTTTGTTACCGGTATTACACGTTTCGAAGACCGTATTGTGCAAATGCTCGACGTGGAACTGCTGCTTTCTAAGATCTACCCAGCTTATGAAAATGCGCACATTCCGATGCTGACCGATGTAGAAAGGGAACGCCTCAAAGCGTTGAACATCTTATTGGTGGATGACTCTTTGATTGCGCGTAAACAGTTATCAGATGCCTTAGACAGCATCAACATCCCTTACAGCATTTGTAACAACGGCTTAGATGCCATCGACCTGATGCGACGCCAAGCCAGCGCTGGCAATGCCATTGATCTTCTGGTGAGTGATATCGAGATGCCGGGATTAGATGGTTATGAGCTTGCATTTGAAGTGCAAAACGACAGCGCTTTAAGTCACGCTTATTGTATTTTGCATACCTCACTATCCAGTGAGATCTGTGTTGATCGTGCCAATCAGGTAGGGGCACATGAAGCGCTTGAGAAGTTCAACGCGGGTGAATTAATCGAAGCTATGCTACGCGGTACAAAAGTCTTAAACGGCGCCTCTACGGCTGCTTAGGCTCTGTTTTAGAAGCTAAACCTAGCATAGTGCTCAATGGTTTAGCTTCTTAGTCTCTTCTTTCTTCAAATCTTAATAAGAATAGAGCTAACCGTTAGTCTTTGTTTTCTGGCATAGACTTTTTCGGCATAGAGTAGCTCTTACTCACAAATTCCACTTCCTCGACTTCATTGACATGATTGGTAAAAGAGGCCAGTGCATAGAGAGTGTTCGCCACTAGGTTTGCGTATTTAAAAAGAATCGGGTCTGGCGACTTTTTACTTTCATGATGTTCAATACTCACCAAAGCTCGCACGACCTTTTTAGCCTGACAACGACACAAGTGAAGTTCACTAGATACTCGGTGTCCACCGGGTAAGACAAAACCTTTAAAACCCCCTTCTAACTGCTCACGGATACGATGATAGTCTTGCTTGAGCTCGACCAATTCAGACTCGGTGATGGCAAGCTTACCGCGCACAGAGCCATTCAAGTGATAGATGTTTGGCTGCAAGCGTTGCAGGATCTCACGAACCTGAGGCTCTAGCTCTAAAGACAACACCAATCCAACTCGACAACAAAGTTCATCCGACAAAATCTCAAAATCACAGATAGGACTGTCTTCATAGATAAATGGGTAACAGAACTCGTCCCAATCTCGACTTACTGGTTTCACGTACCGATCCTTACACATAAATAGTCATCAAACGCCAATATACCAAACTCTTTAATTTAGACATAAAAAAGCCCTCACATTGGAGGGGCTCCTAAAGAAATCGGTTAAACGAGATTACTCGTTAGATACTTTTTTATGGCCTTCTTGTAGGTGAACGAAATCCACCAGATCGTCGCCTGACACTTGATATGCTTGACCAAAGCCTTTAACGAACAGGCCGTTCTCTGCTTTAAGGTTGAACAGAGAGAAGTCTTGAAGTTGGCTTAAACCATCAATGATTTCACCAAAACGCTCTTGCATCTGGCCGATCACTTGAGTCCAAAGTTCCGTTTCACGCTCCACAACACTTGCTTGAGCATCAAACGTTAAACGCTTACGTGCGTAAAGCTGCTTCGAGCTCTCTTCGTCTTCAATCATCATCAAAGATACCTGAGGGTTCGCTTTCAAGTTACGAGCATGACGAGCAATATCAGAAATTAGAACAAAGTAACCTTCTTGGTTCTGAACGAAAGGTGCGTAACTTACGTTCGGGCGACCTTCTTCATCAACCGTTGCAAGTTGAAGGGTACGGCGCTCTTGGCGAAACTCTTTGATTTCTGGACCTAGGCGACCTTGTAGACGTTCTTGTTTTACTTGCTGTTCCATGGGTAATTCCTTTCTTCACTTTCTCTGATTTATTATTTTTGCCCGAGGTTGAGCGATCATTAGCGAACTAAACGATCCTCGAGCATTGATGTCTTGTTTAAGCCAGTTGGCAACCCTATGTCAGATTGCTGCTGATTATTTACTATTGCCTATACTTAAGCTTGTTCTTTTAACGCTTTGAAGCGTTCTACTTGGTCGGCAATAAGCTCACGCTTTTCGTTGCGGCCTAGGTAAATCTTAAAAATGTTCTCACCGGTTTCACTGAAGAAGCCAAAGTAATGGCTTTCACGACCCATGAACGCCTTGCTCACCAAACCGATATGTTTAACGTTATCCAGTTTTAGGTGGCCATGAAGCTCGCCCTCTTTGCCCATCAGGTTGTAGTAACCACGCGCTACTTTACCTTTCGGGAATGGTGCTTTTACTTCAAAGATAGAACCAAACGAATGCACGATAGTGGTCACAGGGCCCCAACCCACTAAACCTTCTAGAATCTCCTGAGCACGGCTGCCATCTAGCATTACCGCCATGTCGTTTGGAAAAGCAGCAACCACTTCAACCTCTGAAACACCTAGCTTCTCAGCAATTGCTGTTGGCAGTAGTTTTGGCTCTTCTTCTAAAATTAAAGCTACGCGTTGTTCTAGAGTTTCTGTCATTTCTAATGTTGTATCTGTCATTGAATATGTTCCGTATAAACGAGTAATTTACGTAAGTTATAAACCAAAAATTCGATATTAAGCGTGCTTCAAACTTGCATGCGGGTGTACGCCCGAACCTGACGCTTTAGGCGCTGGGTGCATAGCTTGGTATTCAGCGTTAAGCACTTGAATTACACTCTGCGCTAGGCTTACCGCCCAAAAGCTGCCAGCAATAGTCAGGCTCAGATAATCTTCCGAAAGCTCAACTAAACCGTTATTTTCCCAATGTGCGAACAAAGGTTTTAGGTAGTCGAACGTGTCTTGTCCCATAAAGCTCGGTAGCGTACTTCTTCTAACAACACCAGAATCGAAACCGGCCTTTAATGTTGAGAAGATAGGCTCTAATGAGCTTTGTTTCGTCATCATGGCAATAGGTAATTGACCTTGCTTTATAGACTCCATGTAGCTGTCTAAAGTTCGATGCTGCATCACACCATGACCGCCGATGTTGCCACCAGCGCCACAACCAATGGGTAGAACTTCGGCATAAGTTTTCGCTAAGCTGTTGTAAATGCTGCGTTCGCGGTTATCACGAGTCCAGTGGTTTACGCTCAGTTGCTTGACCTTAGTTTTTGCCATGAACTCCACACCCGCCAAATACATGCTCGCCTTATCTGGCGTATTCGCAGGCGGTGGGATTTTTCCTTTCTCAACAAGATTCAGCATAGGTGCATTGCCCGCAACAATCAGTTGGTAGAGGTCAATGCCGTGTGCGCCAGTAGACATGTAGTCTTCTAAATCTTGTTGGAACACTTCCATAGATTGGTGTGGCAATCCGTATAGCAGATCAAGAACGATTGGCGCTTGCTCGGTACGACTCAGTGAACTGATACGTTCTAGCACAACCTCTCGGTCATCAAGGCGCTTAGCACTACGTCGAACTTGAGTATTGAAACTTTGAATACCGAATGAGAAACGATTGAAGCCACCTTCAAGCGCACGATCAAACATCTCGTCACCAAATCGATTGATGCGCCCTTCCAATGTCATCTCAACATCGTTTGCTAGTGGGAAATATTGACGAATCGCTTTACCCAACTGTTCAACTTGCTGAGGTGACAAATCGGTGGGTGTTCCGCCACCAATATAGACGGCGTGAAATAGTCCAGACTGAGCCCAAGGCGTTTTGGCTTTCTGCTTTAGCTCGACCATCAGTGCATCGAAATACTCATCCACTAATTTACGGCTTGCGGCATTTTGGAAGAAATTGCAGAACGTACAACGCACACGACAGAAAGGAATGTGGATATACAAGCAACGCTTATCCTGTTTTTTCCCTTCACTCAGCATCAGTTCGTCAAAGAGTTCTAACTTCTTACTGGGGTCGACCGGAATTGAACTTCCTCCGGCATGTGCAGAATGCTTTTTCGCAAACGCAAAACGAAGCGGATCAGGGCTAGAAATGCCCAAGATTGATTCGTCAAATTTATAAATATTAAGACTCATATAATCTCTCTAAACACTTACATAGCAAAGTCTGGAAGACTATTCGCTAAAAACTGAGAGAATCATAAATACACGCAAATGATAATGCAATTGATAATTGATCTTATTTAGATTCTAAGCAATAATCCGATACAGAATTTTGATTTGGTAAAGGATTGATTGTGAACGTTCCTAGATATGTTATTGCAGGCGGTGCATCGTTAGTGATTCATGCAGCGTTGTTGTTTGTCGCTCAAGAATCCAAAGTATTTGCAATGCCTGCAGGTAGCCAATCAAACACGGTATCGATCAACTTCACTCCTAAGAGCGTTCCTTCACAAGCTCAGCAAAAAACAATCACAGAGCCAGTTGAACCAGAACCAGTAAAAGAAACCGTCTCACAAGCTGAACCTAAACCAGTCGAACCAAAAACAGTTGAGCCAAAGCAAGCTAAGCCAACCCCAAAGAAAAAAGCGATCACCAATAAACCTCAACCGAAGAAAGTAGAGAAAAAGGTTGTTGAAAAGAAAGTCGAGAAGAAGCCGGTTCAAAAGAAACCTGTGACTGAGAAAAAGGTCGTGAAGAAAGAGCGCCCAGAACCAGTACCGCAACCAGTCACTAAACCAGAGAAGCTGGCCGACAAGAAAGTCGATAAGAATATGGACGAGTCTGCGAACCAACCTCAGGAAGTAAACCAAGGCGTATCAAACCAAGAGCCAGTTTTGGTCACTAAACCTTCGTTCTCTGCGCGTCCTACCCCACCGAATTACCCTCGCCAAGCAAGACGTCGTGGCGTTGAAGGTGTCGCGACTTATGAGATCTGGCTAGACGCTGAAGGTAAACAAATTAAACAAGCATTAGTAAATTCATCAGGCGCACTAATGCTCGATAACGCCGCATTAGATGCCATTAAACAATGGAAATTCTCACCTCACACTGTCAATGGTCGAGCGATTGCTCACCGAGTACAAATACCTGTTCGTTTTAGGTTGGATTAATCATGCAACAAATCAGTTACTTACAAGATCAACTTGGCTTAATGACTTGGCCTCTTCTTATCTGTTCAGCATTAACAGCAATGATCATCGCTGAACGTGTCTTCCAAGTCATGCTCAGCATTGGTGTGGGCAAACGTGCCATTCGTCGCGAGCTAAACCAAATCTCACCAACCAACAGTAAAGAAATTGAAGCGCTTGCTCAGTCGATTTCAGGTAAACGCCCGCTACTGTACAAGGGCGTGTCAATGTTGCTTGCTCACCACTCTTTCTCAAAAGGGCTACGTGAAGATGCTGCTGGAATCTGGCTACAAGAAAAACGCCACCAGCTTCATGCCGGTTTAAGACTGCTTGGTTTGATCGGCGTGATCAGCCCACTCATCGGCTTGCTTGGTACGGTACTTGGTCTTATTGAGATGTTTAAAGGCGTTGCCGCCACAACAGGCAGCATCACGCCCAATGATTTGGCAGACGGTCTTGGATTAGCAATGAGAACCACAGCAGCAGGTTTGATGATTGCGCTTCCTGCTATTTCTGGTGCTCAGCTACTAGGGCTCTGGGCTGACCGAGTGCTGGCTCAATTGGAGCATACATTGAACTATGTGAATGTGTGGCTAGAAGGCATGTCGATTCAAACCAATCAGTCTGATGATACTCAAGGTAAGCCTGTCAACAAAACCTCTATCGGTGATGTGAGCCAAGCATGATTAAAACGCCCCACTCATCTCACACACAGAGCCTAGCGCCGGACTTAACACCGCTGCTCGACATCATTTTTATCGTGATGGTTTTTCTATTGCTTACGGCATCAGTAAAGCTGGAGTCACTGGAAGTTGAGCTGCCAAGCTCGGATGTCAAAAACGTTTCTGAAGTCCACAAGGATTCGATTAGCGTCAATATTTTAGACCGCGAACCCTACTGGGCAATTAACGGCCAAGAATACATCGACTGGGAAAACTTTAAGATTGCCCTGTTAGAAGAGACTGGTTCAACGGATAAAAAACCGATCATCATTGGCGCGGATAAAGCCGCCAACGTTGAAAACTTAGTGAAATTGCTGTCATTCCTTCAAGAGAACGGAATACCAGCGACTCAACTGCTCACGGACGATGGCTAGAACAATACTCAATTTTCACGAGGTTTGGCTTCTGGTTAATAAGACTAAACAAGCAGAACTAAGCCTCTCTATCGATTCGAACTCACAATGCGAACGGACTGCTCACTGAGTATCTTCGCGATACAAAAAGAAAATATAAAGAACTTATTATGAACAACTTAAACGTGCTCAATAAAATAAAGACCAAGACACATCTCCTTTCAATTGCCGCTATGAGCTTGGCACTTAGCGCACCCGCAATGGCCAACGATGCTGAACAACCTCGAATCATCAGTGCTGGCAGTGCCGTTACTGAATTGGTTTTGGCATTAGGTGCTGAAGAGCAGCTAGTCGCGATTGATGTAACCAGCCACTTTCCTCAAGCAGAAAACCTGCCAAAGATTGGTTATCACCGAAACCTGTCAGCGGAAGGCTTACTTGCCCTAGAACCGACCACATTGATTGGCTCAGATGAAATGGGACCAGACAACGCGATTTCTCAATTGAAATCGGCGGGTGTCGATGTAGAGATCGTCAACACTGAAGCAAACGTTGAAGGGCTATTAAAACGTATCGACCAAATCGCTAAGATTACCCATACCGAAGCACACTCACAGCAAGTTAAAGCTGAAGTAAATCAGAAGATTGCTGCACTGAAGGCGAACCAAGTACCAAGCGACGAAGCGAAGAAGGTGCTTTTCTTATTGCTGCATGAAGGCCGTCCTGCGAACGTTGCTGGCGGTGAAACTTCGCCAAATGCAATCATCGAGTTAGCTGGCGGTGTGAACCCTGCAGCTCAAAGTCTAACGTCTTACAAGCCATTATCGATGGAGTCACTGGTAGAAATGCAGCCAGATGTGATTTTAGTCAGTGGCCGTAGTTACCAAAAAATGGGCGGTGCTGATGCCATCCTGAAATCGCTACCTATGTTAGCGGCAACGCCTGCAGGTATGAACAAGAAAATCATTACCGTAAATGGCAGTGCTTTGGTTGGCGGGCTTGGTCTCGAGAGCCTTTCAGAAGCTAAGCGATTAAACGCACTTATCTATCCGCTATAACTTATCTACCCGCTATAACGCGACTACCCTATTTTTACTGTTGCTAGTTCAATGCCCGTCACCAGCCTACTTTCGCAATGTTGGTGATGGATATTGAAGTTAGCGACAGACATTGAGGCCCTTTATGTTGTTACGATCCGTCCCGCTGAAAACATCGATGTTAGGCCTAGGTGCTACCCTAGTCTTCGTCGCACTGTTTTCAATCACCGTTGGGCCAATGAACATTAGCTTGGCTGACAGCGCAGCGAGCTTACTCCAGCCAAACAATGACTTAGCCCCCCACATCAACTTAGTGATTCAAGAGATTCGCTTACCTCGAACCATTTTGTGCATGTTGATTGGTGCGATTCTCGCATTATGTGGCGCTGTCATGCAGGGCTTATTTCGAAACCCGCTTGCTGAGCCTGGGATCATCGGTGTGTCTGCTGGTGCGGCGCTAGGTGCAGCACTGGCCATCGTACTTTTCTCTGAGCTATCACTTCAATACCCTGCTTTCATGAACTTTGCTGCGGTTCCTGTGTTCGCTTTTCTTGGCGGCGCTTTAACCACGCTGCTGGTGTATAAACTGGGTACAGGTAAATTCGGCACCTCTGTCACCATCATGTTGTTGGCGGGTGTGGCGATCAGTGCGCTCTCTGGCGCAGGTATGGGCTTCTTGAATTTCATTGCTGATGACCAAATGCTGCGCGATCTTTCATTGTGGTCGATGGGTTCATTGGCAGGCGCTAAGTGGTCAGGCATTTTGCTGGCTGCTGTCACGCTCGTTGGATTGTTTGTTGTTTTCTACCGCCAAGCGATGTCTCTAAATGCTCTACTATTGGGCGAGTCAGAAGCGCAACACCTTGGCATCCCAGTTCAAAAGCTTAAACGAAAGCTGATTCTACTGACGGCTGCAGGCGTTGGTATCACGGTTAGCCTGTCTGGCATGATTGGTTTTATTGGATTGGTTATCCCACATTTAGGTCGCATGTTGGCAGGCCCTGACCACCGAGTTCTGTTGCCACTATCAGCGGTACTAGGCGCACTACTGCTAACCGCCGCAGACATGTTCTCACGTGTGGTACTTGCTCCGGCAGAGCTACCTGTAGGTATTGTCACTGCGATTATCGGCGCTCCATTCTTCTTGTATCTACTATTTCAACAGAAAGGGAGAATCCTTTAATGTTTCCTTCAGCTTTAAAAGCGACCGATATCGAAGTGAAGTTCGGCAGTAAAGTGATATTAGATGGCGTTTCTATTGAGATTGAAGCGGGAAAGGTAACCACACTGCTTGGGCCAAATGGCGCAGGTAAAAGCACGCTGCTTAAAGCTTTGTGCCAAGAGATATCAAGCAACGGCGATATCCAGTATTTTGGACACAGTAAAGACAAATGGCCTTCTCAAAAGTTAGCTAAGCACCTTGCTATGCTTCCTCAACACAGCACATTGACCTTCCCATTCTTGGCACATGAAGTTGTCGAGCTTGGTGGGATTCCCCTACAAGAATCCAACAAAAAACTAACTAGCATTGCGAGCCAAAAAATGGATATTGCTGATGTGACTCACTTGAGTGAAAGGCTTTATCCTTCGTTATCAGGCGGTGAAAAGCAGCGAGTGCACTTGGCTCGAGTATTAACTCAGCTTCACCACTCTGGTGACCAATGTATTTTGATGCTTGATGAACCAACGTCTGCACTGGATCTTGCCCACCAGCACAACACCTTAAAGATTGCGAGAGAATTAGCCGATAACCACAATGCCGCGGTTATCGTGGTTTTGCATGATCTCAACTTAGCCGCGCAGTATTCCGATCGATTGGTGGTATTGAAAGATGGCAATTTGGTGTGTGATGGTAAGCCCTGGGATGCGCTGAAACCTTCGATGATAGAAGATGTGTATGGTTACAAAAGTATCGTAGAAAAACACCCAACCATGAGTTTCCCTCAGGTTCACCCCGCACAATAAGTCCGATTAAGGAGCGACTCATTTTGAGTATTCGTTCTTGATAACAATGACGTAATCCTAAGCCTCGATTTGTTCGAGGCTTTTTATTGGCTCACAGCTACTCTCTCGGCTTAAACTCAATTTTATTAATAACCATGGCAGCAAGCACCAAAACGCCTCACCTTGAACGTTTGAGGCTCTAGAAATGAACACTACCCGTTAGGGTTACTTAGCTTTTAACACTAAAGAGGAAAACAAGTCACGGGCGTAAGCATATAAAAAGAAAAGAAATAACATCATTCAGCATCAATCAACATCATTCAACAAGACAGCGACATCGGTGTGGGACTGAGAGAAAAACGCACAAGAAGTGAAACTGCAGGCACAAAAAAAGCCCCCGCAGGAGCTTCTTTTATTGAGTGCTGATTATTGGCTCATACGAATCAATGATTTACCAATCAACCACTCTAGTTCTTTACCGCTAGTATCGCCAAACTGAGTTTCAGTCAGCTTGTATAGACGATCAATACCGTTTGCAGCGAACTCATGCGCGCTCTCAGCAGTAACGATATGATGGAAAAGTAAACGTAAGATTGCTAGGAACTCAGCGTCTTCAAGTGCTGCAACCCAGCTAGCTGAAAATGCGTCAAGGCCATTTTCAAAGTCAATGTGTTCCATGAACATCTTGAAAATACGACCGTCTAGAGCAGCAGTAAAATCCGTTTTCTTTGGAAAGTGATGACTTATACCTGTACGAGAAACACCCGTTTGTTGACTCAACGTCGTGTATGACATCTTGTCGTAACCCAATCTTAGTAGCTGGTCTACAACGGCATCCATGATTTTCTGGATCGTGATTTCTGTATCTTCTTTACTACGCTTTGGCATATTCAGGCTCTTCTCTTTGTAAATCCATCTAACTCAATCAAATGAAGTCAGAATGAAAATCGTTATCAGCATTATGTGAGCAAGGTATTTTTTCGCAAGTATTTCCATTAAATACCAACAAATACTTTGTACGAACAATTTTACAGTGCTGCCTCTTTGGGCACTTTGTCTAATTATTCTTCGAAAGTCACCTTACCTCTCTAAGTGGTTAATCTAAAATAACAACTTAGAATATCAAATACCCAACAATAAATTCATTGTATAAATACCTATCAAGCAATAGATAGTCTTATAAAATTAGTTACGACGCAACTAACTGAATGATATTCTAACAAATTAATGACACTGCTTATCAACAAAACATGAGATAGATCACATACATATTTGGCGACGCGAATGTACACATTCATTTAACCCCTTCAACAAACAACATAGCATACCAGTACAAATTAGTTCAAAGATTTTAATTTTTGTAGATACAGTTCAAATTGCTCGTTAGAATAACCTCAGACTTTGTAAGAGGATTATTATTATGAGCCAAGATATTGGTAACAACGATGTATGTGAAGCTTGCGGCTGTGCAGGCGAAATCGGGTTCATCATTAAAGAAGGCGACGATGTTGCTGAAGTAACGGTTTACGGAAACTCAAAAGCACTTATTGAAGCTGAGTTTGCTAAGTACGTTGAACTTGCTAAACAAGTGTCTAGCAACGTTGAATTTGAAGCATCAGAGATGAGTGAAGAAAGCACAGAGTTGCACGCTCGCTTTAAATTTGAAGTTAGCGCTGAGAAGATTATTTTTGAACTTAAGACTCGCTCTCTAGCGCGTTAATATAAGCATTTATATTCTTATTGAAAGACGAGTGAATTACTCGTCTTTTTTTAATTGAACCCAAGCCAGTGAACCATTTTGCTCAAAATCGTTTTCTGCAGCGCACTGAATCACTACGCCCCCCACCTCTAACACCGCCCCAATGCTATAAGCCTTGTCATCATAATAACAAACTCGTTGCTGTTGACCGCCTTGTGTCACTACCACCGCAGCTTTACCGGGCGTTGAAATTACTTTGTTGGCACTCGCAGACATTGAGCCAAACATTGAAGCGGCTATCAGAAAGACCTTAACAATTCGTATATTTACTCTAATCATTGATTTACCTACCATCTTTGTTCCATTCCTCGTTAATCTACCGCCAAATGGGTAAAACACTATGCGAGATTAATTTTTCCATTATAGTGTAAGCGTCTATCGTAATAAGAAGCCTGTTATGCTCAGAATAATTGCACTTATTATTGGTTCCTTAACCATAACAAATGTCAGTGCTGAACCACTCGATCACTATCAAATATTGAACCATCTCGATAATTACGGAAACTTATATCTAAGAAATAAGCCTTACACATCACTTCCAACGGGCTTGGTGGTAGATGGTAATCTCAATATAGAGAACACTGCGATCACACGCCTACCCAAAGGGTTAGAAGTGAACGGCAGCCTTAAAGGCTCTAACAGCCAACTCGCTCGAGTCCCGAGCGGGGTTAAGATAAAAGGTTACGTCGACTTGATTGGCAGCCAAGTCACCAGTTGGCCAAGAGGTGTAAGAGTGGGCGGCTTTATCAACCTCACCGACACTCCACTAGAAAGGCTACCGAATGGCTTTAGAGTGAAAGGCGATCTGAGCGTGATCCGTACTCCTTTAACCGAGCTACCCAACGGGATCGTGATTGATGGCGACTTATATATAGGCGGTTCTGGGATTACAACATTCCCCGAGACCATGACAGTCAAAGGCAACATCTATCTGGGTGGTAACACTGTAACCACATGGCCAACCAATCTAGAGCTCGGTGGTGCAGTCGCTCGCTAATTCAGGCTGAAGCTCTATTGCTCTATTGCTCTATTGCTCTATTGCTCTAATACGTTAATGCTCGATCGCAGCAGCAAGTAGCGATTTAGAAACAAAAAAGGAGCCCAAGGCTCCTTTTTCAATTCAATCAAGTTGCTAATCAACTGGCAAGCTAACGTTCGTTAACCAATGTTCTTCACTGGGTTCGCGTAGCTATCGATCAAGTACTGACGCGCACCCTGTGGCAGGCTCGATAGTTTAGCTTCAAACTCTTGCTTAACGGCCGCTGTAATCGACTCATCTTCTTTTTCTGCTGCCAGCAAGTTCACTGGGAACAGTTTGTAGTTATCGTGGATCTGACGATCGATCTCTTCAGCAAGCGCTTCAGGGGTATCAAAATCTTGGTCGATAACCTGACCGAAGCCAACGTGAACGCGTCCTTTATTACCGATGATGCCTTGAATGATACTTTCGATATCTTCAAACTCACCCTTTTCGTAACTGCCGTTTACGTCTTTCTCGAAAAGCTCTATCGCTTTAGCCGTGTCACATGGGTCGTTCTCGTAAGAAATAGCGACAGGAACAATCTTTAATGACTTCACGTATTCAGGGAAAGCAATTTTTTGCTTACGTCCTTCAACGTGGAACATTTTCAAAATTGCTGGCTCAGTAAAATCGTTACCGTCTTTCGCACGACCTTCCTTTTGAGCGATCCAGATTGAGTTGCCTGTTTCTAGAGAGTGCTTAATGTAGGAAGACAACTGCCCTAGCGCTTTCATCATCTCACGCGGTCCTTTCAGAGAACGCTTTACGATGAAGCTCTTGTTTAAACGCATCAATTCAGTCGCACATGGCTTCTTCAACAGGTTGTCACCGATAGCGATACGACAAGTCTGATGATTATTTTGATGCAGAGCGTAATTTACCAACGCAGGATCCATAGCAATGTCACGATGGTTTGATACAAACAGATAAGCTTGGTTCGCATCCAGTGACTCGATACCAGTGTACGTCACACCGTTAGTGGTTTTCGCTAACGTGTCGCGTAAGTACTTTTTCACTTCAATCTGAATGGATTCAACGCTAGTCAGCTTGCTCCACTTCATTTTTAAGTACACACGCAAAATCGGGCTCATTAATGCTTTGAACCAAGACGCATGGTTTGAAAAACGGTAGTGCAAGATTGCACTGATAAATTCTTCATCATTAATAAGACGGTTTAGTGCCGCTGGAATTTCATCATCGCCGTAAGGACGAATATCAACATATGGATCGGTTGGAGAGGTCATTTTTTAATTCATATAATAAAAAGCTGGCTCATTCTACGCGTTGTTTTGACTTCTCGCAGCTACAGAGCCCATACTTTTGACAAGGTCAGACCAGAAACATTGAAAATCCCCTGTTATTGTTGGCATTCTTTAAGATTAACGGTAATCTTGACGCCCCAAAATTAAGGTACTATCTATGAACTTCGCTATTGAATATACATCGGCTTACTTTTCACACTTGGTGATCACACCACGCAAGAAAGTACTTAAACATAGCCTTGTATCGGTTCAAAGTGGCTTGGTTTTGATTAAGTTAGGCAAACAAGAGTATGCCGTTGAACCAGGACAAAGCGTCTGGATTCCGCACGACTGCCTAACGTCACTGACCTACTTTCCAAACACTCAGGTTAACCGCGTCGACTTTTCTGTTCGTTTGACGGATTCATTCCCAAGACAAGCGGGTTACATCACGCAAACTAACCTCTCTTCGGCACTACTAGAAAAGCTAGAACAAACCAAAGCTCGCGCTTCCAATGCCAATAATACGGAACAAGCGTTTAAAGATATGCTTTCTGTATTGAAGCAAGAAGTGTTGTCGTTTAAACCCCTGCTTTGCGAAAGTGCTCTTTCTCAGCGATTCAATCAATGGAACATTGATGATTCAAACCTGCCACAAGAGCACACTCTGGTGATGGTGATGCGAGAAGCGAAGAAACGCATGCAGTCAGGCCAGAAACGTTCACTTGTGATTGATGATCTGTTCTCAGGTAAAGAAGAAGAGTTCGAGCAACTGTGTATGCTTGTTTTTGGTGAAGATTTATAGCTTGGCGGAAAGTGAGTGCTGGTATTAAAACTAGCAAGCCAGATACTAAAAAGCCGCAAAAACTGAGTTTTTGCGGCTTTTTTAATTCTTAGTGTTTAGACGTAGTTAGCAATCTATCTGTATATCTAGAATCTAGAATGGCAACTCAACCTGCATCATTAGGTCGGCGTCACGTGAGTCATGCCAACGATAATCAAAGCGCATACGCGGCTGCCCTTCTACTTTCTCGCCAAACCCGATGCTGAGTTGAAGACCATGATTCATCAACCACTCTTCAGTCGACATATCATACTGCTCGTCTTCAAGGTCTTCTGGAAACCACATACCCAAGCCAACATAGTTTGACTCAATGCTTTGTGTCAGCAATGGCGAGTCTTTACTTTGAAGAACCCAATCAGACCAATAGTCCGGTGTGCTTTCAGGCTCATCATCGCTCAGTCCGCTGATTTCCATCATACGTTGGCCAAAAGACTCGATGCTGGTCGAGAAATCTAGACAATTGTCATCTTCATCAGAAGTCAGCATGATTGAATCTAGGCTAAAAAAATCACACTCAGCATACGCAGGCATACTGCATGCTGCCATGATCAACGTCGCTGGTATCGCGCTCTTTAGCATAGTCCTCTGACCTCTTGATTAGTGAACTTACATTATCTGATACAGTCCACTATCTTGCAACATCTTTGTAACTGACTTTGTACTCAGTTTTGCCACATCGCTTCCACTTATCAGTGCATTACGTATGTCTGTGCTGCGAATTTTCACTTTTTCAGGGCAAGCCATTACAGACCACTGCTCGGTAATCTCATCTGATTTATAGAAAGATGAGAACTTGGAGAAGTTATCTGGGCCAATAACAAATGTCAGTTCAGCGTCACGATGTAACTTTTGAAGTTCACTGAGCACCGCGTAAGTCGTGACGCTTTCACCTGGCGTAAATAGGCTCTTTTCGATCAAAGAAAGCTCCACTTGATCCAGTGAAAGATCGCTAATAAATGCGTTAACTAACTGACATCTCGTATCAAAGTCTAGCATCTCTTTTCCCCAAGCATGGGCAATACTTGGAACGAGTAGAATTTTGTCAAAGTGAGCCAACGAATCAATCACACTTTTGTGCCCTAAGCTCGGTGGATTAAACGCACTACCGAAAATGGCTATTTTTTCCATTATTAATTACTGCCTTCTCTTTCTAAGCTTGTGCAAAGAGGTTTTTAAATCGGATGATTTAGGTATGATAACACTAGATTTTTAATTTGCTTGCAGGAAAGGAATACGAATGGAACAGTTAATTCGTGACGAAATGCGCGTACTACCTTCAATTGACCCTCACTTCGAAGTGACTCGTCGTGTGGACTTTATCAAAACGAAACTTCAGCAGTCAGGCTGCAAGTCTCTGATCCTTGGTATCAGTGGCGGTGTGGATTCGACAACTTGTGGCCGCTTAGCACAAATGGCCGTTGATAGCCTAAATGAAAGCGCTGGTAGCAACGACTACCAATTCATCGCGGTTCGCCTGCCTTACGGTGAACAAAAAGATGAAGACGAAGCGCAACTTGCTCTGTCTTTCATTCAGCCTTCTCAATCTGTTTCTGTAAACATTAAAGCGGGTGTTGATGGGCTTCACGCTGCATCTCACGTTGCTCTAGAAGGCACAGGCCTGCTACCAACAGATTCAGCAAAAATCGATTTTGTGAAAGGCAATGTGAAAGCTCGCGCTCGCATGATCGCACAATACGAAATTGCAGGTTACGTTGGCGGCCTTGTAATCGGCACCGACCACTCAGCGGAAAACATCACAGGCTTCTACACTAAACACGGTGATGGCGCATGTGATTTAGCACCTTTGTTCGGCCTGAACAAACGTCAAGTTCGTGAACTAGCAGCAACACTGGGCGCTCCAGAGCTACTGGTTAAGAAAGTACCAACCGCTGATCTAGAAGAGCTTGACCCACAGAAAGCCGATGAAGCAGCATTGAACCTTTCTTACGATCAGATCGATGATTTCCTTGAAGGCAAAGCCGTTTCTCAAGACGTATCCGATCGCTTAGTGAGCATCTACAAAGCAACACAGCACAAACGTCAACCAATCCCAACGATCTACGATTAATTCGTTTTTGAATTAGTCTCAGAATCAAAAAGGCCGGAAGCTCATTCACGAACTTCCGGCCTTTTCTATTTAGTGCTTTTCCTTTTGACCGAACGCGTCGTTAATCAACAACTTCGATATCGGTTTGAGGCACGCTGCAACACGCCAGTATCTGACCCATATTACGTTCATGTTCTTGCAATGCTGGTACATCCGGTTGGTGAACTTGCCCAGACTCAAGGGTCACTTTACAAGCGCCACAGAAACCAGCACGGCAGCTTGAAGCGATAGACACACCCGCCGACTCCGCTTGCTCTAGCAGGGTTAATTGGTTATTACCTTCAAACAGGTAACCATTGACACTTAACTGCAGTTGCTTCACCGCCTCTTCGGTAGACTGAGCAACACCAAACGCTTCTTGATGATAATGTTGAGGGTTAAGCCCCATTTGAATCAGCAGTTTCTTGGCATTATCCATAAAGCCGTCAGGGCCACACACGAAGGCTTGGCGCTTGTGTAACTCTTCAATTTTAGCGACATGAGACACGCTCAAACGTCCTGATAAACCATCCCACTCTTTCGCTGGCTGGCTTAACGAATAGATAACACGCAATCCTGCATGGTCATTGGCAATTTGATCGATCTCCGCTTGATAAGGGATATCTTCTTCGCTGCTGCATTGATGATAGAAAACCACATCATCAATCTGGCCATGGTCGGCTAAATAACGAAGCATCGACAACATTGGCGTAATGCCGCTACCCGCAGACAAAAGCAGTAGTGGATGCTTAGGGTTTTGCTCTAAATAGAAAGCACCATCTGGATTTTGAGCAACAAGCGTGTCACCGACTTGGAAGTGATCATTGAGCCAGTTTGAGATTTGACCATCGTCCACTCGCTTCACGGAAATCGCCAAACGACCTGCGCGTGAAGGACTAGAAGATAGCGTGTAACGACGAGACACTTTTTCGCCATCAATCACCATCTCAATCGGTAAATGTTGCCCTGGCTGATAGCTTGGTAATGAATGGTTCTCTTTCGCTGGCTCTAGCCAGAACGTCGTGAAGTCGCGAGCGATCTCTTCACGCTCGACGCAAGTTAAGTGCAGTGATTCTACCCAAGTGTCTTCGTAGTGCTCTTTCTCTTTGGTTTCAAGTACCTCAACCACATCACCCGCTTTCACCAGACCTTCATTTTTTGCGACAAGGTTCTGACCAAAGAAAACACCACCACGCTCGTTAGCTCTGAATGTAGAGAAGGTATTGAGTGGTTCTTTTGTTGCTCTGAATTCTCCACTCTCAACATCGACTGTTGTTAGGATACAGCGCTCGCAAGGCTTCACTGCTTCGAATTCAACCTCACCAATTCGGATACGCTTCCAGCCGTCTTCGGCAAAGGCTTCTGTATTTGAAACAACAAAGTTAGTGCGGAACTGATCCATTGAATGAACTTCAGGGCTGCGGCGATTCAACTCATCAAGAGAAGCTTGGCTGATGATTAACATTGGATAGCCGTCGGCAAAGCTCACGTTATGACCAAGTTTTTCACGAACACGATTCGATTTTTCGCCCGAAAACAGTAATTCAACACGCACGCCCAACACATCGCTGAACCAATCATCGGCTTCATCACATGTCGTGTATGCCGTGAAGCTGTCTTTCCACACCGTTGCTGGTGCTTCTTGCATCTTGAAGTTTGCATATTTCAGGCGCAGCGGCTCTTTGCCTTCGTAAGTAAAAATCAAACCATCTGGCTGCAAGCTTGAAGACACCTTGACCATTTTCGGATATTTACGCGCCGTCACCATTGAGCCGTCAGCCAACGCCAACATAAAACGTCTGTCGAAGGTAAGGCCCTGTTTTTCGACCCAAGCAGAAGAGAGTGCAATCCCGCCCACAGATTTAACCGGAAACACGTTGATTTGAGATAAGGAAGGAGCTTGCTCTGAAGCCTTTCGATCTATAGGTGACTGCGACATAACGATTCCAATGTTTTGTTGTTTGTCCCAATGCTAACAAATGGTTATAAATAGATAAACTGGCAGCTATTAAACACTTGATACTAAGTAGACATAGGTAAAATGTTAGAGTCACAATATGTTCTAGTAGATCTACAATCTTAGAAGCTAACGACGATGATGCTAGACAAACTAATATCGCCCCTTTGTTATCCAACAGCATCAATATTTTCTTGCTATAACAACCAACAAAATTCAACTTCAGCGCCAAGTCCCCTTACGGTTCAATAAACACAATGAACCCAAAACTACATTTAAGGAGATGAGCAATATGCTGTATGTTTTTTTGACAACTGATTCAGTGAGCCCGGCTTACCCAAGTAATACCCTTGGAAGTAAGCTATGCCCTGTGCCTTGGCAAAACGCAGGTCTTCATAACTTTCAATCCCTTCTGACAGCAATTCAATTTGATATTTTCGAGATAAAAACCTAAGACGCTCCCAAAAAGCCGAATGCTGACTCCTGTTTCTCATTAAAGACCTATCAATCTTTAACACGTTTGGTTTTACGACACTAAGTAGAGCTTCTCCGACGTTATACCCGCTGCCGTAATCATCGATTGCAATCTTACTCCCAAGGCCACGACATACTCCAAACTGAGAAATCATACGTTTTTTATCGATACCCTCTGGATATTTTTCATTTTCTGTCAGTTCGATCCACGGAGTGATACCTCGGTTATTACACTCTCGCCAAATTGGAAAGATGTCACGTATGAACGTAAAGATCAAAAGGTGCAGAGGAGAAATATTAATCGTCAAAAATCTCAATTATATGGGCACATTAAACTTAGCAACAAACATCAATGCCTAGTTGAAGTAAGAGTTGGCTACAGATTTTTAAATCTAGAAATGATCCTACACCTCAAACTACGTAATAATCTAAGTACTTGGCTACACAAAAACTACGGTTTCCCTCTATACTAAACGAAGTGCTTTATATCAATGGATTGAATATGTTTGGAAAATACCTAAAACAGATCAGAGGAGAGCTTGGGCTAACTCAAACAGAACTCGTGGCCAAGCTCAACCTCGCTAACGAAGAATTCCTTTCGCTTGACGTTGTCACTCTAAGCCGTTGGGAAAGAGAGAAAACCAAACCTCACCTCTCTAAGTGCATTCGCATACTACGCTGTCTAAAAACCGACCTCAGCGAGTTCTATGACATGCTACCAAACCCCAATGATCATGAATTGTATAATGACGTATCTAAGGTACGGTTTAACTCTCCTTTGTCCAAAATTTCATCATCCGGTTATAACGATGAAGAGCGAAACGACCACAACAAAATCTTAGAGCAACCGCTACTGCTAAATGACAATGATAAAATGTGGGATAACCTTAGATATTTCTACGATCAATTAGGGTATACCCCACAGCAGTTGCTGGAAATAAATCTATTTGAATATCACAAAAGCCGCAAAGCCGTTGGTAAAAAGTTCGTATCTAAATTGGATGAACAAGTTTTAGGGCATTCGATTAGTTTTATCTTTCCTGCAGATTATTTTAAACAAACAATCAAAGCGAAGACATTTAACCTAGACCTTTCGAATTCGATTACCTATCGAGAAAACGTTAAACTTGCCGGCTTCAATTATGATAGATACTCAACGAATTTCGAGGTATTCAAATGCATGCTTACCTCTCAGGTCAAGAACTTAGTAAAACATACAAACATCCACCGTTACTACTATTTCAGTGCAATCGATATTATGGACCCATTTTTTGAAAAGCTTGGATTTGAAAGAATTGCTGTCGACGTCGAATCAAAATTTGGTGGAGTAAAACTCGGCAGTAAACGCTTCGAACGCTGTCTCTATGGTATTGATAGTGATAAGTTTATCTCAAGACCTGAAGTCATAACCTTGCTAAAGACTGTCCATTGGGAAAGAGACTATTGATATCATCATGCTTAGCTAACTCATGCAAACAAAGCAGCATTGAATCTTTCTTACGACCAAATCGATAATTTCCTTGAAGGTAAAGAAGTCCCTCAAGACGTGTCTGACCACTTAGTAAGTATCTGCAACACAACACAAGCGTCAACCGATCCCAACGATCTACGATTAATTATCTGAATTAGTCTCAGGCTCAAAAAAACCGGAAGTTCATTCAGTGAACTTCCGGCCTTTTCTATTAAATTGTCCCGTCCTGAAATGTGTTTACACATTGAGGACGAATTATGACTACTTCAAATAATACCTACATTAAGCGCACTCAGCGTGATTACACACTAGGCTTTAAATTACAGGTTGTCGCCGCTGTAGAAAGAGGTGATATGACATATAAACAAGCCCAAACCATTTATGGTATCCAAGGCCGCTCAACTGTTTTAACTTGGCTTCGAAAGCACGGTAAGATGAATTGGGCGCAAACTCCAAGGATCCATACCATGCCCCAATCAACTAAGCCTAAAGAGTCACCAGTACAGAAAATAAAGCGTTTTGAGAAAGAGTTGGAAGACGAAAAAATCAAGAATCTCTTTTTAAATAGAGTGGTTGATATTCTTGATGCTGAACACGGAACTAGCCTCAGAAAAAAGTATCTCACCAAGGAGCAAGAAGTCTTCAAGAACAAGAAGGAATAAGTTTAGTTCGAGTATGTAAGCTATGCGGGATAACGAGACAAAGCGTTTATCAACGAGAAAAGCGAGCTGCTCATCGCCAGTTAGAACTTAAACCCATCAAACAAATGGTGTTGGATATTAGACGCTATATGCCTAGGGTTGGCACTAGAAAACTCTACTTTTTACTTAAACCAAAGTTGCAAGAGCAAGGTATTAAGCTAGGTCGAGATGCTCTTTTCAACTACTTACGTGATGAACAATTGTTGGTAAGACCTAAACGTAGTTTTACAAAAACGACAAACAGTAAGCATTGGATGAAAAAACATCCGAACTTATTAAAGAACTACAAGCCATGCAATCCAGAGGGTTGATCTGCTCCAGTAAGACTGGACACCGCATTAAGCGACATATTGTTTTTCAAAGTTAACTGGGCTTAGATACCCAAGAGCACTGTGCCTTCTTGTTCGATTATAATCAACTTCGATGTATTCAAAGAGTGCTTGACGCATCTCTTCTCGGGTCATTATCGGCTCGTATTGGACGGCTTCTACTTTCATTGAGTGGAAAAAGCTTTCAACACAAGCGTTGTCCCAGCAATTTCCCTTCCTATTCATACTTTGCTTTAGATCATGAGCTGCGATTAAGTCGCGGTAGTCTTTTGAACAATATTGGCTACCTCTATCACTATGGATAATCACTTCTTCTGGCATGCCTCTGCGGAACAATGCCATTGATAGCGCATCACAGACCAGAGTTGCGGTCATTCTGGTACTCATTGACCAACCAACTACTTGCCGTGAGTACAAGTCGATAACAACGGCTAAATACATCCAGCCTTCGCTTGTCGCTAGATAAGTGATATCTCCAGCCCATTTTTGGTTTGGTGCTGTCGCATTAAAGTCTTGCTCAAGCAAATTCGGGGCTACAGGAAGTCTATGCTTACTGTCTGTCGTACATTTGAACTTACGGGCGGCCTTCGCGACTAAGCTCTGGCGCTTCATGCTCGCGGCAATGGTTTTTACATCGTGCTTATTACCATTTGCCTCAAGTTCTTTTTGAATGCGCCTTGCACCGTCGCGTTCCTTTTTATCATCAAAGACTTCTCGAACTTTGTTATCAAGCTGCTTGCGGTGCTCGTTGCGTTGAGTGACTTTATGGCGATTATCAATCCAATAATAAAACCCACTTTGAGAAACCCCAAACACCTTAGCCATACGGACAATCCTATATTGCATCAGGTGTTCGAGCATAAACTCATAGCAATCTATTTTAGATTTTTCGCGAAGTAGGTGGCGGCCTTTTTTACGATATCTAGCTCTTCAGCTTGCTCTGCTAATAATCGCTTGAGCTTGGCATTTTCAGTGGCGAGTTCTCTTTCTCTATCGCTGATTTTCGCATCTTTTTTGACGGCTTTACGCCACCCATAAATTTGAGATTCATATAGTGAAAGCTGTCGTGCGGCGGCAGCGACACCGACTTTCTCTGCTAACTTAAGCGCTTCGGCTTTAAATTCAGGAGCATGTTTAATTCGTGTTTTCTTAGTTGTCATTGTTCACCTCGTTAGTGATTGTACTCACTTAACTCAGTGTCCAAAACTTCTGGTGCGGATCAGAGTCGACATAGGTAAACTGTTAGAGTCACAATATGCTCTAGTAGATCGACAATCTTAGGAGCTAACGACGATGATGTCGAACAAACTAATATCGTCCCTCGGTTATCCAACAGCATCTATGCTTTCTTACTATGAAAACCAGTAAAACTCTACTTCAGCTCCTGCTCCCCTTCTTGAGCAATAAACATAATCAACTCAACACTGTATTTAAGAAGATGAGTAATGTGCTATATCTTGTTTCGACAGTTGATTCAGTGAGCCCGGTTTACCCAAGTGATAGCCTTGGAAGTAAGCGATACCCTGAGACTTTGCAAAACGCAGATCTTCATGGCTTTCTATGCCTTCTGATAACAATTCAATCTGATACTTTCG
Organism: Vibrio sp. 1CM8B; assembly: GCF_023161685.1. Taxonomy (NCBI): domain Bacteria; kingdom Pseudomonadati; phylum Pseudomonadota; class Gammaproteobacteria; order Vibrionales; family Vibrionaceae; genus Vibrio; species Vibrio sp. 1CM8B. Next base: position 73,522 of record NZ_JALNTU010000001.1, read on the forward strand.
AGCTAAAAATCTGAGTCGTTCCCAAAAGGTCGAATTATCGCTCCGATTTCTCATCAACGATCGATCTATTTTCACGATGTTCGGCTTGACGACCCTAATCAGAGCTTCGCCAGTATTATAACCACTGCCGTAATCGTCTATCGCAATTTTGATCCCAAGACCACGACATACCCCGAACTGGGACATCATCCTTTTCTCGTTGATTCCAACAGGATATTGCTCATTCTCGGTAAGCTCAATCCATAAGGTTACATCTAACTTATTGCACGCTTGCCAAATTGGATAAATATCACGTAGAAATGTGAAACTTAAAACGTGACCAGGCGATATATTAATAGTCAGAAAATCAATCATTTTTTCCCGAGACAATAGTTCCTCGGACACTCTTAACAAGAATTTTTGAGTAAACAACGCAATCTTATCAGAGTCTAATAGGCAGCGGATTGACGCTTCAACATCATGCCCTCTTTTCCAACGCAATAAAACCTCAGCACCGACAGTTCCATTGCCATTAGTTATCGGTTGAAAAACAGGATAAAACAGCCCCTGGTTAACCTCTTCAATAAGTGCTTCGGCTTGCAAATTCTCAGGCAACATATTCGTATTCATAAACAAACCTCTTTTTGTGATTGATCGATAGTACAGATCAATAAATAGCAAGGTTTAGCATGAGCAAATCGAATGTCACTTTGAATGCCTATTTTCTAACCGAAGAAGAAGTGAACGCAACAAGTTAAACGAATACCTGAGTGAGCTACTTTTAGGTATGTTACTAAAAATACGCAAGATCTATCTTTGCTAACTATACTTCAATAAATTCAAATTAAGCATAGGGGTAGTAAATGTTTGGTGACTATTTAAAAGAATTGAGACTCTCACTTGGCCTAACACAGAGTGAACTTGCTGCTAAGTTAAACCTGGCTGATGAAGAGTTTAGATCACTAGACGTGGTAACCCTAAGTCGTTGGGAGAGAGGAAAAACCAAGCCAACACTCGCCAAGTGCCTCAGGGTTTTACGTTGCTTACAACTTGATTTGAGCGATTTTTATGAATTAATACCAAACCCAAACGAATCAAAACTATTAAATGAGTTTTCTAGGCTACGCTTTAATAGCCAATTAAGCAGGCTTTCATCATCAAATTACGAAACGGAGCAAAAACCACAAGTATGTTTGATTACTGAGTTACCACTTCTGCTGAAAGACGATGACAAAATACTATATAACCTTAAAGCCTTTTACGAAACTTCTAGCTATATCCCAAAAGGGTTGTTCGATATCAATTTATACGACTATCAACAAAACAAACGAGCTATTTTCAAAAGGTTTACAACACAAAGTGGTCGACTCATAGGCCATTCTCTTAGTTTTATATTTGAAAGTGAATATTTTGACAAAGCTATCCATTCCAAAAACTTCGACATTAACCTAAAAAAACTGTCGGTTATAAAAGTACGACTCAACTAGCCGTCTGTAACTATAACCGTTACTCTACTAGTTTCGAGGTGTTTCGGTGCATGTTAGTTTCTCAGTATATAAACCTAATTCGCTATTCAAATGTGCAACGCTATTACTTCTTTAATGCCCTACCTGAAAGTGGACAAATTTTAGAGCAGCTTGGATTCACCAAGGTAGCGTTTGATATTGAATCAGATACCGGAGGTTTTAAACTAGGTAACCGAACATTGTTTGTATGAAATTGACACTGCGACACTGCTTTCTCAACCAGAAATAATAACCCTCATAAAACGACCCAGTGGAATAACAAATACTCAATAAAAAGTCATTAGGCATACCCAAACAGCCTTCAACTTAAGATGCCTACCATCTTAAGTTTCTACACATAATAATACTTCGTCTTATGCAAAAGATTGGAGAAAACTACTGTGTTTGGCGAATACTTAAAAAAATATCGAATCGCGAATGAACTAACACAAAGTCAAGCCGCTACAAAGCTCAACTTACTCGGAGGAAATTTATCGAACATTGATACCGTTACACTTAGTCGATGGGAAAGGGGAACAACTAAACCAACTCTCAGCCGTAGTATTCGTGTCTTGCGGGAATTGACGAACGACCTTGAGCCTTATTTATCTGAAGTTAGTCTTACACAACAACAAGAAGTTACTTATAAAAACAGAGTTGCTCAGTTCGATACTCTGATGGAAGAGAAATACCATAGTTTAAATAACTTGATCGCCAGAGCAAACTATCAGTCAACATCGATGTCCGAACACAATTCTGTTTGTGAATGTCCGATTGGAAATTCTAATGATAGTGATACTGTAAATTCTGTACTTGTTTTTCATGATAAAACCTCTGATGAATATATTAAGCATGGACTCTATAAAATCGATCTTTTAAACTATTGCAATGAAAAACGTTTCATTGCCTATAAATATGTCGACAGCGTCACAGGGGAGCTATTAGGACATAACATAGGCGCTATATTCACGACTGAAGGCATGATCTCCGAAATTGAAATACTTTCTAAAAAGTCGATTGATGAAATAGATTTAAGAAAAACCGTTCCTTATAATCAAAGCCGAAAATTAGCTTATTTTGCGGCGAGCCAGCATTCACTGTACGAGCGACCTTTTCGCCTACAATTAAAAAGAGAATTCAGGTTTCTAGCAAAACACGCTAACATTACCGACTACTACACAACAGTTGCTATAAAAAGCTCAGCAGAAGTACTCGAAAAAATGGGATTTTCTGTTGTTTCGTACGAGAAAAAATCAACCAACGGTGCAATCAAAATTGGTAAACACTATTATTCTAAAGCTTTAATGCACATAAAAACAAGGCAGCTATTTACTCAACCCGAGTTCTTGAACTTGCTTACAGGCTGTCAAACCTGTTCAAACCAATGCTCAATTAGCTCTCAGTGTTGCTAAGCGGTCTCTTTCAGCGCACATAGGAGTACCAATCCATCGAAAGATAGTTCTGATGGATGAACTCCTACTTGCTTCAACCTTTCAAAACACAGCTCTACAGTTTTGACATTCGTATTCGATATTATTGAACCAATATACCTCATTATTTGCCCACTTAAATTATCAGTACAATCTATATACTATGTAATTAAGCGATTGAGTATTAAAGCATATGGTAAAAAGTTAGAATCTAATATGCTATGTTCGCTTGACTACATGTCAACCTCACGAACAATTACATCATCTACTTCATTGTTTAGTAATGTTACATAACTGCTCTGAGTCATGCCTCTTACAGCTTTCGTGTTTTGCATGCCATCTACATTCGTTAGACTCTTGTCAGAATAAATTGCTCGTATATCTCCACCGACTCGGCCTGAAAATGTAACATCATCGGTACTAATAGAACCATGCGCTGAGGTTACCGAAAACAAAAATGAACATAAAAAGACCAAAATATTAACAAACGACTTCATAAACACCTCAAATGTAATTGGTTACACATGAGAGTTTAGCTTATTCGCAAAAAAAAGAAGTCAAATGCCTACCACTCACCCTTCCATCCATGAATTGGACTTATAAGCATTCATTTGCAATAATTTGTTCAGCATAGTGACACTTGTAACAATCAGCCATTAACATAAATATATGTCACATCAATTCACCAAAAAATCTATGAATGTGATGATAACTATTTGATGGCAGTGAAACCTTAGAGAAAAGCCGGAGAATGAATAGCTAATACATATCTTGCAGAACTTCATAATAGTTCAATGATTTTCACATTAAGAAAATTTAAGTCTATCTATCTTCGTAATCTTTAATACCCGAACCTAAGATCTGGTATGTAAACAATGATTCTTGGCAACACTTGATTATTCACATCAACGTAAGCTATGTAAGATCATAGATGAAGAGTTAGACAGATTTAATCGAGTGCAAAAAAAAAGGTTCATCGCGGATTAGCGGGAACTAATAACAAAAACGGTAGTAAGTGATATGGTTTAGTCGCCAAACAAAAATCATACACAAACTACCGTTTTCATGCCGAATCATACTTTCCTATCTTCATTCTGGGAAGGCTTTCAAATAGTAAAGTCTCACCAAACAGCATCACTTATTACCCTGACTCTTAAACCTAACTCTGAGGCTAAGTGCCTTTGTGGTCTTGAAGCCGAAGCTATCCATGAGTATCAATGGCGTTATGTGAAAGAAGCATGTTGCTCGGTGTTCCTGTTGAACTTTCCGTTCAAACTCGAAGAATTAAGTGTCGTGACTGCGGCATAAAAACAGAGTCTCTATCTTGGCTAGAGCCTTATGCTCGCATCACGAAGCGCCTAAAAAGTTATATAGAACAACTGCTGCCTCTTCTTCCCATTAAGCATATCTCCCAGTTAACGAGTGTACATTGGCACACCATTAAAGAGATAGATAAACGCCGACTTCGACAAGTTGTACCGTCAAGTGAAATGGGAAGAGCTAAGGCAACTCGTCATGGACGAGTTCGCTATCTTTAAAGGGCATAGGTATGCCACGGTCATTGCTGACGCTAAGACTCATCAAGTCATTTGGATAGGGTTAGGCCGTAGCCGCAAGGACATACGACCGTTCTTCGAGCTGTTAGGCAAGCATGGCAATAATATCGAAGCGGTCGCGATGGACATGAATACGGCTTTTGACCTTGAAGTTCAAGCGCACTGCCCGAACGCAAAAATCGTTTACGACTTATTCCATGTTGTTGCTAAGTTCGGTCGTGAGGTCATGGATAGAGTCAGAGTCGACCAAGCCAACAAACTCAAGCAAGATAAAAAAGCGAGGCAATGGGTCAAGCGTTCACGCTGGGTGTTGTTGAAAAATAGAGGCAACTTAAATACACAGCAAGACAGCTATCTTACAGAAATATTGAATATCAATAAGGACTTAATGACCACTTACATCCTCGGAGCACAACTCAAAGAGCTTTGGTATTGAGAATCAGAAGTGCATGCCAAAGGGCTCTGGGAGGCGTGGTGGGCACAAGTACAAGAGAGTGGGATTAAGCCATTGAAAGAGTTCGCACGAAAACTGAGTCCTTATCTTCATGGGATTCTCGCATCGGCAAGTTATCCGCTCAACACCTGCACATTGGAAGGGATAAACAACAAGATAAAGCTAATCAAGCGAATGGGGTATGGCTATCGAGATACCGACTACTTCTTCTTGAAGATAAAAGCGGCTTTCCCCGGAAAGCCGCGATGAACCAAAAAAAAGCATCACCATACCTTATAAAAACTAAGTCTAGTAATACTTTTAATATTGATCAGGTTACCGGTAAGAAGTTTATTCTAATACTTGGCCTGGGTAGATTAAGTCTGGATTATCAATTCCATTACGTTCAATGATCTCATCCAAGTCGAACCCAAACTTTCTGCGCAGCTTGTATAACCAGTCACCCTCTTGCACGACATAAGGTAAGCTCGACTTAGCATCCACTTTCGCCTTGGGTTTTTCTTCTGTTAACGTCTCAGGCTCTACATCAGGAGTACATTGACCTTTCTCCAAGTTCGTCGAGCATTGTGGCTTTTCATCTATATCTAATGAGGAAGGGCGGGGTTCAATGTCTTTCAATTCATGCTCTTTACGGCTGTCGAAAAAGTAGTAAGCTAAACCAACAACTGCCTCTCTTTGATTCTGTCCAAAATCATCGTTTAGTGTCTGGTTGAGAGCAATGGTCGCGCCAAGATTCTGAGTCAACGCATAATCCACCACATATTCTAAAGTTGGGTACTTATCTTCAAGACCAAGGCCGATCTTCAAATCAAGCACATCACCATCATGAACGCTATAGAGTGCAGAGAGGTCGGATATATATTCAGAGCTACCCTCAAACTGATAGTGCTTCGCCCCTAGATTTACTTGAACTCGTTTGTATTGGTAAAGTAGTTGGAGTGATTGAGAGTCTTCATACATTCCCCCATCAAAGTTATAGCCATAAGTTGCGCCAACACCAACACGGTGTAAATCTGATTCCGCAGCGTTCACCGACCCACATGCAATCAAACATATTAAAAAATGAAAAGTTATTGAAATATGGTTCACAGGTTTACCTCATAAACGACATTGAACGACCCTTGATAATTCCCCGAATTAATCGAGTTGCCATCAACATCAAAACTGATGTCATACTTAACGTTAACCTGATTGCTGCCCACCCCATTGACAGTAATCACTTTTGAATCTGGAAATGAGCTGGTATTCATTAGACCATCTTGAACAATGACTTTATCAGCACTCGCACATCCAGCCGTACAAGTGATACTGTAGGGGATTTTGTCTAACGAATTTTCCGTATTGGTCATCTCATAGTCACCGGATGTGGGACTAAACGTCATAACAACTCCCGAAGGAAGAGTACCGCCTAACACCACATCATACGACGTTGAGCCTGTAATCCTTTTTGTAGCAGTGTCATACTCAGGTTCAATATCCCCTGTTCCAAGGACTGTTAACGATTCAAGAATCGCTGCTTGATAATCAATGGTAATCATTAACGTTTCCGGAACTCGGGTGTAAGTCATCGTGCCTGTCTGACTGGTAAAGAAGTACGTCGGCGCAATATTGATAGAAGCAGTGTACGTGCCAGTTCCTACCGGCGCGGTAAATATGTCGCTACTAATGTTAGGTAACGAAAAGGCTGGACGATAAAACTTGAATGGCTCAACTCGGGCTGCAGATACATATCCCGTTCTTGAAACACAGAGCGTAGACTCCTGAACCACTTTCGCGATTGGACCACCAGTGCTTGTGCCTGCACATCCGTTGGCAACTCCCATGCCGACATTTGAGCCATAATCATTTGCGATAAAGTGGCTAGCGGAACTTCCTAAGTTATATTCAACACCCAGTAACTCCAAGCTAGTGGTAAAGCTTTCACCTGTCGTATGATTGACGAAGCTAATCGTATTTGTGGATTGGTTATCCATTGTTGCCGGATACCACTCTGCGGTAGTTCGCTCTTGCGCTATAGTCCATGCTGAAGGTGATATCGCTTCACTTCCAAAATAGCTGTTTGCCGCAGCATTGTTCCATACCACCGGGGTGTTCGCTGTGATCGTTCCATACACCTCTGCTGCATAACTCGTGTTTACGGCAGTAAGTAGTAATACTATCGAAAGAAAGCTACTTCTTTTGAATAGTGATTTTTTTGTTGTAACTGTAGTCATGGGTAGCAACCTTTACGAATAACGAATCTACATTTGTTAGACCTTCTGCCAACTTGATGGTTTTCTTTCGGCCGGCTAGTATTGTGTTAGTTTGCTTACATTTATTACTAATCGAGTCAGGTCGGCAGTTATCTATTTGCATATAGAAAAAAGTGTTCCCCTTATTTTCCACAGAAACTTCAGAACCATTGTATTGGATTTCATATTCAACCTTTGCGTTCTCCGCAGGAACGATATAATAAGGTGCATATCCATAATTAATTCCTACCCTACTCTTACTCTTTTGACCGTCCATAACACTCGGCATAAAAGTCACTTGGTAGACCTTATCTTTTTTCAAGTTGTCACAGTCAACTTGACACAAGTTTTTTACAGAGACTCGGCGCCGCTCACCTGGGTTGAGGATCAATTTATTGGGTAATAGCGCGAGATCCCATAAAGGTAAATTGTCTTTAGTCAATTCTATTTTCTCTAATTCGCCATTAACTACATTAACTTGACTAACACTTCCCTTTATATATTCCTCTTCACCTTTAGAACTAGTAAGTGTAAAGACACCATTTCCGTCACCGCTTGAGATCAACAGCATCTTGTCGATACTAAAAGCATGGCTCAAGGAACTTATTATCAATAACATTGGGGTTATTACTACACGTTTCATAATTTTCTCTTTTAATAGTTTGAAGCATATGGCGTCAATTCCATATAGACAGCATAATTAATAAGCTCATCAACATACACTTTATGTACAGCTGTTAATAAATCAGTAGATTTAGCAAATATATAAGAGTAATCACCCAATTTTTTATTGATAATTTCAACTCCAGATTCACTAATTTTTCTTTGATAATCTAAAACAATATTACTATCCTTGTATTGACCTAAATAATAGTAATAGACACCACCTACTGAGGCAACCTGATAGCCTTCGCTATTTTCTTCAAAAGAAGGCATACAGAAATTGTTCCCCAAGTTTAGATTATTTACTGTTGACAACTCGGGTATCACACATTGATTAGCTTTGGATATTATTTTATATGGTAACTTACTTTTAACTTTAAACTGGTAGACTCCTTCGACTAACCTATCTGAAGAAAAGCAACCTTCTCCAATACATTCCACATTATCGATAGGGTTGCCGTTAATATCACTAAATGTTGAAAGAAATGATTTCAACTCTGATAGTGAAGTATCAAGGCGAATAACCGTGCCCGGGTAGCTCGTCGCAAAAACATGAGACTCGCCGTTGTTATAGAAATCCGATGCTTCTGTATCCAACTCAAATTCATACTCTTGATATTCTTTTAACGGGTAAATATTTGAAGCATCCTCACTAACATATGCATTACTTTGCTTGCCATTTTGCTCAGAGTTTACGACTGCTAAAAACTTGCCCTCAGCCGAAAGATTTCCAGTGTCATTGGCAGATATAAAATAACTTGAAGATCTTTCACTAGTAAGATCAAAACCTGTTGAGGTGATAATATTATTTGTTCCAATATACGCCGAAATACTTGCACTACTATCAGAGTTAACATAAAAATATGAGTTAGAGTCAATATTTTTATTTTTATAATTTGCAGACAAAGACAAATCTGCATTATGTGAATCTTTTTCTCCGTCTTGGTAGTAAATACCACCAGAGCTTGAGACACTAAGGCCTTTTTTATTTAAAATAGTGGTTGAGACTGTATCTCTATGTGATAATGTGGTATCACCGTTATCGTCAAACTGAATTTGTGTACTATGCATGTAAGTGTTTTTTTGCCCCAAAGGTATCGTCACAGAAGCCATAACACCATAGTTTATATAGTATGATTCACTAGCTGAGAACTCCACGTTTAGCTTTGAATCAAGGGGCAATGATGAAATCTGGACGCCACTTCTAGCGGACCAACTTTCTGAATCGTTAACGTAAATATTGGTAAAATCTCGATATTGATTTTTGGTGTATACCCCTGAAATATACGATGACACATTCCTCGATAAATACTTGTTATAGTTGAACGATAAAGACATATAACTTGAGTTACCAAATAACAAATCAGAGAGCCTTATATCTCGAAAACTAGCATATTCAGTCTCAAAATTTGTATATGATAGATTTAGGTCATAAATTCCTAAGTCCACATTATAAAAGCTAGCACCATCATTAAACACTCCTGCAACTGCTGATAATCTAGAGACTTCACCCAGCGATAAATTTCCGCCAATATAATTATAGTTATCATCAGCTGTGACAAATGACCCACCGCCTAACGCAAAAAAATCAGCTACCTGATAACTCAGTTTTCCATTGGTAAAGACTGGACTTTCATAATTATCATACGCAAACCTGATTGAATTTTCGTCAAAATTCTCATCTAAACCTGAGTTAGTTAACTCGCGAGATAGATAGCCAGCAGTGATATGATAATCAACCTCTCCGGAAACTAATGAGGACGAATCGTTATTCACAATGAGTCTGTCTTCATTGTAAAACTCTTCTCCTCCATCAAACATTCTGACTGTAGCGGTATAAGTACCGACAGGAAGCTCGTTATAATCAAAGAAGTCTTGGCCCGCACTCACATTACGACTGAGGAGTACGCGCCCTCGGTCGTCATTTATTTCCAGCCGCCCGTCTCTTGGGATATTCAAATAGACACGTCTAGATTTTCCACTCAGCTTTTTAACTAACTCCTTTGTTGAACCAATGGATGTCATGTAACCAGAAGTCTTGCTATTATTCTCTAAAAACTGAGTACTATTCCACGAACGTTCTTGGTATTTATACCCCACTGAAACACGCGTATTACCGTCAACATAGTTATATGATGAGTCATCCGAGCTAAAACCGTTCACGTCGCTAAAGTTGACGTCATTGTGTAAGTAACCGTACTTACCAAAGCCAACGTAATTTTCATGTTGGTAAGAGTATGCTGACGTATAATTTGTGGTATCACTGTATGAACTAGATACATTCAAGCCATGTGACATAATGATTGAATCATGATCAGTTTCCGCTCTCACAAACTCTAACGCGACTTGCTCTTCTTTATCTTCAAGAAACTGGGAGTTAACATGAGCAATTAAAGAGTGACTTTCTGGGACATAAACAAAATCATAAAACTCAGGTAATAAACCACATTCACTTCGGTAGCCTATACACTCTTTGCTAGATTCGACCCCAATTACTAGCGATTCAGCCATAGCTAGGCTCATCGCTCGTTCTACCCCAAACGCTTCTTGTAACATTTCTTCTACTATTAGTTGTTGAGAAGCTTGAATTCTAATCTCATCACCAGCAACAAGTGCTTCCAAAGGAAATGATCGGTTTTTATCAGCAGATAGAATTAACTTTAACTTCAAAGACTGCTCTGAGAGTAAGTCCTCAAATCCTTCTGGGATATTAGCACTCACTTTTACGCTATAAGTTATAATAGAGGTAATTATAATCAGGCTGCTTATACTTACCCATAATTTTAAAAACATTATAACTTTAACTCCATGTTAAATGTAACATTTCCGTTACAAGTTAATGGCTGAACATTTGATATATTTTGGTTAGTTACTAATGAAAACACGTTAGTTGCCCTCTCAAACTCAGTGCTATTATCAGCGTCAAAAGAAAATTTTTTAATATCATTCACATCCTGATAATTAACTCCATCAATATAAAGATCAATGAAATCATTAACTATTACTGAACCAGTTCCATTAATCTCACATGATGAGCTGAACTCAGATATGTTATAACTATATTCAAATGATTCACCTAAATTTATAGGAATCGTTGTCGTAACATAGGACAAAAACAAACCGTCATGAAAGCTCTCATTGTCATCATCATATTGAAGAACAATGTGTTCTTTTGATAACCTCACACTAATGGAATATTCATATAAATTAGCTCTATTAATCTGCGTACTTAGAGGAAATAAATGACTTTCAGCACTAAAAGCATAGTGACTAAATATAACTAATAAACAAAGAAATAAAAAATTCATATTGATATTCCTTTAGGACAGACGTAAAAATAAGGTACTAAAATTAAGTACCTTATGAGAAAATAAGGCTTTTATTAAGGCAAAGTTGCAACAAGATCCACATTAACACTTACTTCTGAACCAGCAATATCATCGGCATTAGAGTGGGGTGTGTTGTTAGATACATACAATTGAATTGTATGGGACCCTGAGAGTTGTTCTGAAGCTAAGTATTCCGTTGCTGTAAGCTCTTTGGTTGAGATCCTATCACCTACAACAATATTTGGTTGAACCTCACTCATTGTAGCGGGAGCTATCATTACTTGAGATACCGTCCAATTCGCTTCTGTAAGATCACCAACTGTATCACTTGTATAGCTATGAGTTTCTAACACGATAGGCGAGCTGGAAAATGTGCCGTCAGCATTAATCAAAAGTGAACCTGTATAAGCTGTTAAATCCGTATTACCACCAGCACCTGTGATGATAATATCACCATTCGAGACAAAACCTGGGACGAATCCGCTAAATACCACAGAACCAACTGAAGTATCTCCAGATGCTGCGAATGTTGGAGCAGTAGCAATTGTCGACAGTAATGTAATTAGAATTAGTTTTTTCATTATATTATCCTTTGTATATTTATGTACCTGTTGTATTGGCGTCGTTCCAAGGAACTAAGTAATAGTAACGAACGAGCAACACTTTGAGTTAGCATTCTAACTTCTTACTACCAGTAACATGCCTAGTTATCAATTGAGCATGTAAATAATAATTAAGCCAATGTTTTTGTTATTAACTTCGAAAGTAATAGTAGTAATTTAATTGATAACTACCTGTTTTGATTTTTAATGTGCATGAAAAAAACCACCTATTTTAATAGGTGGTTTTAGTGGAGGTTGTTCTTATCAAATTGCAATTCTACTTTTTAATGAATGATGAAAACCTTGCTGAACTTACAACAGCATTCGTACCGTCTGTATCGTTTCCGTTATAGCCTCCAAACCCAACCCAGTAAGTAGAATTTTCATCAATATTTCCCCATGGCATTGGCAAAGTGATAACCGGAGTCAAAGGTTTCCACCCAATCAGACCATTACGAGTGTATACAGAGAAGTTACCGTCGCGGCTTTCGAACCACAGTTTGCGTTCTCCCGATAAGTCCGTGTTATACACGGCGATGCTGTTTCCATAACCATCAAAAATTTCAACTTTTGCATCCCATACATTTATGACGATAGAAAATACTTTTGTCGAATTAGGCGCTCCAGGCTGCGTATGATTTGGTCCCCATGATGCCTGTGGAGCGTCCCCTCTAACCTGTTGAACATAGAATGAGTATTTCCCTGAGACGATGGTATTAGTTGGTGACTCAATAATAAACTCCCCTATAAACTCTGAACCTTCATACGCCTCGGCAGAATAAAGATTGGTACATTGGACTTGGTTAAACATAATCGGAAGTCCCGCCGCGGTGTGTGGACGTAATGCACTTTGGGCATTATTTTGATGTGTGAGAGCCATTCGAGACCAATTCGAAGGCGTTGCGACATCGAGTTCACCGGTATCTGGCTCTACAACGGCATAACCAAATTCATTGTAAATACTGGTACGAATAACGCTATTTTCCATCGAGTAATCAAAGTAGGTAACATCAAAATCACCGGATGTATCAGACGTAACCACATCTTCTGATAAATCTCCCTTTGTTTCGTTCTCTAACTTTAAGTTTGCCTTTTGAAATGGCGCAATGTTTCCGTCAGGATCATAGGTGGTTGCACTTAAAATGTAAGTCCCACCTACTTGCTCAGAAGTAACGAGATCCCTGACGGCAAAGTTTTTTACCGCTTCAGAGTCGAGCAGCACACATGTTACTAACCGCCCTTCAGATGGTTCATCTATTAGCGCTACGTTACCTGAATCACTCACTAAACTGTAAGTCTTGGCCTGATTTCCTGCCGCTTTATCTGCTAACCAGAAAGACTCAGAAGCAGGCCAGTTGTGAGATGAATAAACATTTCCAAGTACACTAAACAGCGTTTGCATTTCGCGCTCGATCGGAAGCCTTCCACCTACATCGATGCAGTGCTGGTAAGCATCGTTGTAAGTCATGGTGATGTACTGCTCACCCAGTGGCGCATTAATACCGTCTCCTGTCAGGACTTCGTGATAAGGAACCTTGGATAATTCTGCATAGGCCAATGACATTGGAGCGGTGAAGGAAATCGGTGCGCTGATGTACGGGTCGGTGATCGTAATATCACCCCAACTTTGAAGAACACTAATATCAGTCTCGACGTTAACTTTGATTGTTGATGATGCATAGCCACCATTTTTGTCCGTCACGGTATAACTTAGGTAGTGGTCACCAAACTGACTGGTTTCAAACGTGAATGAGTTCGAGTCAAAGTTAGATGTAGATCCAGGCTGAATGATATTCGTCGAGTTGTAACCAAACACATCAATTAGCTGCAGAACGTCCCCATCTGGGTCGCTTATCACACTCGATAAATCGATGCTTGTCGGCGTGTTCACTCTAACTAAACTCGGATGCTCGTATTGGTCGGCAACTGGACGGCTGTTTAAGTCCACCGAGACACCAATATCAATGATTCCACCAGCCACACTGCTTAAATCGTTACTTAAGTAGCTATAATTAATACGCTCTACGCCAACAAAACTATTACCAGGAGTATAAGTGATAGTATTACTCGCACTATCAAATGTTGCGCTTGAGCCTGTAGTCCCTTGGTCGGGTAACGTCACAGAATCCAATGTAAAATTGGCCGTATCGAGCTCTCCGCCTACCTTAGCGAGTTCATACCTAACATTGATAGGTTCACTCCTGTTCACTTGAGTTTGGCTATGAATTGGAATCAATTGTTCAGTCGTATTACCCACCAATGCACGAGTAGTCGCCGAAGATAATTCATCATTGGTTGACGAATAACGTGTCGCGTTCACCAAACTTGTTTTCTGAGCAACCTCTCCCCCTCCCACCGAGAATTGATAATCACACGCTTTAGCGCTATCTGCAGTTATACTAAATCCATGACTATCCAGCGACACAACGGTACACTCGGGGTTTTGCGATAACGGCGTCACGCCCATTAGTGCAGTAGCGCTACCATCAGAAGCCTCCATATTTTCAGAAAGATCGATATACAATGACTGCTGGCTTATTCGAGATTGCACCATTTTATCTTTCACGTAGTAGATAACACTACCGTTATTGGAACCGGAAGCCGCTCCAGAATCACCAGAATTAGATTCACCACCATTACACCCAGATAGTGTTGTTAATAAAATAATTGATAATAAACTTCTATTCAGCATAACTACGCTCTAAATTACGATTAGCCTTCTATCATTGGAAAGGCTAAAAATTGAAATCTCTAAGTCTTTATAAGACAAGCAATTTGGTTATTTAGCTAGCTTTTCAGCTTTATAACTCCGCTCGAAAACTGGCTTCATTTATATAGGTTTCACACGCATCATACGCACGTCCGCCAAAACCTATCCAATATTCAGAGTTTGGGTTGATCGACCCCCAATCCATTTCAAAATCAAATAACGCTGTTTCAGGTTTTTCTGACACTAATGAGGTATAGAGCTTGAATCTATTGTTTTTCACTTCGAACCAAACATATCGATCTCCCTGTAGATCAATATCGGTTACCGTATATTTAGGCGTATCGCTATCAACAAATATATTCACTTCTTTTCGAAATATATCGATAACCACTTCAAAGTTTTTGCTGGCTGGGCCACCCGGCCTCCAGACCTCTTTCCCCCAATTACTAGCCGGCGTATCGCCCACTTGTTGAAGATAAAATGAGTATGTGCCGCTTCCGACACCAACATTTTGGTAGCTGTAATAATGACCGATTAATGTTGACCCGGTATAAGACTGAACGTTGTAAACTGACGTGAGTTTTATACCCTTAAACGTGATGGGCAAACCGAAATTGGCGTCTACAGCAGGCATGCCGCTTCCTGACGTAACCCTCCGGTTCCATGAACCCGCATCTTTTACACTCAATGCATCAGCTTCACTATCGATACTAATAAGTTGCTCTTTGACAATGTCGTAGACGGACACCACACCAACGTTGTTTTCGAAAGAGAGGTCCGTATAGTCAGCATCAACCCAGCCAAACTCATCGGTATCGTAGTACTCTTGCTTGAAGTATCCATTCTTCTCGATGCCCGCAGTCACATAAACATTTTTGGCGTAGTGCGCGGGCTGTAGATCAGGTGTCAGTACTTGAAATCGGTATGGAGTTTTACCGTCTACCACTTGTAGGCTAGTTTGGTCGATGGAATATCGACGCACCTCTGGAGAGTCGTATAGCATACACGTGACCAAATTAGGGTTTGGCCTCAACTCTTGAGATACAGTCACTACATTTGTGGGTGAAATATCAATAGACCAGCCTTGGTCAGCCCCTATGAGGTTTATTCCTTGATCTGTTCTTGAACCAACCCAGTAGCTACCATCCGTTGGCCAATTATTGGATCGAAAAAGCTGAATTGACTGCTCAAGCTCCCCTTGAGTTGGTAGACGCCCACCCATTGATTTACAGATTTCCATTGCCTCATCGAACGAATGAAGGGTTATTTCACTATACGCAGGGCTGTGTACTCCATCTCCAATATGCGTATCAGAGTATGGCAATCTAACGTAGTCAGCTTCGGCTTTAGACATAGGCGCCGTAATGGTTACATCAGTAGTATTAGCGGTGTCGTTGTACGTTATATCTTGCCAATCTCTTACCATTGAAGGCTGAGGTTCAATTGTGACACTGACGACTGCGGAGCTGTAACCACCTTTGCCGTCTGATACAACATAGGTGACATAATGCACACCTGACACCGTTGAACTGAACTCTAATGTCGAGTCGCTTGTGACTGAGACAGTAGCGTCATAACTGATCACATCTTGCAGAGTCACAGCATCTTCATCGGCATCCGAGACAAAACTTGATACATCGATAGCTATTAAAGCTCCGTTCTCTACGAGAGTAGAACCCGTTACTGAGTCTTGAAATTGGAAATTACTGCTCGTTGGTGCATTGTTACTGCTGGTTGAAACAGAGACATCAATGTCACCGGTTAGAATGTTGGTGCCATCGCTGTAGCTGTAAGAAATACGTTCTACACCTAAAAAGCCTGCGCCCGGTGTATAAGTGATCTTATTTGTTGACGGGGAAGCAACCGCGCTTGACCCTGAATCAGTGCCATAAGGCATAGTGACGTCGCTAGACAAGGTATAAACGCCTGTGTCGATGGCACCACCATTTGAAACATCAATGGGAATTGCGATGCCTTCTGAAGTTGCGGAAGACAGCGGCGCTAGTATTGTGACAGTTTCACCGACAGCAGCTCTAGCCGTAGCCGTTGAAGCACTCTCTTCAGTCTCGGCCATAGCCATTGGCGTAATGCTTCTAGTACTCTTTGCCCCCACACTATAGCGATATTCACAGACATTCGCTGAAGTCGCATCTATAGTGAAACCTTTATCGTCTACGGAAATTGGAGCACAAAAACTATCGGAGCTCATTGAAGCAACATGAATAACTGAAACTTCGCTGCCATCATTAGAACTTATATTGCTCGAAAGGTCTAAATAGAACGTTTCAGATAAAGGGCCTGTACGTATCGCATCAACTGCTTGATATAACGTTTCGGTATTAGGTGAGGCTGTATCAAGCTCTTGATTGTTAGCTGTGTTATTACCTTCCGCTCCACATCCGTATAGCACGCTAACGAAAAGAAATAACAATATGTTATTTGTAGTATGTTTTTTCATGTCTAATATCTGCTTCCAATGAGTACGCCTTAATTTACCGAAATACATAGCAACAAAGTTAGCATCAACTCATCACGCAAAGCCCAGCATGCCTAGTTAAATCATGCAAAGGAATTATATAGTCAGCATTAAACACTTGATACTAAGCTAGTATCTTGAGATGTTTAGCTTTCTATCTTGATACATTAAGGCAGCAATGCAGTAACACTCTCCATACGTTCTATAATGTGAACACGGTTATCGCATTGAACTTTCATTGAATAAAAAGGATTTATCATGAACAAACTCGTCATTATCATTTTATGTGTATTGCTTCCGCCTGTTGGTGTGTTCTTCGCTCGTGGCGCAGGTAAAGATTTGCTGATTAACATCGTCCTGACCTTCTTCTTTTGGGTACCAGGAATGATCCACGGACTCTGGGTGGCGACTCGCTAACCCGTATCCAAAAATAAATACCGAATTAAAACGCCATAAAAACAAGCTCCTAGCCCTGAAGAGTTAAAAATAGGATGAAATGAAAGTGCTTTTCCACTATCATCCTGTCGCCTAAACGTAAGCGATTGCTTTCACAGATTTCGCCGAGTTTAGGCTCCAACTACATAACACTTCAAATGGTGGGAGCCTTCAATGACACAACTTACGATTACTCGTCCTGACGACTGGCACGTTCATCTACGCGATGGCGAAGTATTAAAAGATACAGTGCGCGATATCAGCCGCTACAATGGTCGAGCGTTAATCATGCCAAACACCATCCCACCGGTAACCGATACCGAAATGGCTTTAGCTTACCGTGAACGCATCATGGCAGAGCAGCCAAGCGAGCAATTCCAGCCTCTAATGGCACTTTACCTGACAGACAACACAACACCTGAAGAAATTCGCAAAGCGAAAGAGTCTGGTGCAGTAGTGGCAGCAAAGCTTTACCCAGCGGGCGCGACGACTAACTCTGATTCAGGTGTAACGTCAGCACAAAAGATTTACCACGTGTTAGAAGCAATGCAAGAAGTGGATATGTTGCTATTGGTTCATGGTGAAGTTACCACTCACGATGTTGATATCTTCGACCGTGAGAAGCAGTTCCTAGACACAGTGCTAGCGCCGATTGTGAACGACTTCCCTAACCTAAAGATTGTTCTTGAGCACATCACAACCGCTGACGCAGCAAACTTCGTTAAAAACGCGAATGGCAACGTAGCGGCAACCATCACCGCTCACCACCTGCTTTACAACCGCAACCACATGTTGGTTGGCGGCATTAAGCCACACTTCTACTGCCTTCCTATTCTGAAGCGTAACACGCACCAATTAGCGCTTATCGAAGCTGCAACAAGCGGTAGCAAGAAGTTCTTCTTGGGTACAGACTCTGCACCACACGCAAAAGGCGCAAAAGAGTCAGCATGTGGTTGTGCAGGTTCTTACACAGCGCACGCTGCCGTTGAACTGTACGCAGAAGTGTTCGACCTAGAAGGTAAGATTGAAAACCTAGAAGCGTTTGCAAGCCACAACGGCCCTGACTTCTACGGTATCCCACGTAACACGGACACCATCTCTCTTGTTAAAGAAGAGTGGAACGTTGCTGAAACTATGCCTTTCGGTTCAGACATCGTTGTGCCAATCCGTGGCGGTGAGACGATTGCTTGGTCTGTAAAGTAAACGCTTAGTCGGTAAATAAGCGCTCATATTGCAAAATAAGAGCGTGGTGTTAATTAAACACGACTCATTAGATTAAAAGGAGCGCCATAGTGATTATGGTGCCCCTTTTTCGTTTCGTGGAGAGAGGGTTTTATTAAGACTGATAATGAGCGATTACTTACCGCGAATTTTTCCAACCACAGTCCAAACAGCAACAACGATCAATCCAGCTAAGACACCGATAACACCGTTCAATAACGTTGGAACAACCGCTGTCGCTACCGTATGTCCACGAAAATCCATAATAATTGGCTCAATTAAGTGATGAATCGCAGGAACGTTGTGCACCACAATACCACCACCAACCAAGAACATCGCAGCCGTCCCAACCACCGCAAGCGTCTTCATTAACTTTGGCGCAAAGACAACAAGCCCATTGCCAAGCTTTGTTTTTACTGCACTACCGTTAGATGTGCGTTGAAGGTAGAAACCTAAGTCGTCCAACTTAACGATCCCTGCCACTAAACCATAAACACCAATCGTCATCACAACTGCAATTAAACTTACGACAAGAACCTGAGTAAGGATACTTGTACCTGTCACAGTACCCAGTGCTATCACTATGATTTCTGCGGATAAGATGAAGTCGGTACGAATCGCGCCTGCGACCTTTCTCTTCTCATATTCCTCTATGGATTCACCAGTACTTGTGTCCTCCCCCTTTTCATCGTCTTGATGAGCATGAGGAAAGAGCTTCTCTAAGATTTTCTCGGCACCTTCAAAACAAAGAAACAGACCACCAATCAAAAGCAAAGGCATGATCAGCCAAGGAATAAAGGCACTGATCAATAATGCCGCGGGCACCAAAATCAACTTGTTTTTAAATGAGCCTTTGGCAACCGCCCACACCACTGGGATCTCTCGTTCAGCAGAAACACCAGATACCTGCTGGGCATTCAGCGCTAAATCATCCCCCAGCACACCAGCGGTTTTTTTCGCGGCAACCTTAGACATCAGTGCGACATCATCCAGCACGGTTGCAATGTCATCCAGTAGCGTTAATAAACTTGCTCCAGCCATTTTATGGTCTCTTTTAAGGGATTAAACAATTGATAAAATGTAACACCATCAATCCAGTCATCAAAGTTATGAGTCTGTAAAAAATAGAGTCACAAGTTGTGTTTTCTATTGCCGTCTCAACTAGACAGGACTAGTCTGTCTTCATCTTTCGCGAACATAAAAGAAGAAGTATAGATGAAAAGTGAATACTCCTACCCAATTGGTAAGCCAGGACAAAAATGGCAAGAAGCAGAACGTCAAGCATGGTTCGCTCAAAGAACCGTTAAGCGTGAATACCAGCAAGAAGTCGTGCCAAAAATCCAAGCATTGGCAGACCGCTTTGACATCGAGCAATACGGCGCACTGAGCTACGATGAAGCTCGCTTCCCGCTTTTCGCAATCAAAAGCAAAAACTGGGACGCATCAAAACCGACGATCCTTGTAACGGGTGGTGTTCACGGTTACGAAACCAGTGGTGTGCATGGCGCGATCAAGTTCGCCGCAACTCAAGCAGAGAAATATGCAGCGCACTTCAACATTGTTGTTGCACCTTGTGTGAGCCCTTGGGGTTACGAAGTGATCAACCGTTGGAACCCAAATGCTGTCGATCCAAACCGCTCTTTCTACGACGGTACGCCAGCAGAAGAATCAGCAAACCTACGTGCGTTAGTCGCTTCTTTACCAGAAGTGTTGGTTCACGTTGATCTACACGAAACGACGGATTCTGACGAAACAGAATTCCGACCAGCACTCGCAGCGCGTGATGGTATTGAGTACATTGAAGGTATGATCCCTGACGGCTTCTACACGGTTGGCGATACAGAAAATCCGCAGCCTGAATTCCAAGCGGCGGTAATTGCTTCAGTTGAAAAAGTAACGCACATTGCGCCAGCAGATGCAGATGGCAAGATCATTGGTTCTGAAGTTACTCAACATGGTGTAATTAACTACCCAATGAAGAAGCTTGGCTTATGTGGCGGTGTGACTGATTGTAAGTACGGCACAACCACTGAGGTTTATCCGGACAGCGACAAAGTGACAGACGAAGAGTGTAATGACGCTCAAGTTGCTGCGGTAGTCGGTGCTTTAGATTACGTAATTCAGCATGAATTAAACGCGTAAGCTAGTACTTAGACCTGCTCCCTAAAACTAAAAAAGAGCCACAAGTGACGATTCACTTATGGCTCTTTTTTTACTTTTCTGCTTGCCTGTAATTTCTTCTTGGGCATAAAAAAGCTCCCTTGCACACAGTACAAGAGAGCTTTGAAATAACGCTTAACAAGGAGTCATTCACTAACTCCCTGCTTGGTTTCTTTAGTTAGCCGTTTCGCTAACGCTTGCTTGCCCTTTATCTACTTCAGTCAGTAGACCTTTCAACAAGCTGAAACAACCAATCAGAAGAATGATCGTAAACGGCAGTGCTGCAATGATCGTGATCGATTGCAGAGCTTGGATAGATTGAGTACCACCAATCCACAACATCACCATTGCGATAGCACCTGAGATAACCGCCCAAACCACTTTCTGTTTAACAGGAACTTCAAGCTTACCGCCCGCCGTCATGCCATCGATAACGATAGAACCTGAGTCTAGCGTAGTCACGAAGAATACGATGATCAGTGCGACTGCGAGAACTGACAGAATGCTACCGAACGAGTAAGCATCTAGCATGTAGAACAAGCTTAGAGATACGTCTGTAATGCCTTGGTCGAGGCCAAGTTGTCCCACATGGTTAATTACTTGCTCGATAGCCACGCCACCGAAGATCGACATCCAAGCCGACGTTACCAATGTTGGGATAATCAGTACGCAAAGTAGGAACTCGCGAACCGTACGGCCCTTAGAAATGCGCGCTACGAACATACCGAAGAATGGTGCATACGCAACCCACCATGCCCAGTAGAACACCGTCCAGCCATGCAGCCATGTTGTGTCTTCACGGCCAGAGCTTTGGCTCAGTGCAATGATGTTTTTCGCATAGCCCGTCACAGCAGTCGCGACAGAATCAAGCACAGTTGTGAAGTTCAGAACAGCGATCAGACCAAGGAATACGAACGCAATAACCATGTTCAGGTTACTTAGGAATTTAACACCACCGTCCATACCACGTAGTACAGAGATGATCGCTAAGCCCATGATCAGAACGATGATAGATTGCTGAAGAAAGATGTTGTTATCCAAGCCAAACACGTGGCTGATACCACTTGCTGCTTGTGTACCACCTAAGCCTAGTGAAGTCGCCAGGCCAAACAGAGTAACCAGTACCGTTAGTACGTCGATCACATCACCGGTTTTACCCCACACTCGCTCACCCAAAATTGGGTAGAACACAGAACGCATTGATAGCGGTAAGCCTTTGTTGTAAACAAAATATGCAAGGCAAAGTGCCGTCATGCCATAGATAGCCCAAGCATGGAAGCCCCAGTGGAATACGGTCGCACCGAGTGCCAGTTCACGGCCGGCTGCCGTAAAAGGTTCTGCATCGAGTGGCGTTCCGAACCAGTTGGTGAAGAACGCGGTTGGCTCTGCAACACCCCAGAAAATAAGTCCAATACCCATACCCGCAGCGAATAACATCGCAATCCAAGATGACATTGAATAATCCGCAGTTGCATCTTCGCCACCTAAGCGAACTTTACCTAAAGGTGAGAATGCAAGAATAACGGCAAAAACTAACATGATGTTGGCTCCCCACATAAAGAGGAAGTCAAACTTTGATAAAACAGCACCCTTGATAGAATCAATCGCAGCTTTGGCATCTGCAGGAGGAAGAGCAAGAAGAGTGATGATGAAGAGAAGAGATAAGCCTACTGAGGCTACGAAGACTGTGTTATGGACATCCATGCCCCATTTACTGACGTTATCTTGACCAACTTGATAGTCAGTAGAATCAATACTGTATTTTTTTGATTTAAAACTCATAAATTATGATGTTCGCATATCCGAATCAACGAATATAAGGACGCTCTCCGTATCCAATTACTACTTGATTGGCTCGCCGAACCGCCTAAATAAAAGGCAATAAAAATCACAATAATTAGTGACAAATGGACTTACTGGCTCAATCCCAAGGCGCGCATTATAGCACAGCTCAAAGCATTTTGACTGAGTTTTAGCTCAATAGTCAGCCAAACCACCGCTGATAGTGATAGTTAATCCAATAAAAACAGAATAAAATAAAAGAGCAAAAACCTTTAAATACAACAATTTAAAATAAAATATCGCACCGTAAAATCTCATTCAAACTTTCTAAAGATAAATTTAACAACAGCCTAATTTATTTATAGCTCTAACAAAAAAGCCCCGCTATAGGGGCGGGGAAATTACCAAAGGTAAAAGAGAAATGGATATTAGCACTGCGTACTGCAGCGCTCGATATTAGAGTGCGAAACAAAATCCAAGATTGTAGTCATCACCATTTTTCGCGGTGAACTCTTTGTCTTCACTTGATGCGTTTGGTCGGCCGCTTTCGTCGCCTTTTACTAGACTCACCCAGTGTCGGATTCCAGAAGAAATGCTTGCGTCTGTTTGGCCGAAGGTAGTGCATGTCTCTAGTTGGATATCTTCAATATCAACAAGCTCTAGATTACCTGTACCTTTTCGAGCACCAATCGTCACTTCAACGTGCGTACCACTTTCATCACGGAATAGGATTGCTGAAGGCTTAGACTTGTCACCCGTGTAAGCTACAAAGTGCTTAGCACGTTTCAGGCCTGTATGTTCGCCATTTTTGAAGTAAACCTGAACATGTCGGTAGTCAATCTCGTAGCTCACTACATCTTCATGCGAACCTGTCTCTAGAGGAAATAGAGTATCAAGCAACTGTTTCGCCATTATTTGTTTTTCGACTTGCTTGTCTGCTTTCACCATTTCGACGGCAAAGACAGCTTCAGCAATAAATGTTGAATGGTTTCTGTGAAGTTCTGTTTTGTCTAGTGTCAGCATATTCATAGTCTATCCCTCGTACGGCTTTAAGTTTCATTTAGGTCAAACATCCCAATTGACCCTTTTCAGATTTGTTCTTTACTGCGTGGTTTCCATGTTTTTCATACTACTGTTATTTCTGAAACAATTTCACAACAAAAATTACACAGTGTGAATTTTACTAAATCGCTTTTTTACACAAACCGGCATTTCGAGCCCCCAGCCCTTTATTTAACTGGGTTGAGGGTTCCATAGAAACGCGTTTACGTGTTGTTTGAATTTGTGTAATAACCCACCCCAACCAACTTATTGTCGATCACTCGATAGTAAGTGTGCTTGGTTTCCACTTTGCTCGACAGCGGGTTTAACCATCGATAGGTGTAAACACCTCGGCCATTTTCTTTGGCAAGGTTCAACATCTCAGTAAGAATCGGCTTATCGTCAGGACTTAGGATTTCGTTGTGTGATCGCCCCACAAGCTCAGGAGACACACCATGTGCGAGCAGTTTTCCAGAGCTCATATCCATCACAAACACATACAAATCCCCTTCGACAAAACTGCCTTCAGCGTCATTAAACTCAGCAAGGCTCTGTTGCTCAGACTCCACTATCGCGGTCATCGCTCTCGCCAGTAGGTTCTTAGCCTCGGCCGCACTGGAACGCTCTGGGTAAAAGCCCACAGCAACAATCACATCTCCAACACGCTCAAAGAAAGTGGTTTTCGGCTCACCCATGCGATCAGTTGGGTTGGTCCAGTGATACTTAACTTCACCAAAGCCGTTGTGAACCGCTTTAGTGATCATTTCACGGAAAAAAGGATTGCCGTAAACGTCTTGGGTATCCAACACACTGTCGCCCACCAACACCATCGAAGAGCCGCCACTGGCAAGGAATTGGCCATCAATACCAAGAGCAAACACATAGAGTTCACCGTCTATATATTCGGCATCACTCATGAAGTCTTTCACGCTGTCGTCACCTTCTTTTTGAACGTGCACCACCGCTTTCGCAAGCAAGGTTTTGGCTCTTCTTTCCGCGTCACTGACCACATGTGGCTCAGAAATGTCGAGAACATTGACTGGCTTGGTTTCTTTCTCAACTTCTGAATGTTCGGCACGTAAACCAATGCCACTCACTACAGTAAACACGGCACATCCAATGAGGATTAATCTGGATAAATTCATGGTTATCTCTCCTAATATCCGACTAAGGACGGTAGCCAAAGCGTAATTTGTGGGAAGAAAGCGATAACAAACACGCCCACAACAGAAGCAAGAACAAAGGGATGGATCTTCGCGGTAATTTGCTCAACCGTGGAGCCACCGATCCCCGAGGCGACAAAGATGTTTTCGCCGAGCGGCGGCGTTGCAAAGCCTATAGATAAGGTACACACCACCACAATACCCACGTGAGTTGGATCCGCGCCCAACATGTACATGATTGGTAGCAGTACTGGCACAATGATCATGATCGCCGCCAAGGTTTCCATAAACATGCCGATGAACAACAACAAGGTAATCGTCAGAGCCCACACCATGTACATGTTGTCGGTGAAACTGAGTAGTGATTCCGCCACAACAACTGGGATTTTTTGCTCAATCAACAAGCGTCCGAACACAGTGGCAGCAAAGAGGATTAACAATACGCGTCCGGTGATCCATGTGGTGGTCGACAAAGATTTCATCACGCTTTTGAACGATAATTCTCGGTGAATAAACACACCCACAAATAGCGAATAAAAAATCGCCACAACCGCAGACTCTGTTGGTGTGAACATACCGCTGTAGATACCACCAAGAATCAGGAATGGCGCTAATATCGACCATAAACCGCGGCGCAAGTAATGCCTTACATCACCAAACGACCATGTTTCGGTTAACCCTTTATAGCCTTCACGCTTAGCAATAAAATAGTTAGTGACCACTAGCGTCGATGCCATAATGAAACCCGGCACAACCCCAGCAACAAACAGTTTTGGAATAGACAAAGAAGCAAACTGCCCATGCTGAGCAATGGCTTCTGGCGGTGCCATTAAGCCCATCGCAGAAATGCCGAAAATAACCAAAGGAATGGATGGCGGAATGATGATGCCCAAGCCACCTGATGCGGCCGTTACTGCCGATGCGTAGCTCTTATCGTAGTCTCGCTTAACCATCGCGGGCACCATTAACATACCCACCGCTGCGGTTGTTGCAGGGCCTGAACCTGAGATAGCGCCAAAGAAAAGACACGCCATTACCGTTGCCGCGCCAAGGCCACCCGTTACTGGGCCAGCTAAGCTTTCGGCGATATCCACCAGACGTTTGGAGATCCCCGCCGCCTCCATTAGTGCGCCAGCAAGAACAAAGGCTGGCAGCGCCATTAATGGGAAGTTACCCACCGAAGTAAACGCAATTTGTACCAAAGCGATGGGATTTTTGTCGAGCAACATATAGGCCGCCATTGAAGCGCCGGCCAGTGATACTGTGATTGGTGCACCCAGAATTAACAGGGTTAAGAAGCCACCAAATAAAATTAGAGTTAAATAGGATTCCATTATTACATCTCTCTATTACGACTATTCTCTGTGATGACTACTGCGCTGACTTTTGTGCCGTCATTTTTCGCAGCTCTTTGACTTCTGGATCTTCGTTGGTTGCGCCTTTGAATAGACGCTCGTAGTTGTTCCAGATAATTCGAATCATCATTAGGGAAAACGCGATAGGTAAAATCATGTAGAAATACTTCATCGGGATGCCTGTGGTTTGAGATTTCCAAAACAGGTTCATTTTGTTAAACACGAAGTCGTAACTGAGGTAAACAAAGTAACCGTTGAAGCAGAGCCATAAGAAGTCAGCGATGGTTTCGCTAACGGTTTGTACGATTGGCGGAAAGAATTTGAAGTGAAAGCTCACTCGGTTATGAGCCGACATCTTGGCCGCAACAACAGCCCCTAGATAGGCAAACCAAACGAACATGTAGGTCGCCACTTCATCACCCCAAGGGATAGAGTAATCAAAAAACTGACGAGTAATAATTTGTGTAAACAGCAATAGGACAAAGCTTGCAAGCAACAAACAACAGGTATATTCCTCAATGTTGTTCAGGTGTTTTTTTATTGTTTTAGCGACTGACATATAACCTCCAATGTTGATTTTTACATGACAACCAGTCGCTCACGGTCCTAAAAGATCAGGTACAGAACAGATCAACGAGTACAGCCATGTAAATGCCCTATCTCACTGTTCTACCGCTAGGTGATTAAGTAGCGGAGAACAGCAGATAGGGCGAATCTAATCGTTACTTTCTACCTAGTAACTCAAGAACGTCGTCTAGCTTGTCTTTGCCCCCAATACTTGAGTAGAACTTAGGCCAAACTGACTTAGTCACTTTGTTGATCCACTCTTGCTCGTTGTCTGCTGGGTCTGTGAATACCATGCCTTTCGCTTGTAGCTCTTCGCGAATCTTGTTTTCCGTATTTTCTAGATAAGCAAAGCTGTGCTCTGTTGCTTCCTGACCCGCTTCAAGAATGATTTTTTGCATTTCAGGTGTCTGTTGTTGGAAGACCGTTTCACTCACGATTAGAGGTTCTAGAGAGAAAATGTAGCGAATGTTGGTCACGTACTTTTGTACTTCGTTGAACTTCATCGCGTGAACTGTGATGTAAGGGTTATCTTGTCCGTCTACCACGCCTTGTTGCAAACCAGTGAAAGTCTCAGACCATGCCATAGGCGTTGGGTTTACACCCCATGCTTGGTAAGACGCGATCATGATTTCGTTACGAGGTACACGAATCACGAGCCCTTTCAAATCTTCTGGTGAAGCTACGGGCTTTTTCGAGTTAGTCAAAACCCTAAAGCCTGAATAAGCCCAACCGACAATACGGACACCAGCATCACGAATCGTGTTATCGACTAAGTCCTGACCTACTTGCCCTTGAGTCAGTAGTACCGCTTCTTCTGCGCTTTGAATCACGTAGGGCATGGTCAATAGACCAACAGTTGGAGAGAAAGGCGTCACGTTGTTAATCGCCAGTACAGAGAAGTCGAGAAGACCTATTGCAGCATCGTTTACGGTGTCTTGCTCATTGCCTAATTGGCCGTTCGGAAACAGATCGATTTTCACTTTACCGTCTGTTTTTTGCTCCATCAGTTCCGAGAATG
This sequence comes from Vibrio sp. 1CM8B, assembly GCF_023161685.1. Classification (NCBI taxonomy): domain Bacteria; kingdom Pseudomonadati; phylum Pseudomonadota; class Gammaproteobacteria; order Vibrionales; family Vibrionaceae; genus Vibrio; species Vibrio sp. 1CM8B. Next base: position 101,199 of record NZ_JALNTU010000001.1, read on the forward strand.
AAGTCGCTAATTCCCACTGCGTACCACCAGCAGCATCGCCGATAGCCATTTTAAAATTCGCTGCTGCCGCGGTATGAGATAGCACCGCTGTTGCTACAATGGTGACACCAGCAATAATTTTATTTTTAATCAATTTCATAGTCTTAACCTTTCCTATCGTACAGACTTCCTGCCTGTACTTTGCTCACAAGGTGACCTGGTACAACTTTCCTGGTCGTAGTTCTATTTCCCTATTTTGGAAACAATGTTCGGGTAGTTACAGCCTTTCATCCTTTAACGAATACCACTGATAAAGGAACCGCTGCCCCATTCTTCGAAACGGTGCAAACATCTCTGATTCCACCACTTCCCTCACGTTGGGGAACGGAAGTTTTGATTCAAATATTGGTAGGTCGAGCTTGTGACCTTCACCTGCTATCCATTGAGCAAGGCGTTTACCTGCTTGAGCGGAATACATCACGCCATTGCCGCCATAACCCAATGCGTAGAAAATCGATTGCTTTGGATTCGGCTGATAGATTCTCGGCATCATGTCGTGGCTAACATCCACCCAGCCCCACCATGAATAATCGATTTTTATCTGATCGAGAGACGGGAATTTTCGGGTTAAATCCGCTCTCAGCATGTCTTCATATTTCTTGTCAGGTGCGTTCTTGCCACTGATGGCACTACGTGTACCAATCTGTACTCGGTTATCCGGTAACAAACGGTAGTAGTGGCGCAGAATTCGAGTATCAGTAATCACTTGATTGGTTTTGAAGTTACACGCAGCGATCTCGTCTTGAGTTAAAGGACGTGTCACCATCGAGTTAGAAAGCACTGGCAGAAGGCGATTCTTAAGCTCGGAATGCAAACCTTGGCTGGTATACCCACCCGTACAAACACCGACAGAACGCGCCTTCACCACACCACCTGGCGTTTTCAGGTAATGCACACCGCCACGAGTTTCCCAACCCATAACTGGGCTCGACGGGTGAACTTTCACACCGAGAGCTCGCGCCTTTCTTAGGTAACCAAACGCCAGTTTTCCTGCATGAATACCAATCCCTTCGGGTTCATGCATCGCGCCTGCCGCTTCTTGGTCACCAACGTAATCACGCTTTACGGTTTCCGCATCTAAGATCTGCGCATCGTAATCGAACGTGTCACGCAGCAACTTGGCTTCTTTCTCGAGTGTTGACATCACTTTTGGACGATGAGCCACATATAAGTGGCCGCCCGGTTGTGGGTCACAATCGATGTCTTTGATCAGTGACTTGAACGTTTCCATGCCATCCACACACTCGCGGTGCATTTTTAGCGCGGTTTCTAGGCCCCAGCGTTCAATCCACTGAGAACGCTTCAAACGCCCAGAAGCACACTGTGCTTGGCCACCATTTCGGGTACTGCAGCCCCAACTCATACGGTTAGCTTCAATCACAGTCGCTTTAATGCCGTACATTTCAGCAAGGTGTATCGCGGTACTCAGGCCTGTGTAGCCTGAACCGATAATAGCCACATCGACATCCATGTCTGACGTGATTGGGCCATCATCTTCAGGTGGTGCGCCTGCCGTATCTACCCAGTACGTTGGTGCGTATTCCTTACCGTGACCTGGGCTCTTGTCTTTAAGTGGATCGTATTTTGGATCGTATTTATCTCTTGCTTGGGTACTTTCTTTTGCTTGGGTGCTTTTCACCTTTGGCGGCACATCGGCTGCCGGTTGTTCCATTACTAAACTCATAATTCGACTCTCCTAGTCATAACACGTGAACGGGTTGTGGTTTCGTGTCTAGCTCTTGGGAGTATTGTTGGGAGTCAAAAGAGGTCGTGTTTTACGGAAGGCATTTTTTACGCTGATTTTTCCATCTTTCAGGGTAAACACGTCGACCATGCGAGCTTCGATGATGCTGCCATCAGGATTAGTCGCAGAGAACGTCGATTCACTCACCGCGCGGTCACCACACACAAAATGGACAGGATCGCTCCAAGCTGCATCTGGAAAGTTCTGCCAAACCAATTCAAAGCTATTGCGAACGGCTTCGTACCCTTCAATAGTATTTCCAAGCAAGCCTTCACCTGCCACGGTGTGGAAGACACAGTCTTCAGTCACAAACGACATCAGTGCTTCGATGTCGTGGTTATTCCACGCATCACTGAAAGACTGTAAAAAGGCGGTGTCGACTTGGTTTTCCAGCACGAATGTCGCTGCATTGGTTTGCATATTCATATTCCAGAATCCTTTATGTTTTCGTTATTGGTTTAAATTTCAGTGGCTTTGCGCCACTTTTTTATTAGATTGTTTAAACTAGATCTGTGGAAATTTAACAACTTGATAACAAGCTTCGTCACTCTAACTTCGAGTTACTTTGTAAACAATCTCTAAGCTCACAGATTTCATCTTTTTATAAACTAATTAGTGTTCTAATTTTATTTACCTGAAAACTAACTACGTTAAGTCTAAAACTAATTTAATATAGATATTAGCCTTTAGTCGAAGTCAAAATCTTGATGATACTTTCGGCCATACTGCTCAAGTTTACGGTTATGGGTATTCACTTGTAATTCAATATTACCCTCACCTTTATTAATAACTTGATTGTTATCTACATGGGCTTCATTTTTTATATCAGTTAGCGTCTCTTCGATATAATCAGTCGGTTCATTTAAAACATTCATGGGTATTAACTCCTTTATCAGGTTTACTTTTGCTGATGGAAGAATATGAACGGACACTAGACCGTTTGAATATTCTTTCTCATCGTACAAAGGTTGAATGGCATCATTACTGCCGTCCTTAAATGGATGAATGGAATACCACTTATCCGCTCGTTGCTCCTGCTTATCGCAGTCCGCCACTTTAAAGATCTGAGTTCTTTCAAGTTCATAGGGTGAGTTAAAAACACTAACCCTATGATAATTATCCGCTTTAATAATATTAATGCAGTCTTTACTTTGGCTATGACACACAGACCATAACGCATTAATCAGGCTATCGGTCCATTCAAGCAAGCGGGTTGGAAACCCCTGCTTCTTGGCTAAACACATCAGTAACCAATCGTTTATCTCGTGTGAACTCAGTGAATGCCCACCGTAAACTCTCACAGTTGAGAGCAACTCTTGTTCGACACAGCGAATGTTTTTACGATTTGACCGGCCTAAACTTGGCATCAGATTACTGTTTTCATAATCACACACGTTATAAATCAAACCACGTTCTCCACGACACCTCGAGATAAGTGAATCGATTATTTCATACAGCTCTTCGAGTGAGCTTATATAACGTTTATTGTTCACAGTATGCATGTAATAGATCGCTTAATTTAAAATCCTGACAATTAAAAGTTTAATTATCAGGATTAATCAGTATCGTTACGAATTATTCTGAAAAATGATAACAGCTATATATCCTCATCAATAACTAACAGTTATAAAACCATTAACTAAAGAGAAACTATATAAGGGTCGATTAATAAAGAACGACAAAGTTTATATAACTAAAACCACTTATATGTACAACGGTCATTTAATTCGTGTTCTAACGTTTGACTAAGATTTATTGAAATACGGGTTGGCGGTCTTCACTTAAGTACATTGCCAATCCCCGTTCGTATTGCCCGATCACATTCTCGATTGCACTTCCTCTAACACTCTCGAAAATACCGTGGCCGGGCAAACTTCCTATGCCTTATACGTAATCTTTGTATTTATCTAGGAAACGAACCGGTGTTGATAGTGCATCTCGGCGGAACGGGTCGCCCAATTCCTGAGTACACATAATTTCAATAATGGTTGTTTTGCCTTCGTTCATTTGCATGTCGATGGCTTTTTGTAAGGTTGGTCCTACATCTTCTAGCTTATCAACCGTGATACCTTCGGCGCCCATTGCTCGTGCTATTTCCGCAAAGCTCTGGTTATCCAATTCACCAGCAACAAAGCGTCGGTTGTAGAAGTCGACTTGGTTCTTCTTCTCTGCACCCCATTGACGGTTGTGGAATACCACGGCTGTCACAGGAATGTTATGACGAACACATGTCATGGTCTCCATCAAGCTCATGCCCCACGCACCGTCGCCTGCGTATGAAATGGCTGGACGATGAGGTGCCGCGGCTTTCGCACCAATGATGGTAGGGAAGGCGTAACCACAGTTACCAAAACTCATTGCAGCAAAGAAGCTGCGTGGTTTTTCAAAACGTAAGTAGCTGTTTGCAACCGAGTTGATGTTACCGATATCCGTTGAGACCATTACATCTTCAGGCATCGCTTTTTCTAGTTCACGAAGTACTTGGCGTGGGTGAAGATATTCACCACCAGAGAACGGAGTCTCATGTGAGTTTTCTTCAATCATGTCCAAGCTGAACGAGTCACGTTCGTGCGTCCACTCATCAAGCTCTTTTTCCCACAGCGCTTTTTCTGTTGCGACTGTGTCTTGGCGAGCACCTTTGTTGTCATCACACAACAATGCACGACCTTCTAGTCTTTCAGCTAATGCCACCGCCGCTGCTTTTGCATCACCACAAATACCAACAGAGATCTTCTTAACGAGGCCAAGCATCTTGTTGTCTGCATCGATCTGAATGATTTTCGCGTCTTTCGGCCAGTAGTCCATACCATGTTGAGGCAAGGTACCGAATGGACCAAGACGTGTACCCAAGGCAATAACCACATCCGCTTGAGCCATCAACTTCATTGCGGCTTTCGAACCTTGGTAGCCTAAAGGACCACACCATAATGGGTGACTAGCAGGGAAAGAGTCATTGTGTAGGTAGCTGTTTACTACGGGTGCGCCTAGTCGTTCTGCCAGTGCCGCACACTCTTGAACTGCGTCAGCCATTACCACGCCGCCACCAGAAATGATGACTGGGAATTTCGCTTCAGCAATCAGGTCTGCCGCTTCATTCAGAGACTTCTCGCCGCCCGGGCCACGGTCTAAACGCGCTGGTTTAGGGATCTCGGTTTGAGTTTCACCATAGAAATAGTCACGTGGAATATTCAGCTGAGTCGGCCCCATTTCGCTCATTGCGCGGTCAAAACATCGACCTGTGTATTCCGCCATACGGTCTGGGTGCGTTACGTGTCCTTGATACTTAGTAAACTCTTGGAACATTGGAAGTTGGTTACACTCTTGGAAACCACCTAAGCCCATTGTTTTTGTGCCAGTCTCTGGCGTCACAATCACGACCGGGCTGTGTGCCCAGAATGCCGCTGCAATCGCAGTTACACAGTTACTAATACCTGGGCCATTCTGCCCGATAACCACACCATGGCGACCAGATACACGAGAGTAACCATCTGCCATGTGAGCAGCACCTTGCTCGTGTACCACTGGGACCAATCGAATGCCAGCAGGAGCAAAGATATCCATTGCGTCCATAAATGCTGACCCCATGATGCCGAACATGTCGGTAACATCATTAGCAACCATAGTTTCAACGAACGCTTCTGATGGTGTCATTGTTACTGTGCCGGAAACAACCGTACGTTTTTCTTGCTCACTCATTCTTCCATTCTCCTTGAGTTAACCAAAATTTCATTTTTCGGAATGAATTGTCTCTTTTTCGAATTCATTTTCACCTTAGTAGTAGATTTTTTGCGCGTCAACTTTTTATATTAAATTGGAACAATTCATTCTAATTAATAAAACTGGATCACATTATTGATAGTTTTTCGTACAAAAAGTGCCGTTAACTTAGAGTGAGCTGTTAATAATCGATGACATATCGCCCATCGCGGCAGTCATGGAAGCTATTAAGAGGGAAGAAAAATGAATGATGCGGAATTGATACCAACACAACCAATAAGTGTGAGAGAGTGTTTTGGCATCGACAGCAACCTAACCGTATTGGCGTTTGAACATGCGGGAGAGTATGTACCGAAGATCGATCCTAACTACTGTTTTGATCCTGAAGTCACGCTAGCGATATTGGCGGGTTTCACCTCTAATCGCCGCACGTTGATACAAGGCACACACGGAACTGGCAAGTCTTCTCATATAGAGCAAGTGGCAGCACGATTAAATTGGCCATGCTTGAGGATCAACCTAGATGGACACTTAAGCCGATTGGATTTCATTGGCAAAGATTGCATCGTCATTAAAGATGGAATGCAGGTAACGGAGTTTAAGGAAGGCATTCTTCCACAAAGCATTCAGCAACCCATCGCATTAGTATTGGACGAATACGATGCGGGTCGCCCTGACGTGATGTTTGTGATTCAACAGCTGTTGGAGCAAGACGGCAAATACACTTCTTTAGAACAAAACCGAGTGATCACGCCTCACCCTTCTTTCCGCCTGTTTGCTACTTGTAACACGCTAGGTTTGGGCAATTTCTCGGGGTTGTATTCGGGCACTCAAATGCTTAACCATAGTCAGTTAGATCGTTGGAACATCATTGCTACGCTCAACTATTTAGACCCACAACATGAAACCAAGATCGTGTTATCCAAGCGCCCAGAGCTGAACAATGAAAGTGGTCAGCAGTTAGTAGAGAAAATGATCGCAACCGCTGGTTTAACTCGAAATGGCTTTAGAGCAGGCGATCTGTCGACAGTAATGTCCCCAAGAACCGTGATCACATGGGCTGAGAATATTAGAATATTCAACAATGTAGCCACGGCATTTAGGCTTTCATTCCTAAACCGTTGTGAAGATGAAGAGAAAGAGTTGGTAAGCGAATATTACTTCCGCTGCTTTGGTGAGGCCCTAGAGACGCCTACTCAGAGTTATGCGCAGTCGGAGTCTTAATCGATGGCTAATATTTCCTCCCAACAGAAAAAGATCCTCGATATTGGCGTGTCGGTTGCCAGAGCTATCAGCGGTGAGTTGAACCTGAATTACCGAGGAGAGCGCCTCTATAAAGGTAGTCGTCCTTGTTATCACTTATCGGCACACACCAACGATCTCACCTTTGTTTCTCGCCATGATTTAACAAACAGCAAGCTCTCAATGCAAGGCAAGATCGATTCATCGGCACTGAGACTATTGTTGTCAGATACTGATCTTCACTATTCATTACGACCAAAAAACGAAGTCGAACGTCTGTTATATGATTTCTGCGAACAAGTACGAATCGAATCGCAAGTTCCGCTTTATCTAAAAGGCGTGATTAAGAGCATTCAGTTCAACTTTGCGTATTGGAGCGATCAATATCATCAGAATGGCTTTACCGAATCACGAATCGGCATGTTGCTGTTCACGCTGATGCAGGTCATCCATACTCGGTTAACCGGTGTTCCCGTTTCTGAACCGATTGCCGAAACCATTGAATCAACTCGTGCGGGCATCGTGCCTATTTTCGGAAGCAGTCTGAAGCGCTTGAAGGAACATCGAGCAAACCAACAGCAGTTTGCTCACTGCGCCAATGAACTGGCCTTTTTAGCGCAAGAGCTCATCAACCAAGAGCAAGAGAGTAATAGCTCAACCACGCCAACGGTTGAAGAAGACATCAAGATCCTCGCGCAGCTTGCCCTTATCGTTGATGGCGACATTCAAGATGAAGACGTCGATACCGATATCACGGGTAGTAGTAAGGTGTTTGAACTGTCGGGCGCCAATTATCAGGTCTTTAATTCAGAATTTGACCAAGTGGTTGCCGCAGATAAACTCGTCAGGCGCGCCCTGTTACTCGAGCTTAGGCAAAAGCTCACCGATGACATTATGGCGAGACAAGTGAACACCCGCCGTTTAGCCGCTATGCTCACCAGCTTTGTTGCGACGCCCCAAAGGAATCGACGTCAGGATCATTTGGAAGAAGGCATCGTCAACGCCACCACTATCACCAAACTCATCACATCACCGTTGGATCGTGCTGTCTTCTATCAACCTGACATTGGCGCATCTCATCAATGTGCCATCACATTTCTAATGGACTGCTCAGGCTCAATGCAAAAACACAGTCACAAGCTCAGTCTACTGATGGATACGATTCTCAAATCCGTCGGGCTAGCCAACATCCCTTTCGAGATTATCGGCTTCACCACCAACAACTGGAATGGTGGCAAGGTTTATCGACAGTGGCTCAAGCAAGGTCAACCGGAACACCCAGGCCGTTTAAACGAGGTTCGACACATAGTGTTTAAGGATTTTGATACCCATTGGAGACGGTCTCGCCTTGGCATTGCGAGTCTTCGTAAAGCAGACATCTTTAAAGAAGGGATTGATGGCGAAGCGGTGCAGTTCGCTAGTCAGCGCTTGCAACAGCACACTGCACAAAGAAAGGTTTTAATCGTGTTCTCAGACGGCTGCCCGATGGATACCGCCACCAGCACCGCCAACGATCAGTTCTATTTGGACAACCATCTCAAACAAGTGATTGAGCGCGAGTCGATCAAAAACAATATCGAAATTCATGGCGTGGGAATGGGCGTCGATTTGAGTCCGTATTACCGGAACAACATTACCTTGGACGTACAAGAAAGTTGCTTGTTCGGGCTATGTAGGAACATCTTTGAGATGCTAAAGCGTGTTTAAACAGGGAAGCTTAGGCTAGCGAATCACTAGCCTCCTTTGTCGAAAATGGTTTAGGAAGAGCCAAGCAACGACCATGCAGAAACAGCCATCAAATACCCACCAATCAACATCAACACTATAAATACCAACTTTCTGAGTTGGTCATTCGACAACGGCGGTGGAAAACGTCGAGCAAACATGGTGACAAGCGCCACCAGAGGAACAGCAATAGCGGATAACCACAATATACTCTGTTCCATATCACCCGCCGCATAGACATTGACCGTACGGGACATAGACGTACAAGCGAAAACCATCAGCAGTGTGCTTCGCACCAAATCGAGCGTAAAAGGTTGCCGATAGAGATGATAAACAATCGGTGGACCTGCCATCCCAAATAACCCACCCGCTAACCCAGAGCTAAATCCTGAGGCAAGGAAAGATACGGTTGCCGAACGGACCGTTCTGGTTTTAGGTTTAAACATAAAGCTCAAGCCTGCGAACAACACCATGGCACCCAATAACCCTCTTAGGATTTGGGTTGCAGACTCGCTCAACTCATCCAGTAAGTACACGCCCATCGATACACCGGGAATAATACCGATGACTAACACCACCAGAATCTTGAGGTCCCCAAGCAGTGGCTTACCCATCAACGCAACCAAGCAATTGAACAAGGTCACAATACTGACCACCGCGGCAATAACTGGCAGCGATACCAAATTAAGGCTGACCGTTAACCCAATCACAATGATACCGAGACCAAATCCAGTGACAGTTTGGAAATAGGTACCTACCGCAATCGTGGCAAGAATGGCGAGTAAAACAGGTAACTCCATTAGCTATCCTAATTAGGTTATTGGGGGTAAATATGAGTGCAAGATTCAGCATTAGTTTAAGCAACGAGTGTTAATACCGGAATTCAAACTCCGACTCTTCTCTTTCTTCAACATCAGCCTTAGAGTCAGACGCTTTCCCTTGCTGCGCTTGTACCGCGGTAACGGCAATGACATTAAAGATATCTTCGGCACTACAGCCTCTGGACAAGTCATTCGCTGGTTGATTTAACCCTTGCAGCAACGGGCCAATAGCAACCGCGCCACCTAACCTTTCTGCTAGCTTATAGCCTATATTCCCCGCTTCTAAATTGGGGAAGATCAATACGTTAGATTGGCCTTTCACTTCTGAATCGGGCAGCTTTTTCTCGGCTATTTCAGTGACAATCGCGGCATCAAGTTGAACGTCCTGATCGACAGCGATTCCGGGACAACGTTGTTTCACTAACTGAGCGGCATTACGAACCTTATCGACTGATTCGTGTTTGGCACTGCCGTTGGTCGAAAACGACAGCATTGCGACTTTAGGTTCTTCCATCAGCAGCGTTTGAGCACTGTTTGATGCAGCCATGGCAATCGACGCCAGCTCCGTTTCATTGGGGTTAATCACCAAACCACAATCGCTGAAAATCATGCCGCCTTTAAGATTATGGAAAGGCTCGCACAACATCATTAAAAAGAAGCTCGATACCAATTCGCTGTCTGGTGCTGGGCCGATGATCTGCAGCGCAGCTCTCACCACATCAGACGTGGTATAAACCGCGCCATTGACCGTGCCGTCAACCAGCCCTTCTCTGACCATCAAATTGGCAAAAACAAGTGGATCTTGAACCAGCTCTAGGGCGTCATCATAGGTCATGCCTTTAGCTTTTCTCAATGTATACAGCCGCTCAGCGAGCACCTCTTTGAGTGGCGACGCTTGTGGAGAAACAATATGAATGCCAGCGAGGTTAATATGGTGAAGTTCTGCAGCAGCGATGATCGCCGATTCATCGCCCACAAGTGTGATGTGAGCGAGCTGTTTGTCGATCGCCATTCTTGCAGCAGCTAGCACTCGCGCGTCCTCCGCTTCGCTCAAAACAACACGCTTACGATCTAAATGAGCTTTATCAATAATCCGTTCAATCGCCTTCATCTTTAAATTCCATTTATTGAGATTAATTGTTCCATAATTTATATTTATATTATTGAAATAATAAAAAAGGTCAAATTTTATTCAGATAATTGAAGAATATTGATTTGGTATGTACACTCTTACACATAGACATATCGCAAGGATGAATCACTTTATGCAAACAGAAACACCACAAGTTCAAGGAGATACACCGACCCTCCGACTTTTTGCACTATTAGAGGTGATAGCCCAAAAAGACGAGTTTATTTCTCTGCAAGGTTTAGTCGAAGAGACCGGATTACCAAAGCCTACGCTGCACCGAATGCTTCAGCAGTTAGAAGCCGCAGGCATCATTCAAAGAGACGGTGACGAAAAGCACTACAGCTCAGGTATTCGACTCCGAAAGCTTGCCGAAAACCTACTATTGAATAGCACCATGCACAGCGCCCGACGCACCATCCTTGAAAGCCTAAGAGCAGAAGTCGGTGAGAGTTGTAACCTGACGGCTCTTTCAAGTGGTGAAATCATCTATCTCGATCGTGCCGAAACTGAAGCTCCCCTCCGCTTTCATCTGCAACCCGGCTCTCGTGTTCCTGTTCACTGCTCTGCGACAGGTAAACTGTTTTTGGCTCACATGTCGAAATCACAGCGCAGAAGACTGATTGAAAACGTGCCACTGACTCAGTACACAGTCAAAACCATCACCGACTACTCTGTGTTAGAGCAAGACATCGAAGAAGCAAAAATCCAAGGTTTTGCTATTGATGATGAAGAGTTTTTGCCGGGCTTAGTCTGTATCGCTGTGCTGATCCCGTCCCCGACAGGTCAATCAAACTTAGGTCTAGCGATACAAGCACCTGTGATTCGAGTGAAACCGGATGAAGCAATAAAATTCTTGCCCGCACTTCAAAAAGCAGCAAAAGCGCTAGCGAAGATCGAAGCTGATAATTGGAGTCAGCAGTAAGCACTTTCTTAGAGAATTTCGAAGTCCATGACTTAGCTGATCATGGATTTCGAAAGCCCTACTTTGGTAAACAATGCTTGCGCAAACAAGGGCTTCAAAACTATCGAATTAAACACCACAATCTGCGACTAATGAACATTTGGTCGAAGTGTTCTGAACACTCACCAACCCGCACATCAGCAACACGTCTAAAGTAATCACGACAAAGGAATCACGATGCTAAACATTGATAACCAGCACTTACTCTCTTTTATGGTGACAGAAGCGAACAACGCAGTTGCAGTCACAAACCCAGCAACGGGTGAACTCATCGGGCACGCACCGATATCATCAGAAACAGAGTTAGCGAGCGCGATTGAACGAGCTCATGTAGCGCAGAAAGAGTGGGCAAAAATTCCTGCTAAATCTCGTGCTGCACTACTTCATCGTTGGCACCAGCTGATCCTCGAAAACAAAGATGACCTTGCTCGAGTCATGACAATGGAACAGGGCAAACCGTTAGCCGAGGCGATAGGCGAAGTCGTGTATGGCGCAAGCTTTATTGAGTGGTTTGCAGAAGAAGCAAAACGCACTTATGGTGATTCCATTCCTAGCACGGTTGCAGGCAAACGCTTGGTGACCATCAAGCAACCGATCGGCGTAGCGTGTGCGATTACGCCATGGAACTTCCCGATTGCAATGATCACTCGTAAAGCGGCTCCTGCCTTAGCTGCCGGTTGTAGCTTTGTCGTGAAACCTTCGGATGAGACACCACTTTCTGCGTTTGCTGTGGTTGAATTGGCTTATCAAGCGGGTATCCCTAAAGATCTGCTCCAAGTAGTGCTTGGTGAAAGCCCAGAGCAAGTGGGCAACCTATTCACTTCGCATCCGCTTATCAAAAAAATCTCTTTCACTGGCTCTACTCGAGTGGGCAGTATTTTGATGGCTCAAGCGGCAAAAGGCATCAAGCGCACCTCTATGGAGCTCGGCGGCAATGCACCTTTTATTGTGTTTGACGATGCCGACATCGATGCGGCCGTGCAAGGCGCAATGGCCTCGAAGTTCCGTAATGCAGGTCAAACTTGTGTCTGTGCAAACCGATTCTACGTTCACAGTAAAGTGTACGATGAGTTTGTGGCTAAATTCGATCAAGCAGTTCAGCAGCTTAAGATTGGTAACGGCTTAGATGAGGGTGTCACGATTGGACCTGTTGTCAGCCTTAATGCAAAGAACAACATCCAAGCATTAATAGACAGAGCAGTAGAACAAGGTGCAACACCTGTAACACCAACTCAAGAGCTTGATGGGCTATTCCTTCAGCCTGTCATTCTTAAAGATGTCAAACACAGCATGGACATTGTTCAGCAAGAGATCTTTGGCCCTGTCGCTCCTGTGATGCAATTCGACACTGACGAAGAGCTTATTGAAATGGCAAATGACACAATTTACGGTTTAGCATCTTACTTCTACAGTCAGAACATTCACCGTGTATGGAACATTGCAGAGACACTTGAATACGGGATGGTCGGCATAAATGATGGCCTAATCTCAACTGAGGTCGCACCTTTCGGAGGCGTTAAGCAATCAGGTATTGGCCGAGAAGGTGCGAAAGAAGGCATCGATGAGTACATGGACATTAAATACTTATGTTTTGGTAGTAACTAGGTTTCAGTAGCAATTAGGTTTCGCAAGTAATTAAATCTTAGTGAGCACTAACCTGGACCACTCTTCCCCTTCCCACCACAAAAATGAATCAAAAAAAAGCCGCGCTATAAAAGCGCGGCACCTTGGGCTCGGTTAAAGGGGGGTTCTTTTTTTTAGTATTTTACATTCTCTGTTTTTGTTATTCGGTTGCTTCGCTATTCCTGCGCTTTCAGTTTTATACGCATCGCGTGCAGCACTGGTTCGGTGTAACCACTAGGCTGAGCACACCCTTCGAATACCAACTGACACGCCGCTGAAAATGCAATGTTGTTCTCAAAGTCAGGCGCCATATTACGGTAACTCGGGTCGCCAGCGTTTTGCTCATCCACCACTGCGGCCATACGCTTCATGGTTTTCATTACCTGAGCTTCCTCGCAAATGCCGTGACGTAACCAGTTCGCGATGTGTTGGCTTGAAATACGCAGTGTCGCTCGGTCTTCCATCAAGCCGACATCGTTAATATCTGGTACCTTCGAACAACCAACGCCTTGGTCAATCCAACGAACCACATAACCCAAAATACCTTGGGTGTTGTTATCAAGTTCACTTTGAATATCTTGCGCGGTAAGCTTTTGATCGCCCAGTAGTGGGATAGTAAGAATATCATCGACATTGGCTCTCACTCGCTCACGAAGCTCTTTCTGACGGCTTGGTACACTCACCTTGTGATAGTGCAGCGCATGCAAAGTCGCGGCGGTTGGAGAAGGAACCCAAGCAGTATTGGCACCCGCTTGTGGATGACCGATTTTCGCGTCCATCATCTTCGCCATATTGTCTGGCTCTGGCCACATACCTTTACCAATCTGGGCTTTACCTTGCAGGCCACAAGCTAAGCCAAGATCAACGTTTTGATCTTCGTATGCGCCAATCCAAGTCATGGTTTTCAGCTGAGTTTTAGGTGCAAATGGTCCCGCTTCCATACTGGTGTGAATCTCATCGCCGGTACGGTCTAAGAAACCTGTGTTGATGAACACAACACGATCTTTAGCTGCACGAATACATTCTTTAAGGTTAACCGAAGTACGACGCTCTTCGTCCATGATGCCGACTTTGATCGTAAATCGGTCTAAGCCTAATGCATCTTCAATACGGCCAAACAACTCATTAGTAAAGGCGACTTCTTCAGGGCCATGCATCTTAGGTTTTACGATGTTGATACTGTTCGCAGTCGAGTTTTGGTACGCGCTGTTGCCTTTTAAATCATGCATCGCAATTAACGAAGTGATCATGCCATCCATAATGCCTTCAGGCACTTCATTACCTTCGGCATCAATAATCGCAGGGTTAGTCATCAAGTGGCCGACATTACGGATGAATAACATGCTGCGGCCTTTAAGTGAAATCTCACCACCCGTCACGCTGGTGTATTGGCGATCTGGGTTAAGGTTACGAACAATGGTTTTGCCGTTTTTCTCTAGTGATTCTTGTAGATCACCTTTCATCAAGCCTAACCAGTTAAGGTAAGCCAATGCTTTGTCTTCACCATCAACCGCAGCAACCGAGTCTTCGCAATCCATAATGGTTGTTAAAGCGGCTTCGACTAATACATCTTTAATACCCGCCACATCAACGCTACCAATCGGTGCGCTCGGGTCAATTTGAATCTCGATGTGTAGATTATTGTGTTTAAGAAGAATGCACGAAGGGGAACTTGCGTCACCTTGATAGCCAATGAACTGGTCGCTATCAATGAGAGTGACTTCTTCACCGTTATCCAGTGTCGCTATCAGCTTATTGCCGATGCTAGCGTTACTGATGCTGTATTTAGTCACGTCTTTATGGGAGACACCGTTTAGCGGTGCAGCATCATCAAGGAATTCACGAGCATAAGTCACTACTTTAGCGCCACGAGCAGGGTTAAAGCTTCCGCCCTTTTCCGCGCCATCACTTTCACTGATCACGTCCGTTCCGTAGAGCGCATCATATAGGCTTCCCCAACGCGCGTTGGCTGCGTTAAGTGCAAAGCGTGCGTTCATGATTGGAACCACAAGCTGCGGCCCTGCTTGTGTTGCGATCTCAGGTTCTACGCTTGCTGTCGTCACTTGAAAGTCATCGCCTTCAGGAACCAAATAACCGATCTGCTGTAAGAACTGTTTGTACTCCACAGGATCTAGCGTTTGCCCTGCACGCTCTTGGTGCCAGACGTCAATTTGATGTTGAAGATCTTCACGCTTGATAAGCAATGCGCGATTTTTTGGAGCCAAATCTTCAAGGATGGTTGCAAATGATTGCCAAAAGTCTTCAGCGACAATGCCTGTTCCAGGAATCACCTGCTCATTAATTAATTGGTAGAGGGTGCTATCAATGTTCAAGCTTCCCTGTTGAATACGACTGCTCATAAAATCTCTCTCAAACTAATTGATGGCTACTCAATAAATTTTCGTGACTAGCTCAAATTTACTTTACTGATTTAAACTTACTTAACGGACATGAATTTAGCTAATTTATGCCGGTTATATTGGATATTCATATAAAAAATACCCTACAAACTGTGTTATTCCGTCACTCCACTCTCGATTTCATTGGCGACACTTTTAATCAAACGACGCATCCACTGATGGTCTGGATTGGTTTGTAACAATGGACTCCACGCCATCTTCACCTCAAAGGGTTCAATCGCAAATGGCGCAGGCTTGATCAACAATCTAGGGTTATTGCGCTGCAGTTGAGCCGCTTTGGTAGGAATAGTCAGGATCAGGTTTTTCTGTTGAGCGAAGAGAATCGCCGACAAATAGTGTCGTGTAAACACCGTGATGTTACGGGTTTTACCGATGCGCATTAATGCCTCATCTATCCAACCAAGCTTTTGTGCTTCACTTGGGTTTATTCCCACTCCCGTTCCCATACCCGTCTTACTTACCCAAATATGTTGCGCCTTTAGATAAGACAAAATATCGAAATTGTCGGCTATCGGGTTATCACAACTAAATAGGCAAGAAAACCCGTCGTGCCAAAGGCTCATCTGGTGAAACGACTGAGGAATATCGTCAAATCGGTTGATAATTATATCAACGGTACCTTGCTCTACATCCTGATAACTCACGTCACTTGGCGTCATGATATCCAGTCGTATTTTCGGTGCGATCTCACTTAGCCTTTTCAGAAGAGGTTGAATAATGGTCGACTCTGCATAGTCACTCGCCATGATACGAAACACGCGTTCACTGTCTTCTGCATTAAACTCTGTGGTCGGCTGCAGTGTCTTCTCTACATTCGCCAAGATGTTTCGAATCAGTGGCTGCAACTTATGCGCGCGTTCAGTCGGTATCATCCCTTCACTTGTTCTTACTAATAGCGGGTCTTCAAACAGATCACGTAATCGGCGAAGGCCATTGCTCATGGCTGGCTGAGTAATACCCAATTGATTTGCCGCTCGTGTAACGTTTCTTTCACGTAGCAACATGTCTAAATACACAAGTAAATTAAGGTCTATACGAGCAATATTCATAAGAAAAATACCGAATATAATAACTATAAATTAACAAAATTATCACATACATGATTATTATTTGTCCATGGTTAGATTTAATCCAAATCAAATGACCTCGCCAAATTGGCCAACATGTCCACGTGAAACTAAGGAATAGTTATGTCGCAAATTACACAAGATATCGAAATGATTGAAGTTGCAAAAAGCGCTGCTGGTGCTCCATGGGATGCAATTAACCCTGAATCTGCTGCTCGTATGCGAGCTCAAAACAAATTCAAAACAGGTCTGGATATTGCGCAATACACGGCAGATATCATGCGTGCAGACATGGCGGCTTACGACGAAGACAGCTCTCAATACACTCAGTCTCTGGGTTGCTGGCATGGTTTCATCGGCCAACAAAAGCTGATTTCTATTAAGAAGCACTTTGATGGCAAGACTGACCGTCGTTACCTATACCTTTCTGGTTGGATGGTTGCTGCACTTCGCTCAGACTTTGGTCCACTTCCAGACCAATCTATGCATGAGAAAACCTCCGTTGCTGGCCTAGTAGAAGAGCTATACACCTTCCTACGCCAAGCCGATGCTCGTGAACTGGGTGGTTTATTCCGTGAGCTAGACGCTGCGCGTGAAGCGGGCGATGTGAACCTACAAGATCGTATCCAAGACAAAATCGACAACCACGTGACACACGTAGTACCAATCATTGCCGATATCGATGCTGGTTTCGGTAACGCAGAAGCGACTTACCTAATGGCTAAGCAGATGATTGAAGCGGGTGCTTGTTGTCTACAAATCGAAAACCAAGTAGCCGATGAAAAACAATGTGGTCACCAAGACGGCAAAGTAACGGTTCCACACGCTGACTTCCACGCGAAACTTCGTGCGCTTCGTTACGCTTTCCTTGAGCTAGGCATCGACAACGGCATCATCGTTGCTCGTACCGATTCACAAGGTGCTGGCCTAACAAAAGAAATCGCAGTAGTGAAAGAGCCGGGCGACCAAGGTGACATCTACAACTCATACCTAGATGTTGAAGAGATTGATGTTGCTGATATGGCTGAAGGCGACGTTTGCTTCAACCGTGACGGCAAGCTAGTTCGACCTAAGCGTCTACCTTCAGGCTTATACCAATTCCGCCAAGGTACTGGTGAAGACCGTTGTGTATTTGACTGTATCGAAGCAATCAACGCGGGTGCTGACCTACTTTGGATTGAGACTGAGAAGCCACACATCGGTCAAATCAAAGAGATGATGGACGGCGTACGTGAAGTTCACCCTAATGCGAAACTGGTTTACAACAACTCTCCATCATTCAACTGGACGCTAAACTTCCGTCAACAGGCTTACGATGCGATGGTAGCAGAAGGTAAAGATGTTTCAGCTTACGACCGTGCAAGCCTAATGAGCGCGGAATACGATGAAACTGAACTTTCTGCAAGCGCTGACGAGAAGATCCGTACATTCCAAGCAGACGCATCACGTGAAGCGGGTATTTTCCACCACTTGATTACTCTACCGACTTACCACACTGCTGCGCTGTCTACTGACAACCTAGCGAAAGAGTACTTCGGCGACCAAGGCATGTTGGGTTATGTTGCGAATGTTCAACGTAAAGAAATCCGCCAAGGCATCGCATGTGTTAAACACCAAAACATGTCTGGTTCAGACATGGGTGATGACCACAAAGAGTACTTTGCTGGTGAGAACGCACTAAAAGCTGCAGGTGAAGCGAATACATCGAACCAATTTGATTAATCGCTAGCACTTTGATTAGTCGCTAACGCTAAAGCCTCCCCCGTCCTTCTCTCTTACTTAGGTAAGATCCGGGGGAAGGCTTTGAGATAAAGCTTGTACTGCCAGCTTTATCTCAAAGCCTCAGATTTGTGTTCCACACCACGGTTAACCGAACAACTTCTGTTTAAGCTAACCACATTGTTATTTTTTGAGATTCTTATTTGTTGAGAGTGCCTATGACTTCAATACCTACACACCTACAAGATGCAAAAACACTGTTATCAGAGAATGGTTTCGCGACGGGTGATACTTGGTATCACGGCACATCTTCAGCTTTATTAGCTTCTATTCAAGGCCAAGGCCTAAAACGCTCTGGTGACAAAGCGCTCAACGAAGCCGCTTCAAAAACCATGGCGACCATCGGCAACAACTATACCGAATCGGTTGAGCCAGTATTTCTCACTCAGAGTAAAGAACTGGCGTATTACTGGGCTCAACAAACCGTTCGTGAGCGAGGCGTTCGATTCGAAGGTGAAGAACAACCTATCGTATTAGCGGTAGATCTATCGGAAAAGCAACGTGCTAAAGTAAGACCGGACGTAGGCGCAATGAGCCTATTGATGATGAGTGTGGGCGAGCAATTCATGTCTCATCTCACTGAAATTTATCAAGCCAACAACATTGCAGGCCCTGATATCGAGCTTCGCACTGCCGATCGCATGGACTACCTCAATAAACTTGGTATGGCCTACATTGACGAAGACATCAGCCGTGCTTGTGTTCAAGAGTTAGCTGAGCCCGAGCTGGCCGACTGAAATCGTTCAGTGAATCAGTCTTCTTAAAAACAAAAATGGCTCCCAATACGGAGCCATTTTTATTTACTATCAGCCTATCTCACAAGATACAGGCGCATCTAGGCTATGAGCACAGAAGACCTTTCTGTGCAGGTTGCGTCATTTCGATGTCACCTTGTAGAGAACGGTAAACGATGGTGTTCCACACTTCACCATTATCCATTTCAAACTCAATAGCGTAATTCAAACCCGCGACAACCTGAGTTCGCACACTCAGGATCTGCTTGAGCTCAGCTGAAGTGTTCATTTGACCAAGAACTGCGTTTAAAGCTTGCTTAGCTTCTGGTGTAATCTCACTTTGCGACCAACCACCCGTCAGGTTTTTAGTACTGCAGATAGGGTTCGCATTCTCTTGTGGTTGAGTTGGTACCTCTGATTTCTGACTACACCCAGCTAACGCCACGACACTAAACAAGGTTGCTATTCCAAGTAATGATGTTAATCGTACTTTCTTCATAAATTCTCTCTACCTCAATCATTTACGAGGGATTACTCGCAATAATGTTTCATATTCAGGCAAGCTTAAACCTCGAATGTCATCACTTAATCAGAGATTATGGTGTAACTACTCTATAAACACAGGAGATTGTCAGGAAAACAAACCGTGCGCTGGAGCCCTTCGTTTATCCACCTGATATTTAGAACATTAAAATGGGTAGCGAGAGAATAGGCGAGTATAAGAAAGGCACAATTAATCAGTTAATTACATGCTTCACACCCAAAACATTCCCATTACGATTAATAAGATGAGCTCATCTTGATGTGGATTATGATATTGGTTCAAAAAATAGATATTTGAAATTATTTTATAAATTCAAAAGTTTATGCTCGGCTTAATCATGTCTGATTTTAAAACTGTGATCCAACCCTACAAGTTGTTGATAATAATGTATTTTGTTCATCTGTGAATTCATTCAAATATGGCAAATCTTTATTGTTAAGGGTGAGTGCAAGTAGTAAAATCTCGCCCGATTATGCAACTTACTTCTCACACCATAGACACAAGTAAAGTTACGATTGGCTCTCTCAAAGTAACGTAACTTCAAACACATACCTAAAATCAGTGTCCTATAGATAGTACAGATCAAATAAAAATAATTATATAAACCTAGGCTAGGTTAAACATGAAATTAACGTCGTCTTTAGGCTCACTGTTGGCTAGCAGTCTGTCTATCGAAATAAAACAGCGAGCGCTGATAGAGCTCGTCATCAGCACTTATCAGCCACAACAGCGCACTGAGCTTTTTCAAAACGTGACTGAATATCGTAGAAGCCAGTTAGAATTGCTTTTCCCAGAGCATCAAAACAAAAGCTACTCTGTATTGTTTGAGGTGATGGACTACCGCGATCTGATTCTGCGCTATCCAAATACACTATCTGCAGAGATTGCTCTTCTAGAGCAGGCCGTAGGGCAGTGCTATATGCATTGGCTAGATTTCTGGTGTGAGTGTGAAATTGCTGCGATCAAAGCAAAATCTCCATTAAATCCAAGCTCCATTTCTCATGTCGACCTCCCTATCAATGACAGTGCTTATTACGGTGCGATCATCGAACAGATAGAACATGAGCCACTTTTGGTACAAACACCGAGTCACCCACAGGGAATGCCAATCAGCGATGCCATTGCTTTAAGCAACCTTGAGGTATTCATCAAGGGTGAAAAATGGTTTGAGATGCTGCCTTTATTACACCTTTCTCAGGCAGGTAAGCATTTTATTCTGCTCAAACATCCAGTCGATGAAGCCTTTCCAACACTGGTTTCCTCTGCGCTGATTCAAGACTGGTCTAAGAATGACACTTGGCTAAGCTACGCACCGCCGTTCAGCAATGAGCAATGGCAATACTGTTTACCCAATTACGGCTACGATGAACTCTCAGGGTTACAACTTTTCACACCGCCTACACTGTCAAAATGTTACTCTCTCCCAGAATTTGACCAACAATTCCAGTTACAATTGTCCGACAAAAATGCCCTATGTGAAGTGTTGCGTCTGACAGTCAGTGGCAATACCCAACAAAAGCTCTATTTCCTCTACCTTGCTCAAAAAGAGCTGATGAGTGTGTTACACCAAATAGGCTATAAGATTGGCTTCACTATTATCGAGCAACCTTTCATGCTTCAGTTTTATCAAACCATTGATTCGAATGCGTACTTCCATGCTGGGTATTGCGAATTAAATGATGATGGCACAACAATTTATCGAGGGTTCTGGAATTTCGAGATGATGGTAAAAGCGTTCAATAATATCGATTTTCGGAGCTACAAACGCGCAGTGCGAGAGAGCAGAAAGTCATTAGAAAAGTCGCGCTCGGCAGGAAAAACTAGCTCGGTGAAAAAGGATGAACATGTTTGATTTCGGCCTAGAGGCGATCATCTATGCAAAAGCAATCACACTGCTTGCAACCGTGGCTGTGGTTGTCATGTGGTTGTTCTATTACTGCTATCGCCTGAAACAGAAGAACGAAGTGATCGCGGGGACACACCATGCCCCTTACATCGCGTATTCGATCTGCATTGTTGCGTGGATCAGCAGTAACGCTTATTTCCATACCGACTTATTACCAGAGCTTGGGGCCTCGGCCGCCGTGTTCGCCGCAAAGTTTGCCAACCTCGCCTCATTCTTTGCGTTTGCCTTTGCCTATTACTTCTCGTGTAAACTCGCCGCCGAACAACGTAACGGTAAGGTTCATGTGTGGCAACAAGCCATTTTCGTCACCTTAACCGTCTACTCCTTCTTTATCAATTTAAGTCCGGGGTTAACCGTTGAACACGTCACCATTGCAGGCCCAAGCCAGTTCGTGATTGAGTTTGGCCCGCATACGCCGTACTTCTTCATTGGGATGATTAGCTTTGTTATCCTGACACTGCTCAACCTAGTGGCCATGCGCGCCAACAGCAGCAAGCTGACCTTAGCTAAAACCAACTACATGATCGCAGGCATATTAGTCTTCATGCTGTCTACTGCGACGATCCACCTAGGCATGACCTACTTCTTGCGTGATTTCTCGCTCACTTGGCTGCCACCAGCTTTGTCGATAAGTGAAATGTTGTTCGTTGGCTATGCCCTGCTGACCTCACGCTTCTACAGCGTGAAATACCTGGCGTACATGAGCCTAAATGCGATGTTGGTTTGTGCTATTTTGGTGATCCCTTTTGGCGCGATATTTATCCCGCTGACAGACGACAGTCAATGGCTCGTTGCTATCCCAATCTGTGCGATTATCGGCATCACTTGGCATGTTCTCTACAAACGCGTAAGCCACTACGCCTCGTTCTTTGTCTACGGCAACAAGAAAACGCCAGTACAACAGATCCTCTCACTAGAAGACGATTTCAAGCTGTCGATTGATGATGCAATGCGTCGATTAGGCAGCCTACTGCAGATCCCTGAAGACAAGCTGCGTCTGGTGAACAGCAACTACAACGAAACCTTCTACGAAGATTATCTGTCTACCAACAAGTCCGTTTTAGTGTTCGATGAGCTGTCTCAGGAGCTTGATTACACCGCGCCAGCTAAGCGCTCGATAAAAGCCCTGTATGACAAGATGAGTTCAAACGACACCGCTTTGGTGATGCCTTTATTTGGTCAGGGGAAATCGGTCACGCACTTATTGGTCTCGTCACACAAGAGCAACGATAAGATGTTCTCTAACGAAGAGATCTCTGCACTGCAAACCTTGTTAACTCGTGTTCAAAGCACCATTGAAGCCGATAGACGCATTCGCCAAAGTCGCGCTCTAGCTAATTCTATCGCACACGAAATGCGTAACCCGCTGGCTCAAGTGCAGCTGCATTTTGAGGTGTTAAAACAGCACATTGATAACCAAGCCCCAGCTAAACAAATCCTAAAGGATATTGAGAATGGCCAAGCGGCGATTCAACGCGGGCGACAACTGATTGATATTATCCTGCGCGAAGTCAGTGACAGTACGCCTGAACACGGCCCTGTGACCATGACCTCTATCCACAAAGCCGTGGATCAAGCCGTAAGCCACTATGGTTTTGAGAATGAAAAGATCATTGAACGCATTCGTTTACCACAACACGCTGATTTTGTAGCAAAGCTGAATGAAACCTTATTCAACTTCGTCATTTTCAACCTGATACGCAATGCAATCTATTACTTTGATTCTTACCCAGAAAGCCAAATTGAGATCAGCACCAACACCGGACTTTACGAGAACGTTCTGATATTCCGAGATACTGGCCCCGGCATTGACGAAGCCATTACGCATAAAATTTTTGATGATTTCTTCTCGTACCAAAAAAGTGGTGGTAGCGGCCTAGGACTCGGTTATTGCCAACGAGTGATGCGTTCATTTGGCGGCCGAGTTGAGTGCCACTCTAAACTTGGGGAATTTACTGAATTCCACCTGTACTTCCCGGTGGTACCCAATGCACCCAAAGCAGACGCACTTCGTACGCCTTACTTCAATGATTGGAAAAGTAATCAAAACGCAACTGAAAACAAAACCAACGCAGAAGCTAAGCCAGATAACCAAGCGAAAACGCAAAGTTCAGAACCAACAAGTGCGCTAACCCCAGAGAACCATTTGGCTCCAACCGTGCTTATCGTCGATGATAAAGAAGTGCAACGCACGCTTGTTCAGATGTACCTGAGTCGACTTGGCGTAAATAGCTTACAAGCTAAAAACGGCGAGAATGCCGTCGAGCTGTTCAAAACACACAAGGTCGATTTGATCTTAATGGACGTACAAATGCCGATAATGAATGGTTTTGACGCAAGCCAAATCATCAAGGCACGCTCTCCTCAAACGCCAATCATTGCTTTGTCTGGCGAATCAGGACAGCACGAGTTAGATATGATCAGCAAGTTGATGGATGGTCGCCTAGAGAAACCAACCTCTTTGAACGCGCTGCAACACGTGCTCGATAACTGGCTTGAAAAAGGCTGGGCGTCGAATGCTCCCAAAGAAACCGAAAGTGAAGAGTAGCTAATGGCTAATGGCTAATGGCTAACAAGTTAATCAACGACTGATAAAAAATCCCCTCAAGAAAGGTTCTTGAGGGGATTTTTATTTGGGAACATTTCAGCCATTAGAAAAGATATTAAAGCTCTTTAATCTCAATCTGACGCAGCGTCTCCATGTATTCCAAAGTTTCATTCACATCGACTGGCTCGTACAAACGTAATACACCAGCCCAACCTTCAGACACTTCAAAATCATAAGCTGTACCGGTACCACAATTGAATGTGACAGACACTGTGCCATCACCGTTATCACGCATGGATTCACCAGAAGCATAGAAGTGCTCAGAGTCGATCCAACCATCCGCTCCATAAGTGGTTAGAGAGTAGTAACCACCGCGCCCCTCAAAGTCCAAATTTGGCGTTGGAATCGTCCACTCTTGGCACGTTGTTTTACCTTGGCCAGGAACACGCTCTAGATACTGCGCAGTGTCTGCAGGTAACCCAGCATAACCAAATGCCGTCACGTATTTGAAGTGGTGGTCTTCTACGTCATCCAAAGTCGCACCAAATCCCTTTAACCCTTCAATAGGCGCGCCGTGTTGCATCACGTTATTAATAAGTTTCAGTCGGTAGTTTTCAACGTCACTTGGGTTATAGCCTTTGCCCTGATAAGGCTTGTTAGAGTTCGCTTTGATAGAAAGTAAACTCTGACGGCGCTTAGTGTCTTCAATAGAATCTGCTATACGCGTTCTTGCTAGCACATGAACATGAGTTCCGGTCGTCAAATCATCTGCCGTTAGGTGAAGTGTTTCACCTCGGCGAACCACTTTATGCACAAGATGATTTTCGTCCATGATATGAATAATCTGGAAGTAATCGTTGTCTTCGCCTGGCACATGGAATGTTGCGCCTTCTGATACATCCACAACCATAGTTGAATAAACGACATCACGATTTGAGCGAATCACCGTTTGCGCGTCTTTGGATACTGGGTCAGCGTGCAGCCAATGGTTAACACCCACTTTGTTTTGCAGGCCAAGGAAGTTCCAGTCAGACTCCGCTTCAGGATAGTTATCCCAATTAACACCACCGATAGCCGCGTGGTCATAAACCGCTGAGCTGTTATTGTCTGCGGCCGTTACGCCAAATGCAGTTAACGCCAATAGCGTCACTAACGTCGTTTTCTTCATAATAGTTTCTCGTGTTTGTTTCGATGAGCTCAGTATGTAGATGCTGCGTGATATACTCCAATTGATTATATGAAATCAAGATATACAATATGGGTATATCTCAACAGTTTCGATGATGGAGTCTCGCGATGATGAGTAACCGCTTTAAACAACTAGACCTCAATTTACTTAAAGTATTGAAGGTGTTGGTTGAGGTAAAGAATACACGCAAGGCTTCAGATCTGTTGTTTACAAGCCAACCCTCTATCAGTCGTTCACTACAAAAGCTACGTGAGTACTTTAACGATGAGTTGTTTATACGCTCACAACATGGCCTAGAACCGACCGCCAAGTTGCTTGAAATTAAGCAGACCTTGTTACCGGTATTGCTGCAGTTAGAACAAGTACTTGAACCAAAGTCTGAATTTGATGTTGCTCAGTTTGATGGCACTGTGAACATCGCGATTAACGGATTTATTGCCAACAGCATCTCCGCAAAGCTAACTCAAATATTGTTAACACAGGCGCCGAAGGTGAAAGTGAACATTGTGGATTGGGGTGCCCATACGTTGGATTTGATCACCTCTGGCGAGGTTGATTTAGGGGTCAATTATTACCCATTAGAACTATCTAAACAGGTATACCAGAAACGTATCGCAAGTGATGATTTTGTATTGGTTTGCCGCACAGGCCACCCACTTGCCAACACATTATTGAAAAGTGACCAGCAAGAACCTTTGCAATTAGCGAGCTTGGTCGTCAGTGATTGGAACGACAATATTGCGTTAGCACCAAACGTGTTAGCCGATGTCGGCATCAAGACTGAGGTCAAAATACGTTCGACTTACTTACACAGCTTATTGTCTATAGTGAAACAGAGCGACGTATTATTCCCATGCTCAAAACTACTGGCTAATTCGCTTTCAGATGAATTTTCCTTTGTGCAGTTTCCTCATATGCCCAATATACCAAATGGCGATATTGGCATGACTATCGGGCGTAAACATCGCAATCAACCGAAAATGCGCTGGTTGGAATCGTGTATCGAAGAGGTATTCAGAGGTTAGTTACCGCATCTCTAAAAGTTGAAAAACAAAGCTAGCTCTTACTGGTGATTAGCCTCTGCCATCGCCGTTTCAATCAAATCCAGCAGCCATTTGTATTTGGCTGAGTGCTGGTTTTTCTTATGAAGATAGGCGAACACCTCCATCTCCTCGGGGCCCTCTTCCAACCCCTCAATCGCGATTGAGCGCAATACGCCTTTATGTTGTTCAATCACCGGAGGCATACAAGGAGCGATAATATTGGAGTGCTTGATCGTTTCAATTAACCCAACAATAGAAGTCGTTCGCAGTGCCATGTTAATTGTCTTACCTTGGCTTAATACTTCCTCTTCCAACCGCGAATGTTTGTTTTGGTCGAAATAAGCAAGGTCAACGTGAGCAAATGGAAACGACAACAAATCATCAATCGTTGCGATGGACGCCTTGAAAGGATGATCTTCTCTCACTGCCAATACAAACTTTAAGTTCACGAGCGGTACAGCAATGATCTCAGCAGGCAAATTCTCAGCTTCAAAGTGAATGACAAAATCAACCTCGTCACTTTTGAGCCTTTCTAAAGAATTTTGGGAACTCGTATGACTGATCAGCCTTGAAAATGGACTTTCTATTGATAGCTTATGAAAAAGAGCGGGCGTCAACCAAGGCAGGATATGAGGGTTTGCCTCTATCTTGAAATCTTCGCTTAAATCCGCAGGATTAAACTGCTTTCCTTCTTCTATCGCCGTGAATAGCCCGTCCAATAAAGGAAAAACTCGTCGATACAGGTTGTCTGAATAAGGGGTTGGCAAAAACTGCTTATGGGACAACACAAACAATTCTTCACCTAGAGACTCCTTAAGCTTCTTGATGCTTTGGCTAACGGCAGGTGTCGAAACAAACAGCTTCTCAGCGGCTTTTCGCAAGCTCTTCTCTTGATATACCACCACAAACACTTTCAATAAATTCAGGTCGACGTTGTTCAGTTTCATAGCTAACCATAAAGTATTGCTTAACGAATGGTTAAGTTTATATGAATTAACTTAACAAAGTCCACTTTGTATAGTTGTCCCACCTTCACGATGTACACGGATGTAGTGAGATAATTCTATGAGGCAGCTATGTTATTACAACGTTCTATCCTTTCCCTAACTCCTCTTTTGTTGGCCAGCGGTGTTATCGCTGAAGAAACAGAAGTTCAAGACATGTCAGACCCATTGGCGGTCTACACACAAGCTGGCTTCGGCTACACAGATAAAGGCTTAAACCTCAAAGTAGGACAAACCTACGACACAGGCAGCGACACAACCATGGGCATGAATGTCTTCGAAATCAAAGGCATCGCTGGTGAAGCTGTTGGTTGGAACAACCGAGGTGCCGACGACAGTATTGACTCGATCCGCTTTAGAAACTTTGGAGTAGACCTAACCAACGGTCGAGGTACTCAAGTTGATATGTCTTGGGATTTCGATAGCAACCAAGGTAGCGCGTCTTATAGCTTTATTCAGGCATTACCACAAATGGGCATGTTTAATTTCTACCCACTTGCGGGTGTCGGTGTTGCTGCTGGTGAAGAGTTGGTTGAAGGCACTGGAGGCGATCTCGACGCCGATCAGCTTCGCGACCGCTACAACATGCACGGTACTTTCTACGTGGCGGGTATGTACGCAAAAATGCAACTTACCGATAAGGTTTGGTTGAACTACAACCCCATGTATTTAGGCACAATGTCAGGGTCTTCAACGTTCAAAGATTTTGGGTTTGAGGGCAATGATTCAGTACTCGCACATGAATTTGCAGCGAGCTATCAAATCAATCCTAGAGCCAACGTTCGTTATTTCGCAAACTGGACAGAAAACACCAGTATCGAAGACGGTGATCACCGCATCGAATTTAACTACCAATTTTAAGTAGTGATTTCGGCTTTAACGAGCCGGTTTCGCTTGAACGAATAAGTTTAAGTTTTGAGGACACATTATGAACATGATATCTAAAGCCCTTACCGGTACTTTCACACATCCACTGCGATCAACAGCGATGCTCGTTTCTTTAACAGCCTTGTTTTCAGCAACGGCGATTGCTGGAAACGATAACCCAACAGAAACCCTTCAAACACGTGCGGGAGACTTCACTTTCGAAACCGACTTTCTTCATGGTATTCCAACACAAGAAAGCTCAGCAAAACTGTTCGAACTGATGGACTATCAACGCGCGTCACAAGCTTACATTTGGTCCGTCCCTTTGGTGTCAAACTACGCATGGAAACAAGCCTATGCCGACATGGGTGCAGAGGATGGTCAAATTACTTATGTTGAGTCTCATGAATCTAAGCTAGGAGGCTTAACTTACAACACCTCTACGCCTTACGCGATTACTTGGTTTAACGTAGAAAAAGAGCCCGTTATTATAGAAATCCCCACAAATGAACTGCGCGGCGCAGTACACACTATGTGGCAAATCGGTATTTCTCAGATGACTGAGCCGGGCATCTACGTGGTAAAAGCCAAAGGGTCTGAAACACCGAGCAACCTGCCAAAAGGCGCTAAGGTTTTTGAGTCAGACACCAACTATGTTTTCTTCGGCGTTCGCTTAATGGCAAATTCAGACCAGCAACGTATGAAAGACTTAGAGGCCCTGAAAATTACCGACCTTAACGGCAAGCCACTGAGTGATAACGGCGTAAACTTCCCTGAGCGTGGTGAAGATGCCAAACACCCAAGAGGTATGGCATTTTGGAATACGTTGAATGAAGCCATTCAAGCAGAACCAGTAGCAGAGCGTGATCGCATGATGCACGACATGCTACGCCCACTGGGTATTGAGAAAGGTAAGACGTTTGAACCATCAGGTCAGCAGCGTGAAATCTTAGAGCAAGCTGTAGTTATGGGGGAAGCTATGGTTAAGAATATCGACTTCAACAAAACAGAACGCTTGCCACACGCAGCTTACGGTAAAGAAGGCAACTTTTGGGAAGTCGCGACGGCTTCAACACCAAACCAAGATCGTTACTACGGTAT
The DNA here is from genome assembly GCF_023161685.1 of Vibrio sp. 1CM8B. Taxonomy (NCBI): domain Bacteria; kingdom Pseudomonadati; phylum Pseudomonadota; class Gammaproteobacteria; order Vibrionales; family Vibrionaceae; genus Vibrio; species Vibrio sp. 1CM8B. The sequence goes on from NZ_JALNTU010000001.1 coordinate 130,405, forward strand.
GGATCTCGATGGACGTGCAGCTTGGTTCTATGAAGCTGTAACTAACGACGTAGCAATGCACGGTTTTGAAAATGGCGGCTGGGGTCAGATCTACCTAGACAACTACCGTGACGACAATGGCAAAGGGCTAAATGGCAGTAACCACTATACTTTGACGCTAGATGGAGATGTAAATTTCGCCGATTTGTTCTGGACAATTACAGTCTACAACGTAGAGAACCGCGCCATCATCGACAACGATATTGAGCGTGCCGACGTGGGTTCTAACATTGAAGGGACAGTTAAAGATGCACAAGGCAATTACACCTTCCACTTTTCACCAACTAAGCCAGCGGGCGTTAATGAGGCTAACTGGGTGCAAACTCGAGAAGACGAAAACTGGTTTGTTTACTTCCGCGCATACTCACCAAGTAAAGCATTTGTAGCGCAGCAGCCAGAAACCTTACTGCCTAACTTTAAGCGTGTGGACTAGCCGTTAAGTCTATGTACTAACGATTAAGCCCTTTACGACCTACGATAAAAGAGGAGCCTCAATGCTCCTCTTTTTTACTTTGGCCAAATTGTAAAAACCAAGGGTATCGTCTTAGGAACCTAACCAAAGATGAAGAGTAGATGGCTAACGGCTAACAAGCTAATCAACGACTGATAAAAAATCCCCTTAAGAAAGGTTCTTGAGGGGATTTTTATTTTGGGGTGAACTCGTAAAATTCAGCGAGTTACAATTCTTTAATATTGTTGTTCGATCAAACGAATAAAGTAACACCCGTTTCTTGGTTAATTGAAATAGATTGTGCCACTCCATTTCTTACCAACCTTAAATTGATAACGTCCGTTCGCCACTCGATATCAGAAACTCGAACCTCATCGTTTTGCGTCAAGTTATGTACCGTGGCAACTTTAAGAACCGCTTCTTGGCTACGCAAAATCGTGTAAGCTAAATCACTGGTTGCAGGGTTGTCTGGCGCATACCCCAACAACAGAGTCGCTGAACTATCCGTTATCAGCTGCTGATTAAATTCGGTTTGTCCATCAATCGAATAATGTAAATTAGTGGACGCTTTAAGAGGCATCTCATGGCAGCTCGTCATTCTTGCTAAAGGCCCATCTAGTGGATTGTCGCAACCTTGTGCCTCCATCAAAGCGCTGTGTTGCCCTCTGACATGCCAGACCAAATCTAGTTGTTGGTGGTGAGGGTTTTCCGCAGTATTGAATTCAATCGCCACATCCCCTAACCACAGAATTTGACGGCGAAACACAACGTCTTTGTACGCGGCTAAATCCCACTGAACAATAGTATGGCTATCGACCGTCGGTAACTCACCACACCAATCTGTTTGTGTGTCTAACCATGTGTAGGACTGTTCTTTTACAAACGTATTCACTTGAGGGTTGGCTGGCGGTTGATTCTTCTGATTCACCGCCAAGGTGTTGTGCGTCACCGTATTTTTATAATACCCGTAATGCAGTTCAGCACCGTACCCTGTTGTTCCCAAATCAGGCAAAATTTCTTTACCATTTCGAGTAATGATCATCCCTAGTCGATCATAGTGATCATGCTCACCACCATACGGAGAGTGCTTAATTAATAGCATGTTATCGTGCTCTCGATCGTGCATGATCGTGACGCCTGATTGTTCTGCATGAATAGATTGGCACATAAGCGGCTCTGCCACAGGTAATGCATCAACACCGTACAACAGCGCGTCGATATTGTTGCGTGGCTTATCTTGATAGATGCTCTGTAACGCCGATGCAAATAAAGGGTCTCGGAACTCGCGATACCCGAATTCGAACAGGTGGCTATGAGTTAACTTCTCTTGACCGGCAATACAATCGTTCAGACGTGGAAAGTCACCCGTATTGATGAGTAGCTTGAGCGGGAACGCCAACATGGTATGGAAGTTTGGCACCGATTGTAGTGAGTACCTTGTTTTACATGCCATTTTTTCGAAATTCAGAAGTGCTTGTAAAGCGTAGTAATGATAATGGATAGAACCTTCAAACCATAAGCCCTCCCCTTTTACACCATGCTCTAACTGATACTTCAAGCCATAAGGGGTGCTCACCGCAAAGTCGATGAATTCTCGCTCACCAAGTATCAAGCCTATCACGCCAATAGTCGCAGAAATCTTCATTTCATGGTTATGCAATTGATCAGCTCGATGTTGCATCAGGAACTCAGCGCCTTCACGTAACAAGCGCTGTTCAATGAACAATTGCTCTTCGGTATTCAACTGCTCTTTAACGAAATCATAGCCTCGGGCAAAATCAATATTGCAATTCGCTTCACAGAGAGTCTGCGCATTTGCTTTTCCTGGACCGTTATATGGAATACCGCCATGTTCTTCGTAATTCGGGTAATATTCTGCATAACCCAATAAGATCTCACGAACTTTTTCGAAGTATTTGCGGTCTTGAGTAATGTGCCAAAGCAAGCCTAGGTCATTACACGCTTTCGAATTGAGCCCATTAAGCCAACGCCACCATGCACCGTCATAAGGTTCCCCAGTAAGCACCTCGCCATCAACAGGACATACATGTTCAGTGGGTCGGTCTCTATCCCAACTTAAGCGAACCCCATGCGTGGGGCAAAAATAATATAAATTCCATGTTGCGCGGGCATCAGGTGGAACGAGAGTGTCTGAAGTAAGCACAACCTGATTATCATGAATAATTTGTTCGATGATCTCTTGGCTGGCATTTTGACGAATGACCGCCATTTCCTGAGAGGTAAACTGCAGCATAATGGATACCTATACTAAATCTTTAGATGAATGAAAATTGAAGTATTGTTTGGCGTTTTGATAACAGATATTCTCGACACTCTGTTTAAGCAAAGGCTCATCATTCGGTAATTCCCCGTCATCGACCCACTTACCGAGTAAGTTACATAGAATGCGACGAAAATAGTCATGACGAGAGAGTGAGAACACGCTGCGAGAGTCGGTTAACATTCCGACAAAACGTCCTAGAGCCCCTAAATTTGCTAGGTCTTGAAGTTGTTTTTCCATACCCGCCTTATGATCGTTAAACCACCACGCAGAACCAAGCTGCACTTTACCTGGCTGCGCATCACTGTCTTGAAAGGCGCCTATAATTGACCCAAGTACAGGGCTATCTTTCGGGTTAAGGCTATATACGATGGTCTGAGGGAGTTGGCGGTCTTGATCTAACAAACTCAATAAATGACTCAGGTTTTCTGCAATTGGGTTGTCACTGATAACACTGAAACCCGTACCGCCGCCTAGATCATCAAAGCGGCGCTTATTCACATTAGTTAACACTCCAATATGAATTTGCATCGACCAACCATGCTTATGATAAGCCTTGCCAAGCACTTCAAAAACGGCCGTCTTAAACTGCGAGATTTCTTCACTATTCAGCGCATCACCACGTTTGACCTTTGCTATAGCTTGATCAAGTACATCAGGGTGATAGTGTGAAAAATCTACAACTTTTAACCCTAGGTCAGATAATCGGCAGTTATGCTGTGCAAAATAGTCCACACGAGACGTGATTGCTTGAGCGTAGCTTGCAAAATCGACGATATTAATGTCACTGATGAACGCCAGTGAATCGAGTGTCTTTTGAAAACTACTTTGATTCTCTATTTCAATCAGACTGTCAGCGCGAAATGTCGGCAAGACTTGTACAGTAAATTCTGAACGATTCAGTTTATCGTGATACCTCAAATCGCTAAGTGGATCATCGGTAGTGCACAAGGTATCGACTCGACTCTCTTTAAGCAGACTTTGGAATCGGTGAGACTCTTGGCTGAGTTTTTGATTACAGTGTTGCCAAATAACCTCGCAATTCTCTGAGTTGAGTAGTAAATCGAGACCGAAGTATCTCTTAAGCTCCAAATGACACCAGTGATACAGCGGATTGCCGATAAGATACGGCATGGTCTCACACCACTTTTGAAACTTTTCATAATCACTCGCATCACCTGTGATGTAATGCTCATCGACTCCGTTACTTCGTAATGCACGCCACAAGTAGTGATCGCAACTCAACCAAGCCTGAGCAATATTGTCGTATTGATGGTTGTCATAAATCTCTTTGGCATCTAGGTGGTTGTGATAATCAATAATGGGAAGCCCTGCCGCGTAATCGTGATATAAACGCTTGGCAGTGTCCCCCTGCAATAGAAAATCTTTGTGTATGTATGAAGACATAATTCAAACTCTTGTAAAAAACTGTATTGATGAACTTTAGGGAAAAATTCAATCATGAAATTGTTTCCTAAAACCCCTCTACGAGGTGGTTCATATAAACCAGAGAGCGTCCCCTCTGGCCTATACCCTTGTTACTTTTACATGACTAGTTATTGCCGATTACTTGGATGTAGATACTTCTAACCGAGGCGTTTTCCTCGCACTCTTCAATAACAGAGAACCCACAGTAACAATCACTGCGCCACAGAAGATAAAGGCCATGCGACCCCAGAACGGGTTCGGGATTAGTACCATCGCAGTTACAAGTGCACCGAAAACCAGAATGAGTTTGCCTAGCATGTCGCGTTGTTGGCGATCCATTTCATCTTGTCCTTCCTCTTCGATAACAGGAGTCGCAACATCACTCCAAAACTCTTTAAGTTCTGTGTTTCGTTTGCCCACTGGCTCTTTGTAGAACTTAGTTGTTAGACAGAAGAAACCACCCGTGATCACAAGGTGACCAATAACCCCAAGCAGAACTTTTAGGTCACTCGCTTCACGTCCTGTGAACGGAACCTCTAGGTTTAATAGATTGGCAACGACGTCTGCTGTAAGCACAAAACTCACGATGTAAGACACCAACATGCCCACAGCCAATGTCGCCCAAGCTGCCCAGTCGGGCGTTTTCTTAATAAACATACCGAAGAATAGCGGCACTAGAATTGGCATCTGTAACAGCGTACTTACGTACATCATTGCATCGAAAAGGCTCAAGCCACGAAGAGAGTTAATGAACAACGCCACCATGATGATCAATATGCCAAAGACCATGGTCATAAACTGACTTACTCGCATCAGCTTCTTGTCATCCGCATTTTTGTCCATGATTGGCGCGTAAAAGTTACGCACGAACACACCTGAATTTCGGTTTAGACCTGAATCCATTGAAGACATTGTTGCTGCAAATACAGCCGACATAAGAAGTCCCACCATACCAACCGGCATGACGTTTTCGACAAACACTAGGTAGACTGCATCAGCTGCTTTACTACCAAGTTCAGCCGCGTGCACAGTTGCCGCTTCAGGATAGATAATTGCCGTTACCCAAGGTGGTAAGAACCAAATTGCAGGTCCAACCAGCATCAATACAAACGCAAGGAGTGCCGCTTTACGTGCGTTAACAGAATCTTTCGCCGTTAAGAAGCGATATGAATCTTGCATGTTGTTGATGTTTTGCAGCTGCTTAACGAACATGAAGATAAACCAAGATACGAACAGCAATGGATAGTTCATATCAGAACCCATGACACTGTCGGCAGGGAATTGCTCGATAAGATTCGCTGGACCACCAATTTTTGCCAATGCAGCCACAGCACAAACCACCGTCACCGCCATGATCACAACCATTTGTACAAAGTCTGAAGCAACAACCCCCCATGCTCCACCCAGAACTGAAATGAAGAGAACAATCAAGCCAGTCACAACGATCGTGGTTTCGATATCCACTTTAAACACAGCACTAACGAAGAGTGCGAGACCATTTAGCCAAATGCCGGTGTAAACCACACTTGTCGGCATTGTCGCCCACGTAAACACTTGTTCATTCGTTGCACCGAAGCGACGACGCACACCTTCAATAGGTGTAACAACACGCATTTGTCGAAAGCGGTATGAAAAGAACAACCACGAAAGTAGAAAGCCAAATGCGTTCGCCATGAAAATAACCATGATTGGGAACCCATCGGTAAAAGCTTTACCCGCAGCGCCAGTAAATGTCCAAGCACTAAACTGCGTCATGAATGCGGTAGAGCCAACCATCCACCACAACATCTTGCCTCCTCCACGAAAGTAATCACTGGTAGAGCTGCCTGCAAAACGTTTGAAGATGACGCCAATCGCTATCATAAAGATAAAATAGACACCAACAACGAGCATGTCGATATTCATTACGAACCCCTTTTCATTATTGTTCCGTTTAAATGATTTAATTTTTAAAATGCCGTTTCATTATTGCATTAACGACATTTTATTTAAGGGTGATCTGTGATTTTTGTGATCCAAATAATGCAAAAGTCATACAAATGAGATCGAGGTTGGATTATTGAGATCAGCGCTTTTTAGGTTGAAAAGATCATTGATGGATATTTGGATACATCGTGGCGAGAAGGAGCAAAAATAGATCAAGTAACCTAGGGATATAGCGACCAAATTACGAGCCTAGGAGGTATACCAAGCCATGACTCAGGCGCCTATCGCTTGGTATTTACTGAATATCAGCCACTAATTATCCAAACACCGGATATAAAAAAGCCAGCCTCATTGGGCTGGCTCTCTGAAATCAAGCGTTAGAATTAGTCCAAAAGCGAACGAACATAATCTGCAATTTCTTGGTTTTGGCAGTTATCAAAGAAACACTGTTGGAAACGAGGGCTACCCACAGCAGTCTTCACTAGATCTTGATCGATAGCGCGCAGTGAATCAATAAAGTTATCCTTCACTACCGCTGCTTTTACCTCATTAAGAAGCGCGGCATTGCGTTGTTGTGGCTCTGCTCGCTCTAACGGGTAACCTTGACCACGCTCACCTGTGAACGCTTTTTCAAAGATGTAACGAACGTTCAGTTCACCAGCCCAACCAAAACCTTTCGCAAAAGCGAGCGCGATAGCGTTGCCGTTGTTGATTTGGTTAAACAAGAACGCATCAGAAGGCTCTAAACAGTAACCACAAACCACGCCTGGATGTAAGTTCAGCGACATCAAAGCACCTTGGCCAGTGCCACATCCTGTCACAACAAAGTCAACCGCCTTTGAGTTAATCAGAATGCTCGCCATAATACCTAGATGAATATACGTTAAGTGGTGATCATTCTCGTCTGTCATTCCTAGGTTGAAAACATCGTGACCAAAACCACCAGCAACTGACTCTAGTTCAGCTGATACCATTGCATTTTTGCCTGCTTGACTGTTTTCCATCATTAGTGCGATTTTCATTTACTTTCTCCCGCAGCATTACTGCAAATTTAAAAATTAGTGCTCAAATGTTCGTTCTAAAAAATCTAGAGCTTAAACAAAGTCTTTACGCATTGGCGTAAAGTTATCAATTAATACGCCGGCTTCTAGGCAAACACAGCCATGTTCGATACCCGGCTCTTTGTACATAGTGTCGCCTGCGCACACCACTTTCGTTACATCGCCAATAGTGAACTCAAAGGCTCCCGACAAAACGTATGTGAGCTGCTCATGAGGATGGGTATGCAACGCACCAACAGCGCCTGTTTCGAAATGAACTTCTACAGCCATCACGTTCTCGCTATGAGCAAGCACCTTGCGAGAAACTCCCGCGCCAAGATCTTCCATTTTCACGTCTTCGTTATACACAAACATGTCGTTTTTATTCCTGTTGTTGCGGCGTAATTTTGCACTGGGCGTTATCTTGGTATAGACGAAAAATAGTAACGAGGTTAATCCCTATCACTGATATTTCCATCAGCGAGCCACCAATTGAACCAATAATCAGATTATTAGTTAGCCAGCATGCAGCTCCCAATAAAAAGCCGACTCTTAGTGCAATACCGTTCAATCTAAATATTGAGTACGTTCCAATAATCGTTCCCGCTAAAGGCAGAAGTTGATACCAATGCTGAGCAAAACCGATTCCGCTGCCAACCGCGAGGGCAATAAATAACCCTGCAACCCACGGCGATTTGGTATACATCGCGGTGCCAGTTCTTAATGCTGAAATCAAAGCACCGATTGCCGATGTAATGGAACCCAATAATAAAAAGTGAATAAGATGGTTAACGTTCAACATCAACATAACCACTTTGAGCTTTTTGTCGTCCTTCTGGTAAAAGGTCGAAAGGCCGAGAAGGAAACTTACTAGCCCTACAGCTTGTGCAACGATCTCGTTAACCATCTTATATTACAAAAATCTTTATCGTGCTAACCATCCACCATCAACAGCAATGGTATAACCATTAATGTAATCCGATGCCGGTGATGCTAAGAACACACATGGGCCAGCGACATCTTTTGGTGTACCCCAGCGATCAGCAGGAATGCGCTCAAGAATAGCTTGGTTACGATCAGCATCTTCACGCAGTGCTTGAGTATTGTTGGTTGCCATATATCCAGGTGCAATCGCATTAACATTAATGTTATCGCTCGCCCATTCGTTCGCCATTGCACGGGTGATGCCCATTACAGCACTCTTAGACGCAGTATACGAAGGAACACGAATACCACCTTGGAAAGAGAGCATTGATGCGATATTAATGATCTTGCCGCCAGTGCCTTGCGCTTTAAACTGCTTCGCAACCGACTGAGACATAAAGAAAACGGTCTTAGTATTGATGTTCATTACGTCATCCCAGTTTTGCTCAGAGAACTCAATCGCGTCTTCTCGGCGAATAATGCCGGCATTATTAACAAGGATGTCGATGTGGCCAAACTCAGTCAGCGCTTTATCTATAATTCCAGGAATATCTTCCTGCTTTAGAAGGTCGGCACGCACGTCTAAAAACGTATGACCCGCTGCATTCATTTTTTCAATGGTATCTGTTGGCTCAACACGATTTACGCCAACCACTTTACATCCGGCTTCAGCTAAACCAATTGCCATACCTTGACCAAGACCGGTATCACAACCCGTCACTATCGCTACTTTACCTTCCAGATTGAATGACTCTAACATCATGTTCGCTTCCTCAATTACGTTTAGTGTTGTGGCATTTCTGTAATGTCGCCCACTCGATTTAGTCATACAATAAAACATAAATTCGTTGCTGACAATTATTTTTGAAACGACATTTCAAAAATAATTTCTAATTAAGTTAAAACTTTGAAGTCGATCGTTCTCGTTTTTTATTTTTTTGAAAAGGCTTTTTAGAAATTACGAAAAGTGGTATTTTGTCTTGATATTAGATAGCCCAAAGGAAGAAAAATGGAGAAGTCCACCCAACCAGAAGCCGTTTCATCGGTATTAAAAGTTTTTAATATTCTTGAATCTCTGGGGGAACAGAAGGAAATAGGCGTATCAGACCTTTCACAACGTCTAATGATGTCTAAAGCCACTACCTACCGCTTTCTACAAACAATGAAAATGCTTGGCTATGTATCTCAACAAGGCGAAGCTGACCGATACTCACTCACATTAAAGATGTTCGAACTTGGTTCAAAATCACTCGAGTGGGTTGATATGATCACAATTGCAGAGAAAGAGATGCGTGTGATTTCAGAAGAGACTAATGAAACCATTCACTTAGGTGCGTTGGACCATGGCTCTATCATCTACATACACAAGATCGATTCTAGCTTCGCGCTGCGCATGCACTCGCGCGTTGGTCGAAGAAATCCTCTGCATACAACTGCGATAGGTAAGGTTTTATTGGCAGAACGTGACGAAGAATTCGTTCGCACTCAGTTGGCAGACGCCGAGTTTGTGAAAAGCACAAAAAATACCCTTGAAAACGTCGACCAACTTATCGATGAACTTAAAGCGGTTAAGCTACAGCACTTTGGCGAAGATAATGAAGAACAAGAGCCAGGCTTACGTTGTATCGCAGCTCCAGTTTACGACCGTTTTGGTACCGTAATTGCTGGCGTCTCAATTTCATTTCCTACCATTCGATTTGATGAAGAGAAAAAAGCTCACTATGTGGCGTTACTGCACAACGCAGGTAGAAATATATCCAAGCAATTAGGGTTTAATGATTACCCAATCAAATAATGAAAAGGCAGCAATTATTGCTGCCTTTTTTATTGCGAGTTGTCCCATCGATTACCTACCCAAGAATCATCGACAAATCATGCCGTGCGTAAATTGAACAACATAAAGCTCAGATAGATCACTCCCCCTTCCTCAAATCATGTGAAGACCATCAAGCCTATAACACACCATGAACCATGATCTCGAAGATCACCTAAAACAGATATTTTAGGGATTTGGCAACAATTCCATGATTTAAAAGAGTAAAAGGGTTATACATAATGATGTGTTATCTAAATTACTGAAATTATCATGACGCTCAAAGAGATCCTTAAAATTCCCAATGTCCGCTACTTCTTGATGTTTAGAAGCAGCTACTTTGCGCGTTTTTACTACCCTATATTCACCCTACTTTATTTAGATTACGGGTTAACCCTGTCTCAATTCGCGATGCTCAATGTAGTGTGGGCGGCCACCATTGTGCTTGCTGAAGTACCGTCGGGTGCATTCGCCGACACCTTAGGCCGCAAGAAACTGGTGGTGCTGTCTTCGATTGTGATGTTTGTTGAGATCGCAATGATCGCCTTAGTGCCAACCGGAAACCCCGACTTGGTGTTCATAGTCTTTCTGATTAACCGGATTCTCAGTGGCTTAGCGATGGCACTGGCCAGCGGTGCTGACGAGGCATTGGCTTACGACACCTTAAAAGAACAAGGCAATGAAGAGCTGTGGCCGCGAGTGCTGCAAATTCAGCTTCGTGTCGCCTCAACGGTCGGTATCTTTGTCACACTGATTGGTGCGGCGATGTACGACGTGAATTTTATGACGAACATCTTTCATTTCCTTGGACTAGCCGAACCAGAAAGCACTAAAGATCTGATGCGTATTCCTGTGTTCGCCACCCTATTTGTTGCGATGATCGCTATCTATGCCGCGATTAATATGCGCGAAGAGAAAAAGGTGATGCCAAGCGACCAAACCAAATTGGCAACCACCATCTCAAGTCTTAAATTGACGATCGATGCAGGTAAATGGGTATTCGCTACGCCTTACGTGCTGTTCATCTTGCTCTACTACAGCCTATTCGAACACACCTCACGCATGTTCCTAACCATGAACAGCCAATACTATCTGGCCATTGATATTCCAATTATCTACTTTGGTTTTATTGGTGCGGGTATAAGTTTGCTTAAGATTATATTGGCAGGACAAAGCCGAAGATTAGCAGAGAGTATTGAGCCTAAAACCTTCATTGTGGTCATGGGTTTAGCAAGCATGGCGACTTATTACTGGATCAGTTTAGGTTGGTCGATTTACGGGGTCATTCCGGCACTGGTATTAATCTTTATCATAATGACGATGAACATTTTCATCAGCTACCACCTAAATAAAAAGACCGAATCGCACAACAGAGCCACCGTTCTTAGTTTCAAAGGTTTGATGTTTAACCTCGGATACGGGCTGATCGGGATCTTGTACGCTTACTACTATAAGTTGGTGTCTCAGGGCTACACCGAACAAGAAATAGAGCAGAACCTTGCCTTCTTGGCCTCACTGTCTTCGTTTTTCTATTACTTCACCTTACTGTTCATTTCGATCAGCGCGCTGTTCTATTTCAAAAACAAGAAACAGCCGATCTTCTGAAGAAAGCATCGAACTGTTGAAGAGATCTCTACTGCCGAATAGAGAATAAAAGTGAGCCTGTGGCTATAAACAGATCATGACACTTCTTATCATGTGATTTTTTGTTAGTATCACCACCAAATTACATCACTCATGGAAGCGTCATGTCTTTTAGTTGGATCGCCTTTACTCTCCTTGCCGCCTTTAGCCAATCTTGGCGCAATGCCTTTCAAAGTAAATTAAGTGGTACCATGAGTGTGGCTGGCGTGACGTTGGCGCGTTTTATTTGGGCTGGCCCAATCGCCCTTATTTACCTCTACGCCCTCTATCAATGGCAGCCAGTCTCCGCACCGGATTTTTCGGGTGAGTTTGTTTTCTACATTATTGCAGCAGCCATTATGCAGATCCTCGCGACCGGCTTAATGGTGATGTTATTTAAGCTAGAAAACTATGCGATAGGCGCAGGATTAGCCAAGTGTGAAGCTCCCGTTTCTGCAGTGCTCTCCGTGTTGTTTTTTGGCACCGCATTAACAATGACAGGTTGGATTGGCGTACTTATTGGTACTTTAGGCGTGTTAATCATGAGTAGTGCTTCTGGTTGGCGAAGCTTGTCCCCGAGAGTGTTCTTATTAGGTATGGCTTGTAGCACCGCCTTTGCTTTAACGTCTCTTTGGGTACGGGAAGCAAGTTTGAGCATAGGGTTGCCCTTCCCTCATAGCGCTGCTTGGGTGCTGTTCCTCGTCATTTCCCTTCAGACATGCATTATCTGCACGTATCTTTTCTTCAAGGAACGCGACACGCTGCGCCTGATATTCAAGAAGTCGAAACTGGTCGTCATGACAAGCCTAGCGAGTGTTATCGGTTCTCTGGGTTGGTTTAGCGCAATGTCACTTCAAGCCGTTCCGTACGTAAAGACGCTTGGGCAAGTCGAAGTGATCTTCATGGTGTTGATATCCTACTTCTGGTTAGGGCAAAGCATCGCACGCAAAGACATTGTTGCACTCATCTTACTCTCTATCGCAGCGGTATTGGTGATGTGGCAGTGACTTGAACGTCGCCATACTTAGAGGTTGGATCAAAGAGAACTGGAAATCATACCCAAGTGACATATTCATCCACCGTATAAATATTACCGTGGCGTAAAATGATAAGAACGGCCTCCACATAATTTTTATAGTGCACGTATCAGCTATTAATCATTACCCAATAGGATACAGCCCAATGAAAACCCTTACTCAAATCGCACTAGCAACGATCTTTTTTACAACCTCAATGATGGCATTCGCCGAGCCCGCGACAACAAACCAAGCCCAACTAGAAGCGTCAACCACAACAGTGAAGCATGAAGGAATGACCGTGACGCTAACAGATAAGCATTTTACGCCTGCAGAAGAAACTGAAGCCACTGCTTCACAGACTTTAACGCAAAGCCAAAAAACAGACTCAGCGCCACAGCCAACAATATAATGGCTGTATCAAAATAGTGGCGGGGCAAACTAACACATAAAGACCTGTCATCATCAGGCAGTGACGAGCTCGTTAATATGGCTAGGACAAATTGAAGTCATATTGCGACCGTTTGTTTTCGCTTGATACAACGCTTTGTCGGCTCGGCTAATAAACCCATCCCAATTCTCATGTGGGTGAAGCTGAGCGACACCGAAACTCGACGTCAGAAACATCTCATTCCCTTGCACGGCTGAGATCTCTGAAATAGACAATCGCAGCTTACAAGCAATAGCCTGTGCTTGTAGGAAATTAACATTGGGCAATAAAATCATTATCTCGTCTCCGCCAAAACGGAACGCGCTGGCTGTTGGCGATGTTTTGATTGCACTTTGAACCATTTCAGCAAAAGACTTGATGACGAGATCACCCACAATATGTCCGTGTTGGTCATTGATCGACTTAAAATTATCAATATCCATCATAATGGCACTAACAGGCGTAGTCCCCGCCTGCTTCATGATGACTGGAACCATTTCATCTAATGCTCTGCGGTTTCCAAGTGCCGTTAGAGGGTCGCTGTAAGACAGGTCATGAATAGACCTAAGCAACCTTGCATTAATCAACCAAAGCATTGTGAAGCTCATCGACACGATAAGAACAATACTCATTAAAAAGGCAAGTTGATGAATGAGTGCGGCTGCCATGAAATCCTGAAGCTCAGCTGAAAATAGCGTCACCAAGACCCGGAAAACCATAAATCCGCCATATATCAAAAATGATAAGGCCATCATCCGAGTAGCTAAGTTCAAGTCATCACGTTGACCCTTTAACACCACAAAGGCAGTGCAAAGAGTGACAAAGGCTAAATAGAAACTAATGAGAATAATTCGAGCCTTGATGGAAGGTTCATAGTACGTGAAGTGAATAAAACCTAGCAGAAGAGCTAACATCATCAGACTGCTGAGGTAGGTACATTTTAAAGAGTATTCTCGGAACAAGCATAAACTATACAAAGCGAGATGAAAGCCTAGCGCAATGACCATATTGGCGCCAATAACAGTGACCCAATCCGGTAACTCCCCCCTTAGGCTCAACATCAACGGCCCAGTTCCAATAACAAATATTGAAAGGGAAAAGCTAGAGAGCCCTTTAATTGGCTGTTGGGTAAATTGGAACAGCAACAAGCCAATGCAGTAAATGAAAGAGAACAAAATAATAATAAAATTAAGTGTTCTCATATCCAGCGAAAAACCATCCATGATTTACTCTCTTCCCTAAGCCAATTAAATCACAATATGGTCAATAATTATCTAAACCATAAATTTATTCACTATATGAATCATTACACTTTGTAAAATAGGGGATGTGTCACATATGGGGAGATCGGTATCACATGAGTCCATAACATAGATTGGCATGTAAAAGTCGCCCCCCATATGGCTTCATAGCATCACTGAATCTACAGGCTTCTGCACTCGTTACTTGGTTGAATGACGACTGTCTGGCATTATGCGCCCAAGAAATCTCTAGGGGCTGTCGACCTTTCGAGCTGGGTTTGCAGCATCTTGTGGAAAATTTATACAAGGAAGAGGCTTTGACGTGTAGCTGGCCTACATGAAAAGGCGATAACGCAGTAGAAATGAACCACAAGAGCTGCCCGAAGGGTTCAGCTAGGCGCCCCCACAAAAATCGTTTTATGCTTTGTTGAAGAATATTTGCTTAGAATGCTAGGCTACATACTCTTCGCCGCGCCTAAAACGATTTTGACTAGGCGTCCCCATCCGAACAAAACTTAACCACGAAAGGTCAACAGCCCTTAGTTATTGCACAGCAAAGAATGAACGAAGGTAGTCAGTGGTAGAAAACAGCCAACAATTAAGTGACCGTTACGACGAACATGGTTACTTTGTTATCAGAAATTATTTCAATGAAGCTCAAATTGCATCGCTTAGAAAAGTCGTGCTGAAATTCCATGAATCATGGAAAGCAGACAACGAAGAATTCTATAAAGAAGAGGCATTTAACTCATCTTTAATTACGGGAAGCGAGTATTTGCCTGCCGACGATAGAAGCGTGCTTTTCGACTTCATCAGCTCGAAACAAGTGATGGACGTGGTTGATGCGGTGATTCCGAACAAGCCGGCATTCATGAATACACAGCTGTTCTTCAACCCAGTAAACCCGCAGCAAAAAGACTTCTGGCATCGTGACTGTCAATACGACTACGACATTGATGACCAGATGAAAGTCATCATGGAAACCCAAGTACTGCACCTGCGAGTGCCCCTTTTTGATGAGCCAGGAATGGAGCTTATCCCCGGTACGCACAAACGCTGGGACAACGAAGAAGAGTACAATGTTCGCCAAGAAGAAAACGGCAAAGTGAGCAGCGATGACATCTCTGGCGGTAAGCAGATACCGTTAGCCGCCGGTGACTTATTGGTGTTTTCAGCGGATATGATCCATCGAGGCCGATATGGCTTGGATCGTTTGGCTTTGGATATTTTGATCTTCGATTCGGCGGCAGATTATGTCGACTACGTTGATGACGACTGTTTACCAACACCAGCCATGTTAAACAATATTGCCGACCCAAGATTGTTTATGAACACGCTACACTTAAAATCGATGCAGTACTCATAACCCATAAAGGTATCCGAACTATGACTGACACTAAGCAAAACACCCGAATTAGCCAGTTCCGTTTCGGTCAGCCAAAAGAATCTCTCAAGTTAGAACATGTCGCTTTAGGCGCACTTGATAAAGATAAGGTGCGAGTACGAGTTGAAGCGACCAACATCAACCCTAGTGACCTATTGTCGATTTACGGTGTTGGGCAATACAAACACAGCCACCAGCCGCCAAGAGTACCGGGATTTGAAGCGGTAGGAAGGGTTGTAGAGTCCAACAATGTTGAGTTTGTAGTGAATCAGCGAGTGCTTGTGGCAACCAGTGGGACATGGCAGAACTATGTCGATGTATCACCAGATGATCTATTCCAAATTCCTCAGCATCTAGAAAATGGCTACGCCTGCCAGTTGTACATTAATGCGCTAACCGCATGGGTGCTGACGACAGAAATAGCCAAGCTGACCCAAGAAGATGTGTTGATCATCAACGCGGGCAGCTCTGCCATCGGTAAGATTTTTTTCCAGTTATCAGCATCACTCGGCTTCAAAATCATTGTTGTTACATCACAGCCGGAACAATACCTAGCCACTTCCAGTTGGGTATTAGATACGGACGATGATTTAGCTTCGCAAATTAAGGCGTTAGGCTTGCCGATGCCAACCGTTGCCTTTGATGCGATTGGCGGTTCACCCGGAACCAACCTTATTCACACCCTTGGCAACAATGGGCGTTTTATCAACTATGGGACGCTGTCGTTGGATTTTTACGAACCACGCTTCTTTGAGTACGCGAAAAGCCAAGACATCGATTTCAGCACCTTCTTCTTGCGTTATTGGGAGGAAGCGGAAGGTAAAGATATTCGCCGTAATAAGTTCACGACCATGCTAGATCACTTCATCACAAACGACATTCAGCTCGACGTTGACCGCTATCTGCCATTCGATGAAGTGCAAACCGCGATTGATCTCATTGAATCGAAAACCACACGCTTAGAGGGCAAGATCATCTTACTGCCACAGTAAGTGAGAGTTGGACGATATATACCTTGTTTATTTCAACAGGCAAGACGTTCAACAATTAATACCCCAACGCTTAGAAAGTTTGATTCAAGTAATTGAGTATTGAGAACGCAGTAAAGAGTTGTAATGCATTTCTCCATAACTTAAGTGGTTACGAGATAGTCATGAGTCACATTTATTTGAAACATCAATAAGTTGTATCACTAGAAATATGACACTGGTCACCCATAAGGTAATCTCGATTCTATATGGTAGCGTCATACTTAAAACCACGATGTGAACGTACTTATGAAAAGACACATACTATCAAGCGCCATCCTACTCTCTTTAGCCTTTCCCACCTTTGCAGCTGATGGCGACATACACGATGTCACGATACTGGGTACTTCAGATATCCATGGTCATTTTATGGCGTGGGATTACGCGGCAGATAAACTCAACACTCGTGGTAGCTTGAGCCAAATCGCGACCAAGGTTGGTGAGATCCGCAAAGATCAATCTAACATTATCCTTGTCGATGCTGGCGACACCATCCAAGGCAACTTCGTAGAAACCTTCAAAGACGAGCCTGTTGATCCAATGATGCTTGGCTTTAATCACATGAAATACGATGTATGGGTTTTAGGTAACCACGAATTCGACTTTGGCCTTAAAACGCTCAACAGAGCCGTTACCCAATTTAAAGGGCAGTCTCTCGGCGGCAACATCAAGAACAAAAACGGAAATCCATTCTTACCGGGTTACACCATTCTAGAACGCGGTGGCATTAAGATCGGTGTGATAGGAATGGATACCCCAATGACAGAGGTTTTTGCGCAAGGCACCAACCGTTTAGAAGGCGTCACTTTCACTAACCCAACCTTGGAAGTGAAGAAAATCGTCAAAGAAATTGATGATAAAGTGGATGCCATCGTATTGGTTGCCCATATGGGGATTGAGAACGAGAATGACATTGCCGACACCGGTGTCACCGACATTGCCAATGCAAACCCAGAGCTTGATGCCATCGTCGCTGGTCACATGCACACTCGCATTGATAAAGCCGTTGTGAATGGCGTTATCATTACTGAACCCGACAAATATGGCCGCGCCTTATCTCGTATTGATCTTCAATTTGAAGAGCGCGATGGCACATTCACTCTCGTCAACAAAGACAGTTTCACCTATAAAATTAAAGGTATCGACTCTGATGAGAATATGGACGAGTTATACCAGCCTTATCACAAACAACTCCGAGAAATGGCGAATAGACCTGTCGCTCAGCTTACCGGCGTTGATTTAGTCCCAGAAAACGAAATCCGCGGTATCCCTCAAGTCCATGTTCAAGACACAGGCATCAGTGCGCTATACCAAGAAGCGAGCTTCTTCTATGCACCTAAAGCCAATGTCATCGCGCTTCAAATAGACAACGACAATGCAGAGCTTGATGTTGGCCCAATCAAAGCCAAAGACATCGCGTACAACTACCAATACGCAGGTGGCGAAATCACTGTCTACCAGATGACAGGCAAAGAGTTAAGAACCTACATGGAATGGTCTGCGGGCTACTTCAACTCAGTCCAACCTGGCGATGTAACCTACAGTTTTAACCCTGAACGCAGAGCTTCAAAATACTCAACTAATGACTTCTTCGCAGGCGTGACTTATACCATCGACCTCACTCAGCCAGCAGGTACACGCATCACCAACCTCGCGTTTGCAGATGGCACTCCGGTTACTGATCAAACAGAAATCCGTATTGGTATGAATAGCTATCGAATGGGTCATCTAACCAAGAAAGGTGGCGTGCTAGAAGGCGAATCGTTCCCTGTACTTTTTGATACGGAAGCAGAGTATGGAGAAGAAGCAGGCACGATCCGTAACATGACTATCAAGTATCTTAAAGAGGAAAAGAACGGTCAGTATGAAGGCAAGCCTCAACAACGATGGACACTTTCTGGTTTAGAAAACCGCTACAATGAACAGCGAGAGATCGTAAAGTCGTTGATCAATGATGAAACCATATCAATCCCAACAAGCGACGATGGCCGCTACACAAACATCGCTTCTATCAACGTGAAAGAGCTGATGTTCAAATCTGACGAAGCCAAACAAGCAGACATAACCACACGCGAAAAGAAACTGGCGCAGGCGACTGAGCAAGAGAGTGAGCAAATCAAACGTGAAATCACTCTGATTGAAGCGCTCAATTAATCCCTGACCTCAAACCAATAACGACTTAACGACGCTTAGCGCGTGGTTAGGTCGTTGATAATAGCATCTTGTACTTGTCCTATAGCGTTCCTATGTTCTCTTAATACACATATTGACCAAAAGCATCTCATCCTCACCAAGTGAAGCGGTTTAGATTGAACATCCCAAAACGTTTCTAGACATAACCTTGTAGCAAACTTTATATTATTGAGTGAACTCGGATAGCTTCATCGGCTACACAAAACTTCCAATCGCCAACAAAGTCATGGTCAATTTTGCTCAACCAATACATGCAAACGGAAAACCTTTAAAGAGGGCTGAGTATCAGTATTAATTCATCCTTCCGGCAAAGTCCTAAAATGAGATATTCCTGACAAGTTCATTTGCTGTGACAGCCCTTAAGTGATAATACCCCTGCACCATGTCACAACCAACCTCTTCAAGGTAGCGCTTTTGTTGCTCAGTTTCGACACCCTCCGCGACAACAGACAATCCCAGGTTCTGTGCTAAGTCTACCACTGATTTCACTATCATCTTGTCATGCACACTGGTCGCCAAGCTATCAATAAATGACTTGTCAATTTTCAGAATCTGAGCGTTAATTCTTTTCAAGTACGATAGAGACGAAAACCCTGTACCAAAGTCGTCGATAGCGATACAGAATCCAACATGCTCTAACTGTTGCAGCACACACATTGTTTTTTCTGGGTTACTCATCAGTACCGACTCTGTCACTTCTAGTTCAAAAATGGTAGGTGATAGCCCCTCCTCAGCAATAATACTGGTGATGCCTTCAAAGAAGTCAGGGTGTTCTAGTTGTTGAACGGAGATATTTATAGCCATTCTACCTGGTAGCACTCTACCTTCAGATCGCCACTGACGCAGTTGTTTACAGGCAGCCTTGATGACCCATTTACCAATAGGGCACATTACTCTATGCTTCTCGGCAATAGGAATGAACTCTGCAGGGCTAATCATGCCTAGTTCAGGTTCCTCCCAACGAAGTAGAGCTTCAATGCCTGCAACTTCAGCAGTCGCTGTATAAAATTTCGGCTGATACACCAGATGAAATTGCTCTGTGTTGTGTATTGCCTGCTTTAATCTACACGATAAGTCAAATTCGCGATAAAAGTGTGTGCCTATCTGGTCCGTATAGGAGACAAAGTCCTGCTCAGCCGACTTTGCTTCATACATGGCTAAATCTGCATGCGAGAGTACATCATTAAATGTTATACCGTCCGAAGGCCATGTAGCGGAACCTATACTGACGCCAAGAAAGGCTTCTTCTTCTATATTAATTGAAATAGGTCGACTCAGTGCTGCTGCCAATTGAGCACCTAAGTTCGCTGTACTTTCTTTAGTTGCTCGTCGATGAATCACAACAAACTCGTCACCGCCCACTCTAGCAGCTAAATCACCTAGTGGAAGGGCTTGTTCAAGACGTCTAGCCACTTCTTTTAGTGCCCTATCACCAGCAAGATGACCACTACTATCGTTAAGTTCTTTAAATCGGTCTAAGTCTGCAAACAATATTGAAAAGCTGTTCTCTTCAGTTGGGTGGAAGGCCATTAGCTTATTGGCTTCTTCGATAAAGTACGCCCGATTAGGTAATTCCGTTAGGCTATCAAAATGAGTCAATTTTCGTACACTTTCCTCTGCAATTTTTTGAAGAGTAATGTCTTTTTTTTCTGCCAAGTAACCAATAACTTCTCCGGTATCGCACGTTATCGGAGATATAACAGCTTCTTCAATATATTCAGTGCCATCCCTATGTATATTGAAAAATACCCCCTTCCAGGAGTTCCCCGCCTGTAATGTGCGATACATATCGCGGTAGCTATCAACTGGGGTATTGTTTGATTTCAATATTCTTGGGTTCTTGCCAATAACTTCATAGAGTGCATATCCACTCAACTCTTCAAATTTTTTATTGGCGTAAATAATATTTTTATCAACGTTTGTGATGACAACGGCGTTTTCACTCTGGTTTACGATAGAGAAAAAAAATGAAAGTTTTTCTTGTTGAGTCATCATCGAGACGCTGTTATTTGGACTTAATGGGGACTCAGTGTAACCTTTATTAAGTGCGTCGATAAGACGACAACTACCTGACATAAAGATGGTTTTATCTATTTTCATATATACTTCTGCGATGTTACATATCGAATGGCGCACCATTTGAGGTCATTCAATATGCAATATGAATCAATTTAAAGCAGCCGCTTTATCTATACTTTAAATTCAGAAACAAGCTGACCTAAGCCTTCAGCAAGCCTTGCAATCTCTGTGCTTGAACTATTTGTTTGATGAGCTGCAAGCGAGTTTTCTTCTGCAATGCGCTTAACGTTTACTACATTCCTGTTAATATCCTCTGCAACGGTACTCTGTTGTTCGGAAGCGCTCGCAATTTGCATGTTCATATCATTAATGACGCTAATGGCATTGGTAATTTCTTCTAACGCCATGCTTGCTTTATTGGCCTGGTTAACGCAATTATCAGCCTCAATTTGACCTTGCTTCATTGCTTCTACCGTACTTTGAGTCCCCATCTGAAGTTGCTCGATAATGGATTGAATTTCTGAGGTAGATCCTTGTGTTCTTGCAGCCAAGGAACGAACTTCATCAGCAACCACAGCAAAGCCTCGTCCTTGTTCACCTGCACGGGCAGCCTCAATAGCGGCATTCAGCGCCAGCAAATTTGTCTGATCTGCTATCTCTCTGATTACATGTAGAATTTTACTGATATTAACGACTTCCTGCTCTACGTCATCGAGCTTTACAGATGAATCATTAACTCTTTCAGACAGAGAGTTAATGGAAGCAATGGTCTGCTGAACAACTTGAGAACCAGATATTGCTTCCGTATCCGCTTGATTGGCAGCGTCAGAAGCCTTAACTGCATTATCAGCAACGTCATGAACCGTTGTAGCCATCTCATTCATAGCCGTTGCCACCATTTCGGTTTCCGTTTCCTGTTGACTGATACCCTTGGATGTCTGCTCAGTCACCACCGCCAATTCTTCCGAAGCGGAAGCTAACTCACTACTCGCATTTGATATGGTTGAAATCATCTGTGTTAAACGATTTGCAGTATTTTGCACCGCATCTAAAAGTTTACCTGTTTCATCTTTGCTGGTTATTCCAACGTCAACTGTTAAATCGCCTTCAGCAAGTTGATTGGCCGCATCGACCGCTTTTTGAATCGGCCGGGTAATCGCATTAGTTAAGAAGTAAGCAGAAAGGATACCAACCATAATCGCAATCACAGATAAGGTTAAACTCAGCATCACACTTGCGTCGGTATTTGCTTTCAGTTCAGGCCCAAGCGTATCTTGGTCTTTCATGATCGACATCTTCATATCTTCAATGTATTTCGCCACCTCAGGGCCAAGTACATCCAACGTGTTTTGAATGATGTCGTTTCTTTTCACAATTAGGTAATTGATATCACGCATGTCCTGGACATAAGCTTCATGCGCATCGGAAAACTCTTTGAACAGCACCCTGAGCTTAGGGTTTTGCAATTTACCGTTCAGGTCTTCAATTTCCTCTGAAACCAACACTTGCATATTTTTAATGGCGATCTCAAAGTCACTGCTAAGATTCGATTGAAGAAATTTTACAACAAACAACCTACCTATCAGCATCTTTTGCTGAACATGGCCAGCATGATAAGCGGCTTCAGAGTCACCGTCTTGATATGCAGATTTTATAATATCATCGATAGCTACCCGCATCCTTTCACCATTAGGCACGAGGCGAGAGTCATATAAAATCTTACGTTCAACAATTAGGTCTACCGTTTTGTCAAAGGCACTTTGATAGCTCACCATCGCTTTGCTGACATCAGCAATTAGGGATGCCCGATCTGGTTGCTGGATCTCCTGCTTTGCATCATTAAGAAGGTCTTGCATTTTTGAAAGATACTCACTGTATTGTTGTAAGTCCTTCTCGCTATTAGTGATAATGTAATCTTTGACGTTCATACGAACCATAAGCATATTAGCTTGGATCCTTCCAGACAAGTTAGTGTCCCGTGCAAGCCCTCTATATTCTGATATACCCTCATCAGTTCGTTGAAGAGCATTAATGCTGATACCCAATACAATCGAAAGCATCGCCAGTACAAAGCCAAACATCAATCCAATCTTTGTTTTTAATCTTAAATTCTTAAACATAACCACCACATCTTTGCTGTGCGAAACTTAACTAGATCTACATCCAAATATATTCAACAGCTAAATATAAGGACATTCTTATATAACGATAACAGGAGGTGTCATTTACAAATTGATGCACATCAACAAAGAAAGCGCTTTCTTTGGTGTTATTTCGATTTGAACTGTTTTTTAAGTTTGAGCTTTTCTTTCGGTTGCGGTGTCACTTGAAGAAAACAAATACACGGGTGTCAACATGTCTTGCGTTCACATCAATTACATACCTAGTTATTGAATATCACTCACCAAGGGAAAGACTTAAATCTAAGATTAGGAGCCATTCTGATAGCCCTCCAACTGTAGCCTCCCTCCTCACACTGATCTATTTCCCTCTTTTCGAAGTACAAGTTATTAATAATTCGGTATAAATCGCTCTACTGTTTGAAATTGTTGTCTACAGTTTTATAGAGCTTGTCGCTTCGGTAATTGCCACAAGTAACGACACCTTTTGATGGTAAGTATTGGTTATAAGGAGAGGAAATGGAAAGCCCTATTGTCACACTCACACATGCCAGCAAAAACTTTATTGATGGTAAAGACACCCATAGCGTGTTGGACAGTGTCGACTTCACTTTAGCTACGGGTGCTAGTGTGGCTTTAACAGGAGCAAGTGGCAGCGGTAAAAGTACTCTACTCAACCTAATCGCGGGCTTTGAACCGCTTTCGACTGGTGAACTGTGGCTCGATGGCGAGAACACTTCAGATTGGAAAGATCCACAGTGGAGCCGATTTCGCCATCAAAAACTAGGCGTGATCTTTCAACAGTTCAACTTACTAACCCCACTCAACGTAAAACAAAACATCGCCTTCCCGCTCCATTTAAATCAACAAAAATGGAGCGACTGGTGCGATTATTTAGTTGATGCATTGGGCATCAGTGAGCTACTCGAAAGACACGTATCAGCACTCTCTGGCGGTCAACAACAACGAGTCGCTATTGCGCGCGCGCTAGCCCATAAACCTAAGCTACTGCTTGCCGACGAACCCACAGGCAACCTCGACCACAAAGCAGGCATTGAGGTAATGAAGCTGCTGAGTAAAATCACCACACAAGGCAACACTGCGGTGCTTTTGGTTACGCACAGCCCAGAATGCGCGAGCTTTATGCAGACAAAATTGGTGTTAGATGATGGTTGTTTAAGGAACGCAGATCTAACCCCAGGAGCAGCAACTTTGTGAGTAATCCAATGAAGCAAACTGCCTTCGCACAGAGTCAGCTCACCCATACAAAACTGACTCTGAATCTATTTTCGGCGCACTATCGACAATCGCCACTGCAAGCCGCAGCGATTCTGATAGGCATTGTGCTTGCGGTCACCTTGTTTGTCGCGGTGCAAGCCATCAACCTCAATGCCAAGCGCAGTTATGCAGAATCGACCGAGCAACTTAGCGCCCAAGCGCAGAACCTTATCATTCCACCAGCAGGGCAAAACTATTTGTCGGAATCGCTCTACTTCAGCTTAAGACAAAGTGGATTAAGCGCAGCGCTACCTGTTATAGAAGGGCGAGTAAGAGACGAGCAAGGTCGACGTTGGTCAGTTCAAGGCAGTGAGTTGATCGCCGCCCTCACTTCAAGATCTCGTCACGCTCGCATCGACGAAAAAAACAATACTCAAACCAAAGAGCCAAACATTTCCCTGTTCGACAATGTCTTACCTTTGCCGCAACTCTTAGCGGGTGAACCCATTGTGATGATGAGCCAATCTCAGCACCAGAGTTTGGACGAAGTGAACACGCTCACTTTGGATGAAGTAGTCACCAAGGTTGTGGTACTGCCCGATGAATGGCAGCTCGGTAGCCGAATATTGATGGACATTGGATTCGCTCAGCAGCTGCTTAACAAGCAAGGGCAACTGAGCTATATCGCTATTTTTGACACTAAGAGCGACACTAACAGCAATGCTCAGGATAAATGGCAAAGCCTTATTGGCGAGCAAGGACAATGGATATCCAACAACCAAAGCACAGATCTCGGTTCAATTACCGATAGCTTTCACCTCAATCTCACCGCCATGAGTTTGTTGGCGTTTTTGGTTGGCCTGTTCATCGCTTACAATGGCGTGAAGTACAGTTTGCTGAAACGTAATCGGCTGTTGGTACAAATTCAACAAGCTGGGATTGCGCCAAGCATCGTATTTTCAGCTCTGTTAGTCGAGCTGACTGTTTTAGTCACACTGGGCGCGTCGCTTGGTTTCATTCTCGGCATTCAACTCAGCCATTGGCTACATCCCACCGTCGCAATAACGCTTGAGCAACTTTATGATGCAACACTGCTTCCCGGCACATGGCAGTGGCAATGGTTAGTGCAGGCACTGCTACTCACGCTAGCCGCAACGCTTGTCGCGTGTTGGCAGCACTTTAAACAGCGAGTGCGACAGCCCCTCTCTTCCCATGGCGGTTTCTATCAAGCGCCGGAAACGTCTAACGAAAATCAGCTGTTTGTTATCGGGTCAGTATTAACTATTCTCGCGTTAGCAGGGTTATGGATGAGCGAACATCATCGCTTCACCATGGCATGGCTCGGAGTGTTAGTGGTGTCGATTCCTTTATATCTACCCAAAACACTCAGCGTGCTAGCGAACTGGAGCGAAAAACGCACCCAATCGGGGTTAATACAATATCTGTTCGCTGAGCTGCGTGAACTTATCTCCCCTCTCTCCCTTGCCATGATGGCGTTGCTTCTCGCCGTCACCGCCAATATCGGAATGAATACCTTAGTCGGCAGCTTTGAATCCACGTTAAAGCAATGGCTTGAACAGCGCTTACATGCCGATATTTACGTTAGCCCTGCCCAAGGTGAAATCGCGAATGTGGAACGTGCGTTAGAGCAGTTTGAAAATGTTGAAACCGTTTATAAGCAATATTATGTCGACGATAACTTGCAGGGCTTACCGACTTTGCTCGGCACCAAAGACAAAGACACACTTGAGCAAACCATGGTATTCCAATCCTACCTTGATGATTTCTGGACGCGCTTTTACCAAGGTGAGTTAGTGGCAATCAGCGAACCTACGGCAGTGAAGCTCGGCTTGTCCCTTGGAAGCCAACTCAAGCTCGACGCGATCCAAGACAAAACACTCATCGTCGGGGCGATTTTCCACGATTACGGCTCACCGAATGGCGAAGTGTTACTTGCACCTAATTTATGGCTCGAAAGCGGGTTTACTGACTTACCCACCAGCTTGGGAATCAAAGTCTCTGGCGACCCACAAGTGGTGTACGAACAGCTACGCCAACAACTCAATCTTCACCCAAGTCAGCTTTACGATCAAGCGCAGATCAAATCGATCGCTTTAGATATCTTCTCACAAACCTTTGCTATCACTCGGGCGCTTAATGGCGTCACTTTAATGGTGGCGGTGATTGGGTTGTTCTGCGCCTGTTTCATGTTGCTCGATGCACGCAAAGCCGCCATTGCAAGGCTGTATGCGCTCGGTGTTAGTCAGAAAAAATTGATGGCGATGGTGGTCGGGCAAATCGTTGTTCTGGTCGCCTTCACTCTGGTTATCGCCTTACCACTCGGCGCTATGGTCGGTTATGTGTTGACGGACATCGTTACCCTGCGCGCCTTTGGTTGGAGTTTAAATTATGTGTGGAATTGGAGTGATGCACTGAGCATCGCAGCCATCACCATTTTAGTGGCTGTGATTGCGACCTTGATCCCACTGTGGCGTTTGGTCAGTAAACCCGTGGTATCTAGCTTGCAAAGTGAGGTGTTGTGATGAATCGATCAATGAGAGTTTTCATTCTCACACTTGGCATCTTACTCCTTTTAGGGTGTGAGGAGTCCACTCAACCATCAGCTCAAAATATGGGTTCGATACTCGGTACTGAAACACAAACCGACGATGAAACACAAACCGACGATGAAACACAAAGAGAGGCTGAGCAATTCACTCCGGTAGTAAAAGGTATCGACATCACCTTCCCTGCCGACCATCAAGCACACCCTGATTTTCGTCATGAATGGTGGTATTTAACCGCAAACTTGATTGATGAGAATGGTAATGCTCTGGGCGTACAATGGACACAGTTCCGCTTTGCGGCTGCACCACAGGAAAGTGGCAATAGCACCAAGGAAACCACGTGGCAAAGCCAGCAAATCTACATGGCGCACAGTGCTGTCACCACTAAAAACAAACACTACGCCGATGAAAAGTGGTCTCGCGACCAAGCTGAACTGGCGGGTGTCAGCACTTCACCGTTTCGGGTCTATCTCGATGATTGGCAATGGACGTCGACGACCGATGACCTGTTCCCAGCTACATTGGTCGCCAACTCGGATCAATTTGGATACTCGCTTAAGTTAACCAACAACGCGCCTTATCAAAAGCAAGGCGAACAAGGCTACAGCACTAAAAGTAGCGATGGCAAAGTGGCTTCCTACTACTACAGCCAACCATTCATCGATGTATCGGGCGAGGTAACTATTGATGGCGTGACGCATCAGATTTCCGGTAAAGGTTGGATAGACCGAGAATGGAGCTCACAGTTCTTACTCGACTCACAACAAGGTTGGGATTGGTTTGCGCTAAGGCTGAGTGATGAAACCAGCTTAGTGGTATTTCAGCTTCGAAACTCAACATCAGGTAAAGCTAGTTATTCCCATGCAAGGTTAATGCAGCAAGATGGATCTGGCATCACGATTAAGCAGCAAGACATCAGCTTAACCGCTATTAATCAAACAGAAATCGATGGACGTGACTACCCAACAGAGTGGCAAGTTTCAATCCCAACTCAACAGATCGAACTGACCGTCTCAGCACTCAATCCAAATGCCAAAATGCCGCTGTCTGTTCCCTATTGGGAGGGGCCAATCGTGATTAAAGGTTCTCATTCCGGATCTGGCTATATGGAATTGACTGGGTACTAAGCCAACAGCATATTTCTGAAATGAGAAGCTTTAATTTTTAATTTTTAATTTTTAATTTTTAACAGACGAATAAGAATAAAATCAACCGTTACATCGGCTGCCATAAATATCGTTTACCCAGCTTGGGTTATCAATACAAGTTGCTCTAGTTTGTCACTCCCCAACAAACTAGAGCAACTTAAAAATCAACGCCGTAGACAAACATATCAATAGGTTTTCTATTCAGTCGATAGTGCTAGTGCAGAAATCCCTTGGAATATTTCTTGTCCTTTATCTGTTTTAATTTCAAAATCATCGAGCCAATAGATGTCAGTTAATAACCGAACATCTCCGATTAATTCACAGCGATCCTTTTCGCACAGTGTGTCGATTTCTCCACTCCAACATGTTGATATATCGATGACTATCATTCTTTCTATCTCAAGAAACTGATGGCTAAAGTGCTCATGCAATGACTCTATACCTTCTGCGTAACTAAGCACTAGAGTGCATCTCCCTTCACCAATATCGCAAACTCTATATTTGCGATCGTTTAAATATATTGTGCAATCCACGTAGATTTATCCTCAATCATTAATTCAGATTACATTGTTTTAAATAAATCGAATCTCTGCGAGGAATTAGAGAAATTCATATATGCAAAGTCGAGCAAACCAAATATGAATTTCTCTAACCCATAGTTCTATTGAATCAAGAAACTAAGATAGCTCAGTAACCAACAGTTAGGTTTATCGATAAAACCGAAAGCGCCATCGATAACCTTTAGGATCCCTTAGTTTCAACTCATACATGATTAATACTGGTGCTTATTTAATAAATAAGCTTGGTGCTATTTACGTATGCGTTAATCAATAAGATGCAACCAAAATGAAGTTAAAGCGCTCAATCGCACCCATAAATTATTCAGCTAAATGGAAGGTCATCGTTCTCGTGTTGTCTGTAGTACTGATGCTTCTCAGTGCCCTACCCTCTGCATTTGGTGAACGTGAAGCTTTGCACATTTCAAACCAAACGCATTCGACACACGCTGATGATGTATATCGTTATCTTGTGGACAATAGCATTGATGTTCACAGTGTTAGCGAAAACAACGATAGGTTAGTTGTGACGTTTGCTTCAAGCGGACAACAAGCCCCCGCACAAGCTTTGATGTCCGATTTTATCCAATCATCGGAGACCGTTGCCCTCACGCTCGAACCTTCAGCTCCTTCTTGGCTAACCTCGCTGGGCTTTCAGCCGATTAAGTTTGGATTAGATCTGCGCGGTGGTGTGCAATTTCTCTTAGACGTTGACCTAGCCCCTGTCTTTAATGCTCACGCGCAATCAGTGATCGACGACCTTCGTCAGGAGTTTCGTGTACGCGGTCGTGTAGAAAGCGGTGAGGTAGTCATTGCTCGATATAACGAAGCATTACTTGGCGATATTCGAACCCACTTAAGAACACAGTATCCAAATTGGACTCTGAGCCAATCTGGTGAGCGCTTAATGATCTCAATGGATGAGGAAGAGAAACGCGCAATTCGAACTTTGACCGTGACACAAAATCTTCAAACAATGCGAGGCCGCATAGAAGAGCTAGGGATCACGGAAGCCGCAGTCCAACGCCAAGGTGAAAATCGAATTCGCATCGAACTGCCAGGAGTACAAGACCCGACATCCGCAAAAAACATTATCGGCGCCACTGCATCGTTAGCGTTTTACCATGTGGAGCCTAATGTCAGCGCACGAACAAAATCCATCAATGACCAAAATGGTAGACCTGTCATTCTGCATAGAAACAGTATCTTAGGGGGCGAGCATATTATCGATGCACGCGCCAGCCTAGGAGAAATGGGAACACCCGAAGTTAACATCACTCTTGATAGCACGGGGGGGCGGCTGATGACCAATCACTCGCGCAGCAATATCGGAAACCCGATGGCGACTCTGTACAGTGAATACAGTCAATCAGAGACAGGACAATCCATTGAGCAAAGCGAAGTTATCAGCGTAGCGACAATTCAATCGACGCTGGGTAACCGCTTTCGCATCACTGGCGCGGGGTCAATGGCAGATGCTCAAAACCTGGCTCTTCTATTGAGAGCTGGCTCACTCACCGCTCCTGTTACCATTGTTGAAGAACGCACAATCGGGCCAACTCTTGGTGCTGAAAACGTCAAAAATGGCTTTGCTGCACTCGCCTTGGGGCTTGGTTTTACATTGGTATTTATCGCTTGTTGGTATCGACGCCTTGGCTGGGTTGCGAATGCTGCACTGACTATCAACTTAGTGTGTCTGTTTGGCCTATTGGCGCTCATTCCTGGCGCTGTGCTAACGCTTCCGGGCATTGCTGGGCTCGTGCTAACCGTGGGGATGGCTGTCGATACCAACGTGCTTATCTTTGAACGCATCAAAGACAAAATGCGAGAAGGCAGAAACTTTTCCCAAGCCATAGATCGAGGGTTCGATAGTGCATTCTCTTCAATTTTCGATGCCAACCTCACCACTATGATCGTTGCCATCGCTTTGTATGCAATAGGTAACGGCCCAATTCAAGGCTTTGCTATCACACTCGGATTAGGCCTACTGACTAGCTTATTTACCGGCGTATTTGCGTCTCGAATTCTTATCAATTATTTGTGGGGAAGAGACACCTCACATGAGGTGAAACTGTAATGACCAAATCAATTAGCGTCACCAAAATACGTCAATTGATGACGATGATATCTCTGATTCTTTTGACGCTTTCCATTACATCAATCGTTGCAAGGGGGTTCAATTGGGGACTCGACTTTACGGGAGGTGTTGTCGCCGATATTCAAACAAAACCAAACGTAACTCAAGTTCAGCTCAAATCTCACCTCGACTCAGCACTGAGCCAAGATGTTCAAGTGACAGCGGCAGGCAGTGAGGGAAATTGGCAACTGCGTTTCAATGATACAGACCTCGATTTGCGAGACGCACTTAACCAAGCACTGTTGCCAATAGACAGCAATTTTCACATTGCTAACAGCAGCGTAATTGGCCCTCAGGTTGGGTTAGAAATGGTCGAACAAGGCGGTTTAGCGATTTTGGCTTGTTTCGTTCTTACCTTGCTGTACTTGAGCTACCGATTTGAATGGCGATTAGCGCTAGGTTCAATTGCGGCGTTGATTTACGACATTGTTATTGTGCTAGGGCTCTTTGCGGTGACTCAAATTGAATTCAACCTAACCGTGTTGGCCGCTTTACTGGCAGTGATGGGCTACTCCCTGAATGACTCGATCATCATTTCAGATCGAATCCGTGAGGTATTTCGTGCGAAGCCAGACGGTGAAACCGATGCCCTTCTCGATCAGTCCATCGTGTCAACGTTGTCACGAACGCTTGTCACATCAGGCACCACCTTAGTCACAGTCTCAGCATTGTGGTTGTTAGGAGGGAGCGCACTAGAAGGTTTCGCCATTGCACTGTGTGTCGGGATTTTAAGTGGGACATGGTCTTCTATCTCTATTGGCACACTCTTGCCAACTCGTGTGGGCTTGAAACCAACCCACTATAAACCGGAAGAAACTGAATCCCTTGAAAGCATGCCTTAGCTTTTACTTACTGCGCTCATTGCTTACTGCTTACTGCTTACTTAGCACGCTATTAGGCGAATGTCGGTCGTCTGATAGCAACAAAGAATTTCTCTAATTCATAGTCTGAATCATCGGTTCACCTTAAGTTAGCAACATGGTTAGACGCATAGCTTTGTAGATATCGTTTTAGATGCAAAAGCTTAAACGCATAACTTGAAACGAACCGTTTGCTGCACAGGAAATTGCAGTATTCACCCGATTTACTCTCGTTAAAGGACATTAGCGAGCCTTCGGTTACTCAATAAAGGCTCAACATGCTCAACGTACTCAAACAAGAATACAAACTGCCACTTGGCATCGTTACCGTTCTATTTTTCAAACTGATCGGCGACAACTTACTCACAGGAGAGCTGTCTCAGTTCGCCTACATAATGGTTACTGCGGTGCTGTTTTACGCGGTGATGAGCGCCATTTTTTCGGTTGTTCGCCACTCAGATGCGCTGGCGATCAAGCTTGGAGACCCATACGGTACTCTTATATTAACGCTGTCTGTTGTCTTGCTCGAAGTCATTATGGTCTCGTCCGTTATGCTGACTGGAGAATCGAATCCCTTCCTAGCGCGTGACACCATGTTTGCTGTCGTGATGGCGGTGCTTAATGGCTTTGTCGGTATCACCTTGTTAATCGGTGGAATGAAATACCATACCCAAACCTACAACCTTGATGGAATAAAAGCGTACTTGGTGGCCATTATTCCACTCTCATTACTGTGCTTGGTACTGCCTAATTTCACCAGTATGGATTCACTGGGTAACATGTCGACCAGCCTAACTTGGACATTAGTGCTCGCTTCGATCGCCTTGTATGCCGTATTCCTGTTCATCCAAACACGCAGCCATACCGACTACTTCATTGATGGTGATAATGAAGATCATCACGAACATCACGGCCCTCTGCACAGCAATATATTCCACACGATTATGCTGGTGAGCTATTTGATGGTGGTAATTTTGTTAGCGAAAAGCCTCGCGATTCCAATTAACGATGGCATCACGGAAATGGGCGCACCTGCGGCTCTAGGTGGTTTGATTGTTGCCTTGATTATTCTCGCACCTGAAGCGGTTGGTGCCGTTAAAGCCGCCGTGACCAATCAATTACAGCGTGCGATGAACCTCTTCTTTGGCTCAGTTCTCGCCACTATTGCACTAACCGTTCCCGCTGTTCTGCTGATTTCAGGGGTAATGAACGAACCCATCCAACTCGGCCTCGCCCCTGCAGAAATGGTGTTATTAGGTGCAACGCTATTAATGACAAGCGTGAGCTTTAGCAGCGGGAGAACTAACTCGCTCAATGGTGCAACCCACCTCATCTTGTTCTTTGCCTACATCATCTTGATGTTTGATTAAAACGCATTGTGGGCTCCGGCTATCAACAGCCAGAGCCCACGTTAACTTGGAGTTTCCATGCAAGAGATTATTTCCGCGATTTGGCTGCAAGACTTCGATGCCTTACTTGAATTGAATTCACTGCACGTTTTATTGCTTTTGCTTGGTGTCGTGCTTTTTCTTGAGTCGAGTTTTGTTTTCTTACCACTACCCGGTGACGGCCTAGTGCTGTTTGTCGGGGGCATGGTTGGTTTGGGCGCGATTGATTTTTCAAGTGCTCTAATGCTTCTAACCAGTGCCTCTTTTTTGGGCAGTATCATTGCCTACCTTCAAGGGCGATGGCTGCACAATACTCCGTTCATGCGTAAAGCTGAACAAACACTGCCAGATGAATCGTTACCCAAGGCAAAAAAACTATTAAACCGATTCGGTTTTTTGTCCCTGTTCGTTTCGCGGTTTGTCCCATTTGTTCGCGTACTGACCCCAATGTTGATGGGCGTTGCACAACTCAGCGCAATAAGAACGCTGATTGTTAGCTTCACTAGCTCGATTACATGGGTCTTCAGTTTATTGCTGATAGGAAAGTGGATCATGCGACACCCATTCGTCTCGCAATATCAAGAGTTGATTACAAAGTGGTTCTTAATGGGCAGTTTAATCCTGATGGTTACTGCATTTATCGCCCTCTTTATTCGGCTTGCGACCAAGAAGCGACAACCACAAACATCCGAATAAAAATCGCTTCAATTGTATTCTCACTTATTGTCAAAGGTCTAACATATGACATTAATTACATTAGCTTTTTCATCAGAAGGGGCGGAAAAGCTGTACCTAAAAATACTGGAGTGTCTCACTCTGAGAAAGGCTAAACGACTGAATCAAACGCTTCTAGAGGCTGAACCCGTCGAACTGCCATCAGTCTTAAGGAAGCTCTCTGACCAGCAACGTATCGCCACTTGGACTCTATTAAGCGAAGTAAACCCAAGCCTTGCTGCCAACTTACTTGATCACTTATCTGATCCCGAGCTTCTATGGCTGATCAGTCAGCTATCTGAAAGTAGCACCATAGTGCTATTTCAATATTTGCATTCCGCAGACCGCCGGCTGCTACTCAATGAGCTGCCAAGCGGCCTACAAAAACAGCTCAGGCAAGCCCTACCTTCAACATGGAAAGACGAGGAGCGTGCAGCCTTGATCTACCCACAAGACTCTGCCGGAGGGATTTGTAAAAGCGAAGTCCTCAAACTGGCAGCAGACGCTACCATCGACAGTTTGAGCGCAATATTAAGCGCAGAAGAACACAACTTAGATCGACTAGAGTGGCGCTACGTTTACTTGCATGACACTGAAGGCAGCTATTTAGGCGGGCTGAAGATCCGTGATGTACTGCTGCTACCACGTGGTACGTCATTAAGGGAATACATAGATACCACAGTGCCCGTTATCAGCCCTGACACGGATCTAAATACGATTAAAAGTACGCTGGACACCACTTTACACCCCGTTGTTCCCATCGTTGATGAACAAGGTTTCCAAATAGGCATCGTCGGTTTTAAACATCTCAATGAAGCCTTATACCAACGTTCGAAGCA
The DNA here is from genome assembly GCF_023161685.1 of Vibrio sp. 1CM8B. Taxonomy (NCBI): domain Bacteria; kingdom Pseudomonadati; phylum Pseudomonadota; class Gammaproteobacteria; order Vibrionales; family Vibrionaceae; genus Vibrio; species Vibrio sp. 1CM8B. The sequence continues at coordinate 164,789 of NZ_JALNTU010000001.1, forward strand.
GCAAATGCTGGAGCAATCCGGTGTATTTGGAGGTGATGAGTCTCGCACCATGCCAGTACTAAAACGTAACCTACGTCGACTCGCCTTTTTATTGCCTTCAGTCGCCTTAAGTTATGCCGCGATTTCAATCATTGCTATTTACGAACCCATCATTGAACAAATTGCCGTCTTAGCGGCCGTGTTGCCGCTTGTCGCCAATCTTTCTGGTGCGGCTGGGAATCAATCCGTTGCAGTGTCGATACGTGAATTATCGATGGGCCAGATCTCGGCCAAAGACCTGCTGTATGTGGTCGCGAAAGAGATTCCAATCGGCGCGATCAATGGAATATTAATTGGTGGTGTTCTGGCTCTGCTTACGCTGTTCACGCTTGGCGGGGAGCACTCTGGATTGCCATTGGTTATCGCCATTGCTTACACACTTTCTTCCACTCTTGCCGTCGTGATTGGAGGTACATTGCCCTTGCTACTAAAGCGGCTCAACTTCGACCCAGCCATGCTATCAAGCCCAATGCTGACAACATTAACCGACGCAATTTCGTTCTTCAGTGTTCTGTATCTAGCACACGCTTTTTTACTGTGATTTAACTTTTTCTTCCACCACAAAATGGGGATTCTTATGCATTTAGAAACATTGTTCACCTATATGACACTCACGGTTCTTGGCCTATTACCCATCATGAACCCACCCGCAGCAGCAACGGTTTTACTCGGTTTGAGTAAAGGACGAGATAAGAGCTATATTGTGTCGCAAGCCAAAACGACTGGAGTCTATCTTTTCATTGCCTTGTGCATCACCTTCTTCATTGGTGCATCGGTACTCGAACTCTTCAGTATTTCAATACCGAGCTTGCGTTTAGGTGGTGGCATCATCATTGTCGCGATTGGTTTCAATATGCTGTTTCCTCGCCCCGACAATGGAGCCGCCGCCTCTGGGCAAGATTCAATCGCACTAGTACCTTTAACCATTCCTTCACTGTGTGGCCCTGGTTCTATGGCGATGATCATCAGCCTGGCCGCTCAAATTGCTACTTATGAAAACCACACAAGTATGACTAGCGTCTATGGTGGTGTAGTCGCAGGGCTTGCTCTCGTCGCACTTATTGCGACCTTCACATTAACCATGGCGTACCCTCTGCTCAAAGCGCTTGGTCAAAATGGCATCAATGCATTTACCCGAATTATGGGCTTCCTATTGATCTGTATGGGAGTGCAGTTTTTCACTCTCGGGATTCAAGAAATCGTTCTTGAGATCAATGAACTCTTATAAGTAAACAAATAGCCCAATTTTGAGCCTCAGCCATTTTTGGTTGGGGCTTTTTTATGTCTATACCCAAGTAACCTCAAGGTGCTTGGGTATATACGTTTAGCAAATATGAATCGCTGTAATTCATAGTCTATTCCCCGGTCAGTAAATAAAATAGCGGCATAAACAAACACAACTTGGATTTATATTTATGAAACTAACTAAAACATCTCTATTAATTGCATCACTTATTTCTTCACCTTTAGTACTTGCAAATAACAATGTTGATTTCTCTGACTCTAAACAACATTATTCGGGGTTTGATATTGGTTACGGCAGCAACGATTTTGATATTGGTCTTCAATATGCAAAGTCACTAAATAACGATTGGAGTTTGCTAAGTTCATATAGCAGTGACGACAATTTTTATAACCACGAATTGGGATTTGATTTTCAAAGAAGCGATGGCTTAGGGCTTGTTTTTGAGTATGAACATGATACCAACTTCCAATCCGATAATTTGCGCGCGAATGACTATAGCTTCAGTCTCTACAAGGCCAATACGGTTAACGAACAGTTTTCTGTTGTACCTCAAGTAACGCTTGGCAACCTGAAGCATCAACAGATGAGCAGCAGTGTTTACTACACCAATGCATCACTTGATATGACTTACAACCTGAACCCAAGCATGTGGGTAGGATTTACACCGGAATACACTTACAGCTTAGGTAAAGTGAAAGAAAAGAATGGCAACCAATCGACGCTTAGAGATTGGGATTACACGGCAGAACTTGGTTATCAATTAAATAGCACAAGCGCGTTCGTCTATAGCTATCAATATGATGATGGTAATAACCTTTCATTATTCTCTTTTAAACATTCATTCTAAATAATTAGAGCTGCCGGTAATAGGCAGCTCATTTTTTAATACCTAATTTTAAAATACTTAAATAAGTGAGCCACTTTGAAAACTAAACTAATATTACTGAGCTGTATTATCAGCGCTTATTCCATTGCTGATGAAAACACAATTGATTTTGAATCCGCGGTAGAAGAGTTTACAGAAGCGACCATTGAAACAACACCCATTGATTTCACCGACCCGACTGCCGCTTATAGCTCCCTTCAATTAGGGTACAGCAATGAAGGCCTTGATGCGGGATTTGGATATGCTAGAGCAATCAATGACGATTGGGCGGGATTGATTTTTGCTCAGTCTCTAAACAGTTTTGACACATACAGAGTCAGAGCCGCGGCACTGAGCACCAATTTCGGTAGTGGCGTTATGGGAGACTATTTATATGATGACCGACATGACACACACACTTTCGTATTGAACGCGATGCAAGTCCTGCCGCTGCATGAACGACTACTGATTGCACCGACTCTTGGCGCGGGTGTCATATCCAGCGATAACCTTAATAAAGACGTACCTATTGCTATGGCGCAATTGTACGGTGTCGTTACCATTACAGAGCAAGTCTCTATGATGATAGCACCTATCTACACGACGTCTTTGAGTGACAAAACACTTAAAATCAACACGTTAGACTGGGAAGGTAATTTTTCATACCAAATCGCAGATAACCAAAATATTTCATTTAAGTATAGTATCTACGATGAAACCGACAACAAGGTGGGCATTCACTACACCTATGCGCTGTAGCTACACTCATTCACTATAATGCCCTTGACTCTACCTAAAACGAGTACTCTAACTCGAAGCTCTTGTATCACATCAAGCCCTAAGCGCCTTTAGTAACACGGATGTTGCTAGCCCTCCTTTTACTTACTCAAGATATTTAGAACGCCTTTCGTTGAAAGCTAACTTCTGCTCACAGCGCATTGCTGCGAACCGTATCAAACATTCTTTAACACATATCGTTCTTAAACTATTGAACAAAGGCTAATTTCCCTTATTCTTAGGTTACGCTTTCGAACTTCATTACGAAAAGGTAACCCATGAAAGAACTTCAAGACTTAGACCTAAATCTGCTCAAGTTACTTAAAGCGGTTGTTGAAACTCGTAATACCCATGCAGCAGCAGACAAGCTTGGTATATCGCAAACCAGTGTCAGCAGAGGGATGGCGAAGTTAAGAGAAACTTTTGGCGACCAGCTTTTTCTTCGTAAAGCACACGGCGTCGAGCCTTCAGAATTGGCAGAGAAACTCGCCGAAGCGGCCGATGAAATGTACTCCCCTTTGATAAAAGTGGTTGAGTCCTACCACAACTTTGACCCTAAAATATTTACTGGCGAAGTCACTATTGCATTAAATATATTTCTACTTGAACTGTATGGCGACGGGGTTTTTAAGGTTCTGCAAGAAGCTTTACCACAAGCGAGCTTTAAATTGATCTACTGGCAAGATAAAAGCTTGGTAGAAGTACTGAATGGACAAGTCGATTATTTACTACAACTTTCAGGCATTCCATTACCTCAAGATATCTACCAACATAAGCTCACCGAAGTAAAATTGAGCCTAATTGCGCGTAAAGATCACCCTGTGTTAAGTAAAAGCAGTGAATGGGAAGATATTCATCACCTACCAATAACAAGAATCTTAATTGATGGCATTAACACCAAGCGTGCTCCGATTGAAGATCTCTATATATCAAAAGGCTACAGCGCGAATATTGTGCTGGCGACGCATAGCCTCACAGTATTACGAAGCAAGCTCAGAAATTCGGATGCCTTCTCTTTTGGCAGCAGTTTTATGACGGAAGATGATTCGGAACTCCGCTGTTACCCATTACCTAATTTACCAAAAGAAATGCGCCAAATTGGTGTAGAGGGCGGCTACCTGCAATCCAAACGAGGCTTCCCACTTCACCAACTATTGCATCAAACCATGCAGAGCTACTTTGATAGTATTGTTCAACCTGACGGTCGATAGCGAGCGGGATTTCTGGCCTCAATTGAAAAACTATTAACGATAAGCTCTGGCCCCTAAAGCGATATATAGGTCGCTTTAGAGGCACGTTGTCTTTAGGGGCAAGGTGTCTTTAGGTTAATCGTGTCTGAGGCTGCTTTAAGCAGAAGGTGGGCGCACAGCAGAGGTTGCCGCAGGATACATGATGGTATTTTTAATTTCGTACTTATATTCAAAGCTGAAATCAGGAAATGGGAAGGCTTGCTCTTCATGCCACTGCGCAACAACCTGTTCGGCTTTTCGTTTCTGTTCCTCATTGTCATTGGCATTTACATCCACAAGTTGATATTGCGTAGAGTGAGCTATCTTCGCACCAATGCTCTCGACTTGGGTCAATACAGAAAACAAAATATCCTCTTGGACAGCCATGAACTCTTCATGGTCACGACAGCTAATGTAAGCCATCAGATTAATATTGATGGAGTATTCCCCAACACCCATGAGCCTCACTCGAACTGGATCTTCTTCGATGATTGGATGTTGTAGTAACAACCGGCGCAGATTAACGATCAGTACGCGTAATTGCTCAAGGGTGGTTTCGGAACGCAATCTCAACACATGATCCATGCGTCGCTTATCACGTCGCTCCAAGTTATCAATTTCCATGTTGGCAAATTCCGAGTTAGGAATGGTAATTAAAGAGCGCTCTAGCGTCCGGACTCGAGTCGAACGCAAACCAATACTCTCAATGGTTCCTAGTTTGTCTCCATAACGACAAAACTCACCAATCTTTACGCCCCCGTCAGCATAGAGCGTTAATCCGTTGATTACGTTCTCCAATATAGGGCGAATGGCCAGTGCAACCGCTAAGCCACCCACACCCAAACCTGCCAATATTGGGGAGATTGAGAACCCCATAAATTCGATGACATAAATGCCAAGAATCGCGATCGTCAACCCGCCAAATATACGTGCCAATACGGTAATCAGTGACGAATCTACGTGCTTTCCATTGTGCTTTTTGAATACATAAATATCAGCGAAATAGTTGAAAATGGCCATAATAAGCCATGAGACGAAGAAGAACTGAGCCAGTAGGAAGAAGGTGGTGAACAGCTGATAAACACCACCTGTAATCCATATCCCATCATCAATCACCCATCTTGCTAAAAACAGCAAATTCACCACGCCCACCAGCGACAACAGTCGACCTGCCCGCCATTTCAAGCCTTTTCCTTCCCAGCGACGATTCCAGCGTTCACCAAGCAAAAAGCTAATTCTTATCATTATCTTACATAGTGACAAAACGCCAGTGAGTGCAAGCCATTGCCATAAAGGAAGCGGCCCATAAAGTTGATTAAAAGATGAAGGTAAAGAAAGAACAAATTGCTTAGAGAACATAGGTCCGGGGCTAATCAGAAATTCCTGATAATAGTCTGGACGTGCTTTGGCATAGTACGGAAGGACTGACATCGTTCTATACCACCGAGAAAGGCTTTGAATGGTGTTAGAACTAAATAGGAACTGATCGGTTCGATCGCCTAGAGTTTGGCGAGACAATACGATCTCAGTGTTGCCTAAACGCCAGTGATCAATATCTTCTCCCCTTATTTGCTCGACATTTGGCACTAGTTGATGAGTACCTTGATCGATTCGATCCAACAACTCACGAAGAAGAATTATTTTCTCCATCACGACAACTGTTCGGCTTCGATTCGGAACCATAGACAAATCCATGGTTCTGATCACTTGTGAATAAGCATGCTGCGCTTCTTTAAGATGCAGTGTTTCATTTTTCCAATGCTCGATAACCACACTCGAATCCCTGATGAAGCTCGAAAGAGTATGTTTGGGGCTCGACGTGTCGGCGAGCTCCAAAGCAATACTTTGCATGGCTAGCGCATTAGGTATGGTTAGACATAAGGGTATGGTTAGAAAAACGGCTACTAACATCGAATAAAAACGTCTTATCACAACGATCTCCCGTCATCACTTTGTTCCAATGAAAACATAGGGGCTAGCGAATAAGAATGATCCATGACAGATTGATGTTGAGAGTAATGATAATTAGCTTGTAGTAACGTAGATATACATTTTAAAAGTGAAGTGAATAACGTTGTCATTATATCCTCCAAATAAAAATCCACATCCATGTGATTCAATATTAGCTTGCTGAAATAAACTAGTTGATATGTTTATTAAAGAACTGGCCTAACTCATTAATAGCATCTTCAGACTCTGGCATGTCGATTAAGATACCAGTCATATAATCACCATGAGATTGGCCATCATATATATGCAGGTCAGTTTCTACGTCTGCACTGCGTAATAATCGATGCATACGAACCGTATCACTTAACAAGAGATCTCGAGTACCTGAAATGAATATCGTTGGTGGGAATTCATCAATATCAGCGTATATTGGTGAAATAAGAGGATTATCAAGCGCTTCTCCACCAGCATAGACATCGAAAGTGCCCTCAATCAACCCTTCTCGCTGACCTAGAGGGTCTAAGCCTTGCATCGTTAACCATGAATCCGATGTCTCTTTAAGGTCGACGGAAGGGGTCCCAACAAACAATGCGCCAGGTGCGGGAAGATCGAGCTCTTGCAGTTTAAGTGTCGTTGCTAACGTTAAGTTGCCGCCTGCGGATGTGCCAAAAATCGCTGTTGATTCTGGTGATTGAGTTTTTATTAGCTCTTTCCATACTGCAACTGCATCATCAATTGCCGCTGGGAATGGATGCAGTGGCGGTTGACGATAGTCAACAGAGATCACCTGAGCACCAAGCCCGTTCGCAACCCAAATAGCTTCTCGTAAAGCTGATTCACCCCCACCGAAAACAAATGCACCACCATGGATATGGACTAGCCACTTATCTTTGTATTCAGGGGCGATATTCTTCGGCGTAACAAAGAACGTATCGACTCCGGCAAACTGCTTAGCTTCATAAGTAACGTCCAAGCGCTCTAGAGCTTGTTGAGCAATCTTAATACCTGGCGCATCAAATTGGGCTTGTAACGCCAACCACTCTGCCGTGTTGTTAGGAACAGGAATTGCCGGTGAGATAACTCTGTTCTCAAATAACTGAGCAAACTCTGTCGATATTCCTGCTGGGGTCGGAACCTTTCGCTCTTGCAGTTCCATTCCAGCAAACGCCGCTGTGCTTGATAAGGTGAGTAGCAATGCAGGAATAACAGTGCGTAGTGATTTGGTTTTCATAGTAACTCCGGTAATGAATCTAAAAGCCGTGATTGGCGAACTGAGGCTATTATTCACGTCCGAATCCATTAGCACTATGAATTAGAGAAATTCAAATTTGATTATAGCTAAGTAGCAATAATGAATTTCTCTAATTCCTACTAATTCTAAAAATCAAATGCGATATTAAATGAAGAAAAGATAAGGAGCTTACATGAAATACTTACCAGAAAGTATGGTATTAACAGGCTATTTAGTTTTCTTTTTTATATTGGTTATGCGTTTAAATAGCTAAACAATATAAAAAGACAACACTCAATCACTTATTTAACTTCTTACTAGTTTAATAAATAAAATAGTAAGAGGAACATTAAATTTAGTATCGGTCATCAGAATTAATTCGGACAGTATTAAACCATGAGAAAACCAATGAAACTTAATTCAACAACAAAATCAATCAAGCTATTCATTCTGACAGCTTCATTAAGCGCAACTGCCATCGCTCAAGACACGATGTTTACCTCTCCACAAAACGTATATAACGACAGTGAAGTAGTGCTGACTAAGTATAACAATGGCGGAGTAGTGAATGCTTCGGTGATAGAAAACGTAGCAAAGACTCAGCCTGAAGAGGCGTACATCAAACAAGTAACAGATGGAGTTTGGGCAATCACTGGCTATCATTTCGGCTACAAAACAGTTATTGAGGGCGAAACTGGCCTTATCATTTATGACTCTGGTGACGACATTGAAGAAGCAACGGAGATCTTGGAATTAGTACGCAAACACATTAGTGAAAAGCCGATCCACACCGTCATTTATAGCCATTCTCATTATGTATTTGGTGCACAAGCGATTCAACAAGCCTTTGATGGCGAGCTCAAGGTGATTGGTCATCCAGAGATCAACAAAAACGTTCTAGAAAGCGGCGGCTTAGGTGCGTCGATTCCTGAATTATCACCAACGCTAACAGCCCGTGCCTATGAGCAATTTTCGGTGCTTCTGCCTGCTGAGGGGCCTGACGCAAAATCACCAACACCGATAGGTAAAACACAAGGGTTTGTGCCAGTAAATACTCCTGTAACACAAGGCCAAACAATGACGGTTGATGGTGTCGAGATGGTTTTCTACACCGACTTTGATAGTGATACCGACGATCAAGTGATCGTCTATCTGCCTGAGTCCAAAACGGTACTCAACAACCACCTATGGCCAACTTACCCAAACTTCTACACATTAAGAGGTTCAGTGTATCGTGATCCGACAGTCTGGGCTGAAGGTATCCGCCTTATCAGAGACTTAAATCCAGAACATCTTATCAACACGCACACTGAACCACTCAGTGGCCATGATGAGATCCAAACCACATTGAACGGTTACTATGATGGAATTATGTACCTCTATGACCAAACTATTCGAGGGATTCTGCAAGGTAAAACACCTGAAGAGTTAACCTACTCGGTTCAGTTACCACAAGACCTCGCCGAATTACCCCATAACCAGATGACTTATGGTGAGTTTTCTTATTATCCGAAAAACATCTATTACCATGCGCTTGGTTGGTTTAACGGTGAAGCTGAAACCTTGAACCGTATTGAGCCGAACCTTCAAGCTAAGAAAATCATTGAAGGGTTTGGGGGAGTAGACGCGGTAAAACAAGAGCTAAACAAGACTATTGCCAACAATGAACTCGCATGGTCAGCAGAACTCGGCGGCTACTTAGTCCGTGTTGTCCCGAACGATGAAGAAGCTAAACAGCTTTTGGCAGACACATTAAGACAAATGGGCTACCAAACAGAGGCATCAATCCCCCGATCTTGGTATCTAACCAAGGCTCTTGAATTAGAAGGAAAAGTCCAAATACCAAGCGTGGTGTTTTCAGATGCTAATTCAATCATAGGATCCCCAGCCGAGACGTTGGTGGGCCAATTTCGAGTGCGTCTAGACCCAATCGCAAGCTATGGGGAAGACCAAATGATGGCAATTACGATAAAAGACTCGGATGCCCCAACAATGGGATTGCATGTACGTAGCACTGTCGCTGAGTTTATCTCAGACACCGAAGACTACAATCGCCAAGCTGACCTTGAAATCAGCGTATCTAAACGCACTTGGGCAGAGTACTTTGTTGGGGAGAAGAGCTTAGATCAAATGCTAGAAAGCGCTGACGTGAGCACTAACCACAAAGATGATGTGAGAGGATTCTTTAGCCTCTTTGACCAATTAGACGAATCGAAAACCCGGTTTGTATCCCCATCGCAGTCTTAGACTTGAGCTTCGACATAGACTTAGTTTTTGGGCTTAAACATAGCGATAGCCATGGACTAAACCACTTTTATTCAAAGCCTCCACGACGGAGGCTTTTTGCTATTTATCATGTTCTATTTATCTAAACGCTTGTTACAAAATATCTAATTTAACCAAACACTGAGCTCCCCTAAAATACCAATCAAATGATTAGGGGAGATAGAACATGATTAGCTCAGCACACAATGACGAACTCAACAGATACATAGAAAGACTAGACTTAAACCTTACCAAGGCTCAGGTTCGTGAACTTGGTTGGCAGCAAAGCAATGAAGAGGTAGGAAAAGAAAAAACAGTATTAGGCTCGTGGTTTTTCTTTTCTTTCTTTGGTTTATGTACGTCTGCATGTCTTGCGCTGCTGATGTATATCTCATGAAGATAAACAAAACAATGACCACGTATAACCAGCATGGAACGTTCAATTGGTTCGAGGTCGATGGAGAAACGTACATACTGTTCAAGGTCGGTATCAACAGCGCGCTATTGAACCAACACTATGAGGATGTCACCGAACAACAGAGTAAAATATATAAGCTGTTAAAGACTAGTAAAGAACCCTAGGTGCCTCGCTTGTTAAATTGATCGCATGATGTTTGAGTTATGTTCCAGATAACAACAAAAAATAGATTGGCGATTCCACGATAATTCACACATCCTACTCCTTCATCTGGCGGGAACAGACTCACCCATGTACTATTGTATAAAAATCAACAAAATATAGTAGCTACGGTTATGGATGACGGTCTGTTAAGGAAACTGGATTTTAACTCTATTAAACTTCTCAAAATTCTTGGAGAAGAACGCAATACTAAACGTACTGCGGAACGAATGTTTTTGTCGCAACCTGCGGTTAGCAAACAGCTCAAAAAACTTCGTGAAGATATTGGTGACGAATTATTCATCCGCCGACAATACGGGTTAGAACCAACGCCTTATTGTTTAGAGCTTCTAGATAAATTACCGGCGCTATTCGAGTTACTGGAAGATGTTTTTTCTCGAAACCAAAATTTCAAACCTAGCGAGTACACTGGTGATATTTGCATAGCCATCAATACTTCAATGTATCGCCCTATCTCCCGAAAATTGTATACACACCTTAGCGCCTCAATGCCAAATGCAACATTGAAAATAATCAATTGGGGTCAAGATACCGAGCATAACCTGGCCATGGCAAGAGTGCACATCGGTATTAACTATCTTCCGCTCGATATTTCCAAACAAATAATTCAGAAGAAAGTGGCGCGATGTACCTTCAAGCTTGTCTGCAGAGAAGGACACCCAATCATCAACACCCAGCGTACTGCTCACGATGTAGGGCAATACCCTCTCGCTCTTCTCCAACTTCCAGATTTCAATAAAAAAGAGAATCTAATTGAAACAAAGTTACGCGAATCGGGAGTCACACCAAACGTGGCACTTCGAGCAGACCAGTTAAGTATCTGTTTGCACGTTGTATCTCAATCCAACGCACTAATGCCTTGCATCGATATCTTTGACACCGAACTCCCAAAAGGGACGAGGTTTATATCCCCGAACAAAGAAGACACACCAAGTAGTGATATTGGTGCTTTCATCCCATCGAAACTCTCTAGAACACCCTTAGTGACATGGTTGCACAAAGAAATCGATCAAATCTTTTCGCATGCTAATTAGGTCAATTAAATTCGTATCGGTAGCTCATGGGAATAAGGCGCTGTCCTTAGCTGCCCGATAAACATTAATTTCCATAGTTAAACGAAGCTTTCGGAACCATTAGACTTTCCAAAGGTGAGCCCTGATAAATCAAACTTTGCACGGTACTACCTGCTAAGCCTTCCTGAGGTAGGTAGTAACGAACGACAAAGTAGTAGTCTTCGCCATCCACTACTGGCATCCAGTAGGTTTCGTTCTCTGGATTATGGCTTGAGAACGTAATGGTGATATTGCCATCAGCGTCAGGTGACGTGTTTCCTCCAGCCCATACTTGTCGCTGTGACCCACCAATCGTTGCAGGATCGAGAGGCAAACGGGTCTCATCCGAGTAACGCGTGACAGACCAGAATTGTCCAACGGCTTGGTCATGAGGCATAGTCAAGACAAAATCTTCAGCTCCGTTCAACTTTTCGCCTTCAGGCGTCATCGGGATCAACTCATAATATGCATGCTCTGCAGGAAAGCCAAGATGCCCTAAATGCGTTAATACTGAACGTCTTCTTTCATCGGCAAGATCATCAACATGACCAGGGTGTTCAAAGCCAGACAAATTGTTCACTACTAGCCCGGACGAGGCTAAGTTATGCACGTAACTCCTAACCTCGGTTAGCCTTTCTTGGTCGAAGTTTTCATCTGCGATAATGGTTTGGATGTTGTCGTGAGTCTGAACCCAGCCATCGGTAATTTGGTCTGCAAAGCGGAGGACCTCTCGAACATTGGCACGATCAGGCAATACAACATTTGAAACAGCTGAGTGATTGTCGATAACAAGTTGCTTACGCCACTCATCAGCCCCTCCGTTGTCACGATACTCGAATGTTTGCACTCGAATAAAAGCAAAAATCAGGTCATCGTTGACCTCGATGGTGTCGATATAGTTCCCCTCTGGCGTGTCATAATCTGAACCAGAACGAATAATAAGGTAGGTTCCACCTTCATCAGGAGTCACTTCGTGATAAGCCGCGAAATGCTCAGCGTCCAGTAAATGGAATGAAGCATATCGACTAGATTCACGAGCTGGTACCGTCACTTCAATAGGGCCATTGGATACGTCAAGCATCGCTTTAGCGTAAATGTGGTCCAGTGCAGGCGTGATAACGTCCCAGGTATGATCGGCTAAGCCAGGAAATTCAAATTGATTTAGTCCATTTTTCTCCATGAAACCAATCATGTTTTCCATGTGGTGATACACTCGTTGCCCTGTTAATTCAGCATCCGTTGGTACAATTTCTTCTGCATTAACTACATTTCCAAGAGAAATAGATGCAATCAACAATGATATTGCTGTGTTTTTCATAATAATCCTATTTTTAAATTAATAGTTAAAATAATTTAATTGATATTGTTAGGTTGATTTATTTACTGTGGTTTTTTCTAAATTTAAAATTGATGGTTATATTCGATTCTAAAATCGGTACCAGTGATAACTTCACCAAAATTCCAGAATGCCCGTATATTACTCTGGCTATCTATTTGGTAACTTGCAGCCACTTCATGCTGCCAACCATAAAAATCGCTCGCGAGCTCTACACCACCAAGTTGGGTTGTATACATGGGGTTATAGTTGAGCCAAATATTGTCCGTGACGTCGATCTTGGAATACGAACCGATCACCGCAAAACTAGATGGAATGGTGTAGCCAATAGAGCCTTCATAGTCGGCGCCTGGTTTGATCAAGTGTGAATGCACATCTGCAACTGACAGTCCCACACCGGCAAGAGGATACAATTGCACTGGCCCTATGCTTGGTAATGCTTGAATAAAGGAGTAAGAAGTAGAACCTACTTTGTTATCGAAGTCCCAGTTCAAATCAAGTTGAGAGCCCAATCCACTCTCTATGTTTACGTTGAAGTGGCGATAGCGCAACGAGTCAAAACTGTCATCACCTTTTAGGCTTAAACTTTCGGCAGCAAAGCCTTTTACCTCTAGAACATGCATAGCCATTGTTTCATCATTTCTTGTGTCATAGGCTTGGCCAAACTTAAAATTAACACCTTTATTTGTAAAACCTAATCCTGCTTGAGAATAGACAGCCATAGGGTCAGACATGTCCTGATATTCATCCGCAAAAACTGAGGTGAATGATAATGATAAAATAGAAGCAAGTGCTAACGTCAAATTTGATTTGTTTTTATTTAATAATTTCATACTGTTCTCTCTTATTTATTATGCTCTCCTTTGCAATTGCAATTATTAATTTAACTGCATCATGATTTTTTAATTAACCCCGAAGCGAGATTGTTATTCCTAAACAACCTCGTTTCGATAGAACAATATTAAATAATTAAATTTAGATTCGGAAATGAACTAATGAACATCAAATATTACCCAGAGGCATATCTGACGTATCTTAGCTTTCGGATCCAAAGTTGTCAGAGGTCTAAAAAGAGGAAAAGTCAGCCATAAATGATTAAGGTGTAGTCAGTATTAACTGAAAAATAAGATGAAAAGCGTTGAAAGAATATGGAGAGAGGCAGGATATGCAGTTTACTACGTCCAAGAATAAAGAGTCTCTCTGGAGCTTTAGAGGTTTTCTGAGTGGTTAAGCAGTTAAGTAATCCAATGGAACAAAATTAGGAAACTAGGAGGGAGGCCAGTGGTGGTTCTACAACTTCACTATCCGAAACAACCGCGTATCGATTGAAATTCAAACACTTTATCTACGATACATCTTGAATTCATCGGCAAAATCTCAGATACGCCCAAACAGAGTTCCAGGACTTGATTGGGCATGTTGTAAAGTTTAAGTACATAGAACGAACTACAACAAACGGTTCTTATACTGCTCTGGCGTTTGGTTCGCGTAACGTTTGAACATGGTGATAAATGGACTTGCTTGGTTATAACCCAATGTAAGAGCGACCTCTTTAACCGATTGGCCGTTTCTCAACAAGTCCATTGAGTAAAGGTAGCGCACTCGCAGTCGCCACTCGGTAAAGCTCATTCCAAGCTCCGTCTGGCAGTGGCGAGAAAGGGTTCTTTCCGTGGTGTGGACACGTTCAGCCCAATCTTTCAGTGTCACTTCGTCGGTTGGGTTCTCTTCAACAGAAGCCAATATAGGCGCTAGATACTTATTGTCGGTTGAAGGCAAGAAGTGATGCTCAACCTCACGCTGCGCAAGCTGATCAAGCAGTACCTGGACAAGCCTTTGATCTTGTTCTGTTTCCGCAACATTTATTCCACGCTCGCGAAAGTCATCGATGATAGAAGACACAATCGGCGTGATCTTTATAAGACTGGTTTTTTCTGGCAAGTGTTGCGTGAGTTCTGGCGCGATATTTAGCGAGCAGTAGTCCAGAGGCTTACGGTTATAACTGCAATGCATCACCCCGGCCGGTACCCAAATCGCCAAATGTGGTGGCGCCAGAAATCGGGTGCTTTCCGCTTCCATCTCTAATATACCGCCACTGATCAATTGAACCTGTCCCCATGAGTGGCTATGAACTCGGGTTTCAGTATTCGAAAGAAACGCTTCAAAATTCATAAATACGTTGGATGGTGCCTTATCAATTGATAAGGATGGATGAAGGTTTCTGGAGTGTTTTTTCAAACTTGTCTTCCTATCGCGCCTGATGTCTTTCTAAAGATACTTGTAAGTATAACGACCTGTCAAACTAGCCGCATCAACTCATTTGCGACGGAATTCACATGCATTATCTCTTACCATTTTTTACAGTCTGTATCTGGGGCGCCAATGCAATCGTCAACAAGCTTGCTGCAAGCACCATAGAACCGAGCGCAATGAGTTTTTACCGCTGGTTTTTTGCGATGTTAATTCTCACGCCTTTCTGTATTCGCCCGGTGATGAAGCAGTGGACTGTCATTAAGCCAAACCTATCGAAATTAGCGTTCCTCGGCTTTTTGGGCATGGTGTTGAACCAATCTCTAGGGTACTACGCAGGCTTAACCACAACCGCTTCCAACATGGCATTGATCACGTCTTTAGTCCCGTTAATCAGTGTGTTTCTAAGCGTTCCTTTGTTGCACAAGTCGATTTCTAGTTTGAGTATTGTGGGTGGTGTGTTGTCACTGTCAGGCTTAGCTCTGATGTTAGGTAAAGGCGATCCTTTATTCTTCATGCATCAAGAGCTGACTCAAGGCGATGGCTATATGCTGATTGCGGCCTTTGTTTATGCGTCTTACTGTGTGCTATTGAAACGCTGGAAAATGCCGATCAGTAGCTGGGTGGTGATTTACATTCAGGGTCTGTTTGCTGTCGCGATGCTTACGCCACTTTGGCTTACCAGCGAACAGCTTTTACCACCGCAACAAGCGATCCCATTGATAGCTTACGCCGCGGTTGCCGCTTCAATTTTAGCGCCTTGGATGTGGGTGAAAGCGATTGACACCATTGGTGCTGACTCAAGCGCGATGTTCATGAACTTGCTTCCGGTTGTTGCGATCGTATTAGCCGCGACATGGCTTGGCGAAGAGATTAACCAGTTCCACATCATTGGTGGTGTTATGGTGATTTCAGGTGTCATTCTTGCTCAAATCAAAAGAAAACCAAGGCTTGAGGCTCCTCTCCCTCAACAAAGCTAAACACATTACCCAACGCTCACATTAGGGTAAATATTCAAACTCACTTTTCTCACAGTGCCTACTCCCCAGTAGGCACTGTTGTTTTATTCACAAGCCTTTCAAATGCTTTTAATACGCGTTCATTGTAGTTGCAACATGTTACCGACTCAGGTTTAATGCATTGAGTACTGTTTAAGTTGTAAAAGGAATTACAATGACTCAACCAACGATCCCTGCGATCATCTCGTCCCTGCTTGCTTTATCCTCGGCTTCAAGTTTTGCTGCGACTGTTCCTGCTAATGCACCATTAGCTGAAGAACTATTAGCTGAGGAACAACATTTTGTACGTGGCAACGGTGCAGAGCCCAACACACTAGACCCAAGCTTCGTAAATTCAGGTATGCCCGGTGACATTATCGTCAATGATATGTTTGAAGGCTTTGTGATTGAGGACAGTGACGGGCAAATCATCCCAGGGCAAGCCAAAGAGTGGTCTATCAGCAAAGACGGCAAAACAGTGACGTTTGTATTGAAAGAGAACCTCAAATGGTCGAATGGCGATCCAGTCACTGCATCTGATTTTGTGTTTGGTTGGCAGCGAGCTGTGTCTCCTAAAACAGGTAACAACACGGGTTTTGTTTTTTCGACGGCTAACATCGTGAACGCTAGCGAGATTCTATCAGGAGACAAAGATCCCTCTGAGCTTGGCATCAAAGCATTAGATGAGCGCAAGGTTGAAATTTCACTTTCAAAACCTACGCCCTACTTTATGAGTTTAATGAGCATCAAGACCTTTTTCCCTTTGCCTACTGAGTTGGTTCAAGAGAAAAGCGACCAATGGACTCGCGCAGAAAATATCGCGACTAACGGTGCTTACACTTTGAGTAAATGGGTACCCAACGAATACGTGGAAGTCGTGAGAAACCCAAATTATTGGGATAACACATCGACAGTCATCAACAAGGTGACCTATCTCGGTCTATCCTCTCAAAATGCCGAGCTTATCCGTTATCAAGCGGGTGAAATTGATATGACCAATCGCGTTCAGCTTGAGTACTACCAGAAATTAATCCAAGAAAGCCCTGAACAGATCAAAGCGCAAGCTCTACTGGGTTCTTACGTCTATTCATTCAATACACGTCAAGCACCCTTTGATGACGTAAGAGTACGCCAAGCACTGAGCATGGCCGTCAATCGTGAGATTCTGGTCGAGAAAGTGACAGGTCAAGGTGAGCCAGAAGCATACAGCGTGACGCCGAATAATATTCCTGACTACACAGCGCCTTTGTCCGAATTCAATTCTCTAGACAGCGAGCAGCGTTTAACCAAAGCCAAAGCGTTACTTGAAGAAGCGGGATACAACGAAAACAAGCCGCTCAAGTTCACCCTGACATACAACACCAGTGAGAATCATAAAAAGATCGCTATTGCGATTGCCTCAATGTGGAAGCCACTTGGCGTAAAAGTCGAGCTAGAGAACATGGAATGGAAAGCCTATGTTGCAGCGAAAGGGAGTGGCGACTATCAACTAGCTCGATCATGGGCATTTGGTGACTATCCAGAACCTTCTGCACTATTAGAAGCCTTCACTTGTGATCACACAGCAAATGAGAGTGGCTACTGTAATCCAGATTATGATGAGCTCTTACAGCAAGCGAGTAAAACGGAAGATCAGTCTAAACGCTTTACTTTATATCAGCATGCTGAGTCGTTACTCAACGATTCTGCAGCAGTTATGCCTCTGTATCACTACAATCACACACGATTAGTGCGAAATACACTAAAAGGCTTCCCAAACAATAATCCGAAAGGAAATATCTACGCGAAGGATCTATACTTTTTAAAACAGTAAAAGTGAGCTGATAAGAAAACAATAATCACTACCACTTTAGTGGTAACTGGGATACAGTCACTTTAACTAAACCAAATCAACAGCGGTTAGTTGGCTAACACAAAAAAGGTACCGACATGAGTACCACACGGCTTAGAAACACCTAGCATTGCGCTAGGTGTTTTTTTTTGCAATCGACCTATCTAGTGACTTAATCAGTATTTCTATTCTCTTGCTTGATATCACTTCATCCATGTTTGCCATTCGCCGGATACGCCTTTAAGCACCAATATTCATCAACTGATCATCTGTTTGAAAAAAATAGTCTTAACCGTGAAATTATCCGCTTTAACTTATGTCATCTTAAGTATATTGTTACTAGTAAGTAACAAGCATGTTATGCAGCAAAATAATAATGAAGGAAGATAGATGAGCAGTAGCAATAGCCGACAAGATGGTAAACGAGACGTTACTCTGCGTTTTTTAGCTGAACCCGGGGATGTGAACTTTGGTGGTAAAGTTCATGGTGGTGCAGTAATGAAATGGGTCGATTTAGCGGCTTATGCTTGTTCTGCTGGATGGAGTGGTAAGTATTGTATTACCGCTTATGCCGGTGGTATTCGATTCGTTGCCCCAATCCATGTAGGGAACCTTGTTGAAGTAAGTGCGAAGGTCATCTATACAGGCTCATCTTCCATGCACATAGCTATCGACGTTCAAGCCAGCGACCCTAAAGAGCTCAATAACCGACTAACGACTCACTGTATCGTTATTATGGTCGCTGTCGATGAAAATGGTAACCCGACAAAAGTGCCGGAGTGGACGCCAGAAACGCCAGAAGACATAGAATTAAGAGATTCAGCTATTCGTCTAATGAACATGCGAAAACAGATCGGCGAAGAGATGGAAGCGCACGTGAAGTACCTTAAGTAAAGCCCACCAACCGCTCTACCCTACAAAACCTTATTACTATGCCAAGTACCTGCTTGGCATTTGCTTATCTAACCCCTTAGCTCTATGTATCTATACAAGGCACGCCTATGAAAGCGTGATAGCCAGCCAAAGGTTGAAATGAATCGAAGCTGTCTCTCGGATTTATTTTAACTGTAATAAAGTCGTCATTTTGCTCTGTTTAAATACCGCCAATCATAATGGATGTATTTGAATTTCCCGGAGCCACTCTTGAGCGTCACACGCCCCACTCTTAGCGAATCTACACTGAACAATTTAAAGGCTGTTGAGTACCAATGGGTTAGAACTTTGTACGTCGAAGGCTACGACAGCAATGAAATCAACCACTACATCCAAACTTGTTTTGGCGGTGACCAGACGTTTGCGGATCTATTTCGCCGTGTGGCACTCGATCAAGAAAGCATCTATGTGCTGTTGCAGCATCTTGGTTGTGCTCCTTCTAGTAGAGAATTCTAATCCCAACATCTGATTCCCTCTTAGCTTTAAATCGAAACATGCTTCCAAGCAAATTAATAACCGGCAGTGATGATTACTCGCGATACATCAACAGTCGCCTGCCGTTATAGACATTTCCTGTGTAATCTGGCTAATCGTTGCATACAAATCATTGAAGTATCACGCATTGGATTATTAGCAATATATCAATAGATCGACAGCCCCTTATACTGAGTGTCTGATTTGTGAGACTCGTTCATGCCTTCAAGTAAGAGGAATGAGTCAAGAAAAGCGTAGAAGAGAAGTGACTCGAAGCTTTTAATACTAAAGCGCTTATCAGCACAATAACGGGGATGGATACAAGAGTTGACGAGTAACGCTGACACAAAAAACAAAAAGTAGTAGGCATAAAAAAACCCAAGTAAATACCTGGGTTAGAGTTACAAAAACCACTAATCATTAATAGCGTAAGGAACCTGATTAGTAGCCAGCTATGCGTAACCTGAGGGTTATTTTTATTACTGATCGGCGGCCAAACCAAATGATGTAATAAAAATGCCAATATAGAGCGACCTAACGGTCGCTCTTTTTCTTTCTTATAGGGTATAGCTTATCCTTTTACACCACCTGCCGTCAAACCGCCAACTAACCAACGTTGAGCAAGTAAGAACACGATAGTAATCGGAAGTGCTGATAGTACAGCCGCTGCCGCAAAGTCACCCCAAAGATAGTTCTGAGGGTATAGGTACTGCTGCATACCTACTGCTAGCGTATAAGAGTTCACATCTGTAAGTAGGATAGACGCTACTGGCACCTCACCCACTGTCGCGATGAAAGATAGGATAAACACAACCGCTAGGATTGGCACAGACAGCGGTAGTAGAACCAGTCTGAATGCTTGCCAAGGCGTTGCACCATCAAGGGCTGCAGCCTCTTCCAGAGAGTTATCAATCGTTTCAAAGTAACCTTTAATCGTCCATACGTGCAGTGCAATACCACCTAGGTAAGAGAAGATTAGACCACCGTGTGTGTTCAAGCCTAAGAACGGGATGTATTGACCAAGTTTGTCAAACAGCGCGTAGATTGCTACTAGAGCCAGTACTGCAGGGAACATTTGGAAAATCATCATCGCTTTCAGGATAGTTTCTTTACCTTTGAAGCGCATACGAGCAAATGCGTAAGCCGATGTCGTTGACAGTGCCACGATTAAAATCGAAGTAACACCTGCCACTTTAATCGAGTTCCACAACCAAGTCAGTACTGGGAACGGAGGTGCCGTTACCGAGCCATCTGCGTTCGTCACTGAAATACCCAAAGCTAGCTTCCAGTGTTCCAATGATGGGTTATCTGGAATCAAACTACCGGTTGCGAAGTTACCTTCACGGAACGAGATCGCGATGATCATCAGTAGTGGGAAGATAATCATTGCCAAGAAGCACCACAACACTGCATGCGTTGCCCACACTCGGTATTTAAGGCCTTTACCTTGTACCATAGCCATTGTCGAGCTCCTTAATCTTGAGACAGTTTAGTGAAACGAAGGTTTAGTAACGCTAGTGCACCAACCAATAGGAAGATAAGCGTTGCGATAGCACTTGCTAGACCGAAGTCTTGACCGCCGCCGCCTTCGAATGCAATTCGGTACGTGTAGCTTACAAGCAAGTCTGTGTAACCCGCTGGCTCAGAAGTACCAATCATGTTCGGGCCACCGTTCGTCAATAGTTGAATCATTACGAAGTTGTTGAAGTTAAAGGCAAACGCTGCAATCAATAGCGGTGTAAGCGGTTTAATCATCAATGGGAACGTAATGCGCTTGAAGTTATCAAGGAAGTTCGCACCATCGATTGCTGAAGCTTCGTATAAATCATCAGGAATCGCTTTAAGCAGACCCATACATAGAATCATCATGTAAGGGAAACCGAGCCATGTGTTAACCATCAACACCATGGTTTTCGCAAGAATCGGGTCTGAGAACCAGTTCGGGCTTAAGCCGAAGATATTCTCGAGCACCATGTTGATCTCACCAAAGCTTTGGTTGAATAGACCCTTAAAGATAAGAATCGAGATGAACGCAGGTACGGCGTAAGGCAAAATCAGTAGAACACGATAAATAGAACGACCTTTCAACTCTTCCCATTGCACGATGTTAGCCAGTACAAGGCCGATAACTAGCGTGAAGGCAACAGTACATACCGAGAAGATAACCGTCCAAATAAAGATGCTGATAAACGGTTCTTTAATGCCGTCATCTTTCCATACACGCTCAAAGTTATGCGTACCAATGCTAACCACGAAACCTGGAGAGATGGTATTACCCGTAAACTCACCGTTTGCATCAACAGGCTGGTAGAAACCCACATCCATATTTGGCTTCAGAACTTCACCCGTTTCATTGTTGATTAACGTTTCTTCATCGTCTTGTAGCGTGTAAAGCGGAGCAACAGAAGCAAACTTACGTAAGCCACTCATGCGGATGTCACCACCGTCCGGTAGATTGAAATCAACACCACTGATCGCTGCTCGGTTTTGGATGATTGCTTTGATCTTCTCTTTTTCACCTTGCGCAGACTCGATAACAGATAGGTCCATCTCTGTTTCTGTCATATTGTCTAGAGAAAATACGTCAGTCGCTAACAGTTGGTCGCCATCTTTTACAACGATCTGGTGACCGTCATCTGTCTTGTACAAAGTAAATGGGTAGCTCTCACCGCTTTGGAAAGAACGGTCTAAAAGAACGGTTTGAGTACGCTCTAGAGAAAGCTGGTTTTTCGCGCTGTAGTTAGTAAACGCAAGCCCTACGGTGTATGCCAATGGGAAAAGAATGAACAAGATCATTCCGGCAATACCTGGGTAAATATAACGGTGGGCGTAAGTTTTTTTACTACCAAAAATGTAAAGTGCCAAAGCCGTTAAGATCACCGTAAGCAGCGCAAAAGCGAGCTCACCGCGAGAATACATTAGAATTGTAGCGTAGCCGTTTATTAAGCCAACGCTACCAAGCAACCCCCATTTGATGAAGACGCTTTTACTGCCTGGAAGGCTTGATGGTGCTGGGATAGCATCTGTACCTTGAACTGACTGCATAGAGGAACCTGCTAGCGATATAGATAAAAAATAGAAAAGTAAGGAGAGGTTACCCCCTCCTTAAAAGGTAGTGCCTGGGTGTTACTTAACCATACGACCTTCAGCAGCTTTTAGTGCTTGGTCTACTGATTGACGGCCGTCAACTACGTTGCCGATCGCTTCTTCCATGCTGTACCAGAATGTTGTGAACTGAGGGATGTTAGGCATGATTTCACCGTTCATCGCGTTGTCCATTGTTGCTGCAATACGAGTATCGCTGTCTAGTTGACGTTGGAAAGAGTTAAGAGCAACAGCGCCTAGTGGCTTGTCGTCGTTCAGGCTCTTCATACCTTCATCAGTTAGTAGGTAGTTTTCCATGAACTCAACAGCTAGGTCGCGGTTTGGAGACGCAGTGCTGATACCACCCGCCCATACACCAACGAAAGGTTTAGACGCTTTACCGTTGAACTTAGGTAAAGTTGTTACGCCGTAATCTACGCCAGCTTTCTTGATGTTTTCCCAACCCCAAGGGCCGTTGATTGTCATTGCAACGTTACCTGCAACGAATTCAGACTCAGCTACTGAGTAATCCATGTCTGCAGAGATAACCTTGTCTTGTACCATCTTCTCGATGAAACCTAGAGACTTCTGAACACCGTCAGTCGCTACGCCCGCATCTTTAATGTCGTAACCTTCTGCAGTCTGTTTGAATGCGTAACCGCCGTCAGCTGCAAGTAGAGGCCATGTGAAGTAAGCGCCGCCACGTAGAGGCCACATGATTGCTTTCTTGCCGTCTTTTTTAAGTTCAGCATCAAGTGCTGGGATCTCTTCCCAAGACTTAGGTGGGTTAGGAACAAGCGCTTTGTTATAAATTAGAGAAACTGACTCAACCGCTACAGGGTATGCGATTGTTTTACCTTCGTATGAAACAGCGTCCCATGCGAAGTCTACGATACCTTCTTTAGTCTCTTTAGAAGGTTTGATATCAACAAGAAGTCCCGCTTCTGCATAGCCGCCAAAACGGTCGTGAGCGTAGAAGATCATGTCTGGGCCATCGCCCGCTGCTGCTACTTGAGGGAATTTCTCTTCTAGCTTGTCAGGGAAAGCGACTGTTACTTTAACACCAGTATCTTCTTCGAAGCGTTTACCTACTTCAGCCATGCCTTCATAAGCTTTGTCACCACCTACCCAGATTGTTAGTTGTCCTTCTTCGATAGCAGCATTTGCACCAAAAGAACCCAGAGCAACTATTGTACCTAGAGCTACAGCGCTTAGAGCGTTTTTCATGTGAATATCCTTTTTATATTTATACGTAGGGCACATCTACCAAGACGAGCCAGTTTTCGGAGGTTATGATCTGAGAAAACAGACCCTAGCTCATCATCCTAGCCACTACGCCCTAGCTATTATGGCTTAAATTCGTGATCGCCATCCGGTCAGATTAGAGACTGCAATCACAAAACGCATACTCATCGTGATCAACATCACCGTTACGTGGTGGATTTATTTGAACTGGATCGCCAATTATTAATAACCCCATTTATCTACTCCTCCCCTCCTACTCCCCCTAGTTAATTTTCCATTAGGAGGATGTACCCTTACGCCAATTCACCGAAACTGCATTCATCCAAGAGTGGATAGTAAGAACCCTTTACCGGCAAGTGTTATGCGTTGACGCATTATTCATTTAGTTGGCTTCACTGCCCGCTGGTGTCTTATATTAGCATCGAGCTAAATCTGTGATTGAATCACGGGGGAGGTTTAGCTGGATGTGGGGGAAATGGGCATCAGTTTGGCTATGACGGGTGGGCTTGGTTAAAGAAGCCAAGTCTCACCCACTTTTTTCTTACTCACTCAATACTTACCAATTCCTACAGTTACTGCTGACCCAAAAATTTCTTATAATGATAAGCAGTAAAACTTAAAATTTGATCGATCGAGGACAAGCTAGATGGCGAGTGTCACGTTAAAAAACGTTTATAAATCATATGGTGATGTACAGATTTCTAAGGACGTAACCTTAGACATCAACGAAGGTGAATTCGTAGTATTCGTAGGACCATCAGGTTGTGGTAAATCGACGCTATTACGTTGTATCGCAGGTCTAGAAGACATTACGTCTGGTGATTTGTACATTGGCGACCAACGCATGAATGACGTTGAACCGTCAAAGCGTGGTGTGGGTATGGTATTCCAATCATACGCGCTTTACCCTCACCTTAACCTATATGACAACATGTCTTTCGGTCTTAAGCTAGCTAACGCAAATAAAGCTGAGATCGACAAGCGTGTTGAACATGCTGCAGAAATTCTTCAGCTTGGCCACCTTCTTGAGCGTCAACCTAAAGCGCTTTCTGGTGGTCAACGTCAACGTGTTGCGATTGGTCGTACTTTGGTTTCTCAACCAAACGTATTCCTACTTGATGAGCCTCTATCAAACCTAGATGCTGCACTACGTGTTCAAATGCGTTCGCAAATCACGAAACTACAGCGTCAACTGGGTTGTACCATGATCTACGTTACCCACGACCAAGTGGAAGCGATGACAATGGCGGATAAGATCGTTGTTCTTGATGGTGGTTATGTATCTCAAGTCGGTAAGCCGCTTGACCTTTACCACTATCCTCAAAACCGTTTCGTTGCTGGCTTTATTGGTTCACCGAAGATGAACTTTATGTCGGTACACATTGAGCAAGCTGAAGCAGAGCGCGTATTGGTACAGCTTTCTAACGGTATGACTTTCTGGATTCCTGTTGACGGGACGACGGTTAATGCTGGCGATCGTATGTCGCTGGGTATTCGCCCTGAACACTTGATGTCTGCTGAATCAGGTGACGCGA
The DNA here is from genome assembly GCF_023161685.1 of Vibrio sp. 1CM8B. Classification (NCBI taxonomy): domain Bacteria; kingdom Pseudomonadati; phylum Pseudomonadota; class Gammaproteobacteria; order Vibrionales; family Vibrionaceae; genus Vibrio; species Vibrio sp. 1CM8B. Next base: position 189,766 of record NZ_JALNTU010000001.1, read on the forward strand.
CGATTGAAGCTGACGTGATGATGGTAGAGAAACTAGGTAACGAAACTCAGGTTTACCTAAACCTTGAAAGTGCCGATGCTGATGTTATCTATCGCCAGCCAGACACGTTAAAAATCGAATCAGGTGACAAGTTGGCGATTGGTATTCCAGCGCACCGTTGTCACCTGTTCCACAGCGATGGCCGCGCATGTCGTCGTTTGTACAAAGAGTACGGCACAGACTAATCGCTTAGCCTTTTAGGATATAACTTGCCCATATCGAATCCCTCTTACTCAGTAAGGGGGATTTTTTTTATGCGCTGGAGACGGTTTCACTTACATTGAATAGTTCATGAGTCAGCCACTAGGTCTTTCGCTAGCGGCAATAAAAAAGGCCTAGCAACCGCTAGACCTTTATCTGTTAGTCAGGCTATAAACCCAACCGCTAATATCACTTCTTTCAGACAAAAGACCTGCCTAAATCAACTTAGTGAATTGGCGTATCATTCTGTTTGTTGAACTGGCCAAAATGCTTCTCTAACACTTCTGGTGTCAGTTTGCCTTCCGCTTCTAGTCGCTTGAACTCAGCAACAATTGCTTTTTGCTCTTCAAGTGATGGCAGTTTCACCTCAGGCTCATCACCCATCTCTTGAGTCATCTGCTCTAGTTCTTTTTCAAAATCGCTCATGATACATACTTACCTAAATATTAAACCTAATCAGATTTTACTCATTTCCGCCCTATGATGCTAGGTTGATTGAAAGCAAAGCCCGAAACCAGATCAAGCTAAAGGCAGTTAGAGGCAAATTAGCGCACCAATAAAAAGAGCCGGATTCACGATGAAATGACCCCAGCTCTTCGTCTATATCCCTTTCTAAGCCGTGTTATAGCTTGAAAGAATTAAAGCTTAAATGAACCAACCATCTTATCTAGACGAGACGAAAGGTCTCGAAGCTCTTGGCTCGCCTCAGCAAGTTGCTCAGCCGTGCCCGTTGTGACTTCGTTGATCGCGTTGATCTCTTCAATGTTCTGATTGATGGTGTGAACTACGGTTGATTGCTCTTCCGTTGCCGTTGCCACTTGAGTGTTACGGTCTGTGATATCAACGATACGGTCTGAAATGCCACCCAGCACGTCCACCGCTTCATCCGACGCTGATACACCTTCAAGAGTAATCACTTTACCCGCACTCATTGCGGTCACCGCGTCTTTAGCATCGCTTTGCAGTTGGTTGATCATCTTCTGGATTTCTTCCGTTGAATCTGCAGTACGACTTGCTAGGTTACGAACCTCATCCGCTACAACCGCAAAACCACGACCTTGCTCACCGGCACGGGCTGCTTCAATCGCTGCATTCAATGCGAGTAAGTTAGTTTGCTCTGAAATATCACGAATAACACCCAGAATAGAACCGATGTCTTGAGTTGTAGAAGCCAGTTGCTCTACTACCTGACCTGTGCTTTCAATATCTTGCGCCAAACGACTGATCGCGTCTTTTGCTTTGTTCACCACAGAGCGGCCTACTTCCGTATTGCCTGAAGCTTGAGTTGCCGTTTCTGCTGCGGTTGCCGCGTTCGATGCAATCTCGCTGATGGTCATACCCATTTGGTTAATTGCAGCAACTACTTGAAGCGTTTGGTCACGCTGTTCTTGGCTGTTGTCGTGAGTAATATGCGCTTTATTAGAGACACTCTCTGCTGCCACTTGAAGCGCCTGGCTTGTCGAACACACCTCTTTCATCGACTCGTGAATCTTTTCAATGAATCCGTTGAAGCCCTTTGAAAGCTGTGCAATTTCATCGTTGCCTTTCACTTCGATACGCTGTGCAAGATCACCGTCGCCTTCGCCAAGGTCACCGAAGCGCTTAGCCAACAGCTTAATTGGCTGGGTGATGCTATTTGCTAGCACTACGCCCATTAGGATAAAGACTAACGCCACAACCGCAGTCATGATCAGCATCTTTTGTGCTGTCGCATCTAACTCTGCAAATACTTCACCAGTCGGAACTACACCAATGACAAACCAGTCCATTGAAGACACATACAAGCTCGCTACAAACAGCTCTTGTCCTTGGCTTTCAGTGGTAATCAGATTGAAACCCGATTTGTTCAGTAGTTGATTTGCTTGAGGGCCGTAAAGTTGTTGAAGTGAAGAATCACTGCGAGAACGTTCACGGTGAATTTGAACATCACCTTGGCTATCGGTTAAGAATACGAAGCCTGTATTTTCAATCTTAAAACCGTTTAGCAGGTTAACCATGTCATCCATCGACTTTGATAGACCTGACATCGCCAAACCAGAAGGCTGTTGGTAGTTAGCAAACATCTTAACTTCGCCATTAGCTTCTTGGAACATGCTCACCATGGTTGGCTGACCAGATTGAGTAAAGCCAAAGAACCAACCATCTTGTTGTTGGTTTAGCTGACGCAAGAATCCGTTTTGGTTCCAGTAATATGCAGTTTGACGGTTCGCTACCGATGCATCATTCAACTTATATTGGTTGCGAACATTGTTCAGCTGTTTAACCAGTTTATTTTCTAGTGCTGGATCGCGATCGGTCGATTCAATAGCATCAGAAATAAATTCATTTGAAGCAATTTGCTCCGCCGCTAGTAATAGCTGAGAGACTTCTCGGTCAATTTCACCATTGATTCGCTCTAGCATTCCTGGAAGTTCAATATCGATCAATCGATGACTTAGTACATCTCTTGCTTGCTGTTGCGCCATCGCGCCGACAATCACTGTCGATGCAAGAACCGCGAAGGTAATTCCAAGTACAACTTTTTGCTTGATACTCAGAGAGTTAGTTTTAAACATATTGGGACCTTTAAAAAGAATCGCTCGTTATCGGTATACCCTGAACAGGACTTTTTAGTGCACGCCAACAGCAATGCACAATCTGAGTGATGTATCGGCCACAACCAATAAAACTAGAGACTTTTCTCTCAAAAAATTGCAAATGTGATGTAACAACTAAATTATTTAACCTTGGAGTAATCATCCATCAGGAAATGTGATTATTTAGCTTTATTCAAATTCATTATGTGTGACGCGATATTTACCTAGCTAACCCTTCCAAAATGAATGTATTTAGCTTGTCTTGATTGATGATATCAATACGGCGATAACCTATTTCAATCATGCCTTCCTTCGCTAGCAACTGGAGCGAACGACTCAGTGTCTGACGAGTACATCGAGATAGATGGGCAAGTTTGTCTTGGGTATACAAGATTGGATTTAACTCATTAGGAGCCCCATTCAAACGGCTTACCAATAGAAGTAATTTAGCTACGCGATAGTCATTTTTGAGAAGCACAGATTCTGTCGTCCACTCCATCAAGAGCCGGAACCGAAAACTGATTTCTCGAATCGCAATCTTATAAAGTTGAGGGTAACGGTCAGCGATAACTCTCATTTTTTTGACCGGAATGGCCACGACTATACAGTCAGACGAAGAGTAGAAGTTATGATTAGTAGGATGATCGTCAAAGCAGCCAATCCACGTCAACCAACTGCAAGGGCCTAACATGGCGATACATGCCTCATCACCACTTTCGCTATAACTCATCAATTCAATATGCCCCCTAACGACAAGACGCATGGTATCTACAACAGCATGAGCTGAATTCAGTAATGTCGGTACCTTATAGACTTCTATTTTCGCAGCACTAACTATTTCCTCAACAGCTTTCGGGTCTAGCTGATTTAGTGTTGGATCATTTCTTAAAACCAACTCAAGTATCGAGTGCTGCTCTTCACTGCCCATCGTAGGAACAAAATTAGAATGTAAAATTTTACACATTGTTCTCATCCAACCCCTGATAGCTTGTTAATTAATTGTTAAATACAGATTAGCAATTTATCGAATAGAAAAGCTAGGAAAACCACAAGGTCGTGAAACGAGGATTCAAGAATGCAAATACCATGCGTAATCACATTGAGCCGCTGGCTCATTAAAGGCTCTATAGCAACAGTTTTAATTACCTGCGCTAGTTGGAGTACGATCTCAATAGCCAACGATAAGTTTGGGGGGATCCCCGGCGAAAGAACATGCTTCTTCCGTTATGGCCCCGTATCTGCAGACCCATATATCAACGTTGCCTACCCCGATGCTGCGGTCAAATATTGGGGAGCAGCTTTTACAGTACCGGATGGTGCCAAACTAAGGTTAGAGGGACAATTCCCACATTCTCGCTACATGTCGTTCATTAGCTATGATGATCGTGGAAGGCCAGTGCAATCCTTACCGGATTATATGATCAAACCTAGCCAAAGCAGCGTGAACCCTTTCAGGGAGCAGAGTCAACGTGACAGCGTTCTTAGAAGCTATCAAATCAATATTCTCAACTCTCAACCAAAAACCGATTACACCGCAGGCCAAATACGTGATGGTGTTGAAATGGATGAGTTGCATACGCCGAAGTCCTCAGCCAATCAGCAGGTGGTCATTTACCGTATCTATGCAAGAGATGAAAACACTGATGGCACAGGGAACACTGCATTACCGCAACCAGTGGTCACTCTTGCTTCAGGAAAAGAACTGCGTGGACAGGAAGCGTGCGATTCTCTGCAAAGTTCACAACCCTTAAAAGCTCAGTTGAATGCGCTAGGAATCCCAGTCGAGAAATACCGAGAGTTAGTTACACAACCCAACAAACCCGCGGGTTTCCCTGCGACAAATCCATCTACATGGCATATTCAGTTAGATCGCAAAAGCTTATTAGGCATCTATACAGGGCAAATAAATCCAGAAGCTCGACGTAGTACCGGTGGCTTCTATCCCAACCTAGATAACAACTATATAAGAACCGTCGTAAACCGAAAACATGGCCCAGTATTCGTGCTCAGAGCCAAAGCGCCAGTGACGCCAAAAACTTTCCATGGCGAAAAGATAATGACCAGAGGTGACCTTCGTTATTGGTCGGTTTGCTCGAATAAAGGCTTCGCTGTAACCAAAGTAAACGACTGCCTGTACGATGAAGCGATTCCAGTGGACAAAGATGGGTATTACACCATCGCCGTAAGTCGCGCGGCCGATAGGCCACGTAATGCCTTTGCCCAGTGCGGTGTAGGCTGGTTACCAATGGCCGATGATGGCGATGGTATTATTGATAAAGATGCATCCATTGTTCAAATTCGTCACATGCTCGCAGCGCCAGAATTCAGCCACGCCATACAAAATATCCAACAAGATAAAGATATTGCCCCTGTGATGGGGGAATACTACCCAAGAACCTTCTACACCACGACCAACAACTTCGAGCTCATGATTCCTTGCTCGGGGTAATACTCTCCATCTGAATAACCAATTAATAAAACTATGAAATGGCAGGTTCCCCGCCTGCCATCTATGACCGAATACCATCAATTTCTGAGGTTGTCATGCTACCCAAGCTAATATTATGTCTTGCCGTTCTTTCCGTAATAATGACGGCACAAGCATCACCCACTTTAAAATCAAAACAAGTCGAAGACCTTGACGATCCTACAGCACTAACGTCATTTCTGGGGATACGAACCGGAACCAATGGATATGGCGCTATAGCACAATTTGGATTCAACAGCCCCGACAGTGCTTTGGGTCACAACAGCTTCATTCAATTTAAAGACGATTTTGAAACCGTACACTTGCGCCACTTTTCAATCTATAAACAAAGTGGGACAGGATTGTTTGTCGATATGCAGCGCAACAATGCCAATGCAATTCCCGTTAACCGAGCTTCTGTTGGCGCAATCCAGATAGTCCCTATATCAGATAAGCTTAGAATCAACCCAGCCCTTTTATACGGCGAAACCTGGACAGACGATAAGAAAGCTCAAAAAACACTATTTCCAAATACGTCGATCATGACCTTATATACTTTCATTCGCTGGCAGGTCGCCGACGACTGGTTCGTCAATTTGGTACCTCAATATACCTACAGCGTAAATGGACGAAAGATTCGCTTGTTTGAACTCGTGACACAACTTGGGCACAACATAACCAAGGAGACGAGCATGGCGATAAATACCGATGAAGACGACAACTTCTGGTTAACACTAAAACACGCCTTTTAAGTCTGACTATGGTAAAACTCATTGAGACTAGCTGTGTTGTGGCTAAACACTTGTAAATCTTTTCAATTTTGGAAAAATAAATTACGCAAATGTACTGGAACTTTTTCCTCGAAATCAGTGACCAATACTCAAAATAAAAATCAAATGGATACCCAGAGAGTCCAAAATGCACAAATCAAATTTCGAAGTCCTTCAAAACTATTTAGAGTCTCAAATCATTGGTCAGCAAGAGCTCGTCAAGCAACTGATGATCGCACTACTTGCTGATGGTCATATTCTTGTTGAAGGTCCACCGGGGTTAGCGAAGACCCGAGCAGTCAAATCACTCGCTGATTGCGTTGAAGGGGATTTCCACCGTATTCAATTCACTCCCGATCTGTTGCCTGCTGATTTGACGGGTACCGACATTTTTCGTCCTGAAACTGGAGAGTTCACCTTCCAATCAGGCCCGATTTTCAACTCACTGATTCTAGCGGATGAGATCAACCGAGCTCCGGCGAAAGTTCAAGCGGCAATGCTGGAAGCGATGGCAGAAAAACAAGTGACTGCCGGTCGAAAAACCTATGCGCTGCCTGAGCTATTCTTGGTCATGGCAACACAGAACCCGATTGAACAAGAAGGGACTTATCCGCTGCCGGAAGCTCAGTTAGACCGTTTCTTACTTCACCTAGAAGTTGAATACCCAGATATGGAAAGCGAGCTTGAGATCTTACGACTCAACCGTGGTGAGGCTCAAGGCAACGGATCAACTCAGCCACAAGAAATATCTCAGCAAACGATCTTTGAAGCGCGCCAAGAAGTGCTCAACATTCACATGGCAGACACCATTGAGCAGTACATCATCAGACTGGTAATGGCGACTCGCCAACCTAAGCAATACAGTGACCAACTTGATCAATGGTTAGACATGGGTGTCAGCCCGCGTGCAACCATTGCGTTAGACCGTTGTGCCCGCGCTCACGCTTGGCTTGCAGGACGAGATTACGTCACTCCACAAGACGTTCAAGCGATGGCATTCCCTGTGTTACGCCACCGTCTACTGCGCAGCTACCACGCACAAGCTGAAGGTGTCACCGCAAACCAAGTGATCGCACACCTTATTTCATTGGTTGGCAGCGCATAGGGATACGCGCATGAATAATCAACTACCCAACCATAGTGACGGCGTCACGTTGAATCTAGATGAGCTACTGCAATATAAAGCGCAGTCTGTTCGCTGGTTGCCTCCAGCCAAGAGCCTTTGGTCGCAACTTAACGGTCAACACGAGAGCAACCGCAAAGGTCGTGGGATGAATTTCTCTGAAGTTCGTCAGTATCAAGCGGGAGATGACATTCGCAGCATAGATTGGCGTGTGACGGCGAGAACGGGCAAGGCGCATACCAAATTGTTCTCTGAAGAAAGGGAGCAACCTGTCATTCTGTTCTTAGACCTTTCAAGCAGTATGATTTTTGGCTCAACCTTATTGCTGAAATCGGTTCAACTTGCACACTTTGCTAGCCAACTGTGCTGGCTCACTGTGGCTCAAAAAGACCGAATTGGCGCGGTGATCGATACTGGCAAAGAGGTCATTGAGATTAAGCCAAGTGCAAGCAACCATGCTCCACTGCGTATTTTGCAAAAAGTCATAGAAATCAACAATGCGGCACTGTCTAATCACGACAATCATAATGACACGACCTTAGAGCATGGACTGAAATCTCTGCACCAGCTTTGCCCTAAAGGAAGCGATATTATTATGCTCAGTGACTTTGTGCGTTACCAAGAAAGTGACTACTCACTTATCAGTCAAATTCGCCGACACAACAGAGTACGTCTGGTGCATTTCTACGATCCGCTAGAGCAAGGTGAAACCGCCTATAAAGGTTCTAAACAGGTCACCGATGGCAGCAAAACTCAATGGTTTAATTTCTCTTCTAATAAAGAAAAGCAAAAGCTTAACCATGCTTTTTCGCTTAAGAAACAGCAGCTGCAACAGATGGGGTTGTCTCTCGCGATACCTTATAGCTCGCTGTCGAGTGCGCAGTCACTCATGAGCCAGATATCAGGAGCTCAGTCATGAAACAGCCCTTAGATTTAAGTCCGGTTATTGCGCCAGACGCACCGACTTGGTGGCCTTTGGCGTGGGGCTGGTGGGTAGTGATTATCACAGCCATTGTCCTGATTGCCTTGGTGTTTTTTATTGTAAAACGCAGAAAAAACAATCAACAGGCGAAGCAAGAAGCGCTGTCCTACTTTAGTAATAGTCAGTCCCAAGATGGCTTGTCTCCGAGCAAAGCTCAAGACATCGTTCGTCAGGCAGCTCTGGGCTATTTCCCTCGTGAAAAAATTGCAGGCTTGTCTGGTAATGATTGGTTGGAGTTCTTAGATGCGCAATTAGCGAAGCCGTTGTTCGCCGCAAAACAATCCCAGTGGCAACAAGCGCTCTATCAAGATGCCGCCTTAATGAACGACGAACAGAAAAAGGCTCAACAGCAATTGGTTAATGACTGCGAAACTTGGCTTCGTAAAGCCCTTCCTCCTAAGCGAGGTCATTATGAGTGATTTTCTAAGCACTATGTTTCTAAGCAGGGACTTGCTAAACATCGAGTTCGTTTGGTGGTGGATGTTCTTCATCGCGCCACTGCCGTTGCTCGTTTACCTGTTCTCACCAAAGTCAGAATCAAGCAATGCCCTAAGGCTTCCATTTCTGCCAGAAGACAGCAATACCAAAACACCGAGCAGTCGCTTACCAAAGGCGTTGTCCGTGATTATCTGGCTTCTGTTGGTTACGGCGAGCGCACGCCCTGTATGGTATGGCGAACCGGTGGAGTTTCAGCCGAAGCATCGTGATTTAATGTTAGTTGTCGACCTCTCCTATTCGATGAGCCAAGAAGACATGCAGTTCAATGGCGAATACATCGATCGCTTGTCGGCTGTGAAACGCGTATTGAGTGACTTTATCGAGCGTCGTAAAGGTGACCGAGTGGGCCTTGTGCTATTTGCTGATCACGCCTACTTGCAGACGCCGCTTACGCTAGATAGAGATACGCTTTCACAACAGCTCAATCAAGCGGTGTTAAAGCTTATCGGTACTCAAACCGCGATTGGTGATGGTATTGGCCTTGCCACCAAAACCTTTGTCGACAGCGATGCCCCTCAACGTGTAATGATTCTACTCAGCGACGGCAGTAATACGGCCGGGGTATTAGACCCATTAGAAGCGGCGGATATTGCAAAGAAATACGACGCGACGATTTACACCGTGGGTGTCGGTGCAGGCGAGATGATGGTCAAAGAGTTCTTCATGACGCGTAAGGTTAATACTGCTCAAGATTTGGATGAACGCACACTAATGGAAATTGCCAAGCGCACTGGCGGTCAGTACTTCCGTGCGCGTGACAGCAAAGAGCTAGCGACGATTTACGACACCATCAACCAGTTAGAACCCGTGACGAACGCTACTAAGATCTGGCGACCACAACAAGAATGGTTTGTGTGGCCACTGTCGGCGGCAATGTTCTTCGCATTTATGCTGTTAGCCATTAGGAGAAACAATGTCTAACTTTAATTTTATCTACCCATATTGGTTCTTGGCGCTTGCCGTGCTGCCCGCTATTTGGTGGCTGAGCAAGACACAATCCAAGCAAGGATTACTCGCGTCACACATCGCTCGATACTTGGCGCCAGAATCGAGTAAGCCGTCGAAAAATCGCAGTACTTACTTCGGTATTTGGTGGCTGGTCGGCGTTATTGCGCTAGCTGGACCAAGCTTCGAGAAAAACGAACAGCCTAGCTTTGAAAAAACGCAGGCACGAGTTGTGATCATGGATATGTCGATGTCTATGTATGCCACCGATATTAAGCCGAATCGATTAACTCAAGCCCGATACAAGGCTCTGGATCTGCTTTCATTATGGAAGGAGGGGCTAACAGGCATGGTGGCGTATGCTGGAGATGCTTACACCATTAGCCCGCTAACGTCAGACATCAACACCATCAAGAACCTAGTCCCTAACCTATCGCCAGATATCATGCCTTATCAAGGCGGTGATGCCGCATCAGCCGTTAAGCTTGCGATTGATATGATGACTCGCGCTCATATCTACCAAGGCGATCTAGTGCTAATTGCTGACGATATTGATGCTCAAGAGAAGAAACAGATCGACTCGCTACTCTCTGGCAACGATTGGACATTGTCGATTCTAGCTGTAGGGAGTGAAAACGGTGCGCCAATCTCGTTACCTACGGGGTCGATGCTACAAAGCGACTCAGGACAAACCGTGGTGGCAAGAACCAACTTGAAGAACATGCGCGAGCTTACACGCAGCTATGGTGGCACGTTCACTGAAGTTCAATTTGATAACTCAGATGTTGAACACATCGCGAGTTACCTCGACCGCGTTGCAACAACATCAGAAGTCACCAAGACCAAAAACTCACTCAACACCAGAGTGAACAACGGTTTCTGGTTACTGCCTTTGCTATTACTTCCCGCACTTGGATTATTCAGGAAAGGGGTTATTTGGTGCGCTTTAGCCGGAGTGATCTCTATTAGCCAACCAAATACTGCGTTTGCGAACCCGTGGAAAACCGATGATCAAGTAGGCTATCAGCTGTATCAGGACGAGGACTTCCAACAAGCTGCTGAACAGTTCACCCAGCAAGAGTGGAAAGGCATTGCTCAATACAAAGCCGGTGATTTCGAAGCCGCAGAGCAGACGCTGCAAGACCTTTCTGGTGAAGATGCTCGCTACAACCTTGCTAACGCCCAAGCCCAACAAGGTAAGTACGACCAAGCGATACAAGAGTATCAACGTATTCTTGAAAGCAACCCTGAGCATGCTTATGCGAAGAAGAACCTAGAGATTGTCGAACAGGCTCAGAAGCAACAGCAACAGCAACAGCAACAGCAACAGCAAGACGATTCTGACTCCAAAGACCAGAAAGACCAAAATCAGCAAGGTCAGCAAGGTCAGCAAGGTCAGCAAGGTCAGCAAGGTCAGCAAGGTCAGCAAAATGATTCTTCGCAAAGCTCTCAGGATCAACAACAAAACTCTGCTGACAACGGCAAGTCACAAGATCAAAGCAGTAACCAAGATCAACGTGGTAGCCAAGATCAAAACTCAGCTCAAGGCCAACCTGAAAATCACTCTGACTCTGAAAAGTCTCAACAAGACGACAAGCAAGCCACTCAACAAAGTAAGAGTGATCAGCCGAAGCAGAGTGATCAAGAAGGCACTACACCTGAAAATGCTAGCGCACAACCAGCTTCAAAAGAAGATGGTGAGCAAAGTGGTCAGCAAGCTGTAGCACAAACCTCAGATCAACCTCTGTCGAGCGACCCTGACATGCGAAAACTTGAGCAAGTAGAAAGCGCCCGTGACCCGAGCCAACTACTTAAAGCTCAAATGATTTTACAAGCACGACAAAAAAGTGCTCCTAACAACCAGAACAAAAAGTGGTAACCATGCGATTTCTAAACAAGCCATTTTTATCCGTACTCCTAACATTGTTGTTGGGAGCTTTCTCGTCCTTCTCAGTATTGGCTGCCAACGCCGTGGCGAGTGTTTCACATAACAGTGTCACCAAAGATGAAGTCTTCCTTCTTAGAGTCGCAACCGATGAAAAGGTCTCTTCTGATGCTCTAGATCTAACAGCGCTCCAGCAGGATTTCTATGTCGGCACACCAAACTTTGGGTCATCGATGCGAATCGTCAATGGCAGCCGTTCGGTGTCAAGTGAATGGAACATCAGCCTTGCTCCTCTGCGTTTAGGCAAGATCCAGATTCCTAGCTTCGATATTGAAGGGGCGAAAACTCAGCCTATCACCATCAATGTTGCAATTAACAAAGCCGCTCCAACTCAACATGATATGGCAGAGTTCCAGCTTAATCTCAGCAAGAACTCGCTGTACCCACAAGAAGTGGCTGAGCTTGATGTAAAACTCATCATCAAAGCTGACCCAAGAAGGCTGCAAGATCCTAAAATAGCGCCACCGAGCTCGCCGGGCTTAGATGTGGAACCTATTGGTGAATCGAAGCAATTTCAAGATGTTCTCAATGGACAAGAGGTGACGGTAGTTCAACAGTCTTTCCGTATCTCTTCACAAAAGGCCGGACAGTTTAAGCTGAATGGACCGAAGCTGACTGGAGCCGTTGTTTACTCAACCAACAACTCCAGTGCAACGCGTCTGTTCCAGCTCGACACGCCCGTTGAAACCTTAGATGTCACCGTCAAAGAGGTGCCAAAAGGCTACCAAGGTGAGTGGTTACCAACATCAAACTTCAAACTGATTCAACAATGGTCAGATAGCCAAGGCAATCAACTGGGAAATAGTAATGGTTTAGAAGGCGACAACCAAACCATTGAAATGGAAGCGGGTGATTCGTTAACTCGTACCATAACCATGACGGCTAGCAACTTAACGCAACACCAGCTGCCAAAACTGAATATCACCTACCCTAATTCGGTACGTGTTTATGAAGAGAAGCCGCAATTTGGCACAACTCAGTCAGGTGATTCTGTCGTTGTTTACAAGCAAGTCTTGATTCCGAAAGAGGCAGGAAACATCTCGCTTCCTGATGTGTCTCAAGCTTGGTTTAACACCGATTTGCAATCAGAACAAACAAGCAAAGCGCAGGGGCTAGAGTTAGCGGTAAAAGCAAGTGATCGCGCAGCGTCAAGCACTCCACCAGTAACTGCTACGCCCGCCCAACAAGTAAGTCCGACGGTTGTAACTGTAGATAGCCCTGGGATCTGGCCTTATCTCACCGCTCTGTTTGCTGCTTTATGGGTAATCAGCTCAGCGATGGCTTTCTATTTCTGGTCACGACGTGGTGTAACGACAAAACCAACACACATAGTTGAACGTCAATCAGATACGGCAGACGCTCTGATTGAAGCGCTGAAAACGAAAGATGGCGTGATGACCAGAACCTTGTATGAACAGTGGAAAGCTGAAAACCCACACTTGGATGATGAAACGTTAGAAGCCGTCGAAGCCGAGCTAAGCAAGCTCAACCAAAGCCTCTATGCTGAAGCTGATTCACCAAGTCAATCATGGGATCCTTCTGAAGCAATCAAAGCAATTAAGAAGCCAAAGCGGGTCACAAGCAAAGCACGCAGGAGCACATTGGAAAAGCTTTAGTTAACTAGCAATCTAAGTAAGCATAAATCTAAGTAAAAAAAGAACGAAGCCGTGATGACCACATAGTGATCATCACGGCTTCATTCTTTTGCGTTAGGAAAAAACAGATACCACACTAAGAAATTAAAACTGCGACCTTTTTACGCTTTAAAGCAGAAACGATTCGATTTCTCCCAGAGTCTTTGGCTTGATACAAGGCTTTGTCTGCCTTGCCATACAGTAGGTCGAAGTCAAACTGGCGCTGATCAGAAGTTATCGAGGCATACCCGACAGACGCGGTTAGATACTGGCTGGTACTGCTTTCACAATGGAGGATCTTCGCCTCTTCAATGCATTTTCTGATCGACTCTGCTCGCCGCTTGGTCTCAGAGTGGTTGGTGCCGATCATCAACAACATAAACTCCTCTCCCCCAATACGACAGAAAGTCTCTTGCTCATCGTATACATGGTTATTCAGTATCTTACCTATCGAGCGTAAAGCAGCGTCACCTTCGGTATGGCCATAAACACTGTTGTACAAACCAAAGTGGTCGAGGTCGACAAGGATCAATCCAAATGTGACTTCATGTTGTGTGGCAAACGCACCTTGATCGTCGCAGTTCAAATCTTCTAACACTTGCGACAACATACGACGATTTCCGAGGCGCGTCAGCGGGTCTAATTTAGAAATGATATCCAACTGTTCATTGGCTCGTTCAAGCTCTTGAGTGCGTTTACTGACCTCTTGCTCAAGCGTTTCATTGAGCTTTTTAAGCTCCTCTTGCGCCATGGTTCTTTGCAACACCTCTGCGAGGCTAGAGGCAAAGATACGAATCACTTCGCGAAGCTGGGAAGTTAAGGGACTGCGAGTTAATAGGTTATCAGCAGCGATAAACGCAATCGGCTCACCTGTATTGGTGGTGAGCATGGTCATTGCCGTCCAACCTACCCCAACAATATTAAAGTCATGATAAATTGGCACTGATTCTTCAAATGCGACTTGATTAGGACAAGCGCGAGCCGCTGAAACAATGTTGCGCTCCACCAGCTCTGAACGATAGTAGGACTCGTCGACAATATCGCCTTTTATGTCGGTGCCCCATGTACCTTGCATGTAGCTGCAATTCTTATCCGTCAGGAAAACCGCCAATCGGTCGATGCCTAGGTGTTGAATAGCAAAGCTAACCGCAGACTTACACACCTCACTAACACTGTCGCAGCGAGACAACTCCACCATGCTCGAGTGCAGCATGCGTATGTTCTGCTCTTGGCGTTTACGAATGTATATCTGAGAGAGCAGCGAGCCGAAGGACTCAAGCATCTGCTTTTGATAATTGGTAATGGGTGAACGGTGGATGTAGTTATCCATCGCAATCCAGCCGACCGGTTTATCCCCTTCACGCAAGATAAGCATCCCATTCCAGCCCTGCCCCACCACCTTGCCTTCGGTGTAGAGTGGCGCTTGTTCAATAATGACTAAGTTGGTGTGGTTGTCAGACAGTGCCTCAATGTATTCGGCTTCAAGCTGGTGTAAATCATATTGAGTATGATGTTCGCTGTTGGTTTTACCCGTTTCGTCAGTGCCGTAAGTACCACTAAAGCAACGCTTTTTCATATCAAGCAACATGAAGATCGCACGATCAAAGCCTAGGCGATCGCGTACGGCTTCTACTGATGCTTTATAGAGTGCATCTAAAGTTTCGGGATTAGAAAGCTCTAACGCCACCTGATGAACTAGCTTCATGTTCTCGACAAACAATTCACGAAGCTTAATCTCATCAAGGTATTGAGCTTCACGTGTGTCTCTGTGTTTGATCTCAAGTGCCGCGTTCTTCTCAGCACGAATACACTGCCAGCGAGCGGCTGCAAGTTGAAGAACATCTAGATCTTGGTCGAAGGTTTGATTGATCTTTTCGGCATCGCAATTTTGAACAATTAAATAAGTTCTACAGGCAGGCGCATTGTCGAGCATCATGATGAACGACTCCCCACCGAGCACTTTTATGTGATCCCAGTTACAGGTATTGATTGCCATAGGTAAAACACCGTCTGCGGTGTCGAACTGTGAAACCCAAGGCCAAAATGTAGAGGGGTAATTCTCAAGAGAGGTTAATTCACCGTAACAAAACAACGGCAACGAATGGCTTTCCGGTATCGGCTCAGCAAATATCCCTATCCCTTTTGGAGCAAGCATTTTAGCCAAATAGCCAAAAAGAGACTCTGCCAATAAACGGTGATCACGCGTAGCAGATATTTGTTTTGCAAAGGCTTTTACAGGCACAGCTTCCGTCCGTTGGCTATTGAGAATACAGCAAAAATACAGAAGCCTTGATATGCAATCAATGTAACTAAAAATGAGATGTTAAGCGGGTCGCAATTTCACTTTTTACATTATCACAAGCATGAGAAGGACTACAAAAATGGGATTTCCTGCCCAAAATTTCATCGACATTGGGACTTTTTTAAAGGCATAAAAAAGCCCCACCTAAAGTGGGGCAAAACTTCCATCGCTTATAGTTATAGTGATAATTCTGTCGATCTATTCGATTATCTAACCTGCGTATCAGTTAGCGTGCTAGTTTTGCTAAAAGGCCAAACACAGCACTTGATTAATCAATTAACCAAAGTCACCGTTTACGTAACCTTTAGTACGATCATCTTTTGGCTCGCTGAAGATAACACTTGTTTCGTTGTGCTCTACAAGCTCTCCCATTAGGAAGAAAGCAGTACGGTCTGAAATACGACGCGCTTGCTGCATAGAGTGCGTTACGATAACGATAGTGAAGTCTTTCTTCAGGTCTTCCATCAATTCTTCAATCTTGTGTGTCGCGATTGGGTCAAGAGCCGATGTAGGTTCATCCATCAGGATTACATCCGGTTCCATTGCAATTGTACGAGCGATACATAGACGTTGTTGCTGACCACCAGACAAGCCAAATGCGTGTGCTTTAAGACGGTCTTTTACTTCGTCCCAAAGTGCTGCACTGCGCAGTGAACTTTCTACTACTTCATCAATGTGCTTCTTGTCTTTGATGCCTTGAGCACGCAAGCCGTAAGCCACGTTCTCGTAGATGCTCATTGGGAATGGGTTTGGCTTTTGGAATACCATGCCTACGCGAATACGCAGGTCAGCCACATCAATATTGCCGTAGATGTTTGTACCATCCATATCCAGCTTACCTTTGATAGTAACGCCTTCAATTAGGTCATTCATGCGGTTCAAGCAACGTAGTAGCGTTGACTTACCACAACCTGATGGGCCAATCAGTGCCGTAACCTGACGAGTTGGAATTGGCAGGTTGATAGATTTAAGCGCTTGGTTGTCGCCGTAAAACAGATCTAGGTTCTCAATATCAAATTTGTTCATGTTCGTAATCTCTAAATTCTTAAATTCGTGTCTAACTTGATGCTTTCTTTATCACGGGGGCTCTCTTTATTGATGAGCCAGCTAATGAGCTTAGTAAGTTGCCGTGTTGAAGCGTCTCGCAATCAGTTTTGTAACCATGTTGATCAAGAGAACCAGTACGATTAGGACTGTCGCCGTGCCGTAGGCTTGGTTCCACTCATCGATAGTAAATAGCTCTGTTGTCAGCTTATAGAGGTGAACCGTTAGTGTACGGCCAGAATCGAATACCGACTCAGGAACACGTGCCACCATACCTGCTGTTAAAAATACAGGTGCTGATTCGCCAATTACACGACCAATACTAAGAATGACCGAAGTTAAGATACCTGGCATTGCGCTTGGTAAGATCAAACGCCAGATAGTGTAGATTTTTGAAGCGCCAAGGCCATATGAGCCTTCGCGGTAAGTTTGTGGCACTGCCATCAATGCTTCTTCTGTAGTACGAATGATTACAGGAAGAATCAGGATACTTAGCGTTAGTGCACCCGACAGAATCGAGAAGCCAAGACCAAGAATCGAAACAAAGAAGGTCATACCGAACAGACCAAAGATGATCGATGGGATACCAGCTAACGACTCAGTACAGAATCGAATCACTTTCACCAATCGGCTACCTACTTTCGCATATTCAGTTAGGTATATCGCCGTCATGATGCCTAGTGGCGCGGCTACCGCAATCGATGCAATTACCATGTAGATCGTGGCAATGATCATTGGGAAAATACCACGTTCTTCACCAGTACGAGTGTAATCATCAGTGATGAAGTTCCAATCTACGTATTGCAGACCGTTCGATAGGATGTACCAAATAATCCAGAATAAGAAACCAACGGTTACAGCTGCAGCTGCCCAGATAAAACCTTTTAGGATGTTATCTTTGGTTTGACGTGCTTGTTTTAGTTTTACGCGATCCATATTACTTATCCTCGCCTACTTCGCTTTTTCACGGTTAAGATAAAGTAGAGCACCATTTAACATCATGATGAACACTAGAAGTACAACACCTGTTGCGTACAGTGCGTTAGCGTGAACGCCACTTGCGTAAGACATTTCAATTGCAATGTTTGCTGTTAGCGTACGAGCAGAGTCCAAAATGCCTTCTGGCATTGCTGGCGCGTTACCCATAACCATGATGATTGCCATGGTTTCGCCAAGTGCGCGACCAATACCCAAAATCACACCAGTCATAATGCCTGAACGTGCAGCAGGAACGAGTAGCTTAAAAATCGTGTAGATTTTCGAAGCACCCAGTGCAAGTGAACCTTCTTTGTATGTGCGAGGTACAGCACGAATCGAAGTTTCAGAAACCGTGATAACGGTAGGAAGAATCATGATACCCAGAACAATGATACCCGCTAGGATAGTGTTACCCGCTGGTACTTGGAAAACGTTCTGAATCATTGGAACGATAATTACTAGACCGAAGAAGCCGTAAACTACCGACGGGATACCCGCAAGAAGCTCAACTGCTGGTCGAATAATATCTGCAAGACGCTTTGGAGCAATCTCAGCAATAAAAATAGCGGTTAATACACCAACTGGCACACCAACAACTACAGCTCCAAGTGTCGAAACAATCGATGCAACAATCATGGTTGCAACACCGAATAGAGCTGGAGGTAACCAGTCAACACCCAGAACGATGCCAGAAACACCAGCCTCTTGGAATGCAGGGATACTCTCTGCAACGATAAAGTAAGCGATAACGGCTAGTGATACGATGCCGATTACAGCACTCGATAAGAACAAGCCGTGGAAGATTCTTTCTCTCCAGTCGATGCGCTTCTTAGCACGTAGACTTGGCTTGTTGATTTGAGTCGCTTCAGTATTCATAAGCTTTTCACTATTTGCGATGGTCATATATAAAATCTCAAACTTTGTGGCTCAATAAGAGCTCGAAATAAACAAAGTTGAAAGAAAAGGCTCAGCCTAAAGCAGGCTGAGCAATAATTAAGATTGAGTCAGTTAAGATTAGTTAACTGTGATGTAGCCTTTTTTAGCTGAGATAGCTTGAGCTTCGTCTGCAACCATCCAGTCTAGGAATTGTTGAGTTTCAGCTGATGGAGCGCCATCTTTGTAAAGAACTAGGAAAGGACGAGCAACTTTGTAAGAACCGTTCTTAACGTTGTCTACAGTCGCAGCAGCGCCGTCGATAGTTAGAGCTTGAACAGATTCGTCAACTGTACCTAGAGAGATAAAGCCGATAGCGTATGGGTTGCTTGCTACAGAAACTTTAAGTGCGCCGTTACCGTTTGCAACTTGTGCACGTTGAGAGATAGCCGATACTTTCTTATCGCCAATCTTCTTCTTAAGCTTCATGATGTCTTCGAATGCACCACGTGTACCAGATGCAGTATCACGAGTGATTGCTACGATTGGCTTGTCAGCACCGCCAACATCTTTCCAGTTAGTGATGTCGCCTTTGTAGATTGAAGTGATTTGCTCAGCAGTAAGAGCAGATACTTCGTTGTTCGGGTTAACAACAACTGCGATACCGTCACGAGCGATAACTAGCTCTTTCAGGTCAGCTGTTTTCTCTTCTTCTTTTAGGTCACGAGAAGAGATACCAAGGTCAGCACTTCCATTTTTTGCTGCTTTGATGCCTGCAGAAGAACCTGGTGCTTGAATTTCGATGAACACTGGTTCGCCTTTATTCATGTAGGTTTCTGCAAAAACTTCAACCAGTGGAGAAGCACTGTTAGAGCCAACTACAGAGATAGTTTCTTTAGCTGAAGCTGTATTCACTGTTAGAGCGCCTAGTAGTGCGATTGCACCGATAACTGTCTTTTTCATCACAAATTTCCTTTAGTGGCGTTATTGCCGTAATGTTGTGTTTTGCTTGAACGAGGCCTACTTTAGAATCTGAATATGACAGTTGTGTTTCACTTAATTGAAGCCTATATGACAACTACAACTTATTTTCTTGTTTCTCCCCTACCAAATAGCCTTAAAGTAATAAATTAGCCCCACTCATAGGCACCGAAAATTCATTCCAACCTATTTAAGCTAAACCGCTCAATATCTCGCCATCCCTTTTATTTTATTACCTAATACCACACAAGGTTCTGTGCCAAATAACCCTACCTTAAAAATGGCTAAAGCCTTGTTTGTACAATAAATATTCAAAATTTATCAAATATCTATCTCATATATCAAAATCGAATTCATTACTGATTGAATTGTCATTCTCAGAAGTTAGAATCACCTGCTAATTACAATAATAACAATTGCTTCTGCTCATTTATTTATTCAAAGAAGGACATTACATGCGCCAACTTCTCAGTGGCTTATCTATAAAAATACAAATTCTCATTCCAGTACTCTTTTCTGTCGTATTACTTTTGACGGGTGTCATTATCGGTGGTGACAAACTGGAAAGCGCTTTTAAAGATGTATCAACAGCAACCGATCAACTTATCCTACATAAAGAAGAACTCAGCGAAATCGTCGACAACAGCTATGGCATGCGTATCAAAGCAATTTACAGCCTATTCAATGCTGACGACGTAAAAACACTGGTTGAAACACTAAACCAAAAACGCGACCAAAATACTCGCCTGCTGAATTCATTAGACACAGTGCCAGGCATGCAAGATGAAGTAGCAGCGATGAACAAAGCGATGAATCACTATGTCGACTTTTCTCGCACCACCATGCTTCCGCTATTAAGAGCGAAACACGGCGATGCGTCACTCTCGTCAGATTTTGAAAACCGCTACCAGATCGCAATCGACCAATACCGACATGCGGGTAATGAAATGGTGCAAGCGATCAACACTCTGTCTAAGAAGCTGAACTTGCTTGCCGCTCAAGAGGTCGACATCAACGGCCAGCAACACGCTAGCACGCTGACTACTGCGACCATTGCACTGTTGGTGATCCTGTCTGTAGCTCTAATTATCAGTTGGACGCTGGCTGGCATCATTGTTAAGCCGATCAGCAACATTCAAGAAACCATGCGAGAAGTAGCAAAAGGTAATTTGTTAGTTAAAGCAGAAGAGTATGGCGACAACGAAATCTCACGCCTTGCTCAAGACGTAAACCAGTCTGTTGAACAGCTGCGTGACACGGTAAGCTCGCTTTCTCGAATCAGTATCGAAGTGGCTTCTGCGTCGACAGAGTTAGCGGCGGTAATGACCCAATCAAGCGTTAACTCAGACCAAGAGAAACAAGAAGTGGAGCAAGTCGCTTCTGCTGTAAACCAATTAGAAAGCACAGCAGCACACGTTAATGAGAACGCAGTACAAGCTGACTCAGCGTCTAAACAAGCTGACGAAATGGCGACACACAGCATGAGCTTGTTTAATGAAAGCAACAAAGCTAACGAACAGATGGCGATTCAGCTAAGCGAAGCTGCAAATGTTGTGGGTACGCTAAAAGAGCACTCTGAACAGATTGGTAAAGTGATTGAGGTGATTCAAAGTATCTCTGAACAAACTAACCTGTTGGCGCTTAACGCAGCAATTGAAGCCGCTCGCGCGGGTGAAAGCGGTCGTGGTTTTGCAGTGGTTGCTGATGAAGTTCGAATGCTAGCGGCACGTACACAAGATTCAACCAAAGAGATCCAAACCATCATAGAAGGTTTGCAGGTTCAATCCGGTAACGCGAATGAAAGCATGAGTAGCTCACTGACGATGTTAGAACACAACCAAACTCTTGAAGGTGAAGTAAGCGCGGCGCTTTCAGGCATTGCTAACTCGGTAACGGACATGACTGAGATTAATACTCAGGTTGCCTCTGCCGCTGAAGAGCAAAGCCAAGTAACCTCAGACATCAACCGTAATATCTCAAATATCTACAGCTTAGTAAGCCAAAACGTAACCGGCATTACTCAAGCCGCTGCAGCAAGCCACGAGCTATCTAACCTAGCTGAGCAACAGAAGCAGCAGTTGGACTACTTTAAGGTTTAAGCTTCAGGGTACGAAGTTCAAGGCAACAGATTCAAGCTGTATGCTCTTTAGAACTCGCCTATAAACAAAAAACCAGCCATCATGGCTGGTTTTTCGCTTTTAGACACTACTGACCAGATTCAGTCGCTCGAATTCTTTCAATCGCTTCTACCCTTCTAAGCTGTTCTGGTAGGAAATGCTCTGTCCGAAGTTGCGCAATTGTCTCTTGTTGTTCGGTTTCTGATAAGGCTGAGTCGTTCAAAACATCATTTCGTTCTGCGAAGTAGACCTCTAACGAGCCTTCAAAGGCCGCTCTTTGTTTATCAAGTGCTTCAAGTCTTTGGGTTGCTTCTTCACCAATAAGTTCGCTTCTCTTTAAGTATTTACCCTGTTCATCGAGACCTTCAGAGCTAGAGAGCTGTTGGAGTAACACCTGATTCTGGTGACTCGACTGAACATAATCGGGTTGCTCAGATAGATAGGATTCAAGTCTTTGTTGGTATTCTTCATCCTCTAATCCCTCCTGTTTCAGAAGTAACTTTTCTAAGGCGATTTCTCTCATTCTGTTGTCATGCGTAAACAGAATACTTATCTCGCTCTCACTGAAAAACTGAGCTTGAAGGTTAAGGAGCGCTTGATTGAGTGCGCGTAGGTCATCAGTGGAAATGGATGTGGTATCGAATTGTACGTCCAACGATGTCAGTGCCGACTTATACTCTAGATATTTGGCAAACAGTGCTTCATCGACCACGGCTGTTGATGATTGCTCGTGGTGTTTTGCTACATTGCCTCGAATATCTTCGAGGGTTAGTTCGGTATTACCGGACACGAAGTATTCCATCATGTCTTTGGCTGATGCGTTATCGATGTCGGTATCTTTCTGAGAGGCAACTTTCAATGCGGAGACGCGTTGTTCGTCGTCAGTATGTGTATCTTGATTATTTAGATATAAAAAGACCGCCGCCGTACTCATCAGGGCTATCGTGGTTATCGACAAAATGGCGGTCTTTTTCATCATACTTTCCTTGTTTTCTTATTAAACGGCTTTGCAGACTACAAACCAGCCAACTTCAATCGATTGGCATGTTGACGATATAGAGTTACAGGGTCGGTTTCAAACAAGTGGTGAATCCCCAATAACCCATTGATCTCATCTAGGTGGTTCATTTTGTAATCATCACCAATCACTTTGCCCAAATGGGCGCTGCATGCCCCTACTAACCCGTCATTAGGTTCATTGAAAGCTAAGCCTAGGATTGTCATGGCTCCGTCGGTAGGATCAAGAAGGTTGGTAAAAGTGGAAGATCCTGTCCATGAATAGTAATAAACGCCGTTACTTGCTTGCCACTCACCATCGCCACACTCAGACGTCGGAACGCCCTCAGGGTAAAACTGGTTGAATGCTAGCGAGCCTTCTGTGGTCAATGCTTCAAGAGAAGCGAGGCCGTCTTGGTCGAGATCCGTTCCACCAGATAAAAGGTTAATCAGTGTCGTTAACCCACCCGCTAATTTAACCGCAATACCTTCTGTGACTGAGCCTTCAGATACGTTCCCTCTAACGAGATCAGCAACCTTAGAACCTTTATGCACACCGCCAATACTGGTCACTGAAGCAACAAAATCCGGTCGAACCGACGCAACATAACGAGCCGTAGGCCCACCGTGGCTATGACCAACCAGATTCACCTTACTTGCTCCTGTTGCAGCTAACAGCGTTTCAACTTGGCTGAGTAACTGTTCACCACGGACCTCAGAACTGTTGGTTGCTGAGACCTGAGCGACATATACGCTCGCACCATCTTTAGTTAGGGATTCAGGTACGCCATAAAAATAGTCGACGCCCGCTAATGTATCGAAACCAAACAGACCATGTACCAACATAATGGGGTATTTCGTTTCAGTGTATCCGCTGGCTTCTAATGCTGATGCGCTCGTTCCGGCATATACGCCAAAACTGGATAGGCAGGCTATCGTCCAAATTAATATCTTTTTCAATGCTCTTTCCTTAAACAGATTAGACCTCTGATGAGTAAAAGAACCGTAGATGATGATTTTATAAAACAGAAAGTAACGATTTGATATTTGTGATGGCGAACTTGAATTAAACAGTTGCGATGAACATCAGACGACCAGAATCGTGATAAAAAATAAAACCATAAGCAATTGATTAAATTAATATTTAGTTAATATTAATGAGATTGTTCATTCAATATCCCGACTCAAATATCAATTCCAAATTCTCAATAAACCAAAATTTTTCGACAAATAACCGTTTGGAAACAGGTATTTTTCAACCATAAACTCGTTGAAAACTTGATACTTATGCCATTAACGACACACCACAATCCTGAATGTATTGACGTTAATTATTAATTTTAGATATAGGTCGTACCAGTTATTTACTTATCCAGTTATCAGCAAGAAACAAACAACAACGTTTTTGTTTGGCTCATCTAAATATAAAAGAGAATACAGTGATGAAAAATACGGCTTTAATACTCACGTTAGCCCTGCCTTTTGGCGCTTATGCCGCTGAAGACTCAATACCAACACCAGAATCGATTACATCTGCACAAGTACTCAGTACACAAGGCTCAGAGACCTATTCATATGTTAGATGTTGGTATCGAACCGATGCCTCTCATGACTCCCCAGCCACCGACTGGAAATGGGCAAAGAAAGAGAATGGTGATTACTACACGATCAACGGATATTGGTGGTCTTCTGTTTCTTTCAAAAACATGTTCTACAGTGATGCGCCTCAATCTGAAATCAAACAGCGTTGCGAACAGACACTCGACATCCAACATGACGCCGCCGACATCACCTATTTTGCGGCAGACAATCGCTTCTCTTACAACCACTCAATCTGGACCAACGACAACGCTTTTCAAGCCAATAGCATCAACCGTATTGTAACCTTTGGTGATAGCCTGTCCGACACTGGTAATCTATTTAATGGCTCACAATGGGTTTTTCCTAACGCAGATTCGTGGTTTTTAGGGCACTTTTCGAATGGTTTAGTCTGGACAGAGTACTTAGCAAAAGCGAAAGATGTCCCTCTGTATAACTGGGCAGTAGGCGGCGCAGCAGGTACCAACCAATACGTAGCATTGACTGGTGTTTATGATCAAGTCACCTCTTATCTAACCTACATGAAAGTTGCCAAAAACTATCGCCCGGAAAACTCACTATTTACTTTAGAGTTTGGTCTCAATGACTTCATGAACTACAACCGAGAAGTTGCCGATGTAAAAGCTGACTTTAGCAGCGCGCTGATCCGCTTAACGGAATCCGGTGCGAACAATATCCTGCTGTTCACCTTACCCGATGCAACCAAAGCCCCTCAATTCAAATACTCTACCGAACAAGAGATCATAAAAGTTCGTGGCAAGATCTTAGAATTCAACCAGTTCATCAAAGCTCAAGCCGAGTATTACCAAGGTATGGGGAAAAACGTGGTGTTGTTCGATGCGAGTGCGTTGTTCGCCAGCATTACCGATAACCCAGAACAACATGGCTTTCGAAACGCGAGTGATGCTTGTCTTGATCTCAATCGAAGCTCAGCGGCCGACTACCTGAAAAGCCACAGCTTAACCAATGATTGTACGACCTATGGTTCAGACAGTTATGTCTTTTGGGGCGTGACGCACCCAACTACGGCTACTCACAAATACATCGCAGACCATATCTTGGCGTACTCGTTCTCTACCTTTGATTTCTAAAGCCTTTAGAGTAACTCCGTAACCTGAGGCTGCATCTCTTAAACACAAAAGTCAGATACAAAAAAACCGCCTTTGATAGGCGGTTTTTATTTACGTTAGCATTTATGGAGCTGTGTTTTTGTAAACATCAGCTTTAACTCACGCGAGTTGATTACTCGTCGTCAGTTTTTGGTGCAACTTTCTTCTTAGGGATAAACACGGTATCGCCCACTGCCACATTCTGGTGGAAGCTCTTATCACGCTTAACTGGTTTCTTCGGCGTTTTCTTCGCTTGAGTGTTGGTTTTCTTCTTCGCCGGACCGCCTTTAGCAAACGCAGGTTTACGAGGTTTAATACCTTTGAACTTACCTTTTAGGCCTTCAAGCAGAGAGAAAGTAAGATCTTGTTGAAGGTAAAGCTCAACACGCTTGAAGCTGTCCCAGTCTTTTGGACCAACCAAAGAGATTGCATCGCCTTTGTTACCTGCACGGCCAGTACGACCAACACGGTGAACGTACTCTTCGGTGTGCTTCGGCATATCAAAGTTGATTACGTGGCTTACGTTTGGAATATCGATACCACGAGAAGCAACATCGGTTGTAACCAAAATCTTGTAAACCGCACGCTCAAACTGACTCATGATCGCATTACGCTGCGTTTGGTTTAAGTTACCGCTCAGTGCAACGGCTTTAAGCTTTTTCTCATTCAGCTTATCCGTTAGGCGGTCCGTATCAGCACGAGTTGCTGTGAAGATCATAACCTGACGGTATTCAGCTTCTTCCAGTACACGATCTAAAATCGCTTCTTTGTGATCTAGGTGATCACATAGGTAGAATTTCTGAGTGATATCAAGGTGCTGCTCGTTAGAGACACCCACCGAGATGCGCTTAGGTGCGTCTAGCATTTCATTGGCAATGCCGTTCACTTCCGCGTGATCCAGCGTTGCAGAGAACATTAGCGTTTGACGACGACGGTGCTTAGCTGCGTTTGCAATACGACGCAGTTCTGGAGCAAAACCAAGATCAAGCATACGGTCTGCTTCATCAAGGATTAGCGTTTCAACACCATCAAGGAACAATGAGCGGTGCTCTAGGTGGTCAGCAAGACGACCTGGCGTCGCTACGATAAAGCGAGGATACTTACGCAGTGCTTTAACTTGGTCGTTAAAGTTCTCACCACCTAAGATAAGCGCCGCTTCATAAGACAGACCACCAAGCATGCTACGCAATTCGCCGTAAACTTGCTTCGCTAGCTCACGAGTAGGAGCCAAAATTACACCACGAGGATCTTTAGCAGAAAACGCTTTTGTTTTTAATGCTTTATGTATCATTGGCAACACAAACGCCAATGTTTTTCCTGATCCCGTTTTTGATGAAGCCAATAGATCCTTACCAGCAATAGCAACAGGGATCGCTTTTGATTGGATCTCTGTCGCCTTCTTGAAGTCGTAATGTTTTAAGTTCTTCAGTAAGCGGTTATCTAAGCCTAAATCTTTAAAGTGCAAAGGACTCTCCAGTCATGATGGTATTGAATAAAATTAATTTAACGTGACATGATACCGCGAAAGTACTTTATAAGGATAGAGATCACAGTAAATTTATCCCTTTATCTATCTTTAGCTAGAACATTGTATGCATTGCTAGCAAAGGGATAGCTCTCCCAAAACACCTTCAAGTCGTCTCTAAATCCTTCATCTCATAAATGAGACACAACGTGATACTTAGCTAATTACCTCAAAAATTTAGCAATTTCTTTAGTTATTGTTTTTGCAGTTAAAAAATTAGTCGCTACAATCATTAATGAAGCGACTATATGATAAAGAATGTATAGCGCATCTTTTGATGATAAATAAGCAAGGAGTTCTTATGAATAAGACGTTAATCGCAGCTGCAGCATCAGTTTTCATTCTAGCCGGTTGTTCTTCAGAGCCAGAAGAAGCTGCAGTGTCAGAAATGGATCAACTAACTAACCAAGTGGCTCAACTTACAAGCGAAGTTGAAGCACTTAAGAGTGACAAAGCAGCAGCAGAAATGAAGGCTCAAGAAGCAGAAGCAGCCGCTATGGCAGCGAAAGAAGAAGCGGATCGTGCTAACGAACGTATCGATAACATCGCTGAGTCTTACACTAAGTAGTTTGAGATCTAATCGCGATTAAGCTGTAGATTAAATAAGTCGCAAAAAGCAGTATATAGACAGCACCACTTCTTTAGGGATGTGGTGCTTTTTTTGGGCGATACCAATTCGAGTAGAAGGTATTGATTCGAGTAGAGAAAAGATAAAACGCCCCTTGTTACAGAAGAAGCAGTCGAATTAAAACTCAATCACAGGTGGTGCTATCTCTACAGGCACGCCGTTTTGAGCAAAGATAACCGCTTTCGCCTTTGAATTTGGCAGTTCTGCGTCTTCAAGCCACCATTTTAGTTCCACAGGGATCTGTAATGATTTCTTTGAGCCGTCACTTCGAGTTAATGGTTCGTGCGCTTCAACAAACACACTTCTATCTGGTTCTAATGACACCTTAATCGGCTCATTGATAATAGTGACCTGTTCACCACGGTTCACTTGCTCAAATAGCCACTCAATGTCTTTAGGTTCCATTCGGATACAACCAGAGCTAACTCGTAAACCTATCCCGAAGTCTTTGTTTGTACCATGGATCAAATAGTCGCCAGCGCCATAAGCAAGCCTCAGAGCGTACTCACCCAATGGATTTTCCGGCCCAGCGGGAACCACTCTCGGTAATTCAATGCCTTTTTCAAGATACTCTTTGCGGATTGAATTTGGTGGCGTCCATGTTGGATTCGGTCTTTTTTGGCTTATCTTGGTGATCATCTCGGGAGTATCGCGCCCCACTCGACCGATGCCGACAGGGAAAACATGAACCTGATTTTTCTCGGGCTCAAAGTAATACAACCTTAACTCAGCAAGATTGATGACGATCCCCTTTCTTGGAGTATCAGGTAGAATCAAGCGGCTTGGAATGCTTAACACATAGCCTTCGGCAGGGAGAAAAGGATCCACCCCTTTGTTGGCTGCCATTAAAGAGAGAAAACCAATATCGTATTGCTTGGCAATGATGGCCAAGGTTTCGCCCGCCGCCACTTCGTGCTGCTGGATTCTGCCCACAATGCGGCTTTCTGTTGGTGGCAATTCAAAGGTTGCAGCAGACACCCACGATGAAGCTATCCCGCTGGCAAGCAAAGTAGTTCTTACAACAAGCGACACCGCCCTGTGAAGTCGTGTTTTCATTGACGGTAAAGGCGTCGAGTTAGCGCAATGCGACATACAAATCCTTGGTTTGTCTTTTATCAAAGTTTAGATTATCTCTGATCAAACGTCTCTACAACGTATTGTTGTCTCGAAACTGATAGGCAACAAGTTTATATGTAAGCCTTTTCCTCTCATTCGCTTGCAATTAACCCATACAAAATCGATTGCCTTTACGCTTTCAACAGATTTGGTTATCAATATTAATAAAACTATAATGACGGACCTATTTTGTGACTAAAGTCTCATGGAGCCACGTTCTAACTCGCTAATATTGCCTCAACAAAACGAATTCAATTCAACAGAATCGGTAATTGATTAAATCCTGTTCCTATAATTACCGTTTAAACTTTGGAGAACGACCATGGCTACACCTCATATTAATGCTCAAGCTGGTGATTTCGCAGAAACAGTACTTATGCCGGGCGACCCGCTTCGCGCAAAATACATTGCAGAAACATTCCTTGATGACGTGAAGCAAGTTTGTGACGTTCGCAACATGTTTGGCTACACAGGCACTTACAAAGGTAAGAAAGTTTCTGTAATGGGCCACGGTATGGGTATCCCATCATGCTGCATCTACGTACACGAGCTAATCGCTGAGTTCGGCGTGAAAAACGTAATTCGCGTAGGTAGCTGTGGCGCAGTACGTGACGACGTTAAACTAATGGACGTTGTTATCGGTATGGGTGCATCTACTGACTCAAAAGTAAACCGCATTCGTTTCAACAACCACGACTTCGCTGCTATCGCTGATTTCGGTCTTCTAGAAGAAGCAGTAAACCAAGCACGTGCACAAGAAGTTCCAGTTAAAGTTGGTAACGTATTCTCTGCAGACCTTTTCTACACTCCAGAAGCTGACCTTTTCGAAAAAATGGAAAAGCTAGGCATCCTAGGTGTTGATATGGAAGCGGCTGGTATCTACGGCGTTGCTGCAGACCTTGGTGCTAAAGCACTAACTATCCTAACAGTATCTGACCACATCATCCGTGGTGAAAAACTAAGTTCTGAAGAGCGTCAAAAATCTTTCAACGACATGATGAAAGTTGCTCTAGAGACAGCAATCAACATCTAACGATTTGATAAAAGATACATTGAAAAGCGTTACCCCGCAGCCAGGCTCGCTTGGCTGCTCAAATAATCCCGAGGGGGAGATCGTGTCTAACGACAAGCTGCCAAAAGATGCGGATGGTTTGCAACTCAACTTTTGTAAAACATTGGCGTGTGACAACTTTGGCTTGAGCGATGCAAAACGGTATGTTTTGCAACACGCGAACCCTAAGCGTCCAGCGATGGTTTGTCGTGAATGTGGAGCTTTCCCCCCCTTACTTAACAATCGTGAAGTGTTAAGCGAACTTCATCGCCTAAGACAACTTCACAGCGATGGGCTTCCTGCTTGTCGTAATGATGACTGCGATAATTTCGGCTTATCGGTTCATACCCACAAACATCTTTATCATGCCTTCGGCTACAGTGGCGACAGGCAGCGTTATAGATGCAAAGACTGCCAATCAACCTTCGTTGATAAATGGTCTGGATCCAATAAAAAACTCCAATTTCAAGAGAACCTCATGGGCTTACTGTTCATGGGCTATTCCGTACGTGAAATCTGCCGAAAATTAGAGATCAACCCAAAGACTTTCTATGATCATGTTGACCATATCGCGAGCCGTTGTCGTCGTAAATTAGCGATGATCGATGCACGATGGGTTAACCATGCGAAAGATTACGAATTCGCATCTCACTACCAGCGTCTTCAACCACAAAGTAACAACGGTGTGGTGTGGATAGCGACGGGCGAGGCGCATTCTGGCTATATACTTTGCCAACACGTTAACTACTCTCAAAATGAAGAACCATCA
Organism: Vibrio sp. 1CM8B; assembly: GCF_023161685.1. Classification (NCBI taxonomy): domain Bacteria; kingdom Pseudomonadati; phylum Pseudomonadota; class Gammaproteobacteria; order Vibrionales; family Vibrionaceae; genus Vibrio; species Vibrio sp. 1CM8B. The sequence goes on from NZ_JALNTU010000001.1 coordinate 220,034, forward strand.
GGAAACGTCGACCACAACCCTTATGATGATGTGGCACGCTTTGTATCCAAGGAGCACTCTTCAGAAGCAAATCTCGAACTGCCTCAGCCCTCTGACAAACTAAAAGAGCGCATTGAACAGCAGTACCAAGTGATTCTTGCGAGAGGTAACGTTGAGGACCCTATGGGTAACCTCACCACATTTAGCTACCCTTCAAAAGGCGCACTCATTCGACCGCCTTATACCTCTTATGCTCACTTCTTACATGTGTTGGATATGTGTAACGAAGACAAGCATGTCGCCATCTATATGCCACAAGATCCATTACTAAGATCTGCCGCTTTGAGCGTATGTTTGCCGCGCATTCAGAGTCAAAATATTGACCTTATGTATGTCGAGGAAGATTCTGGCTGGCAAGACGATCAAAGTTTTGAAAAGATCGACATCGTTCACATGAGTTGGTGGCGAGATCGTTGGGCTATTGCGAATCAGGGTGATAACCAGAAAGGTATCTGCTACCTAACCGGTAACAATCCAGAACCAAAACAGTGGTTTAACACGGCCTCAATTCAACAAACTAAGTTCTATCAACAGCGCTTTCAGCTGTTATTTGATAGCTTTATTAATGAGCCCAGACGTAAGCTTCGTCCTGGGGGCATTCTTCCATTGCTCGACATATTTAGAGCTTGGCACAATCTGTGCTACCAAGATAAGCAAGGGCTCACGGCAGCACAACGCTTAGGCGTAGCGGAGCTGCCATTAACTCTAAAGCAACTACTTTCATAGCAACAAAGCCTCTAGGTAATTATTCGGGAACTCATTGATTTTAAAGCGACAACATGAGGTAACACCCATAATTAGAAAAGATCAATGTTCCTTTGACGCTCTAAGAAAGATAATTGGTGCTTATCTCTAATTACACTCTTATAATGATTGTGTTATCAATATGTTCGATAATCATGGATGTAAGTCTTGGACAAAAATCAGTACCTTCTTGAAACAGAATTAGAAAAACTTAAAACTCGTGTCGACTCTGAGCCGTCGGTGATCCTAGAGATTGCCCAGCAGTGCCTAGTCCGATCAGAGCAAGTTCTGTTTGAAGAGGGTGCCATCCAGTCATTAATGTTAATGACAAGATGTAGCTGGAACCTGATGGATTACCAAAAAGGTTTAAAATACATCAAGGAAGCCTACAAGCGCCAAAGCCGATTAGATACCGACCTTTTTCTCCCTGAAATCCTCCATTTACACGCGCTCCAGTTCTGGGGACAAGCCAAGTATTACTCCGCCCAACAGTTTTGGATCAATGCCTTAGAACAGTCCGCATTGGTTGATGAAGTCGAAATTCAAATTGAATGCCTCATTGGCCTTGGCAATATTTGGCGAATGACCCACGAATATAAACTTGCACGTTCAACCCACCAGCTTGCCGTGAAAGTGGCTAACAACAGCCGCATTGGTTGGTTAGAGGGCAAAGCCAGAATACTGCTCGCGTGGGATTACTACCTGCTCAACAACTATGTTGAAATGCTGTCGGTATTGGACGGTGCAGAAGAAGCATTAAAAGACCATAAAGATAACACTTGGCATGCAGAGGTGTGGGACTTTAGAGGCCTCGCCCTACTTGGTCTTGAACGCTTAGATGAAGCAGAGCGCGCCACGGCCAAAGCGCACAATCTGGCAGTTGAACACAACCTAGTTTGGATGAAGGCGCACTCATACATCAGCCGAGCGCGATTAGAGCTCCTGAGAAAAAGACCAGAACAAGCGGCGGAATTACTGAGGCTCGCAGAACAATCAGCAAACGAGTTCGATAATGGCGAGTTGCTGAGCCAAATCTGTTACCAACAATCCTTGGTGGCGGAAGAAAACCAAGACTTCCAAGCCGCGCTCGTCGCCTTTAAAAAGTACCGTCAATATTCTATCGGCATGCTCAAAGAGCAAACGACACGTGTTGGGTTAGATAAAGCGCGCAGTTCAAAACGCCAGCTAGAGCAGAGGGCGCGAAAACTGATTAACCGTATTCGTGGTCAGCACGAGTACGATCCTGAGAAGCACCTCTCTTACGTTGTCTCTGAAACCTTTTGGTGGGAAAAGTTGGTACTGTTTAAGACAGAGCTTAAACGCTCGAACCACAGCATCATTATGTTCCATCATGTCGATACTGATTACTTAGATGTCTGTACCGAGATTGCTCATGCTTTATGTAACCAGAATGACTTCATCGCAAGGCTAAGCTCTGAACGTGTGGCTCTTATGCTTTCCGAGAAAGGCGAAGCCGCAGAACAAACCTTCCAAACTCTCAGCACCATGCTCGATATCTATCCATGGCATAGAAAAGGATTAAAGGGTTCGAAACCGACCGTCAACCTCAATGATATTTTGACGTTCCCGTTCACGCTTGAACAACTCGAAGAAGACGATGCTGAGGTAATAGAATAATGGAAACTCTATTAAGCAAGATCACAGACGCCGGTTTAGACCCTTCATCAGTATCAGGTGAAGAAGCGATCATCTTCTGGAACCACATTCGTCAGCACGTTTCGACAACGCAAACAGAGCAAGCACACTGCTATATCATTAGCTCTGAATACCGTGCCGAGTTACAACAAAATCAAACCAGTATCGAAGAGTTGAGACGAGCACTCGATCTGCTCCACCTACCTGCCGATATCGAAGACATTCTGACAGTCAAAACCAGCCTAAGTGACCGCTTAGTTGAAATTGGTGATTACACGTCAGCACTCAATGAATTCGTCAGTTCATCGACAATCGCGGTTGAACACGGCCATATCGATGAGTATGTATTAGCCATTTTAGGCATGGGCAACCTGTGTGATTCCTATGGCGATCACAACAGAGCTCTTCGCTACTATCAAAAAATCAGCAGCATAGACCACGCGATAAGCAGTCGCTCACTTCGCCTCAAATTCAAGCTGCATATGGTAGCAAGCTTGCTTCTACTCAATCGCATTACTGCAGCCAGCGATTTACTGAATGAGTGCGAAGAACTGAGTATTTTGGTGAGTGACAAGTTGCTCACAGCTCAAATATTGCTTTACCAAGCGAAGGTGCTGCGCGCTAAGAAAAAATACCACGAAGCGCTACGCTGTCTGTCTAAAGTTCAATACCCAGCCAACAGCACTCAAGCAAGCTGGCTTGCGACCATGACTCGACTAGAGTTAGCACATTGCCTAAGTGCAATAGGAAAGCAAGACTATGCAAGCATGATCTTATCGAGCACAGACAAGCGTGTGAAAGCATACTCATCGCCAGTGCTTGCAAAGCGATTCTACGATTCGCTGAGTGATGTATGTATGAATCAAGGGCGTTTTCAAGAAGCGCTAAGCTATGAGAAAAAAGGCTACCGAATTGAAACCGATCTGATGAAGCAGATCCCGATCAGTGAACTCGGTGCAAGCCAACTACGCCGCCTGTCCCGTTTTGAATTACAACTCAAACTCATTCTCTCTGAACAAGAGAACAAAGAGCTGAAAGAGACAACTGAACAACACAAGAATGCGGTGGCTCAGCTTCAACAAGACGTATTCACCGATCCGTTGACAGGGTTACACAACCGTCGCTGGTTAGATGTGAAATTGAAAGACATGCTGCTGCACGATACCTCTTTCGCACTGATGGTTATCGATATTGACCACTTCAAGTCTATCAATGATGAACTGAGTCACTTAGTGGGTGATAAAGCGATTGTTAGTGTGTCTCAAGAGCTGCGTTCATACTTTAAGTTTAGAGGCGCGTCGTGTGTCAGGTTTGGCGGAGAAGAGTTCCTCGTCATTCTAGAGAACACTGATCTTCCTAAAGCGGAAATGCACTCTGAAAATTATCGAGAGCGCATCTTCCAATTTGGATGGCATGAAATACTTGGGGAGCGCGGTTTGACCGTGAGTATCGGTATCACTTTGCATCGTGACGGAGAGAATACTCAACGTACCTTCTACCGTGCCGATAAAGCGCTATACCGAGCGAAAGCCAACGGCCGTAACCAAGTGTGTACAGAATAGTGGCATGTCACTCTGTAGCTCTGTAGCTCTGTAGCTCTGTAGCTCTGTAGCTCTGTAGCTAAAGCCAACATCTTATTGATAAAAGAACAAAGAAATTCCCACAAGGGCGGCAAGCGTGCCGATGATACTTTGCTGTGACACCTTCTCACCTTTCAGCGCATAAATCACCAAAATAAAGACCGGGCTGGTCGCTATCAACGTTTGTGCAATCGCAGGGTTAGCATTTTTCAGCGCCACTTGTTGAAGCCATAGAGCGAGAAACGTCCCGACAAAGATTGCCCCTAATAACCAAAGTTTATCGAGCTTGGTCATTTCCCATAAATCTCTTTTTATCGATGAATACGGCTTCTTTTCAACAAAAGGGATAATCAGCATCACGGCAAATACGCCAATCGTCAGGCGAATCAGTGCACCTAACAATGGTGGAATGTCGCCCGCCACTAACGCGTAATGAGAAATAACCACACCAGATGCCTGACAGACACTCGCCACAAGTCCATAACCAATGCCACCCCACTGCGCTTGGTCATTCGATTCACCGCTCGCCGATTTTGATGGCTGAAAGACAACGAAGGTCACCGCCAATGTTGTAATCACAACACCGAGCCAACTTTGCACTGTCAATACAGCGCCAAGGAACATTAAAGCCAGCACACCAGAAAGAGGTGGGGCTAAAGATTCCAGTAACAGCGTCTTATTGGCGCCGATTCTTTTCAACGCTGCAAAATAGGCGCTATCTCCAATCGCAATGCCAATCACACCTGAAATTGCCAGTATCAGAAAATGGTTGGTACTCAGTTCAAACTCCGGCATCGGGATAAGAGGCATCACCAGCAACATCATCCCTGACGCCACTACACCCTTAACAATGTTCAATTGCATCGCAGAAAAGCGATGTCCAAATTGCCCATAGATCCATGTCGCACATGCCCACACAATTGCAGCGCCAATGGCCGCCAATTCACCTATATACATCCGTATTTGTCCCTTGTGGTTATGCTCGTCATTTAGAATCTTAACTGTCATCATTTCAGCTTAAATACCAACCAGAAAGCCGAAATAGCCTCTTCAAACGCGATGAGAATTTATAAGATTCATCAATGCTTTTATTCGCATTAGAAGCGACAACACATTATTTTCAACTCGGTAAATCATTTTTATAACAATTACTTGGATGATAGCGTAGTATATTTATAACTAATATCTAACATTACAAGGATCTGTTATGTTTTTAGACTACTTTGCACTCGGTCTACTGATTTTCGTAGCATTGGTTATCTTTTACGGCATCATCGTTATTCACGATATTCCCTATGAAATTGCGAAAGAACGTAACCACCCTCATCAAGATGCGATTCATGTCTCAGGCTGGGTTAGCCTATTCACCTTACACGCTATCTGGCCCTTCCTTTGGATCTGGGCAACGCTGTGGCGTAAAGATCGTGGTTGGGGCTTCGCTAAATTAGAAGAAGAGCAACACGATATTCATCATCGCGTCGATATTCTCATCGATCAAGTGAGTACCCTTCAGGAAGAAATCGCACAGCTCAAGCAAGCTGGTGCTGAGCAAAACAGTCCAGAGAAAGAGACAAACAACGTTCAAGATCAGGAGGCTAAGTAATGGATTTACTGCTGATAATGACCTATGCGGCACTTTGTATCACCATCTTCAAAGTATTTAATATCCCGCTCAATAAATGGACAGTACCTACCGCCGTTCTTGGTGGTGTCGTCATCATAGGTACTTTGATCCTACTGATGAACTACAACCACCCTTTCACGCAAATTGGTAATCAAGTTTACTCAACAACACCAGTCGTTTCAGGCGTTAGGGGTAAAGTTATCGAAGTGCCAGTAGAGGCAAACAAACCTCTAAAGGAAGGGGATATTCTTTTCAAAATCGACCCAGTTCCATTCGAAGCTGAAGTTGCAAGATTAGAAGCTAAAGTAAAGGAAGCAAGCCAAGGTGCGCTTGGAATGGAATCTGAAGTGGCTGAAGCTGAGGCTGCAAAAATCAAAGCCATCGCAGAGAGGGATAAAGCCCAACGTGAATTCTCTCGTTACAAGCGCGGTTATGACAGCGGAGCCTTTACCGAGCAACAATTAGATACTCGCAGACAAGCTTACAAGGCGTCAGAAGCCGCCGTGAAAGTGGCAGATGCTAATCTAGAACAAGCACAAATTGCCCTAGAGTCTGAAATTGGTGGCGAGAATACAGCCGTTTTAAGCTTATTGGCCGAATTGCGTAAAGCTCAGTTTGATTTAGAACAAACCGTGGTTCGAGCTCCCACTGACGGATACGTTACGCAACTAGCATTGCGCCCAGGCGTTATGGCAGTGCCGCTTCCCTTAGCTCCTGTGATGACGTTTGTTCACACAGAGGAGCAGTTCTATACCGCAGCGTTCAGACAAAACTCCTTACAACGCCTACAACCGGGTTACGAAGCTGAGTTCCTGTTTAGAGCATTGCCAGGGAAAATATTTAAAGGACGTATTGATGAAGTGATTCCAGCTATTGGTGAGAGCCAATTCCAAGCTAGAGGCGCGCTTCTAGGTACTGATGCGTTGCGTACCAGTGGTCGTGTGTTTGTTAAATTGAGCATCACTGATGATCTGTCTGACTACCATTTACCTATGGGTACCGCGGTTGAAGTTGCCGTTTATTCTGACAGCTTCACTCACGTGTCTATCATGCGTAAGGTCCTTATTCGCATGAAGAGTTGGCAAAACTATCTATACCTAGACCACTAAACGGGCGTAGATATGTGACAAACCCGCTTAACACATTGTTAAGACGAATGAAAAAGCCAGACCCGCTCTGGCTTTTTTGTTGCTTGATTAACCGTAAAATTGCGCTTTTTACACGATATTTAGGTGTTCAGATGGAATTTTAGACATCTAGACACTTACCTTCCCTTATGGAAGGGTTCTACTGTATAATGCGCGCCTTATTTTTTATATTTGCCCAAAAAACGTTCTCATTGAGACGCATATTAATAATGGCGAATATTCGTTCTTTATTAAGCTTTATCTTTCAGTATTCGAGGTTATCTATGAACTTTTCAGCTAAAACAGTGGTCGTTATTGCCATTGGCGCGGCACTGTACGGCATTGGTGGTTTACCTATGTTTGGTGTCCCAGTGTTTGCGAACACGACATTGAAACCAGCGATGGCAGTCCTAGCACTGTTTTCTGTTTTGTTCGGCCCAATTGTTGGCTTCTTAGTTGGCTTTATCGGTCACTGGGTAACGGATCTGTTCGCAGGCTGGGGCGTGTGGTTAACTTGGGTTTTAGGCTCAGGTATCGTAGGTATGGTTATCGGCTTATTCCCTATGATGACTAAGAACCGTCTTCAACAAGGCGAGCTGCCAATGAAAGATTTTGTGTTGTTCGTGATACTGGCCCTTGCAGGTAACGTTGTTGGCTATGGCTGCTCTGCGTTCCTCGACACCATCCTATACGCAGAACCGTTTACTAAAGTCTTCACTCAACTGTCTATCATCGCAGCGGGTAACACCGTTCTGATCGCTGTTGTGGGCTTCCTGATCTTAAAATCAGTCGCTAAACGCAACAAACAAAGCCGCAACCTGACTGAGGCATAAGCGATAATGACTATAGCATTTTCGAACTTCTCTTTTAGATATGAGTCGCTGGATAAACCGACGCTAAAAAATATCAATCTAAGGATAGAGAAAGGAGAGAAAATCGTCATTATTGGGCCAAGTGGTAGTGGTAAATCTACCCTAGGTCAGTGTCTCAATGGTCTGATACCTCATGCAATCAAAGGTGAGGTGACGGGCTCTTTAGAGATAAACGGCAAGAATATCTCTGAGTTTTCGATGCACGATTATACCGAGCAAGTCGGCACGGTATTACAAGATACTGACAGCCAGTTTGTGGGTTTGAGTATCGGTGAAGATATCGCTTTCGCACTCGAAAACCAGTTGATGTCGAACATTGACATGTACCCGTTAGTTAAGTCGACGGCAAAAATGGTCGACCTAGCGGACATGCTTGAACGTTCACCTCATGACCTTTCTGGTGGTCAAAAACAGCGAGTATCGTTAGCGGGTATCTTAGTTGATGACGTTGATATCTTGCTGTTTGATGAGCCTCTAGCAAGCCTTGACCCGAAAACGGGTAAGGCAACGATTGAGATCATTGATCAGCTGCATAAAGAAACCAACAAGACCATCGTGATTATCGAGCACCGCCTCGAGGATGTCCTACATCGCGATATCGACCGCGTGATCTTAATGGAGCGTGGTGAAATCGTTGCTGACACGACACCCGATGAAATCTTGGCTTCTGAATTACTTGATACACACGGCATTCGTGAACCGCTTTACTTATCAGCGCTTAAGGCGGCGAAAGCACCACTAACCAGCGAAGACAAGCTGTCAAACCTCAAAGCTTTAGACTACAAAAGGTTCCGCCCTGCTGTTCAAGCATGGTTTGCTGAGCGCCCAGCCCCGTTAGCAGAGAAGCAGTACCCACCTTTACTCGAAGTTCATGGTCTAACTTATTCTTACGACGGCGAGAAGAACGCACTCGAAGATGTGAGTTTCAAGATTGGCAAAGGTGAGTTCGTTTCGATTCTGGGCAAAAACGGTTCGGGTAAATCAACCATCACTAAACTCATCATGGGTGTGATCGATGCCGATTCAGGCTCTTCCTATCTAAATGGTGAAAACCTATCTGAGCTTTCTATCTTTGAAAGAAGCCAGAAAGTCGGTGTCGTGATGCAGAACCCAAATCATATGATCTCGCATCATATGATTTTTGACGAGATTGCTTTTGGTCTTCGTAACCGCAACATTGCAGAAGAACTGATCACAGAAAAAGTAGAGCATGTTCTCGAGCTGTGTGGACTGAGTAAGTTCCGCCACTGGCCGATCGAAGCCCTGAGCTACGGCCAGAAAAAACGTGTAACGATCGCATCTATCTTGGTGCTGGAGCCTGAGCTTCTTATCTTGGATGAACCGACTGCAGGTCAAGACTACCGTAACTACACATCCATGCTGGCATTCATCCAAAAGCTTAACCGTGATTTGGGTATTACCGTTGTGATTATCTCACACGACATGCACCTCGTTCTCGAGTACACCACACGTTCGATCGTAATCGCAGACAGCAAGTTGATTGCGAATGCAGCGATGACGGAAGTATTTAGTCAACCATCACTTCTAGAACGTGCAAATCTTTGTACCACCAGCATTTATGAACTCGCGACTATGATGAAAATCGACGACACCAATGCGTTTATGCAGTACTTCATCGACTACGAGAGAAGCGCTCAATGAACGCATCAAAAGTAAAATTCGGCATCAATTACATTGATACAAAATCACCGCTTCATGCACTCAACGGCATCACCAAATTTGCGCTCTTCTTAGCTTGGGTAACCGTGGTCTTAACTACGTTCGACCTAAGATTGATTGCACTGCTTATTGTGACTGGTTTATACCTGCTAAAGCTGACCAATGTGCCTGTACGCGTGTATAAGCCTTTGTTATTAGGAACGGCGAGTGTATTAAGCCTAAATGCTCTGTTCATGTATCTACTGGCTCCACAGCAAGGTACTGAGCTCATCGGCAGCGAGACCTTATTGCTGACATTACCGGGTAACTACTCGTTGAGCCAAGAGACTCTGTTTTACTTAGTCACTGTGACGCTCAAGTACATGAGCATGTTCCCGATAGCGTTGATTTTTGTCTTCACTACGCATCCAACTGAGTTTGCAGCTAGCCTCAACCGTATCGGTGTTCCCTACAAGATCGCCTATGCAGTCAGCTTAACACTGCGTTACTTGCCAGAAGTTAAAAAAGACTTCATCAATATCATGCATGCTCAACAGGCTCGTGGTGTAGAGCTTTCAAAGAAAGCGCCCCTAATTACTCGAATCAAAAATGTAGCTAAGGTTCTAGGCCCGCTCATTTTCTCTAGTTTGGACCGCGCAGACGAGATCTCTAACGCAATGACATTACGAGGTTTTGGTCGACACAAAGCACGCACTTGGTATAGCTATGCACCTTTGAAACGTATCGATTTTGTTTGTTTAAGTGTCATCGCTTTTATCGTGGTGTTAGCCATTGCGAAACGCATTCTAGAGCCGCAGTTATTTTGGTATCCGTTCTAGTCATCTGAATTATCAAAGATAAACAAAGACTTTAAATAACACACCGCTCAATAGGGCGGTGTTTTTGTTTATGCCAAAATCTGATTGATAATTGAACCAATGACACAATACTGACTATATTTAACGATAAATTGACCAGTTATTTACCCTTGGAGTTTGAGATTTAATTCAGAAACTCTTAATATACTGTGTTTACAGAATGTTACACTCAATAGAGATTTGTAATGGCTCGAATAACTCAAGTACAGAAATTAGAAAATCAAAAAAACTACGATAACATCGTACTAAACCTTTTTCTGGCTGAAGGACATGAAGCACTAACTTATGCAAGGATTGCTCAAGAAATTGGCATTAGTTTAACGACGCTTCAGGGCTATTATCCGTCGACCCGCGCTATTCGTTCAGTACTTCACGAACACATGCTATCGATCGTTATAGACAGTCTAGACTTTTCATCGGAAGCGCTTTTTATCCAGTCTTGGCAAAACGCTCTCGATGATGAGCAGTTTCGATACGTGATTAAATTGATGTTTTTCCATGCTTCGCAAATAAAGAACCCTGAGCAATTTAACCTCAGCTCAAGCGGCGAATTTCGTGAAAAGATGTTGGATAGTTTTGGCAACGACTCAGTTCGAATCCTTGAAATGGTAGTCGGACGCTCAATGTTCTATCTCACCAACTTCAAGTAACACTCACCAGCTTACTGAAATAGAAAAAGGGAACCCTAGGGTTCCCTTTTTTAGACTTTAAAAAAGTGAGCAGCGATGGCTTGCTCAACTTCTAGACCTAATTTAGCTTGTAAAAAACGGTCGATAATGGCGGTAAGCGTAGCTCAATCGAAGTGTCTAACCCTTCGCTTTCTACTGATTCAATCTCAGCTGTCTGCTTCACTTCAAAACCGCTGCCTGCATAGTCCACAGAGTCTGTATTCAACAGCAGTGAGTACTCACCTTTTGCAGGAACACCTAAGCGGAAATGCTCGTGAGGCACTGGCGTAAAGTTAGAGACAATTAATACACGCTCACCAGATTCACTGATACGCTCATGCGCAAGAATGCTCGCTTCTGCAGAATCCTGTAGACGCCATTCAAACCCTTTCGGATCAAAATCAAGATCGTGCATTGCAGCTTCAGAGCGATACAGATTATTCAGGTCTTTCGTTAAACGCTGAACACCTTGATGACGTTCGTAATCCAGCAAGAACCATTGCAGTTGGTCGTCATGATTCCATTCGGCCGTCTGACCAAATTCTGCACCCATGAAATTCAGCTTCTTACCCGGCTGCGCATACATGTAACCCATATAAGCACGCAGGTTTGCCGTTTGCTGCCATTCATCACCCGGCATCTTGTTGTGGATAGAGCCCTTACCGTAAACCACCTCATCATGAGACAGAGACAATACGTAGTTCTCACTGTGTGCGTACACCAGTGGGAAGGTAATCGTATCGTGGTGATACTTACGGTTGATTGGATCTTCTTGGATGTAAGACAAGCTATCGTGCATCCAACCCATGTTCCACTTAAAGCCAAAGCCCAAGCCGCCCATGAAGGTAGGTGCAGAAACACCTGGGAACGCTGTCGATTCTTCGGCAATCGTCATCGCATTAGGGAAGTGCTTGTACACTTCTTCATTCATCCACTTAAGAGTTGCGATGGCGTCATAGTTTTCGTTGCCGCCGTCTGCATTCGGTATCCATTGATCATGACTGCGCGAGTAATCGAGGTACAGCATCGAAGCGACTGCATCAACACGAATGCCATCAATGTGGAATTGCTCGAACCAGTACAATGCATTAGAAACTAAGAAACGACGAACATGCTCTTTGCCTAAATCGTAAATGTACGAGTTCCAATCTTGATGCCAACCGCGACGCGGATCTGGATCATGGAACAATGGCGTACCATCGAAGTTTGCTAGGCCGTGATCATCACTTGGGAAGTGAGCAGGAACCCAGTCCAGAACAACACCTAGACCCGCTTGGTGACATTGATCGACGAAATATTTGAAGTCATCTGGAGAACCAAAACGGCTAGTCGGTGCAAATAGACCTACTGGCTGATAGCCCCAAGAACCGTAGAATGGGTGCTCTGAAACTGGCATTAGCTCAACGTGCGTGTAGCCAAGATCCGTTAAGTATGGGATCAGCTCTGCTGCCAGCTCGCGATAATTTAAGAACTCACCTTCGGCGTTACGCTTCCAAGAACCTGCGTGAAGTTCGTAGAACGAAAGCGCTTCTTTACGCTTTTGTGTTACAGGCCGATTCTGCCATTGAGTATCTTGCCACTCGTAACGAGCATGATCGTAAGTCACGGATGAGAACGATGGGTATTGCTCAGAGTAGAAACCCCATGGGTCAGCTTTGTGTGGTAAGCCTTCGCCATTTGGTCCTTTTAATTCAAACTTGTATTGAGCGCCTTCTTCCAGTTCAGGAATGAATAGGCCCCACATACCGTAATCTAGGCGTTGCATTGGGTGGCGGCGACCATCCCAAGCGTTGAAGTTACCCACCAAGCTTGCCGCAGTTGCATGCGGTGCGTACACCAAGAAACGCGTACCTGAAATCGTCTGTCCATCACGCTCTAGCGTAATAAACTGAGCCCCCATGTGATGATACATATCTTTCGGTGTATGAAGATCTTCATAACTCGCATATAGATCGTGGTACTGGTACGGATCATCGATGATCTGTTCTACGCCAGCCCAATCAACCGCAAGCTTATAGTGAGTGAAACGTAAGTCTCTCTCTTGCTTAAGAATGAAACCACTTTCACCCTCTCGCGCTAACTCAATACGAGGTTCCTTTCCAACAATCAACTCGACTTTATCTGCCCCAGGAATCCACACACGTAATGCACCTTGCTCAGAAGGTAGGTATGGCCCTAAAAACGCGAATGGGTCTGTGAAACAAGCCTGTGATAGTTGGGTATATATTTGTTTTTGCTTTGAAATCGAACTTAGTTCCAAAACGTTTCTCCCTAACCAAACATCCAAAAAACATAATACAAAAATGCCCGCTATTAGTGCGGGCAATATAACAACGGTTTATTCTACCAGATGAGCATTCATTATTGAGTGACCGAGGTTGTAGTTTCGTATGGCGTAAGCAAAAAACCACCTAATTTCAAGTAACTCAACGTCATTACTTACCTGCTTTTTCTCGAACGTCAGTCAGCTTAGAAGCGATACGATTAACGCCTTCGTGAGCAAATATTTCGTCCAAGTTCATTGATAGTTTACGACGCCAGTTAGGGTACTCATCGACCGTGCCAGGAATGTTTACCGGCTTGTCCATCTCTAGCCAATCTTCTAGCTGAACGCTCAGTAGTGTTGAACCACCAGCCGCTACATGCAGTTGAAGTGCCTCAGCAAGGTAAGAGTCCATCGGAACTTGGCTCGCATCACGGCCCACACCTTCTGGTAGGAAACCATGCCACGCTACTGAATCTAAGATACCTTGCTTGCACTCTAGACGGTCATCGAACAAAGTTTCTAGTTGTTCTGCATCTGGGTATAAGCCAATCTCTTGGCCCATTTTCAGGTCATCACAGTGCCAGAAGCCACGAAGCGTTGGCATATCGTGGGTACACAGTGCCGCCATCGATTGTGATGCATAGTGTTTTGGTGAGATGAAACCACCGTCATCTTCTGATGTTTCGAAGAAGAACACTTTGTAAGAATGCACGCCAGCATCCGCTAGGATGTCGACAATCTCATCCGGTACCGTTCCTAAATCTTCACCGATAACGCTACATTGGTAACGGTGAGATTCAAGCGCCAGAATCGACAGCATATCTTGTACTGGGTAGTAGATGTACGCGCCCTTAGTTGCGTTCTCACCCTTTGGAATCCACCACAAGCGCAGTAGACCTAAAACGTGGTCGATACGCAGTGCACCACAGTGCTTCATATTCGCACGAAGTAGCTTAATGTAAGCGTCGTAGCTTGTTTCTTGAAGCACTTCTGGGTTTAAGGGAGGTAGACCCCAGTTCTGACCCAAAGGACCAAGAATATCAGGTGGAGCACCAATGCTCGCATCCATCACTAGGTTGCCTTCGTCAGCCCAAGTTTCGCTGCCTGAATCTGCAACACCTACCGCTAAGTCACGGTACAGGCCAACTGCCATACCTTTCTCTTCTGCAAGAGACTGTGCATCGTTGATCTGGCAATCTGCTAGCCATTGTAGGTACATGTACAGATGAACGTTTTCTAGGTTCTCTTTGATGTACTTCTGTGTCGCTGGGCTGTCGAATGTACGGTACTTCTCAGGGAATACCGGCCAACCCCACATGCCAGAATCTTCAGCGTGCAGTTCACCATGTAGAGCATCAAACGCGGCTTGATGCATCAGGCTATCGCCACCCTCTTCTACGAAGGCTAAGAACGCTTGAGCACGGTCGCTGTTCTTGTCTAAATGACGAGTCTTAAATTCTGCAAATAACAGAGGCAAGATGCTCATCTTAAGCTCAGACACTTCGGTGTAGTTTACCCAGTGTGCTTCACGCGCTTTTTGTAGACGCTGTTGGAACTCTGCGCTGCCGACTGTTTGTTGTGCTTCTGCACTTAGTGCAAATTCAGGAACTGAACTCACATCAATGTATAGGATGTTCAACCAGCGACGAGAAGACGGGCTGTATGGGCTCGCACCTTCAGGGTTCGCAGGGAACAATGAGTGAATCGGGTTTAGACCAACAAAATCACCACCGCGAGATGCGATATCAGCAACCAATTGTTTTAGGTCTCCGAAGTCACCAATACCCCAGTTGTGTTGAGTTCTTAATGTATAAAGCTGAACACTTGGTCCCCAAAGCTTTTTGCCTTGCTCGATTGGTGACTGCTTGAAACATGCTTTTGGCGTAATGATCAATGTCATCTCGTAAGGCTTCTTACGGCGCTTACGGCTCACAATGAGCTTGTGATAACCCCATGCCAAATCACTTGGCAATGCAAACACTAAAGGGCCACCCTCGGCACGCTCATCACGAACGACTTGAGATTGAAGATAGCCTTCAAGTACCTCTCCTTGCTCGGTTTCTAAGCGCCAGCTGAACTCACTTTCACGAGCACTTACACCTAGATTAAGCGCCACTTCTACTGGCTCACCGTCACGCAAGACAAGAACTGGGTCTAGTACATCTTTTTTGTGTTTTCTTTCTGCTGACTTAAGCAGTGCATCATCGCTGCTTGTATCGTAGCCCAACGAAGCCAATAGAGACGTGATCGTCTCGTCTGATACTTGTGCTTCATCGCCCCACGCACTAACGTAACTGTCGGCAATGTTTGCCATTTCTGCGACTTGTTTTAATACGGTCTGTTCTTTCATCGCTCTCTCCGAAAACGTTCTGACGCTTTCTATTTTGTAGGGTTGTTAATTTAATTTTTACTAATCAATTAGCTTGTGACAATCGGTTTGTAAGCAGCTTGTTTATAAACGAAACCTTTAAGCCTTTCGTTTGCTCACAAGCTAATTGAGCCAAGGCAGAAACTGCCTTGGCTACTTTGGAAGTATTAACGGTTAACCGCTTCAAGTTTCCAGATGTTGTTCACGTAGTCGCGGATAGAGCGGTCTGATGTGAACTTACCAACCAATGCTGTGTTAAGAATTGCTTTCTTAGCCCAACCTGCTTGGTCTTTGTATTGCGTGCCCATGTCTTCGTGCGCTTTCACGTAAGAGGCGAAGTCAGCAAGACATAGGTAAGGGTCACCACCATCTAGCAGGCTATCAAACGTTGCACGTAGAAGACCTGGTTGACCTGGAGTGAACTCATCGCCAGTCAGTAGGTCTAGAGATGCTTTCAGTAGTGGGTCTGCATTGTAGTAGTCGTATGGGTTGTAGCCCTGAGCTTTCAGTGCTTGAACACCATCAACGTCTAGGCCGAAGATGTAGATGTTTTCATCACCCACTTCTTCACGAATCTCAACGTTTGCACCATCCATCGTACCGATAGTTAGCGCGCCGTTTAGAGCCATCTTCATGTTGCCCGTACCAGATGCTTCTTTACCAGCTAGTGAGATTTGCTGAGAAACGTCTGCTGCAGGGATGATGATTTCAGCCATGCTTACACGGTAATCAGGGATGAATACCACTTTCAGTTTGTTACCGATGCGAGGGTCGTTGTTGATCTTCTCTGCAATCTTGTTAACTGCGAAGATGATCTCTTTCGCTAGGTGGTAACCCGGTGCTGCTTTCGCTGCGAAGAAACATACGCGTGGCTCACACTCGAAACCAGGTTCGTTAAGAATACGGTGGTACAGAGATAGAATGTGTAGCAAATCTAGGTGCTGACGCTTGTATTCGTGTAGACGCTTGATTTGAACGTCAAAGATAGCGTTAGTATCTAGCTCGATACCCATGTTCTCTTGAACCCAATCAGCAAGGCGCTGTTTGTTTTCTTTCTTAACAGCCATGAATTCTTTTTGGAATTTCGCGTCTGTTGCAAACTTAGCGATGCCTTCTAGCTGCTCAAGTTTTGCAGGCCACTCAGTACCGATCTTGCCAGTAATTAGCGTAGATAGACCTGGGTTACAGAACTTCAACCAACGACGTGGCGTGATGCCGTTCGTTACGTTAGTCAGTTTGCCTGGGAAGATTTCGTTGAACTCAGGGAACAAGTCTTTCTTAACCAGTTGTGAGTGAAGTGCAGCTACACCGTTTACTTTGTAAGAACCAATCACACATAGGTTTGCCATGCGAACCATGCGGTGGAAACCTTCTTGGATGATAGAAAGCTTCGCTTGCTTCTCACCGTCACCAGGCCACATCTTGCGAACTTCTTGCATGAAGCGGTGGTTGATTTCAAAAATGATTTCCATGTGACGTGGAAGAAGACGGTTGATCAGTGATTCAGACCAAGTCTCTAGTGCTTCAGGAAGTAGTGTGTGGTTCGTGTAGGCGAACGTATGTGCACTGATTTCCCATGCTTGGTCCCAAGATAAACCTTTCTCGTCAATCAAGATGCGCATTAGCTCAGGAATCGCAATCGTTGGGTGCGTATCGTTAAGCTGAATCGTTTCTTGCTTAGGCAGATCTTCTAGAGAGAAGCCTGCTGCTTCGTGACGACGTAGAATATCGCGAACAGACGCTGCTGAATGGAAGTACTGCTGCATTAGGCGCAGAGTCTTGCCTTTCTCGTGGTTGTCGTTCGGGTAAAGAACTTTAGTGATGTTACCTGCATCGATTAGCGAGTGTTGCGCTTCGAAGTAATCACCGTTGTTAAAGCTTGCTAGTGAGAATGGTGCGATTGCCTGACATTCCCAAAGACGCAGCGGGTAAACCGTGTTTGACTCGTAACCTACGATAGGTAGATCCCAAGGCATTGCTTTTACTTCCATACCTGGAACCCAAGTACGAACTTCTTTACCGTCGATGAATTCAACGTCTACATGACCGTAAAAACCAATGTGTTGTGCTAGCTCTGGACGAGCTACTTCCCATGGGTAACCTTCAACACCACGCCATGCGTCAGGTGCTTCTTGTTGACGACCGTCTTGGAAAGATTGTTTGAATAGACCGTACTCGTAGTGAAGACCGTAGCCTACTGTTGGGTATTCTTGAGCGGCACAAGAATCCATGAAACAAGCAGCTAGACGACCAAGACCACCATTACCTAGTGATGGGTCGCGTTCTTCTTCTAGAAGGTCAGTTAGGTTTTGACCAAGCTCTTCCATTGCATGAGTGATCTGTTCGTATAGACCCATGCTGATCAGGTTGTTACCTGTTAGACGGCCAATCAAAAACTCTAGTGATAAGTAGTTAACGCTCTTCGCGTTCTTAATTTTTTCATCATTTTCAGTTTCTAGCAGGTCAAAAGTCGTTAGCTCTGCAAGAGCACGACCCATTGCTAGATACCATGAACGGCTGTCTGCTGTTTCAACGGTTGTTGCGTAGGTTGCAGATAAATGTTTCTTAACACTCTCTTGGAATGACACTTTATCGAAAGTTTTTTGCTGAGTTGGTTTCATTTCAGAAATCTCGCTTTTAATAGTTCTAATTCATCTGTGACATATCGTGCATGGTCACCATAAACTAAACATCCTCCCGCTAATGCAACTGACTAGGAGTAGATGGGAGGGCGTAGGGGGCGTACCGACTTAGGGTTAGTGATCTGACTCTCATGTTCTGACTGCGAACAAAAACTTGGAGTGACTAAGATCACAAGCTCCCGTTCGATAACTTAACTTCAATTGATGTGACTTTTATTTAACCAGATTAAAGTCATTGTCAAATCTGATATTCAGATCACGAAAATAATTTCCAACTCTCATCTTTTGCATAGATTCCCGTGTAGGGATGAACGAAGTCACATTCACAAACCGACCCGCAACGTGAGCAAAGTCTCAAATAAAGGGCGTAGACACCCAAAAACATGCAGGAGCGCAAGGTTTCTGAGGAGGATCGTAGTCGGTAACGTTTTGCTTCACGTAATATGAGTAAAGACTTAAGTAATTAGGCTAATGTCATTGGAGTGCACTCAACGATAGATTGGGATATTCCAGAACATAGCCACGGAATAGGTGTAAAACTTCGATATGTGGATCCCTTCGAAACTGACTCGTCCCGGCCGCTTACATAATGCAATCCTACGACCTAGGGTTCTCGATCTGCTTCACAATGCAGATTGCTATAAGCTTGTGTTGTTCCGCTCTCCAGCGGGCTACGGCAAAACCACCATGGCTGCACAATGGTTGGTAGATAAACCTAATGTGGGTTGGTACAGCATTGATGATAGTGACAATGATGCCTTCCGCTTTATCAACTACCTACTTCAATCACTTAATAAAGCGACTCAAAATGCCTGTCCGAATGCCCAAAAACTGGCAGAAAAGCGACAGTTTTCATCGCTGCATTCTTTATTAAGTGAAGTATTTGCCGAGATGTCGGAATTCCATCACGAGTGCTTTCTGGTGTTGGATGACTATCACTTGGTCAACAATGACGACATCCACGAAGCCATGCGCTTCTTCCTCAAACACATGCCCGACAACCTAACATTGGTTGTCACCAGTCGTGGTACGCCACCACTTGGTACAGCAAACCTGCGCGTTCGTGACTTAATGATCGAATTAGGTAATGACTCGTTGGCGTTTGATACCGAAGAAACCACACGCTTTTTCAACCAACGCGTAGCCGACGGCATTGATGACACCACGGCAGACAGTATTTGTAGTTATGTAGAAGGTTGGCCTTCTGCGCTGCAACTTATCGCGCTGCAAGCACAACACCAAAAACGCACTCTTGCACAGTCCGCAGAGTCATTCTCTCACTTTAACCACGCCCATCTTTGGGACTACTTGGTTGAAGAAGTATTCGACCTGCTAGACAAAGAAACCCGACAGTTCTTGATGCAATGTTCTGTGCTTGATCACTTCAACGATGAACTTGTGTGTGCGCTTACACAGCGTGAAGATGCGTTAGGTATGATCGAATCACTCAACCGTTTTGGTTTGTTCATCTACCCGCTTGAAGGTGAAAAGAACTGGTATCGCTTCCATAACTTGTTTGGTGAGTTCCTCGCACATGAGCGTCAAGCTCGAATTCCTCAGCAAGAAGCAGAACTGCATCGAAGTGCTGCAAAAGCGTGGATCAAGCAAAACACACCACACCAAGCACTACGTCACGCACAGCGCGCTGAAGATCCAGAACTGATCATTCAAATCCTGACTGAACACGGTTGGCCGATGTTCAACCAAGGTGAGCTGTCGTCACTAGAGATGGCGATCAAGCAACTGACTACCGATCAACTCTACAGCGAGCCAAAGCTTTCGATGCTACGCGCGTGGTTGGCACAAAGTCAGCACCGTTATGATCAAGTGGGTACTTTGTTGGAAGAGGCTGAGACTCAATATCAAGCTCGAAACATTGAACTCGATACTCAGCAGCAAGGCCAATACAACGCCTTACGCGCACAAGTTGCCATCAACAGCAATGAGCCTGAGAAAGCATTGGAATTGGCTGAGCTTTCGTTGAGCCAATTGAACACCACAGTTTATCGCAGCCGCATTGTCGCAACCTCGGTTGTGGGCGAAGTGAATCACGTAATGGGTAACCTAAGCCGTGCGCTACCAATGATGCAACAGACAGAAAAACTGGCACGTCAGTATCAGGTTTACCATCAGGCTCTGTGGGCGATTCTGCAACAAAGCGAAATCTTGATTGCTCAAGGTTATGTTCAAGCTGCATTTGAGCTACAAGACAGTGCATTCAAATTGATTGAAGAACATCAGCTGCAATACGTACCTCTGCACGAATTCTTGCTGCGTGTTCGCGCTCAGATCTTCTGGTGTTGGAACCGACTAGATGAAGCGGAAGAGTGTTGCTACAAAGGATTAGATATCCTTGGCCACCACTCTCCGAGTAAACACCTGCACAGCTATTCTATGTTGGCTCGTATTTCATTGAGCCGCGGCGAGATTGATAAAGCGTCGAAATTTATCGACCAGATTCAGCACTTATTGCGTCAATCGACTTACCACGTAGATTGGACCGCAAATGCTTCTCTTTCTTTGATTCTTTTCTGGCAAGTAAAAGGCGATAAAGAAGCGATACGTGATTGGCTGAGTGTGGCTGTTCGACCTGAATCGGCAAGTAACCACTTCTGCCAACTTCAGTGGCGAAACATCGTTCGTGCTCACATCATCCTTGAGCAATACGAAGAAGCTGAAGAAGCGCTGACTTTCCTTAAGAGTGAAGCCCAGCGTTCGCACCTGATTACCGACACCAACCGCAACTTGATCGTTGAAGCCGTGTTACGCACACAAATTAACGATGAAGACAGCGCACGAGTACTGCTTGAAGAAGCGCTTCATATGACTAACCAAACCGGTATGGTTGGTAACTTCTTAGTCGACGGTGGGACTATCGGGCATATCCTAGATAAGTTGAGCAACAAGCCTGGCTTAGGTGATTTAGAACGTCACCGCGCGCAACAAATCATGAAGGATATCTCAACTACGCAACGCAGTCGTTCGGTGCATTTCGATGAAGACTTTGTTGAGAACTTGGTTAATCACCCGAATATTCCTGAGCTGGTGCGTACTAGCCCACTCACCCAGCGTGAATGGCAAGTGCTTGGTCTGATCTATTCAGGATTCAGCAATGAGCAGATCGCTCAAGAACTAGATGTAGCGGGTACCACGATCAAGACTCACATCCGCAATCTTTACCAAAAGCTCAACATTGCTAACCGTAAAGAAGCAATCAGCACTGCGGAGAACTTGCTGCAGTTGATGGGATACTAAAGCGGGTTCGAGATTCGAGATTCGAGATTCGAGATTCGAGATTCGAGATTCGAGATTCGAGATTCGAGAAAAGTTGAAGCTAGTCGCCAATGGTGGCTAGCTTTTTTTTGCTTGGAACATGGGAAAATAGCAACTTACCAAACGACAGGCAAAAAAATAGCCAACCGCAATAATCGCGATTGGCTCTATATATTTGTGAACAAATCATAAGTTCACTAACAACGTCAGTTGGCTAGGTGACCCTCGGCTTAAGAAGGGTCAATGAATATAATGCAGTTAGCGTGCCAACTTTTATTCGACGTTTTATAAGCCCTGCATCGCATAAAAACCATGAATTTATCATGCGAATTGCAAAGTGCATTTGCATAATGCAACCAAGATGCAATATCGATAAGAGATCAGTTTCATCGCTGCTGTTAATGACAAATCACTAAGTGGTTGTTATCTAAATGTTAGGCAAATATTCAGTTCAACTTATTGCCTTACAATTAATAGAGTAATAAAAGCCCTTCCCCAAAAGCATATTCATACTTTTTTTACACTAAAGTTTGTATACTGCACAAAATCATCCTCAACTCTATGAAGCAATGAACTACTTAAGTACTTTTTTCAAAGGCATGGCAATGGGCGCAGCAGACGTTGTTCCTGGTGTGTCGGGCGGAACCATCGCATTCATCACTGGTATCTACGATACGCTGCTAGAAAGCATTCGCAGAATTAACCCTAGCGTACTTGGCTTATGGAAACGCGAAGGCTTCAAAGCCGCGTTTAATCACATCAATGGTTTCTTCCTAATTTCACTGTTCGCAGGCGTATTCACGAGCATTGCGACATTTGCAAAACTGATTTCTTGGTTATTGGTCACCCACCCTGTTCCACTGTGGTCTTTCTTCTTCGGCCTGATCTTGGTGTCGGTTTTCCATATTCTTAAGCAAGTAGAAAAGCGCGATATGATTCGCTTCGTGTTTTTACTGCTTGGCGTTGCTTTCGCGTATAGCATTACCGTACTTAAGCCGCTGCAAATGGAACCGACCAGCATCAATGTTCTCATAGCGGGTGCGATTGCTATCTGTGCGATGATTTTGCCGGGTATCTCGGGTAGCTTCATTCTGCTATTGATTGGTATGTATGGCCCAGTTCTTGGTGCAGTTAAAGAGTTCCAAATCGATGTGCTTGCGCTATTCCTTAGTGGCTGTGTGATCGGCCTACTGACTTTCTCGCACGTACTCTCTTGGTTACTGCGCTCATTCCGCGATTTCACATTGGTATTCTTAACCGGTTTGATGATCGGTACGCTACCTAAGATCTGGCCGTGGAAAGAGACCATCAGCTGGCGCACAAACTCAAAAGGTGAACAAGTTCCTCTGATTCAAGAAAACCTATCACCATTTGATTTTGAAGCCGTAACCTCTCAGCCTTCTCAACTGGTCATGGCGATTGTGATGATGTTTGTTGCGATAGCCTTAGTTCTAGGACTAGAGAAGTTTGCAGAGCGTAACGCTGACTAATCATTCAGCGTACTTCTGGAACATGTTCAGAACGGATAGAACCTAGAAATACTAAGCTCACATATCTAATAAACAGACAAAAGCGAAGCCAATGGCTTCGCTTTTTTAGTTCTACCATACGCACAAAATTGCTTTTTGATACAAGCACGTATTGAGGGGTATGATAACATCGCCGCTCTTATAAAATTAGATGAGAACACGACATGCACTCTGCATTAAAGGTTGCTGCTGTTGGGATCGCTCTCGTGGCAGGCTTTTATGGGCCGCAAGCAATTCAGCAGTTTAAATCAGCAATGGAGCACTCAACTGCCGACGTCAACTT
This sequence comes from Vibrio sp. 1CM8B, assembly GCF_023161685.1. Taxonomy (NCBI): domain Bacteria; kingdom Pseudomonadati; phylum Pseudomonadota; class Gammaproteobacteria; order Vibrionales; family Vibrionaceae; genus Vibrio; species Vibrio sp. 1CM8B. The sequence goes on from NZ_JALNTU010000001.1 coordinate 243,242, forward strand.
AGATGATTACTGCATGCTTTCAACCACATCATGTGAGCAAAATACCGTTGCGATGACACTCGATAGTGAGACGGCACAGCCACTCGTTCCAAGTAAAATCAAAGTAGTTTGGGAAGGCGCAGCCTCTGACACATTAATGCTGTCACTTACTGGCTTAGAGATGGAAATGGGCTCGGCACGTTTTCAATTAAAGAATATTGGCGACAATACCTATGAAGGTGACGTGATTTTACCTGTGTGCACCATGGATAAAATGACTTGGCTTGGCGAACTCACCGATGGTGTTGAAACCGTAAACCCTGCAATAAGGATGGCAAGATGAGTAAGAATTGGTCGTTAGCATTAGTGGTAGCGTTTGTACTTGGCTTTGGTGTCAAAAGCTACCTTGATGGGCAAAACGAAGCTCAAGAGCAACACGCTGCAAAGAAAGAATTCTCTGCAACAACCCTTTTCGGTAAAGACAACCAGCCAACGGAAATCTTTGACCAAACTGATGACAGAATTCGTATCGTTTACTTTGGTTTCACTCGCTGTCCAGATGTGTGCCCCACTTCTCTAGCAATGTTAGCCGGTGCACTTAACCAAGTTTCTGATGAAGCAAAAGCCAAGATTCGCCCGATGTTTGTCTCTCTCGATCCTGAGCGTGATGCAGCTGAAGCCTCATACGAATACGCACAATACTTCCACCCAATGATGGAAGGGTTAAGTGGTCCGTTAGATGTGACAACCACGCTTGCACATAACTACGGTGTTATTTTCAGAAAGACCGAGCTGGAAGGCTCAGAGTTGGAATACACCCTTGACCACAGCTCATATTTTTATTTTTTAAAGCCCGACGGCACCTTGATTACTAAAGTGCCGCATACGTTAACGCCAGCGCCGATTGTTGAGGCCATCAACCAATTGACGCAGTAAAAGTAACAATAAAGAACTTAACCAATAAAGTTCGAATAAAAAAGTCAGGTCCCAGACCAAAACATAAAAATTAAGGACAACAACATGAAGTTAAAAGCACTTGCTCTAGCAGGCTTATTGCTCACTCCTCTTGCTCACGCCAAAAGCGACATTATGGTTCATGACGCGTACGCTCGTGCAACACCGCCTTCAGCAGTGAACAGCGCGGTATTCACGACTCTGATGAACCACAGCGATAAAGATCGCGCTATTGTTTCTGCGACAACGCCAGCAGCAGGAAAGGTAGAGCTTCATGATGTTATCGTTGACGGCGACGTAATGAAGATGCGCCAAGTTCAAGAGATCACAATCCCAGCGAATGGTGAAGCGGTACTAAAACCAGGTAGCCTACACATCATGTTATTCGACCTAAAAAGTAGCCTAAAAGAAGGTCAGCAAATTGAGATGACGCTGACCTTCGCCAACGGTGAAACGCAGACCTTCGACGCACCAGTGAAGAAAGTAATGAGTGGCATGAAAAAGATGAACCACGACCATCATTAATCGTATTCACAATTGATAAAATAATTTAAGCCACGATGACTTCTCGCCATCGTGGCTTTTTGTTAAACTGAGCTCGCTTTTTATTCAAAGCCTGACACATTAATAAACCAAGGAGAATAGAAGATGATTGTAATGAACACACTAAAACTGGCAGTAAAAGTAACGCGTTAATTTGTTTGGTTAATCAAACTTAAACACCGATCTACCAACTTATCGTCACTCTTTGACGACCGCACACTTTTACCCGGTTTACTGTTGATCGTAAGTGATCAATATCTGCATGCCTGTAAAGCATGACTCAATCCGGGGTCCTATCTATTTTGAATTCGACCCAAGCTCAAACATTTTTGACGTCTCGACGCTTTTTGATCTGACTAACGCTTTTCGATCTCATCAACAATCTGGGGTCTTAACAAGAGGTTAATGCTCTCATAAGACTTTAATCCTCTCACAAGAAAAGAAAGCTCGCACGTCTGGGTAAATAGACATGAATTCACAAACTGCATTTTCTCATCCAATGTCACTTCAACAACTTGGATGGCAACCTGTATTCCAACAACAACTGACACTCGAAGACTATGACCATTCCGTCATTGCTCGTATCGTCGCACATCATCGTAGTGGCTATACCTTAGCGTCAGAGCAAGGTGAAATTGTTCTACCCATCCACCAAAACCAACCGGCAATGACCGTTGGCGACTGGGTGATTTTGAACTCTGATCTGCAATTCGACCGTTTACTAGACCGTCAATCGCTCTTCCGCCGTAAAGCAGCAGGCAGTCGCGTAGCTGAACAATATATTTCAGCCAATATCGACACGGTTTTTATCGTGGTTTCGTTAAATAACGACTTTAACCTAAGCCGCATCGAGCGTTATCTCGCTCTCGCTAATGAAGCGCAAGTTGAAGCCGTTATCGTACTGACCAAGAAAGACTTGTGTGACGACTACCAAGACAAAGTACAGCAAGTGCAAAGCTTAGATCCGATGCTGATGATCGAAGCCGTTAATAGCCTAGACCAAGACTCTACTCAAGTATTAGCACCTTGGTGTAAAACGGGAAAAACGGTGGCTTTGATGGGGTCGTCTGGTGTTGGGAAATCTACACTGGTCAACTCACTGCTTGGGGAGACTCAGCAAGCCACGGGTGGCATTCGTGAAGACGACAGCAAAGGCCGACACACAACGACGTCACGCTCAATGCATTTACTGACATCGGGCGGCTTACTGCTTGATACGCCAGGAATGCGAGAGTTGCAACTTGCAGACTGCGCCGAAGGGGTAAGCGAAACCTTTTCTGATGTCGAAGAGTTAGCTATGCACTGTCGTTTCTCTGATTGCCATCATGAATCAGAGCCTGGATGCAAAATACGCAAAGCCATTGAGAGTGGTGAGTTGTCTGAAAGACGATTTAATAACTATCAAAAGCTATTGCGGGAGCAAGCCAGAAATGGAGCCTCATTGGCAGAGCAACGTGCTAACAGTAAGCAGCTTTCGAAGATGTACAAAACCGTTCAATCGGAAAGTCGAAATCTTAAAAAAGCTTCTAACTAAACCTTTAAGTTAACGACTATAAGTTAACGACTATAAGTTATATTTGAGACAAGCTTAGCCCCATAGTGTTAAACACGTGGGGCTTTTTGTTTCAATTTGGTCTTAGTATGACTATTTATGCACACAATGTTCTTACCAATAGCCGTTTACATTTCCAAACTTACAGTATATTGAGTCTATTAAATGTCATTTTGTAGATTTATAGCTCAATCAAAACACATTAATTTAACATTTAGCTCTAAAAACACCACGTAGCGCAAACAATCACCCTAAAAGTAAACTATTCCTAGACACCCTCTTAGATCCCGCTAATATGACCGCCCATTCCACTAGTGTATAGTCGGATTTGGTACAACTTTATAAAAAGATACATCACTATAATAAATTAACAATTGCAGGTATTTTATGCAAAATCACAACATGCTCGCCCGCATCGCTCGTGGAAATCTCGTTCTACAGATCCTTGCTGGTATTGTTTTCGGTGTCGTTCTCGCCATGGTTTCTCCTTCAGCTGCTCAAGATGCAGGCCTACTAGGTAGCCTGTTTGTTGGTGCTCTGAAAGCTGTTGCCCCAATTTTAGTATTCATTCTTGTTGCAGCTTCTATCGCAAACCAAAAGAAAGGTCAGCATACTCATATGCGTCCGATCATTGTGCTTTACCTGATTGGTACGTTCTCTGCTGCACTGACTGCTGTAGTACTGAGCTTCATGTTCCCAACCACTTTGACACTGGTTGCTGGCGCTGAAGGTGCTAACCCTCCTCAAGGTATCGCGGAAGTTCTTCATACCCTTCTATTCAAGCTTGTAGATAACCCGGTTAGCGCGCTAATGAATGCGAACTACATCGGTATTCTTGCTTGGGCAATCGGTCTTGGTCTTGCACTGCACCACGCATCTGCAACAACCAAAGCGGTTTTCGAAGACCTTAGCCACAGTGTTTCACACATTGTTCGCTTTATTATCCGTCTTGCGCCATTTGGTATCTTCGGTCTTGTTTCGACAACATTCGCAACAACGGGCTTCGATGCACTAGCAAGCTACGGTCAACTGCTAGCGGTTCTACTAAGCTCAATGCTGATCATTGCACTTGTGGTTAACCCACTGCTTGTATTTGCAAAAACAAAACAGAACCCATACCCACTTGTTCTGCAATGTATTCGTGAATCTGGTGTAACGGCATTCTTCACTCGTTCAAGTGCTGCAAACATCCCAGTGAACATGAACCTTTGTAAGAAGCTAAACCTAGACGAAGATACTTACTCTGTATCTATCCCACTAGGTGCAACGATCAACATGGCGGGTGCTGCAATCACTATCACAGTGTTAACACTTGCTGCTGTGCACACAATGGGTATTGAGATTGATATCTTCACTGCGATTCTACTAAGCCTTGTTGCTGCAATTTCAGCATGTGGCGCATCGGGTGTTGCTGGCGGTTCACTACTGCTTATCCCACTAGCATGTGGCCTATTCGGTATTTCTAACGATGTAGCGATGCAGGTTGTAGCGGTTGGTTTCATTATCGGTGTGATTCAAGATTCAGCTGAAACAGCGCTTAACAGCTCAACAGACGTCGTGTTCACGGCGGCTGTATGTAAAGCTGAGCAAAACAAAGCTTAATAAGCTCTAAGCTCTAAAAGCAAATAGCACATAAATAAAAAGGGAAGCATCAGCTTCCCTTTTTGTTGTCTTGAGTGTCTCGATTAGAGCTAAAACGACCTATCAACCGTACACAACCAATGAGTGCAATTTACTGGTTTCTGTTCCAGTTAGACTCAACAGCAGACTGACTGAAATCTAGAGGATCACTATTTAGTGTCGCTTGTCTCTCTGTTGATGCTTGCTCGGTATTCACCTGTTGGCTGTAATCAACATTCGTATCTTGAGCACTCGGCGCTTGAGTCGCTATGTGGCTCGCATCTACATTCAACTCATTACCTTCTTCATCGAGCACTTCTTTTACTTTCTTCGGAATCGGTATATTGCGTTTGTAGAGCTTGTTGAGCGCTTTAATGATTGAGTGCTTAGTGATTGCTTCTTGGGTCAGCTTAGTCATTATCGGCTTAGTCAGAGCCTGTAAGCCCACGACTGCATCCACACCAAGCTCCCCGCCTACTTTATCTCTCAAATGTTTGGCTTCTGAATAACCAAAATGAGCTGATAGGAATAACCAGATATAAGCGATGGCGTTGCCGTGTTCACCATGGTCGATCCAAGCTTCGCCTGCTCTAAACATCGCTTCTGCACTGTTCTTTTCTGCAGCCGTCTCAAACCAGTAAACAGCCTCACCATGGTTAGGCTCAACACCCACACCGTTCAAGTAACTCATACCGAGTTTGATCTTGCCGTCTAGGTTGTTTTTTTCAGCGGCCTTTTGGTACCACTCGACAGAACTCTCAGCTGAGTAGTCTGGGTTTTCTTTATCGAGACACCAGTCACCGATAAACAGCATCGCTTCGGTATTGCCACCAGCCGCAGACTCTTCAATATAGGTATAACCCTTAGGGATGTTCTTATCGGTTCCACGACCAAAGACGAGCGCTTTGCCCATCTCGAATTTCGCCGATACGTCATTGTCTAAAGCAGAGATTGCTAACTGCCAAAAGTTGGCTTTCTCTCTTAAAATGAGGTCTTCTTTACGCTTCATGCTTAGGCGTACAATGCCGTACATACCATTGACATTATCGAGTTGCGCCGCTTTGTCGTACCAATACAGAGCTTCCTTAATATTGTTACGTTCCGCTTCTTTTGCCAAATACAGAATCGACGGTACATGGCCGGTTTCGGCTTTGAAGTGACGCTCTTTTTGCTCTTGTATGCGCGCTTTTTCAATCGCTTTTCGGTAAGCGACAGCACGAGCCTTACGTTCTTGTTCCAAGCGCTGCTTTCTTAGCGATAAAGAGAGCAGCCACACGGCGACAAGTATTAACGAAAGAGCCGTCGCACCAATTGCGATTCCCATTGTACTCATAAAATATTTTAACCTAACTCGGTTGATACCAGCCTCGGTGTCGAGGAGTTATCAACCTATAGTGAATGTTTCGAATTAAAGGGAAAAGCGCCGTTATTAAAACGTTCCGCCCTAAAATGAACTCAGTTCAGTATCTCAGGAATACATAACGATAAAAAGTCTACTTAGACCTATCCGTATGCACGCCATAAATGATGTGATCTTGCTTCAATATCGATGACTTATGAAGACCACCACTCATTAGAAAATCAGTAGTAAAGGGAATGATTTTCCACTCTCAATCTCTTACATTTATGGTTAGGTAAGCTGCCCATAAATGTATGCTAACTCAGCGACCGTTTTCGCAGAAAACTTCTTCATCAAGCTCGCTCGGTGCACTTCCACGGTTCTCATTGCGATGCACAATTCATCGGCTATTTTCTGGTTACGCTTACCGTCGATAATTTGTTTGAGGATGTCTATCTCACGCTCGGTTAATGATGCGTACGCTTGGCGATACACGTTCATGTGTAAGTGCTTTTCAGAAGCGTCCAAACCTTGCTTGATCGCCTCAGCTAACTCATTACCTTTAACTGGCTTTTGAAAGAAATTCACCGCGCCAGCTTGTAAGGCTTCAACCGCCATTGGCACATCACCGTGCCCCGTCAGGTAAATCACCGACAGTGGGCTCTGCGCTTTCACCATCAACTCATGAACTTGCTGCCCTCTCATCTCTGGCATTCGGCTGTCTAGTACCACACAACCCGGCGCACTCAAATCCACTGAGTCCAAAAAACTCGGGCCATCTTCAAAAGCTGACACAGTGAAATCATGCTCTTCTAATAAGAACACCAACGAGTCGCGCATCGACTCATCGTCATCAACCACATAGACAGGAAGCCTTTGATGAAGTTCAGACATAACAAGATTCCTTATGAATCATTTGAAAGAGAGAAAGGCAGTGTCACCGCAACATGACATCCATGTGGGGTAAGTGACGTGATCGTCATTTGACCACTGTGATCTTCAATAACATCTTGGCAAATCGCGAGCCCTAACCCCAAGCCGTTTTCTTTGCTGCTCACAAAGGCTTGAGTCACTTCTTGCTCAGTGAAATCTAAGCCCGTTCCGTTATCGATAATCGACAACATTATTTTATCCGGTTGATACTCGGTAATCACTTTAATTGTCGCCGGCTCACTATTTTTGTTATCAATATCAGACGCAGCGCTTTGTTCGCGATGCTGTTGTGCATTACACGCGTCCGTTGCATTGTTGATCAGGTTTACAATCACCTGTTGCAAACCCACAGAGTCAACATTTAGTTTGATAGGCTTACCTACGGCATAGCGTTCAATGGTTATCTTGTGCTTGTGTAATCGGAATTGCAGTAACTCAATGGTGTCTGTAAGCAGCTGCTCGATATCGGTCTGAGACTTCTCTGATGAGCGTTTTTTGATCATGTTTCTCAAGCGCTGGATGATTGCATCTGCACGGTCCACTTGCGACTGAATCTTCTCAAATACAGGCTCTATATCTGTCAGCGGTTTGTTCTTCGAAATCCGCAGTAAACCACCTTCGCTATAGTTACGAATCGCCGCCAAAGGCTGATTGATCTCGTGTGCTAAGCTGCTTCCAAGTTCACCAACCACAGCTATGCGCTGTGAATGTTCTAGCTGTTCACTCTTGCTTTTCAGCTTGTGCAACGTGGCTTCTAACTGTTTTTTGCTGCGGCTGAATTTGTATTCCAACCAAAAGTGGTAAGCATTCAATAGCACCACCAGAATAAAGAACGCCCATGCCCACTGCTGATTGTACTTGAGCCAGATTAACGCTTCTTTCCACCAAGGTTGTTGCAGTGGGTGCATGTCGAGTTGTTGATAAAGCTTGTCTATCGAGAGCAAACTTGTCGGTGACGTCCAACCCGATGCATTCGCTGCAATCGCCGGTGCACTGCCCTTAGGCATCGCAAATAATACCTGACTCATCTGTTTGGCCAGTGCCGAAGAAGCCCGCTCTGTTTTGGCGAACGACCAGTTGGGGTACAACGGCGTAGACACTTGGCATCTGAATCCTTCTGGCGCTTGATTCTCGATAATTCGATATTGCCCCGCCACCAGCAAACCTTCACTGATCATGTTCTCAACTAAACAACTAGGTACAACAGCCGCTTCAATGTGCCCTTCACGCAGTTGATACAAACTGGCGTCGATCGGGAAACCTAAAAATTGGGTGTTAGAGAAAAAGTGGTTGGGATTAAGCCCTTGTTGCATCACTTGATAACGCATTGTTAGATAGCCGCCAAATGCATTTTCAGATACTGCCGCAATCGGCTTACCGCTCAATTGTTCTAGAGAGATATAAGGTGACATTCTTCTCACCACCAAGGCAGAACCAATACTTCGGGTATTGCTGATGCTTCGATCTTCGAAGTTATGGCTGGTCATGGTCGCCATCCAAGAGAGGTCATATTGACGACCTAATCGAACCGCCTGACCCGGGTTGGTGATGACAAAGTCGACCTCAACACCTTTTACCGCGTCAGCCATCTCTTCTAAATTGAAAGGCTTGAGAACAAAGTGTTTGCCGGGAATGCGCTCCGACAACCAATCCATCGTCGGCTGCCAACGCTGCTGCGCAGAAAGCTTGCCTCGGATAGCCAGCACACCGACCTCAATAACCTGCTCCGACTCAACAGTGCTTGTCGTTGTAATCTCTTGCTCCGTTTGAGCGGCTAAACAGATTCCTGCGGTTAAGCTCAACCAACAAAGGCTAACGATTGATATTAGGTTTCGGACTGTCACTAAAATCTCTTTCTCCACACTGACGGCATGTCCACACTCGAATAACGCATTGACGACACGTTAAATAGAGCCTTTATACAAAGCATAACAGCTAGATTGGTAAAACCACATTTGTTCTAGATCAACTTTGATCTGGGTATGTGGAAATCCACAATACCCCGCGTACGCCCAAAATCTGACAATGAGCCCAACAGATAGAATAGCCATTTATAGGTACCAACATGGACTCATTGAAAAGACGGTTTCTCAGCCAATTCGGCAAGGTTTCCGCTGGTGCTGCGCTCATTCCCATCACCGGAATCAACACCGCAGTCGCAAGCACAGCCATCCGCAATAACAACCAACCTGACCGCAAAGGCGAAGTAGGTAAACGCTACGCCATGGCGGTTGACTTACGTAAATGCGTTGGCTGTCAGGCGTGCACCGTTGGCTGTAGCGTTGAAAACCAAGCGCCAATTGGCCAGTTCAGAACCACCGTAAAACAGTATGAAGTCTCCCTTGATGATGGTTCGACGGCTCAACAAGAGGTGAAGTCATTCATGTTGCCTCGTCTGTGTAACCACTGCGACGATGCTCCCTGCATCAAGGTATGTCCTGTTCAAGCGACCTTCCAACGTGAAGACGGCATTGTAATGGTCGACAACGAACGTTGCGTAGCTTGTGCTTACTGTGTTCAAGCCTGTCCTTACGACGCTCGCTTCATCAATAACGACACCCTTACCGCAGACAAATGTACCTTCTGTGCACACCGCCTTGAAGATGGCTTGTTGCCCGCTTGTGTCGAAACCTGTGTTGGTGGTGCGCGTGTCATTGGCGACCTCAAAGACCCAAACAGCGAGATCAACCGCCTGCTTAATGAAAACCAAGACGACATCAAGGTGCTTAAGCCAGAGCAAAATACCAACCCACATGTTTTCTATATCGGCATGAACGAGCGTTTCGTTAGCCATATCGAAGGTCAGCCTGCGATTTATGATCCAGCCGCCATCGATAACTCATCCTCTAGCAAACAAGAATTGGCAATCGCGACACAAGGCAAACAAGGAGAGACAGCATGAATATCACTGAGGTGTTAGTTCCCGCTCAAGAGATCGCTTGGCTACCGTGGGCGGTTCAATATTTCTTCTACATTGGTTCGGCTTACGCGGCCGCTATTCTGTTTTTGATTGCACTGATATTCAAGAACTCAACCAGCCACCAATTCCGTTCAGCGCTTGTGCTTGTGATGTCCATTGGCGCGATTGTTGGGCCATTAGCATTAACCGGTGATTTGCACCAACCCGGACGTGCGTGGCACTTCTATGCTCACATTACGCCTTGGTCATGGATGTCGTTAGGCTCTCTGTTTCTACCTTTGTTTTCTGGTCTGGCTGTTGCGACTGCTTGGGTTTACCTGCGTGATGACATCGCACAGCTCAAAGAGAGTGAAAACCCGCTTTTAAAGCGCTTGTCTTGGCTAACACTGGGGCAATGGCAGGTATCGACAAAAATGATGATTGCATTAGCCGCTGCAACTGCGTTATCAGGTCTAAGCATCGCGCTTTATACAGGTGCAGAGATTGCGATTTTGGCGAGCCGACCGCTTTGGCATCAACCGGCTTCTCCGCTACTTTGGTTTACGACCGCATTCTTTGCTGCAACGGGCTTAACCCTATTGATTTGGGCTCTACTACCTTCAAGTAAGCCAAGCTTAAAACCAACAGATCTCGCTCTAGTACAAAGAACCATTACCTTAACGGGTGGCCTTGCCATCATTCTTACGTCGATTTGGGCATCTAACCATGGTCACTTCAATCTGTATGAGAACGACGCTTGGGGTATAAACCTAGGCATCATGACCACCAGCATTTTGCTGTGCATGATCTTAGTGCTGCCACTGCAACGCCTATCGCAAAGTAAGCTAGGAATTATCTGTGTTGCGCTTGCGACCATCGTTTCAGCATGGGCGGTACGTTGGGTCACCATGATGGAAGTTCAAACCATTCCCCGTTTTGATGTGGGTGCATTCCCTTATGAACTGCCAATGGGTAGCGCAGGATTACTCGGCATTGTTGGTATGTGTGGCCTTTGGCTAGCACTTGCGTTGTTCGCCTCTGAGATCGTGTCAACTCGATCTACACCTAAGACAATATTGAAGCCAAACCAAAATACATCATCGTCACCACTTAACCGCTCACATAGCTTGTAGTCTGAGGAATCATCATGGATAACAAACGTCGTCAATTTTTGAAAACAGGCCTTGCTGCCGGTGGTGTTGGAGCTTTTGCTGCAGGTTATGCGACAACCACAAAGCACATGGTTCACGGTGCTATCGATGGCACCGCAGGTAAGAAAACCAATCACATCCATCACGGTAATTCGTTAGAGACGGAATACAGTGTCGATGAGCAAGGTAAGATCTCGCCAAATCCAAACCAACGCGTGGCACCTTCAATGTGTTTTGGTTGCTGGACACTGTGTGGCTTGCGTGTACGAATCGATAATCGCAATGACGAGATCTTACGTATCTCGGGCAACCCGTACCACCCGCTATCAAGTTATCAGCAAATCCCGTTCAAAACACCAGTAAAAGACGCCTACATTGGCTTGTCTGGTGAATCAGGCATCAATAACCGTTCGACAGCCTGCGCCCGTGGCAACGGCATGTTAGAGATTCAAAACAGCCCATACCGAATCACTCAACCGTTAAAACGTGTTGGTAAACGTGGTGAAGGTAAGTGGGAACCGATCAGCTACGAGCAACTTATCTCTGAGGTCACCGAAGGTGGTGACTTGTTCGGAGAAGGCGAAGTTGAAGGCTTACGATCGATTCGCGACATCGAAACACCACTTGATCCAAACAACCCTGAATACGGTCCAAAAGCGAACCAGTTATTGGTGACTAATGCCGGAAATGAAGGCCGTGACGACATCTTGAAGCGCTTTGCGTTTAACAGCTACGGCACACGCAACTTTGGTCATCATGGATCTTACTGTGGTTACGCATTCCGTGCAGGTTCAGGCGCGATCATGAACGATCTAGACAAGTTCTCGCACTTAAAGCCTGACTTTAACAACGCAGAGTTCATTCTTTTCATCGGTATGTCTCCGGCTCAAGCGGGTAACCCGTTTAAGCGTCAAGCAAGACAGCTGGCTGAGGCTCGTACCAATGGAAAGCTGAGCTACACCATAGTGACACCAAGCCTTCCAGCAGGATCGTCAAGCCTTGCGGCGGGCGATCGCAACAACTGGCTGCCGATCAAGCCGGGCACTGACTCAGCATTAGTTCTGGGTATGATCCAGTGGATCATCGAAAACCAGCGCTACAATCACGATTTCTTGTCTCGCCCAAGTGCGCAAGCGATGAAGAAAGCAGGCACCACACACTGGTGTAACGCATCTCACCTAGTGATCAGCGACGAATCGCACCCACAAAATGGGCGTATGCTTCGTGCATCGGATATAGGGTTACTAGAAACAGGCGAACCGATGTCTGACGATGACGGATTTATCGCACTAAATGTGACAACGTCACTATTGTCGTCACATATTCAAGTGAATGAAGCGGCTCTGTTCGTCGATCAAGATGTAGAAATCGATGGTCAGACTGTTCGCGTTAAATCTTCTCTACAAAGATTGAAAGAAGAAGCCTTCAAATATGACCTTGCTTACTACAGCGAACAGTGTGAAATCCCACAAGACCAGATTATTGCGCTAGCGAAACGCTTTACCAGCTACGGTACAAAAGCAGTCGTGGATACTCACGGTGGCAACATGCACACCAACGGCTTCTACAACTCGTTCTCTATTCTGATGCTGAACGCGCTGATCGGTAACATCAACGCGAAAGGCGGTGCGATGGCGAAAGCGGGCGGCTACCCGACTTCGGTTGCTGGTCCTCGTTACGACTTTACTAAGTTTAAAGGTAAGACTAAGCCTCAAGGTGTGTTCTTGTCCCGCAGCAAGTTCCCGTATCACAAAACCAGCGAATACAAGCGTCGCGTTGCCGCAGGCGAGTCACCTTACCCGACACGCGCCCCGTGGTACCCAATCTCAGCACCGCTTTTAACTGAGCACCTATCAGCTGCGATTGATGGCTACCCTTACCGAGCAAAGGCATGGATCAACCACATGGCGAACCCACTTTATGGTGTTCCGGGTTTAGACAACTTGCTGGGTGAAAAGCTTAAGGATCCAAAACAGCTTGGTTTGATCGTGTCTATCGATGCCTTCATCAATGAGACCACAGCATTATCGGATTACCTCGTGCCAGACACGGTGACCTACGAAAGCTGGGGTATGGCAACACCTTGGCATGGCGTCGCGACTAAAGCGATCACCGCTCGCTGGCCGATTGTTGAGCCTAAAACCTCACGCACTCAAGACGGGCGTGCCATCAACCTAGAGAACTTCTTTATTGATCTAGCGAAAACGCTTGGCCTAGGTGGCTTCGGCGACAACGTAATCAAAGACAATCAAGGTAACTGGCACGGTATTCATAGCGCTGAAGACTTCTACCTTCGCTCGGCTGCTAACTTAGCGTTCGTAAAAGGTGGCGTGCCGAATGTCGATGCGGAAGATATTGTTTGGTCTGGTCTCGAACGCCTAGTGCCTGTGATGAACAAAACGCTCAAGCCAGAAGAAATGCTCAAGGTAGCGTATATCTTTGCGCGTGGCGGTCGTTTCGAAGACGCCACCAATGCCTACACCAATGAAACCATGAAGTACAAATGGACCAAACCACTGGCAATCTGGAATGAAAAGCTCGGTACTTCTCGCAACACCATCAGTGGTGAGCGGTACATGGGTTGCCCGACATGGTATCCACAAAAGCTGGCAGACGGCACACCTTTGGCAGAGCAGTTCCCAGCAAAAGAGTGGCCATTTACGCTAACCAACTTTAAGTCCAACATTCACAGTGCGGTCTCTAATTTGTCACCACGCTTGGAATCTATTAAAGGAGTAAACCCTGTTTACATCCACCCGCAAGATGCTTCTTCTGCGGGTATCAAAACCGGTGACGTGTTTGCTATTGAAACACCGAGCTCAACCACACATGCGTTGGCAATGGTGATCGATGGCATCAAGCCGGGCACATTAGGCTTTGAACACGGCTTTGGTCATAAAGAACTCGGCGAACGTGCTCACTGGATTGGTGACACACAACAACCAGTGAAGATGAAGTCGAACGATGGCGTTAACATCAATGATATAGGCTTGATCGACCCGACCAGAGAAGGAAAAGGCGTGATGTTGGATTGGGTTGTGGGCGCAGCAGCAAGACAAGCGCTTCCGGCTAAAATCTACAAAGTCTAGGCGTTCAAACCTCCCCTATTTCAGTCAAATCAAGACTGGGCAGAGTAGAGCAACTTCGTCATTCGAGGTTGCTCTTCTTTTTCTAACCTATTCAACGCCAAAGCATCAATTCTTCACATCACTTCCCTGCAAGTTTCTCACCTAGCCCCATCAAGCGTCTATGCTTATACAATCGGTGCCATAAAGAGCCTTAACAAGCAGTCACACCGAGGCGAACATGGCAGTTCCCTTGCACTTCGTTAACGGCAGCTGGATTCGCCTATTGAAATCCACACTAATACCATTGTGGTGATTGAGGTTATTAATGTGAGACTTACCTCAAGTTCCCAGTGAATTAATGTGGAAATCCACAATAGCGCGAACAACCAATTATGTCGAAAATGCGTGCATTACAACCAATAGCGACGCCTCATGATTAAGCTAAACATAAAAACTCAAACTCTAACGCTTTGCATCGCTGCTCTGGGAAGCCTTTCTTTATCCGGTTTTGCACAAGCAGCGCCTAATCCAATGCCAGAAGCCGCAGAAACCTGTAGCGGTTGCCACCAAGCTGACGGGAAAGGCATGCCCAACATCGCCCCTATGCTTGCAGGGCTCAATGCTGACTACCTAGAACATCAACTGGTCTTATTCTCAAGTGGTGAGCGTCAAAGCGCGATCATGAAAGGCATGGCTGATGGTGTGTCGGATCCTGCGATTCGTCGTGAAGTTGCAGAATACTTCGCTTCACTTCCTTCATACAACTTCACCGATTTAGAACAACGCGGCTCACAAGCCGATATCGATAATCCCTATCGTAAACTTGTATTCCAAGGCGATTGGGATCGAAATATTCCTGCTTGTGCAACCTGTCATGGACCAAGTGGTATGGGCGTAGACAAATTTCCTCGCCTAGCGAGTCAGCATGCCGACTACATTCAGACTCAGCTCAACGCTTGGAAAAACGGCACTCGTAAGGGTGATGATTTAAACATGATGGGCAATATCGCCGGCAAGTTGACCGACGATGAGATCAAAAACCTCTCTTACTACTTCGCATCTTTCCGATACTAAAGGGCTCGCATGAAAACATTACTTCTAATTACCGCAACCCTTGCCTCTGGAATCGCTTATGCCGAAGCTGAGTTGCCCGATCGCCAAACCGAACTGCCCGCCGTTGAAAAACCACAAGATAATAAATATCTGGTGCCACGCGACTTGGTAGATATTCCTGATGGAGAATTTGGCGACAAAGTAAAGCTGGGCTATTCCCTGTTTGTCGATTCACAACAGATGCGTGGTACATTCGTCGGCAACGAGCAAAACTGTGTGAATTGCCACATGCAAGCAGGCATGAAGCCTAACGCAGCCCCTCTTTGGGGTGCGTACATGGCCTACCCTGCGTATCGTTCTAAGAATGACAAGGTAAACAGCTACGCAGAACGTATCCAAGGTTGCTTTACCTACTCAATGAATGGCCTACCACCGGCTGAGGGTTCAAAAGAGATGGTCGCACTGACGGCGTATTCATACTGGCTGGCAATGGGCGGCATCTTAGACAAGAACGGCATGCAAGATACACCCGTTCTTGAGATCAGCGATGCTGACTTACAAGTCGGTGGTAAAGCAGAAAGCTTCCCTCTTCCTGAAGAGCTGTTAAGCAAATACCCAATCGATGATCGCAGTAAGTTGGCTGGGCGTGGCTACCCTAAGATTGATAACCCTGAACAAGAGCCGTCAATAGCGCGTGGTGAAAAGGTTTACCAAACCAGCTGCCAAACCTGTCATGGTCAAAATGGTGAAGGCATTAAAGGATCAGACGGCCGTTCATACTTCCCACCACTGTGGGGGGAAAATGCGTATAACTGGGGCGCGGGTATGCACCGTGTGAACACCGCTGCTTACTTTATCTATGAAAACATGCCGCTTGGAAAGAGCCAGCAGCTTTCGATTCAAGATGCTTGGGATGTGGCTGCATTTGTGAATAGTCATGAACGCCCACAAGACCCACGATACAAGGGTGATGTTGCAGGTAATGCTAAGCGTTACCACAACCACCAAGGCTACTATGGCAAAGAAGTTGATGGTGATGTACTGGGTTCCAAAGCGTACTCAAGTGGCAAGGAAGTGATTCATGAGCATTAATAGGTAGTAGTAGATATGAGCCGTTCACGCCAGCTATAGCTAAGCTTTACATTGTAAATCAGTGATAGCCGGAACAATAAAAAAGGAGCCAGATCGTTCGACGATCTGGCTCCTTTTTTATGTTTGGTATATTTAAAATACAACTAACCTTGCTGCATCTTCTCCCAAATGGTCGGAGAGCCAATATAGTCTTGAACCGTAGTAATGAACTCTTTCACTAGCTTGGTCTGCTTACGGTGCGGATACACAGCGTAGATTGCGGTATCAATCGTCGAAATCGGGTAATCCGGAAGCAAAGTCACCAAGCCTAAATCTTTCATTGAGGCATACAGGTTTGATTGATCAAGGAAGCCATATCCTAGGCCATCTTTCACGCAAGAGACCATGGTACGAACATCACTCACCTTATAGTTGCCACGAATCGTCAGGCTTTGGAAAGTGTTGCCATGCGGCTCTTCACTGATACGTAAATGATCGACCGTCATATCGCCATTGGTATAAATCACAGCAGGCAGCGCGAGCAGATCTTGTGGCGTTTTCGGTTCACCGTGCTCCTTCACAAAATCGTTCGATGCGACCAACATGAAGTTACTGTCGGCAATCTTCTTCGCAATCAAATTCGATTCAACAAGCTTACTGAAGCGAAACGCGATATCAAACTGCCCTGCAATGATGTTGGCGATCTTATCGTCTAGTGAGAGTACAATCTGAACATCCGGGTACTTTCTCATGAACTGAGTGATGATAGGTTGCAGATATTGCTGCCCAAAATAGATCGGTGAAGTAATTCGTAGCACACCTTTGGGTTCAGACTGGTATGAATCTGCAATGCCTTGTATCTGATTGATGGTGTCTTTCAGCACATAGGTTTGTGCGAGAATATCTTCTCCCGCCGACGTCAACGAAAACGAGCGTGTAGAGCGGTTCAGCAGCTGAACACCTAAATCTTGCTCGAGCTTTTTGATCTGTTTAGAGAGTGATGAGTTGTCCATATCATGCAAGGTTGCCGCTTTGGTAAACGACCCTTGTTGAACCACATCTAAGAACAATAACAACTGATTGGTATTTGGCACTGCGCCTCTCCTGAAATAAAACTCGACTAGCGTTCGTCTTTAGGGGTATCCATCACAACCATAGTCGTAATCGATTGCACCTGAGCACATTCCCCAAGCACATCGGCATGAAACTTCTTATAGCCCGGTAGATCTTTGGTTTCTACCCTTAGCAAGTATTCGTTGGCACCGGTAATGTTGTGACACTCCACCACCTCTTTTTCCATACTGACGTGCTGTTCAAACTCCAGCTGAGCCGCTTTGCTGTGGCTTGATAAACCAATCGAAACATAAGCAATAAAACCGACCCCCATCAGCCCATTATCCAGAACCGCTCGGTAACCTTGAATGATACCTTTACGCTCAAGATCCTGGACGCGTCTTAAGGTCGCAGAAGCCGACAAGCCAATCCGCTCTGACAGCTCAATGTTGGAGATTCTGCCGTCCAATTTAAGCTCTTGCAATATCCTTTCGTCAAATCTGTCCATAAGTACTTATTATTGTGCATTTAGTGATAATAGAGGAAATAAAAGCACATAATTGCCTCACTTTCCACCTACTATGTTTCTCAACACGTGAAAGTCATGACCGGTCAGTCACTTCGTTCATTTTTTTGCTGGAGAACCATAATGCCTTTAGAACAACTTAGCGCACTTGCCTTGTTTGCGTTCGTCTCGACCTTCACGCCAGGTCCAAATAACATCATGCTCATGACATCAGGAGCCAATGTTGGCTTCGCCCGCACTATTCCGCACATGCTTGGTATTGCTCTAGGGTTTGCAGCCATGCTGCTGTTGGTTGGCTTCGGTTTAATGGGCATTTTCAACGCCTATCCGGTTACGCACCAAATATTGAAATACCTAAGCCTTGCTTACCTCGTGTACCTTGCAATTAAGATAGCACTGAGCGGCAAAGCCAAAAGCACCGAGGCTTATAAGCCAATGACCTTCATCGGCGCGGCAAGTTTTCAGTGGGTGAACCCGAAAGGTTGGTCGATGGCGCTGACGGCAATTTCAGTCTATAGCAGCGGCAGTTCATGGTGGGAGCTTGCGATCATCGCAGGTATCTTCACGCTCGCGAACTTACCATCCGTGACATTCTGGACAGCGGCAGGCAAGCAACTGCAACACTGGTTAACAACACCCATCCGCATCAAAAGCTTTAACTACGGT
This sequence comes from Vibrio sp. 1CM8B, assembly GCF_023161685.1. Lineage (NCBI taxonomy): Bacteria > Pseudomonadati > Pseudomonadota > Gammaproteobacteria > Vibrionales > Vibrionaceae > Vibrio > Vibrio sp. 1CM8B. The sequence goes on from NZ_JALNTU010000001.1 coordinate 261,649, forward strand.
ATGGCGGGGTTGCTGTTAGCCTCAACGATTCCGATGTTGTAACAAATAGCTTCCCTATGATGGTTAGTAAGTGATTACTAGCCATCACTTTACAAGTATCCAATAACCTCGCTAAGCCAACGCCCAAACGTCGCCTGCCCGCTCGGAGTTAACGTCCACACAAACGCCGCAACATTCATTGCCACTGTCACCCAATATATCGCTCTGAACGGCTGCTTCTGCGTTTTATGACGCAGCTTATCTTGAGCAATCAACGCCCCTAACCAGCCACCAACAACAGAAAAGATGTGCAAGGTTTTCTCTGGCACACGCCAATTGCCATTTATCGCTGCTCGCTTGTCCTTCGCGTACACAAAAAACGTCACCACACCGATAACCAAATACCACACCAACAGCGCTTTAGAGCTTTCTGTAAACAACACAGATACCGCCACCAGAACAAGATAAGTGATAACGATTTGAATAGATGAAGACAACATCAACTCCTTTTGGGTAACAGCTCACATACTGTAGCAATTACGCCCTGTAGATTTTGATAAGGATGAGTAAGGCATATTGTAATTCGGTTAGCCTGCAAAGAATAAACAAGCCCATTCATCCCTACATAACATGATGGAAGTTAAAGGAATTATAAATATGTACAACCAAAAGTACGCCATCTACCAAGTTTTTACGCGTTTATTTGGCAATAAAAACACCCAACATGTTCCATGGGGCACAATCGAGCAAAATGGCGTCGGTAAGTTCAGTGATTTTACCGACAAAGCGCTGTCTGAAATCCGCAAACTCGGTATGACTCATATTTGGTATACCGGAGTGCCACATCACGCCATCATCAATGATTACAAACATATCGGGATTTCAGACGATCACCCGAGCGTAGTGAAAGGCCGCGCAGGCTCACCTTATGCGGTAAAAGATTACTACTCAGTCAATCCAGACCTCGCTGAGAATCCTGATCGCCGTTTGGAAGAGTTCGAGGCACTAATCAAGAGAAGTCACGGCAATGGTTTAAAAGTGATCTTCGATATCGTACCGAATCACGTTGCGCGTCATTATAGAGGCTTAAATAACCCGCAAGGCGTCAGTGACTTCGGCGCTCAAGATGACACAACGCTGGAATACCACAAAGACAATAACTTCTACTACATTCCTAACAGCACCTTTGAATTACCAGACATAGAGCCCGCCTTTACGCCGCTAGGTGGTGAACAGCACCCTAGCCTAAGCTCCCCGTTTATCGAAACACCAGCCAAATGGACGGGTAATGGCTCACGCTTAGCTAAACCTAATTTCGACGATTGGTATGAAACCGTAAAGATTAATTACGGTGTGCGCCCTGACGGTTCAAAAGATTTTCCTGAGCTACCCAAAGACTATGTACAGCGTGACCACCTAGACCATTACCACTTCTGGAAAGGCGTGGATGTGCCAGACTCTTGGATTAAATTCCGAGACATCGCCTTGTTCTGGTTAGACAAAGGCGTTGATGGATTCCGTTACGATATGGCTGAAATGGTGCCAGTTGAGTTTTGGAGCTACCTCAACTCATCAATAAAGATGAAAAACCAAGATGCCTTTTTAATGGCTGAGGTGTACCAACCTCATTTGTACCGCGACTATATTCACCTAGGAAAAATGGACTACCTGTACGATAAGGTTGATCTTTATGACGCCCTCAAAGCCATCATGCAAGGTAAGGCTTCAACGGCAATCATTCCTGAGATTCAGCATCAAATGATGGATATTGAACACCACATGCTGCACTTCTTGGATAACCATGATGAACAGCGTATCGCGTCTCCCGAGTTCGTTGGCAATCCACATGTCGCAAAGCCTGCGATGCTAGTCAGCGCGTTATTGAGCAGTTCTCCAACCATGATCTACTTTGGGCAAGAAGTCGGAGAGCCCGGTGCAGAGAATGCAGGCTTTGGACAGCCCTCGCGTACATCAATCTTTGACTACATCGGCGTCCCACAACACCAGAAATGGATGAACAACGGTGCCTTCGATGGCGGGCTATTAAACGATAACGAAAGGCAACTGCGCCATTTCTATCAAAAGGTCATGAACTTTTCGCTTGAGCACTCTTCAATGATGGGGCTGTACCTAGACTTACACCAGAGCAATAATTTGAGTGATTCGGTTTACGCATTTCTGCGCTATAACGAACAAGAGCTGACCATCGTTGCTGCAAATTTCAACCAACATGCCACCGAGAATATTCACCTAGAGATTTCACATGACGTCATTCAAAAACTCAAATTAGTTGATGGGCGTTACATACTCAATGAACACATTGAAGGCATAGCGCAACAAGTGTTGGACATTAAGAACAGTGTTGGCAATTTTAATATTGAATTGAAACCGCTGGCGTCTTTGGCTTGGGTGCTATCCTTAAATGGATAATATATCTATCAATATAAATTACTGAACAACTATCTTTTAATTAATTGATAAATGACTTAATTTCCATATTAAATTAACACTCTCTCAATTCGATATCTTCCTCACATTAATAAGGATGAGCTCTCATCCTTATTATCTACTCCTATCCTCTACGCCTTGGGTTACTGATTCCGAACATATGAGTCATTGATCCAATTAATTCAGTACCAACCAAATACAAAGCGTGATATTGACACTAGGTTTCTTATAATTACGAATTAAAAATAACTTTATACATTGCCATCACAAATAGTTGACCTTAGTTAAAGCTAGGATATTTATCTTCATAAAAAGTGAAATATGGATATCAAAACGTGAACAACATAAATATTAATAAAATTATCTCTCTACGAAATACCTTCAATGTGACCAAAAAGAGAAGCTTCAAGCGCTCGACTTTGGCCAAAGCGATTTTACCTCTATTTACCGCTACTTTGATCGCAGGTTGTGGAAGTGATAGCGACAATGACACAGACGCAGGCAATGATGGCTTATACAAAGCAGGCGAAAACGAAGTCGTTGTGTATTACAAACGTGACGTTGCAGCCGCGAGCACTTCGGGCTCTACTTACGACGGTTGGGGACTTCACCTATGGAATGGCGAAGGTTGTACTAGCACAGACTTAGTCGCAATGGGGTTGAGTGAAACCGGAACCGATTGGAACAGCCCTTACGAATACGATGGTATCAGCGATACTTACGGTGCCTATTATGTATTGAAGGTAGATCCTGATGCTTCTGACCCACACAAATGCATGAATTTCATCTTGCACAATGGCGACGAAAAAGCGTTTGGTAGTGCCAATTCAAAGATCGAGTTAACCAAACTTGGTGATTCGCAAGGTGTATTCGGATTCCACGGCAGTAGCGAGTTATATTACGACCCAATTTCAGAGCGCCCTGTGAATATTGACGGTCAAAAAGCACATTGGTTAGATGCGACCACCATTGCTTGGGAAGCCGCTAGCAATGCCGACTCGGTGAAACTGTTCTACGCACTCGATAACAGCATCACGATGAACGACGACAAAGAGATCGTTGGTGGCACTGCAATTGAACTGAGCAAAGATGGGGAATTGTCTTCTGAATTGAAAGAGCGTTTCCGCCACCTTGCAAGCTTACCTGCCCTTGCTATCGACGTTGACGACAACACATTACGCACCATCTTAAAATCTCAGATAATTTTTGTTGCCTATAATGCCAATGGCGATGTTATCTCTTCAACTGAGGTTCAAAAGCCAGGTGTGCTTGATGCGGTATTTGCTAGCGAAGATGCTGGTAATGCAATGGGTGAAGAACTAGGCGCGATTGTTGAAGGCAGTGCTGCGACCTTCAAGCTTTGGGCACCAACCGCGCAAGATGTAGAACTCGTCTTGTACAGCGAAGATCTGCAAAGTTCACAAGTGATCCCAATGACGGAAAACACTGAGACGGGTATTTGGGCGACTGACGCGGTGTCTAATGCAGTCAACAGTTACTATCGTTACCAAGTGAAGGTCTACCACCCAACTACAGGCAATATCGAAACTCGCCTAGTAACGGACCCTTACTCACTCAGTTTGTCGAAAAACTCGGCATATTCTCAAGTGATTGACCTGAATGATTCAACCTTGAAACCAGCGAACTGGGACAACTACCAACGACCAACCGTAGAGAAAGACGAAGACCATGTACTTTACGAATCTCACCTACGTGATTTTAGTTTCAGCGATAAGCTAGGCACAGCTAACCTAAATGGAAAATACCTCGCTCTCACAGAAGCAGATCGTGAGTCGGTCAAGCACCTACAGGCTCTGCAAGAAGCAGGTTTAACAACGCTGCATATCTTACCAGCATTTGATATCGCTACCGTTGATGAAGATGCCGCGAGCCGTGTTGATATCACCGACACCGTAGGCAAACTGTGTGATGTAAAACCGACTGCTGCCTTATGTGGAAGCGAAGACGAAAACAAAGTCATCGAAGACGTACTCGATGGTTATGACCCTTCAACGGGTGACGCACAAGCATTAATGAATGACCTTCGTATGCTTGATAGCTTCAACTGGGGCTACGACCCATTCCATTACACGGTGCCAGAGGGAAGTTACGCGACCGATCCTAATGGTTCACAGCGTATTCTCGAATTCCGTCAGATGGTGAAAGCCACGCACGACATGGATCTCAAGCTGATCATGGACGTGGTATACAACCACACCAACGCGTCTGGTGTGAACGATAAGTCGGTACTGGATAAAATTGTCCCTGGGTACTATCACCGTCTTAACGTCAACACTGGTGGCGTAGAAAACTCGACTTGTTGTGACAACACTGCGACCGAAAACCTGATGATGGGTAAATTGATGGTCGACTCACTCAAGGTATGGGCTGACGATTATAAAGTGGATGGTTTCCGTTTTGACTTGATGGGTCACCAGCCAAAAGACGTGATGGTCGAAGCATTGGAAGAAGTGCGTAAAATTGACCCGAATACTCTGTTCTACGGTGAAGGTTGGGACTTTGGCGAAGTAGCGGATAACGCACGCTTCGATCAAGCAAACCAAATCAATATGGCAGGTACTGAGATCGGTACATTCTCGGACCGTCTGCGTGACGCCGTACGTGGTGGTAGCCCATTTGATGGCGGTGTCGACTCAGAAGGTAATCACCCACTTCGCTTTAACCAAGGCTTTGGTAACGCAGCGATTGCCAACGAAGAAACAAAGTCTGACCAAGACTCGATCAACGGTCGTTTACACAACCAAGACCTTGTTCGTTTAGGGATGGCGGGGAACCTCGCAGAATACGTGCTGATTGATTACAAAGGCGATACCAAACTGGGTAAAAACGTTGATTACAACGGCGCGCCAGCTGGTTACACCAAGATGCCTTCAGAGAACATCTCTTACGTGTCGAAACATGATAACCAAACGCTTTGGGATAACAACGCATACAAAATCGCCACTGGTACTAGCTCTGCAGAGCGTGCTCGCATGCAGTCTGTATCGCTTTCTACCGTGATGTTAGGCCAAGGCATACCATTCATCCATATGGGGTCTGAACTGCTGCGTTCTAAATCAATGCAGCGCGATTCTTACGATTCTGGTGACTGGTACAACCGCGTAATGTTTGATGGTACGGATAACAACTGGAACGTCGGCTTACCTCGTGAAGACAAAGATGGTGCGAACTGGGATCTGATCAAAACCATCATTGCTGACCCAACGGCGAAACCAGACGAAGAAGACATTAATCTGACTAAGCAGCAATTCCTAGAGCTATTAAAAATCCGTAGCTCAAGCGAACTGTTCCGCTTAGACACAGCTGACGAAGTTATGAAGCGTGTCGACTTCCGTAACGTTGGCGAAGATCAAGTCGAAGGCCTGATTGTCATGTCGATCGATGATGGTGTGTCTGCGGGCGACGATCTTGACCCTGCAAATGATGCGATTGTGGCAGTTGTAAACTCAACCAATGAATCTCAATCGTTCAAAATCACAGGAGCAACAGGCTTTACACTTCACACCGTTCAACAAAGCTCTGAAGATGACATTGTAAAAGGTGCAAGCTTCGCCGCTGAAACCTTCACAGTCCCTGCACTAACCACAGCTGTATTTGTACAAGCTCAAGGTGATGCACAGGGTGCTGGCCTTCCGGTTGATAATTCAGACAAGGATGTATCGAGCATTCCGCCATACGGCCAAACAACCGTTTACGTTCGTGGTGACATGAATGGATGGGGCGCAACGGATGATTGGGCAATGAGCTTTGTCGCTAATGGTGTTTATTCTGTAACAGGCAACTTGGAAGCCGGCGATTATGGCTTCAAGTTCGCAGATGCAGATTGGAAAACACCTAACTTTGGTTGTGATTCAGTCGAACTTGCTGATGGGTCAATCGACCTAGGTACTGATGGTAACTGCCAATTAAGCGTAACAGAAACTGGCAGCTACACATTCACTCTGAATGCGATTCACGAACTGGATGACGATGTAGATGGTCCAGTTGTTTCAGTAACCAAGAATTAAACTATAAAGCTTAGATTCTAATAAAAAGATAATAAAACCAGCGAAAGCTAGCCTTTGGGAGACGTCAGTCTCCCTTTTTTATCCTCAGTAGATACCCCCGTGCATGCACGGGGTACTTACTGTTACAACTCCATGCGGAGTTGACCAGAATCCTTTTCGCCCTGATGCCTAACATAATTCGCTATAACCTGTTCATTCACGCCTACGCTACTGACAAAGTAACCTGGCGACCAAACAATGTTCTCTTTCCAGTAAACCTTACTTAGCCAACTGAACGTTTTTCGCATGTGATGCGACGATTGGCTTTTTAGTTTACCCATGACGTCTGAAATGCTGTATTTCGGTGGGATAAGCATCATCATATGCAGATGATCTTCATCAAAGCCTATCGTCTCGATCTCAACGCCAGGTAAACTTCGCAGTAACTTTGGCATTACCTTCCGTAGGTAGCTGCACATACCAGGATTCAGGATTTTCCGACGGTACTTAGTCACCCAAACTATGTGATATTTCGTGTAATAGACACTGTGGGAGGAGGTGTAATATTGCATTTAGCCATCGTACCGCCTACAAAGGCATTCATCCACGGGTAAACCCGTGGTTTTCTGTATCCACAGAATAATAAACTCCAATCCCAGTTAACCACATCATTCCCTTACCTTCATTGAACCATCAATGTTAAGAGGTAACGAACCTCCTGAATTCTTAGTTCTTAGTTCTTAGTTCTTAGTTCTTAGTTCTTAGTTCTTAGTTCTTAGTTCTTAGTTCTTAGTAGAAAGTATAACGAGTGCATGTGAACATCTCATTCCAGTATACGTAAAATGTAGGAAACCGAGTTTAGGTCGGTAGATCAAATGGCGATTTGTCAAAGGAGTTCGTATTCAGCTATTTGAGAAAAGTAAAATAGACGAGAGTGTTTGTATTAGTAGTTAGCAAATCAAAACCATAAATAACGAATCACGCCCATTTATATTAACCATTGGTTATTATGTGTAAGTCTGTGATTATTTAAATTCAAGTATTCGGTTAATATCAGCATGACTTTTAATTTACTACAGGAAATAAAAAGGCTCCTAGTTAGGAGCCTTTTTCTTTATATCAATCGGTATTTACAAACTAGTTGATTACTTTTTATTGACGGCTTTTACAAATACTTCTTGTGCACCTTCAATACCAAGGGCTTTTGCTTCATCTAGTAGGCTCAGAGCTTTGGGAATATTATCTGCGTCTACTGCTGCTTGAATGGCATTATGGTAGTAAGTTTGTGTTTCTGGTTGAATTGTCTCAACCTTAGCTGCTGCCGCTGGTTTAGCGTTAGATTCACTGTTCGATGAACCAATTGAGAAGAAGCTCGCTTTATCGATTGTAACTTCTATTTTACCAACGTTAGCATTTGGAATCGGGATATCTTTCACTTCAGGTAAATAATTACCGCGGCCTTCCGCATCTAAACGTGCAGGGTGAATGACATCAGTAAAACCACCAAGATCTTCTTGATCTGTATAGATAACTAAATAAACTGATTTTGCTGTTGTCGGTGGGTAAAAATCGTTCTCAGCAACGAGACGGTTCCCCAAGTGTAGTCTTGGTTTAGCGTACTCGAAACTCTCTTTACCGTAACGCTCTAGCTCACTACCGTTTTCGTCATAGATAACCGCATTAGGAACAAACGCAGTATCGCCAATAATGCTCGTGATATTAATCGAGTACTCACCGCGATCTGCAGGCAGTTCAATCGCTACTACAGGGCTGTTTATTCCTTGATAGTTTAATACTTGGCTATTTGGTGTCACATCAAAAATTGTCGAGCTTGGAAGCTTCATCGGGGCAAATTGAAGACCAGCAATAGAATTAACTTGTTCAGCCTGTGCCACTTGCACTTGCTCGACTACTTGTGCAGATTGGCAACCGGCCAATGCAACACAGCCACTCAACATCAGAGCTTTAAAATACATAACCCTTCCTTTTTTTATTTTTTTAAGAAATTTACTAACTTTAATTACCACAAAGAGAACTATTCACCTAGGGAACGATCAACTTAATCGTACATTCCTTAAAAAAATAGCCGACGCAAGCCGGCTATGAATTAGGACAGTTTAGGATTTTAAGCTAAGTGGCTTACCACCAAGCTTCAACTTGGATACCAACAACGAAGTCGTTGTCAGCTCCTTTAGCTGTTACATCTCCGCTCGCATCTTTCACTTCGCCGAATGAATCACCTTCTAGATCCATTAGGTAGCTACCGTATACGCGGATTTCAGGACGAGCCCAGAAGCTGTCACCCATTGCCCATGCTTGAGCAACAGTAAATTTAGCGCCACCGAAGTCAACGTTGTCTACTTCACCAGCGTTATAGCCTGCTTCGAAGATAGTACGCATTGTGTCGTTCCACTTATACATTGGACGAGCCACGATAGAGTATTGGCTTGAATCATGCTTATCAACACCTAGGTCTGAACCTGCTAGGTATGCAAGTTGGTGACCCATTTCCCATGATTCGCCTAGGTTCATTACACCCCAGTTAAGGATACGGTAGCCAAAACCATCATTTTGATCACCAGAGCGATCATAGTATGCACCAGAACCCCAGAAGTTAGCCATTTGAACGCCGTAACCAGCAGTACCTAGCTGAACAACTGTTTGGTTAAAACCATTGCTCATATTTTGGTGGATAATACCTGTAGCAAGTAGGCCGTCATCACCATCGTATTTGCCATTCTTATTTTCAGTACCGAAGTTGTAAACAACGCCAAGCTCTAAACTAGCATCTTCCCATAGACCGATATTCGCTAGGCGAGCATCAGCCATGTAACCAGCGCCGTTCTCATCTTCGCCATCTTGAATAATTGCTAAAGAAAGCTTTTGGTTACCAACTGAAATGTTTTCGATACCACCACCAGTACCCGATGTATTTAGGAAGTAGAAGTCAGTAATGTGGATGTCTTTACGTTGGTAATATGTTTTACCAGCCCAAAGAGTTGCTTCTTCATCGAAAGATAGAACGCCTTTTGCTTTAACAGCGAACTGAGCAACGTTAAAGTCACCGTCTTCCCAACCATTCGCGCCATCAACACCAGAAGCAATCATTGACTCAAGACGCCAAGTTTGCTCACCAGTTTTTAGTTCTTCAGCCAAGCCAAACTCAGAGTAGTTGTCGTTTTCATTACCTAAACGGCCAATACCATTCTTCATGAATGAAACGTCACCACCATCATTTCCGCTAATACCAGTACCAGCACGCATGTAGCCATTAAAATCTACAGCGAACGCAGAGCCAGCAGCTAATGTAGTTGCCACTGCAGCAGCAATCAAACTTACTTTTTTCATTCTTAACTCCATTAAGGACGATTTATTTTAGGTTTTTATATTTTTGCTCTCTTGCGGCAACCAAAGGCAGTAATGGTAGTCGTAAGATAGAGAGGTTTAGGGTTTCCCCTGATTCGTTTCAACGGGGTCAATATTAAGAGGGGATGACAAGTTTGACTTCCTCCACCCCTAAGTTAATTAAGGGGGACTAGAGGGGAGTAGAAAATATACAGAACGGTGTTTTAAAGAGGTAGATCACTTAATCTAGGAGGAGTAGACAGCACACAGATCTAATTATTCAGCATAAGTGAGATCTACTTCAAATATATAATTTGAACTTCATCGATGAATTATTTTTTTAACCGTAATTATTCTGTGAAGTTGCTTGACCTTACTGTGACAAAGCTTTTTACTTATAGTTCACTGATGTCGATAAACGAACAAGAAATCAAGCAATGACTAGAACGCTCGCTCGCCCTTATCCACTAGGCGCAACGCTAGGTAACACTGGCTGTAACTTTTCAATTTATTCTCCTGACTGTAAATCACTCTCTCTCGCTCTTTTTGACGAGAACGACGAATTCACCACTTATAAATTGGAAAATGAATACGCTGATATCAGATATGTCTTTATTGATGGTATCAAAGCGGGACAAAAATACGGCTTCATTGCAGAAACGGACAATGGCCCTATCCTGCTTTCAGACCCGTATGCCAAGGCAATAAGCGAACCGCTAGATTACATCACGCCATATACCAATGAAAAAAGCTTTGCTATGGCGAAATGTGTTGTTGTTGATGACACCTTCGACTGGCAAGACGTAGAAAAGCCACGCATTAGCCGTGAAGATACTGTTCTTTTTGAAACGCATGTAAAAGGCCTATCTCAACTGCACCCAGAAGTGGCAGCCAATACTAAAGGTCGTTACTTAGGGTTAGTGAGCCCTGAAATGCTTGCGTTCTACAAACAACAAAATATCAACTCTCTACAGCTTCTACCCGTTGCTGCGTGTATGCATGAACCCCATCTATTGGACATGGATAAAGTGAACTATTGGGGTTACAACCCATACTTGTTCATGGTGCCAGATCCACGCTACGCAGAAAAAGACGCTGTTAATGAACTCAAAACCGCCATTCGTGAACTTCACCGCAATGGCATCGAAGTTATTCTAGACGTGGTGTACAACCACACGGCAGAGGGTGGCGAAGGTGGTACAACCTTCAACCTCAAAGCGCTAGATAGCCGTTACTACATTAAACATGGCTGCCATTACGCGAACTTTACTGGTTGTGGTAACACCGTTGATCTCACCCATCAACCAGCACTTAACTTAGTGATGGATACGCTTCGTTATTGGGTAAGTGAATTCCAAGTCGACGGCTTCCGTTTTGATTTGGCTGCAACACTGGGACGCGAAGGTGATAACTACAACCCTGAGGCTGCATTCTTTAAAGCTGTGGCTCAAGACCCTGTACTTAAAGAAACCAAGCTCATTGCAGAACCTTGGGACATCGGTCCGAATGGCTACCAAGTGGGTAATTTCCCATTAGGCTGGAATGAGTGTAACGACAAACTACGAGACATCACTCGTAGCTTCTGGCGTGGTGATCAAGGCTACCTAAAAGAGTTTGCAACCCGTTTGATGGGGTCACGTGACATCTACAGTGCAGCGCACTGGCCGTACAAATTAACCGTCAACTACATCACTTACCATGATGGCTTCACCATGCAGGATCTTGTTTCTTACAAGCATAAGCACAACGAAGAGAATGGTGAGAACAACCGCGATGGACACGGCGACAACCGTTCTGAAAACTACGGTGTTGAAGGTGAAACCGAAAACCTGTTAGTTATTGCGACACGTGAAAAGCAGAAGCGTAACTTCATGGCGAGCCTGCTGTTTGCTTTTGGTATTCCTCATATTTTGACGGCCGATGTGTTATCTCACACTCAAAAAGGTAACAACAACGCTTACTGCCAAGATGGCGTGACCAGCTGGCTTAACTGGGAAGATTCAGAGCGCAAGACTTACTTCAAGACTTGGTTATCTGAAATGATCTCTGCTCGTCAGCAATACATGGTGCCGTTTATTAAGGCATTCAGTGGCGAAAAGCGTAACTCTAACCGCATCTTCTGGAGCCGCGTAGATGGCACACTTATGGAACATGACGACTGGAACCGCTTAAGCTCAGTAGCTTTGCATTTAGGTATTGGTAAAGATGGCGACGAGTTGATTTATCTGATCAACCAAACCAATGCGCCCGCACGTTTCTCGTTACCTAATGATCGTGAACAAAACTGGGTAACCATTTGTGATACCAACTCGCGAAACGTCAAACCAGGTCATGCAGAAGGTGAAATGTTGTTGTCGCCAACTTCGATGGCAATTTTGCACTACTCGCCAGATAAAACTGATTTGATTAAAGCAAAAGCTAAGTCAGCTTAATAAAACACCGAAAATCATAGAGGCCAGTTATATTTATAGCTGGCTTTTTTGTTAGCTGAATATCTCAAAAATCATTCATCCATATGGAATCATTTGCATTGATGTGGTTAATGAAACTGTTTAGTATTGCCGTACTATAAAAATGAATCTATAACGTCTTTGGATATCATGGCTTTACCTAAAACATTAATTCGGCTTTTTAAACCATACATTATTTTATTAACTGGAGGGATGCTCTATCTTGCTGTGGCTCAGCTTGAAAAAGTAGAAACAGCAGCAACAGAACAATCATCAACAAACATTCGTATCGCAAGCTCTACCATTCGTTCCAACATCGAAGCCACATTCGGCAAACTCTATTTTTTAGAAACCAGTCTAGGCTTACCTAAAACGGCTCCAATCGGTGATAAAAAATTCAGGGAGTTGAGCGATAATATTCTAAAAAGAACACCAAACTTCTCTGATATCGTTCGTTACCAACCACAATCCCAACAATATATATCAAGTCGTGGATTACCTCTTTCCCGTGAACAAATTGACTCCATAAAATGGAACTCAATAGACAGTGTGGTTGAAGATTTCTACATCTCTTCGATTTACCAGAAAGCAGATGGTCGTTGGGTGTTCGCAGTTAAACACACCGCCGAAAAATTGAATGAAGAAATATGGATTGAGTTTGATCTTCTACACACCACACAAGGCTTGAGAGACTTAAAAACGCTTAATCACGGCTATGTGTTTGTCGTTGACCGAGCAACAGAACGACTGGTCTTCCACCCAGACCCAAAGCGTATCGGATCTAAATCAGTCAGCTATCACGCAGGTATCAGCCACCAACTCTCACAAGGTGAAACCGTTGGTAAGCACGAATACTACTATCAAGATAACTTCAAAATATCGGTGTTTGACGCTGACAACAGCTTGAACTGGGTATTCATCGCAGGCACCGATCGCCATGATATCTTAACCAGCTCACACCAGTTTACTTTAACTGGCTTGGTGCTTGGTTCACTGCTTCTATTGTGGATTGGCGCAAACTATTTGGCTTATCGTTTGAACGTGTCCTTGTCGCAACTGAATAAAGTCGATGACCTTGTAAGCTTTAAGCGAGAGTTAAAATCCATACTGGATAGCTTCACCTACCAAAAAGGCATTCAATTCTGTCTCTATCAGCCGGACAACCACTCATTCAGTACCATCGACTATCACGGAAACAAGTCAACGTTACATTGTGACAAAGCCCTTGCAGAGCGATTTACACCGGATACTATGGCTTACCGAAGTGGTAAGTACGCCGATCCACTGGCATGTAAACTCAAAATACACCAACGTCATTACTGTATTCCTTTGCACTCTCGTAAGCAGTTGATCGCAGTGTTGTACGTAAACGCAAACTTACCGATCAGCCAGAGTATTCTGCGAATGATCCGTGATTACACTGAGGTTTCTTTGTCTAACTTACTGCTTCAACATCAATTGAGTCGCAAAGACCTGATGACGCAGTTAGACAATAAAAGCAGTTTCAGCATCGCCATCGAAAACTACGTGAGCGAGCCCGACACCTATGTCGCACTGCTTGATATCGATAACTTCGACCACGTAAACCGTGCTTACGGTGAAGCAGTGGGCGACAAGATGATCAAGCTGACTGCAGAATCGATACGCTATTACTTCCCTAAACCGAAAGGCCTTTGCTTGGCGCGTGTTGGAGGAAAGGAGTTCGCGGTATTGTTCAAAGCCAATGATGTGAAAGATGCCAAATTCCAGCTAGACCAGTGCAGAGTCGGAATCGCAGAGAAAACCATCGTCACTCCAGATATCACTTTATCGCTAGGGGTTAGCGTGGGATACTCACAAATAGAAGGCGAAACAGACTCAGCTTTAGCGCTGGCGGAACAGGCAAAGCTTATCGCACAACAGCTTGGTAAGAACCGAGTGGAAGGCCATATCAGAGCCGTTGCCAAAGCATCGTAAACCTATACTAACCATTCTGTAGCCATCACACACCACAAAGCACCTAGGATTCACACCCTAGGTGCTTTTGTTTTTCTAGAAAGTCATTACAATGCGCCTTCGATAAGACAACATCCCTTTTCTAACGACGCGAACCTTATGAAGCTAAGTAACCGACTGCAAACTCTCCACTCCCTTGTCAGCAATGACTACCAACATATTTGGGACTGTTGTTGTGATCATGGCTTTTTGGGTGTTCAACTGTTGTCGGATAATAAAGCGCCTCAGATTCACTTTGTCGACATTGTCCCGTCTCTGATGTGTGAGCTTGAAGGCAAGCTAGCGCGCTACTTTCCACAAAATAATAAAGCCGAACAAACGGTTACCAGCCAATGGCAAGTCTACTGCATGGACGTCGCCGCTATCCCGCTTGAGAAACATACTGGCAAACACCTGGTGATTATTGCGGGCGTCGGTGGCGATCTCACTCAGAAGCTCGTCGATGATATTCATCGTCAACACCCAGACAAAGCGATCGATTTCTTGCTTTGTCCGGTGCATCAGCAATTCGAGTTGAGAAGCCATTTAAAGGCGCTCAATTTTGGTCTTATTGATGAAGTGTTGATTGAAGAAAACCGTCGTTATTACGAGATTTTATTGGTGAGTAATAACCAAGGTGATGCTAAAAAGAACCAAACCATTAGCGAGATATCAAACGTCGGTGACAAGATCTGGGCACCAAGCTGTGATGAAAAAATAAAGGTATCACAGCAATACAAAGCCAAAACATTGCAGCACTACTTGCGCATCCATCAAGGACAAGAGAAGCAAGGCAAACTGAGCCAAGTAAAACACATCATCGAGGCTTATCAAGCAATTTAACTTTACACTCTCTTTGAGTGTCTTCACCTTAAAGAGTTAAAAACATAGTAAGCACTAACTTCACGGTTCAAAACCAATGAAACCTATTCAATAAAAAAGCCGACAGTTCAGTGAACTGTCGGCTTTTTTGATGCTATCTGTTTGATTTGAGCTTACTGCTCTTGTTTCTTATGAACAGCATCAAGCCCATCAATCGTTTCAGCCTCACAGAGCGTATCAACCCCATAAACCGTATCAAGATAGGCGTCTTTCTCTTTCCACGTGCTATTCAACCAACTGTGGAAACGGCGCTTAAACGCTTTGTCTTCAAAGTAATTGCCGTTCACGTTCTCGTCCATCGGATGCAATTTAATACGCACCACGACCTTGGTCATTTTGCCTTTTAGCATGTCTTCAAACGGAGAAGTCTGGTTTTCTGGATAAGCCAGAGTGACATCAACAATGCCATCTAAGATTGGCCCCATTGCCGATAATGCAAATGCTACACCACCAGTTTTAGGCTTCAATAGGTGTCGGTAAGGGGTTTTTGCTGTCGCCAGTTTCTCATGATTGGCACGCGTCCCTTCAACGAAGTTAACCAAGGTTGTCGGCGCTAGCTTGAACTTAGTACACGCCTTGTTGATTGCATCGAAGTCATCATTACGACGCTCAGGATTACGCAGCAAAAACTCACGCGAGTGACGTCTCATGAAGGGCATATCTAGCCCCCAACATGCCAGTCCAACAAAAGGGACGTACAGCAGTTCATGCTTAAGGAAGAACTTAGTCATCGGCATCTTGTCTTTCAAGATAGAAGACAGAATAACAATATCCGCCCAGCTCAGATGATTCGACATCATCAAATACCACTGTTTGGTCGAGATATCTTCCCCGCCTTCGACTTGCCACTCGATGTCGTTGTTCACGTTCAACATCCAAAGGTTGAGCGAAGCCCAGCACCAAAATGTGAAGTTAGCTAAACGAGTACACGACTTCTGTACAACAGAGATTGGCAGAATCAATTTGATGAGGCCAAAGAAGCTCACGGTAAACGCAGTCATTGCGGTATTGATGGTCACGAACAATACGTTCAAGGCCATACGAAGATTATCAAGCATAAAACACGGCTATATTGAGATCGAAAGCCGCCATTATACTCATCTGCAAAATATTCTCTTTAGTAATTGGTTGAATACCCTAGGGGTCAAACCACTGCACTAATTTTGCTTGTATCTAAAGACCAATTCATCGTTCTTAATCAACAAAATCAGCATCAAAAAATACCAATAATGTCATTTAGACTCAAAGTTAAATAAGTCCATTTGACACAATTTCAAATTATTCTCACCACAAAAGCAGTATTGATAAGCGTTCTCATTATTGGCATGGTACATGCAACTCCAAAATGTAAATAGTTGAGTATCCTTAATGAGATAACTTCTCTACGTAAAGGTGATGATATGACAGATATTCCTCATGGTTTGGTAACCGGTAAAGTTTTAAACAAGACGGAATGGACAGATCAACTGTTCTCACTTCAAGTCAGTGCTCCTGTCTCTCACTATCAGGCGGGGCAGTTCACGAAACTTGGCTTGCTTAACAGTGAGGATGAGTTCGTAAGACGCGCCTATTCGATGGTAAACGCACCAGAGCACGAACAAGGTCATCAACATCTGGAGTTTTTGATTATTAAGGATCAGAACGGTCAACTTTCACCTCAACTTCATGAGTTGAAGGTGGGCGATGACATCTTTGTCGGCAAAGACCCAAGTGGCTTTATGACCTTGGATGAGATCCCAGAGATCGCCGACGATCTATGGATGCTTTCGACCGGAACCGCGGTTGGGCCTTTTATCTCAATGCTCGAAAGCATGCAGATACAACAGCAAAACGGCTCCGAATCTGAAAAAGTCGCCTCGTTCAAAAACCTTGTACTGGTTCATGCCGTAAGAACAGAACAAGACCTGACTTATCGAGACCGTATCGCTCAACTCGTTCATCACTTCCAAGGGAAACTACAATATGTGCCAATTATTTCTAGAGAATCAGTCACCGGAACTTTGCGCGGACGAATCCCAAGCTTGTTACTTGGAGGCGACCTTGAGCAAACCGCGTCTGTCGCTTTCAATCAAACCCGCAGTTTTTTCTACCTTTGCGGCAATCCGCAAATGGTTCGCGACACAAGTGAAGCACTAACCAGCTTAGGTTTCGAAAAGCACTTACGCAGAAAACCCGGTCAATTCAGTAGTGAGAACTACTGGTAAATAACAACCGCCACCCGTTAGACAGAAGCACAACTTTCAAAGAACAGTTAGAGAAGAGGTTTTATATGAGTCATTTACGTATTCCGTCACACTGGAAAATTCAACGTTCCACTCCATTTTTCACCAAAGACAACATACCAGCTGCGCTTCTCAATCATCACAATACCGCTGAGGGCGTATTCGGCCAGATCTGCGTAATGGAAGGCACCGTCACCTTCTACGGTTTTGCCGATGCAGAAGCGACAGAACCAGAAAGTGTTATCACAATCGAAGCTGGGCAATTTGCCACAAGCCCACCTCAATATTGGCATCGAGTAGAGCTTAGCGACGACGCACAATTCAACATTAACTTCTGGTCTGAGAAAGAGACCAAGAAGATGTTCAACACCCGAAAGTAAGATCCATTCAATATTGATGAACTTATAAGCAAGCTGCCTCGTACTGTGATTTTTAATGTTCAAGAACTGAAGAAAAAGACCAAATAACCATAGTAATTACAATGACTAATGGTGATAGACAAGAGAAAAAAACTCTAGCACACTGAACAGAGTTATTAGTTTTAATCCCGTTTCAGAGAATGAATCAGTGGGTTATTTATATTTTAGGTAAGAGAGGAAGCCATGCTCAACATTGCTTTTTTTAGCTCAAAATCATACGACGAAAAATCATTTGAACTGGCAAAAGGCGAACTCAACGCCGAGTTCCATTTTCACGATTTTCGACTCACCACAACAACAGCAAAAATGGCACACGACAACGAAGTGGTTTGTGCGTTTGTAAACGATGACCTATCGCGAGACGTGTTAGAGATTCTTGCTCAAGGCGGCACCAAGCTGATCGCGATGCGCTGTGCAGGCTTTGATAAAGTCGACCTAGAAGCAGCCAAAGAGTTTGGCCTGCAAGTGGTTCGCGTTCCGGCTTACTCACCAGAATCGGTAGCAGAACACACGGTTGGCATGATGATGTGTTTGAACCGTAAACTACACAAGGCATACCAACGCACTCGTGATGCGAACTTCTCTCTTGAGGGGTTAGTTGGCTTTAACTTCCACGGAAAAACAGTCGGTGTGATTGGCTCGGGTAAGATTGGCCTAGCGACCATGCGAATTCTGAAAGGTTTAGGCATGAACATCCTATGCTACGACCCATACCCAAACCCGTTAGCTGTTGAGTTAGGCGCTAAATACGTTGAACTCGACGAGCTTTACCAAGAGTCTGACGTGATTTCTCTGCACTGCCCAATGAGTAAAGAGAACTACCACCTGTTGGATGCAACGGCATTTGAGAAAATGAAAGATGGCGTGATGATCGTCAACACCAGCCGTGGTGAACTGCTTGATTCAACCGCAGCGATTGAAGCACTCAAACAAAGTAAAATCGGCGCGCTTGGCCTTGATGTTTACGACAACGAGAAAGAGTTGTTCTTCCAAGACAAATCTAACGATGTGATTGTCGATGACGTATTCCGTCGCCTATCCGCTTGTCACAACGTGCTGTTCACAGGTCACCAAGCTTTCTTGACCAAAGATGCGCTGTTCAACATCGCCAATACAACGCTCACCAGTGTCGATGCTTTCTTTGCTGACAACACCAGCGGCAACGAACTCGTTTAATAGCAGATTGAGTTAAAAACAAACTAGCTCTACAAATACAAAGCCACGCTATTCTGAAGTGAACAGCGTGGCTTTATCGTTTATTCAGTATTCTAAAACCGTTCCTAGACGCAGAAATGACAATCTTCGGTATCTAAACCATACACGCCTTTTCGAATCGCAAGGTGCTCTTCACCGGCTTTTACGCCCATCTCGTAACCTGCATTAAGAGTACTTTCATCCATAGTTAAACGCTTAACCGCGAAGGCTTCTGGCGGCGCTATCACTTTAATGGTCGCATCTTTGGGTGGGTTACGAATGAACTCCAAAGACTGGTTGTAGTTTTCAGCACGCACCGCCATCGATTCTGCAATATTTGGGAATTTCTTTAATAGTTTCTTCAGCATCCATTGGTGCTTTTGAGGCTTCATTCGGTAACTTAAAGGATGAGAAAGAATCACCGTAATGTCTCGCGCACCACGACGGTATGCTTCGCGCACCGGAATCGAATCCGCGACACCACCATCGGTATAACAGCCGCCAGAGAAACACGGTGTCTCGCGGTAAGCAATAGGTAAAGCGGTGGTCGCTTCCACCACGTTAGAAAGGTTTTCTGGCTTAATATGGTAGTAGTCTGCACTGCCCGTATCGACGTTTGTTACAGCAGCGATGAGTGGGATACTTGAAAAAAGCTCACCACAATCGAGCGGATAACGCTGATTGGATTCGTTCCATAACCATTTCACGTCCACTAAATTACCACCTTTGGCAAAGCGAGTAGGATTAAAGAAGGTCTTATCCGTCGCCATCGTGGTGATCACATCATAACTGCGTTTTGGTGCATGAGATAAGTAGCCAACCAGATTCGACACACCTGCAGATACACCGATGGCAAAGTCATAAGGACGGAAATCGTCTTGCATAAAGGCGTCTAAAACTCCGGCAGCAAAAATGCCTCTCATTGCTCCACCTTCAACGATTAATGCGCTCTTATTCATCTCAAACTCTTCTACTTTATAAACTGATAGTCGTAGAATAATCCCATCACTCTTACAAAGATAATGGGATAGATTTATCAATTCGATAGGTAAAAACTATCAATGAGGATTATTAAATTTTTCAATAATTTAGGGTTGCTTAATAACCGGCGAGATCAAAAAAGGCCATCAAATGATTCACTCAACGGCCTTTCAATTAATCAATCATCTTGATTACGACTTAAATTCACTCACATCGATTTCAAGCAGTTTACCAATGCCTTCACCATAAGCTGGATCGGCTTTGTAACAGTGTCTTAGATGACGCAGTTGAATCTCTTTTGGCACGCCGCCTAGGTTACGAGCTGTATTATCAAACAGAATCGCTTGCTTCTCTGGTGTCATTAGGCGGAACAAGTCACCCGGCTGCGAGAAGTAATCTTCATCTTCACGGTGATCCCAGTGTGCTGCTGCGCCATCTAGGTTCAGTGCTGGTTCAGCGAAATCTGGTTGCTCAGCCCATTGACCTTCGTTGTTTGGCTCATAACCTAATGTGCCACCGAAGTTACCATCGACGCGCATCGCGCCATCACGGTGGTAGCTGTGTACTGGGCAACGAGGCGCATTCACTGGAATGTGCTGATGGTTAACACCCAAACGGTAACGTTGCGCATCACCGTAAGCAAACAGACGGCCTTGTAGCATCTTGTCTGGCGAGAAGCTGATACCTGGAACTACGTTTGCAGGGTTGAATGCCGACTGCTCTACTTCTGCGAAGAAGTTTTGCGGGTTGCGGTTTAGCTCGAATTCACCCACTTCAATCAACGGGTAATCTGCATGAGGCCAGATTTTAGTCAAATCGAATGGGTTGTATGGAACCTTCGCTGCATCTGCTTCTGGCATCACTTGTACTTTCAACGTCCATTTCGGGAAGTCTTGGTTATCGATGCTATCTAGCAAATCACGTTGGTGGCTTTCGCGATCATCACCGATCACTTGTGCCGCTTCTGCATCAGAAAGGTTCTTAATACCTTGCTGAGATTTGAAGTGGAATTTCACCCAGAAACGTTCGTTATCAGCGTTGATGAAGCTGAACGTGTGGCTACCAAAACCGTGCATGTGACGGTAAGTTGCCGGGATACCACGGTCACTCATTACGATAGTAATTTGGTGCAGAGCTTCCGGAAGAGAAGTCCAGAAATCCCAGTTGTTTTTCGCGCTACGCATGTTGGTGCGTGGATCACGTTTCACCGCGTGGTTTAAGTCAGGGAACTTAAGAGGATCACGAAGGAAGAATACTGGCGTGTTGTTACCCACCATATCCCAGTTGCCTTCTTCAGTATAAAACTTCAATGCAAAGCCACGGATATCTCGCTCAGCATCGGCAGCACCGCGCTCACCCGCAACTGTTGTGAAACGTGCAAACAAGTCGGTTTTTTTACCCACTTCAGAGAACAATTTTGCCTTGGTGTATTTTGTGATGTCGTGTGTAACGGTAAATGTGCCGTAAGCACCTGAGCCTTTCGCGTGCATACGACGCTCTGGAATCACTTCACGATCAAAATGGGCCAATTTCTCCAAAAACCAAACGTCTTGAAGAAGTTGAGGACCACGTTTGCCCGCAGTTTGAACATTCTGGTTATGAGCAACAGGACAACCCGCAGCTGTAGTTAGTTTTTTACTCATCATCAATTCCTTATTACCTTTTAGGTGCAGCATCTTTGTTGCACCGCCACTTCTGTATGGTAGTTATTCATCACACAAAACCACGCAGTAACTAAGGATATAGAATAAGCTTGAATCAAAGTAAAATATAATCGTTTGTAATTATCGTTACCATGGACAAAACCTATCAAGTTAATGATCTAAATCATAATCATTTCATATTGATAAGAATATTTAAAATATAATAATCATGAACTTACGAAACACAGCAAACCAAACATCGGTTCACCCCATCTTGTAGATCCCCACTATTTTTGCGATATTTTGTGACCTAACCGTAAAGTCGCTGCAATATTTCTTGCCGTTCTCGTCAAGTTGATATCAGCCTCTTGTAGTACTTTTTCTAAGGTTTGAGGTGATCTCACGGTACCAAACAAGCTGTTCATTTCACCATACAAGGCTTCAACCTCTGTACCTAAAGAACCTGCAATCCCTATGGTCGGAATGCCCTGTAAGCTCGCACGTTTAGCAATCCCATAAGGCGCTTTTCCTTGCAGAGTTTGATTGTCCATCTGACCTTCGCCGGTAATCACAAGGTCTGCGCCTTTTAGTACTTCATCGGCTTGCAAAACATCAAGCACCATCTCAATACCCGGTTTAATCTGCATGTTAAACAACAAACCAAGTCCCATTGGAGCACCACCAGCCGCGCCATAACCAGTACGCTTGTGAACAGGGTCATCGCCACCAACAAGGCCTTGTGTTTCTGCAACTTGAGCAAAATTCGCAAGCGCCTTATCAAGCATCAAGACATGTTCTAGGGTCGCCCCTTTTTGTGGGCCGAATATATGGCTGGCACCGTTGTCACCACACAGCGGATTATCGACATCGCATGCCACAATCAATTCGATATCTGCACAGCGCGAATCTAAGCCGGTAAGATCTATTGATGCGAGTTCTGCAAGTGCAGCACCACCTCGGTTAAGCTCTTGCCCTGCATTATCTAACAGTGTCCCACCTAACGCTTGAACAATACCCGCACCACCATCATTAGTCGCACTGCCACCCAATCCAAGAATAATCGTTTGAGCCCCCTGCTCTATCGCTTCCAAAATCAATTGCCCAGTGCCAAATGAAGAAGCCACCAAAGGGTTACGCTGCTCTGGCGCTAATAAATCCAAACCTGATGCCGCAGCAATTTCAACCAGTGCCGTTTTGTTCGGGTTGCTATCGGATGGCTCAAGCATCGCCCATTCAGCATTAACCAATGCGCCCAACGGCCCTTCCACTTGATGTGTTCGCTTCTGCCCTACTAAACCTTGCAATAACACATCCACAGTCCCTTCGCCGCCATCGGCCAAAGGCAAGGTCACGTATTCAGCGTCAGGGAAGATTTCACGAAAGCCCTTTTCAATGCACGCCGCCACCAATACAGCCGATAAAGATTCTTTAAACGAGTCTGGTGCAATAACAATTTTCATACTGAGAGATCCAAAAGATTAGTAATTTTGTGAGTGTCCGATCCAAAAATGCCCCTATTGAAGATCAGCAAGCTAATCACTTAATAGGGGCAGTATATAAAGGTAAGCAGTATTAGTTAGTAACGGCTGTCTTTACTTGTGATTTCTCTTTGCTTTTTAGCCAAACGAATACAGCACCTAGAACCGCAATTGGAATCAGTGGGTCGATCAACGTACCGCCTTTACCAAACACTAAGTTTAGAATCATGATGATGCTTGCACCAATCGCCCATGCGATAGTTGAAGACACAGACCAGATCTTAATTTGGTCAGCAAGTTCAGTAATACCTAACGTACGGTTGATGATGTGGAAGTACGAATCGTTCAAATGAGAGAAGCCAACCGGACCTACCGCACATGCAAGTGCTACGAATACTGGGTCTAGACCTAACGTTTCAACCAATGGCAGCGTCATCGTTGCTGCAACCATCATTGATGCCGTTGCTGAACCTTGGATTAGACGAAGCATTGAAGCAATTGCTAGTGGTACAAGTAGAGGTGGAATACCGCTGCTCGCGATAGCTTCGGCTACTTGAGGGCCAGCACCTGATGCTTTAAGTACTGCACCCATTGCGCCACCACAGCCAGTTACCACAAGAATTAGACCTGTAGTAGACAGAGCATCATCCATAGAGCTAACCATGTCTTTGCGCTCAATATGACGAGTAAGACCGTATAGCGCCATAAGAACACCGATACCAACAGCAACCACTGGGTTACCAATCAACGAAATAACGTTGTGCATTGCAGTGTCACCTTGACCAACAAGCGTGTTGATTAGGATGAATGCGATTGGCAGCAGAATTGGACCGAATGATAAAAAGTTACTTGGTAGCTCTCTGTCATCTGTTTCTTTTACTTTCTCAAGGTTTGCCCAATCAGCTTGGTTAGTAATCCATGTCTCTCCGTTTGGTACGCGGTAGTACTCGTTACCTACTCGGCGAATATAAATCATAGAAAGAAGCATCATAGGGATAGAAACCATCAAACCCCATAACATGTATTCACCTAGGTCTACACCCAGAATTCCAGCCACAGCAACTGGACCCGGTGTTGGTGGCACAAGTGCGTGAGTGATAAGCAAGCCAAGCGCTAGAGTCACACCTAGGCCAACCGCTGACTTCCCCGTATCACGTGAAATTGCGCGAACAAGAGAATGCAAAATGATGTACGCAGAGTCACAGAAAACTGGTATAGCGACAAGCACCCCTGTAAAACCTAGCGCTAAGTCTTCACGACCTTTACCACACAGCTTTACAAACGTTTTTGCCATTCGAACAGCGGCTCCAGAGCGTTCGAAACACGCGCCCATGATAACGCCGAACGCGATGATCAAACCAATACCACCAAGCACGCCACCAAAACCAGCTTTAATTGCATCAATCAACTCTGTTGGCGCCATACCCGCAAAAAGACCCATGATGATACTTGCAATAACCATAGCAAGTGCGACTGGGATTCTCGTTTTAATAATCATACCCATCATGGCTAAGATGCCAATTACGATGCCTATCAGTGCTCCATCCATTTTTATATTCCTTTTGTCTCTTTCTTCATTTTTATGAAAATTGTAGGGTGGTGCATATAGGTGATATCGGGATCACCTATTGCACTTTATCGTTATGTGTTGGCTTACCTGTAAGCCGTGTTATCTAAATCAGTTTTTACTTTTATGGTTCGTTACATATAAACGCCATTCACACCGCGCTATAAGTAACTTTTTACCCAGCCAAGCCCCTCTTCTGTCGTGCCTCTTGGGTTATATTCACAACCAATCCAACCTTGGTAACCTGAATCATCCAAAACACTAAACAAGTGTGGGTAGTTCAGTTCGCCTTCCGATGGTTCATGCCTTTCTGGTACAGAAGCAATTTGGATATGACCGGTATAAGCAGCCACTTCACGAATCAAAGTACTTAAATCACCATCCATGATTTGCGCGTGATAAAGGTCGAGTTGCAGCTTCACATTTGGCCTATCGACTAACTTAATCAGTTCGACAGCGTCACGTTGGTGAGCAACGAAGTAATTAGGAACATCACGGCTATTTAGCGGTTCAATCATCAATTCGATGTTATGCTCAGCAAACTTATCTGCGGCAAAACGAATATTTGAGATAAAGGTTTCAACGTGTTGCTGCCTCGTGAAATTCGCATCATGTAGACCCGACATCGCGTGAACTTTCTTGCAATTCAGCGCTTTAGCGTACATAAGTGCCGTATCAACGCTGGCTTTAAACTCTTCTTCACGGCCAGGAATCGCTGCGAAGCCACGCTCGCCTGCGTCCCAATCACCTGGAGGCATGTTGAACAGCGCCTGTTCAAAACCAAATCTCTGCATTTTTGCTGCAAGCTCTTCGGCCTCAAATGCATAAGGGAATAGGTATTCAACAGCTTTGAAACCGGCTTGGTGTGCTTTTTCAAAACGCTCTAGAAATGGTACTTCTGTGAATAACATCGTTAAGTTTGCTGCGAACTTAGCCATTATTTGCCTCTCCCTTTTAAATCCATCACTTCTTCGTCCGTTAGGTAACGGATATCATTCCCTTTCAATAAGAATGCTAATTTGGCGGTCTCTTCTAGCTCTTCAGCGTTATCAACGGCATCAACAAAGTCAGTGCCTGTTACTACTGGGCCGTGGTTTGCTAACAAAAATGCTCGATAATCACCTGCTCGTTTTGCCAACTCTTCAGCGATTTGTGGGTCACCCGGACGTAGGTAAGGAATGACTGGTAACTCGCCAATTCGCATCACGAAATACGGTGTGAAAGCCTTAATCGCGTTGTTACGATCCAACCCTTCAAGGCAAGACAACGCGGTAAGGTAAGTAGAATGCAAATGAACAATGGCATTGCATACAGGATTATTACGGTAAATCGCTAGGTGGAATGCCGCTTCTTTAGAAGGCTTCTTACCTGAGATGTGGTTGCCATCGATATCGACAACCGACAATTCCTCAGCGACAAGGCGACCAAATGAAGAGCCTGTTGGTGTTGCTAGAAAATGCCCATTAGGTAATTTGATAGACAGGTTACCTGCACCACCAGTGGCGTAACCTCGTTCGAACATTGAACGAGCGAGCGTGACCATTTGCTCTCTTAACTGCTGCTCGTTCATCAAAACTTTACTCATTTGAATCTCGCTTATGAAAAGAATGATTGAGCTTTAGCGAAGAAGTTTTCATCACCAAAATTGCCCGATTTTAGCGCTAGTGATAGCTCACCTTCGACCGATTTAACCCAAGGCACACCTGGTGCGATTTGAGGACCAATATGAAAACCTTTCACGGCTAGGCTTTGCGTCACGACGCCTGATGTTTCACCACCAGCAACGATGAAGTTTTTCACGCCATGTTGTTGTAGTTTGATAGCGAGTTGACTAAAAAATTGTTCAACGGCGTGGCTTGAAGCTTGTGCGCCGTACTCTTCTTGAATTGCTTTTAGTGCGGCAGCATCTGCGGTTGCATAAACCAAAGGAGCAAACTCGCCTTGGTTATTGGTCATCACCCAATCGAACACTTCATTGGCGTATTGATCATTGGTTAAGCAAGCCTTCACATCGATAGCAAAGTGAGGAGCAAGCTGCTTGTATACCGCAACTTGTTGGTTAGTCATCACTGAACAAGAACCAGAGAACACAACGGTTGGTGCTTTGACTGGGCTACCGGCATGTTTTGCATCACTTTGGTCAGCAAGATGTTCTGTCCAATTTTTAGCGATACCAGCAGCTAGGCCTGAGCCACCTGTGATTAGTTTCAGAGATTTAGCCGCTTGACCTAACGTCACCAAGTGCTCTGCATTAAATGCGTCTACCACGGCGTAGCGACTACCTTGAGCTTTGAGTTCGTTAAAACGAGCGGTAACCGCATCAGCGCCCTGTTCAATCGTTTGAAAGTTAACTAAACCGGAAACACCTTCTGATTGTGCGTCCATCATTCGAACCACACTTGAATCCGTCATTGGTGTAACAGGGTGATTACGCATACCTGAATCACTGAGCAACTCACCAAAAACAAACAAATGACCGTTGTAAACCGTGCGACCATTTACTGGCAATGCAGGGCAAACCATAGTGAAAGATTCTCCAAGTTCAGCCAAAAGTGCATCTGTTACGGGACCAATATTGCCCTCAGCGGTACTGTCGAACGTTGAGCAGTATTTAAAGTAAAACTGTTGGCAGCCTTGAGATTGAAGCCATTTAAGCGCAGTAACCGAATCCGTCACCGCTTCGTCAACTGGGCAAGAGCGAGATTTAAGGCTGATCACCACAGCATCTGCTGATGTGTCAAACTCCCCCGTTGGAATCCCATTCAATTGAACAGTGCGCATACCGTTTTCAACCAAGAAACCAGCAATGTCTGTTGCACCTGTAAAGTCGTCTGCAATAACACCTAATAACATGATTATTTCTCCGCCTTTGACGTATTTACACCTGGTAGATCAATACCTTGGAATACTTTAATCACTGCGCTGTCATCTTCTTGACCAAAGCCAGCATTGCTCGCGCTAACGAACATGTTCAGTGCAGCACTTGATAGCGGGAGTGGGAATTTCAGGTCTTGAGCGGTATCTGATACCAAGTTCAAATCCTTCACAAAGATATCAACCATAGATTTTGGAGAGTAATCACCATCGACTACGTGCTTCATGCGGTTCTCGAACATCCAAGAGTTGCCCGCTGCATTCGTAACAACGTCGTACATCAAATCAAGCGGAATGTTTGCGCGTGCGGCTAGTGCCATCGCTTCAGCGCCCGCAGCAATATGAACACCTGCTAGTAACTGGTGGATAATCTTAACGGTCGCACCAAGGCCAATGGCCTCACCGATGTTGTAGACTTTAGCTGCAGTTGCATCGAGTACAGGAGCCAATACTTCGAATGTACTTGTCGAACCTGAAGCCATGATGGTCATTTCACCGGCTTCTGCTTTTACTGCACCGCCGGACACTGGCGCATCCAGCATCACAAGATCATGTTCAGCAAGCTGAGCTTCGATTTGTTTCGCGTCTTCTGCTGAGATCGTTGCCGAGACCATAACTGGCGTGTTAGGTCTTAGTGCCGCCGCAAGACCAGTCTTAAACAGTACCGTGTTAACTTGAGCTGCATTCACAACCAATACCAAAACTGAATCAAGTTTGTCTGCAAACTCAACCGCACTTGTCGAAACCGCTTTTGCGCCATATTCACCCAAGGTTTCAAGCGCTTGCAGATTCAAATCGAAACCATATACATCAAGCCCTGCACGCACGCATGACTTCGCTGCGCCCATGCCCATAGAACCTAAACCGATAACACCAACAGATTGAACTTCATTCATAGCAAGATGCCTTTCACGTAATTATTGAATTCTAGATTTGTTAATTCTTGTTTATGTTTGTGATTATATGTGAAGCAACCGAATGCGACTTAGTGATAAGTCACACTTTTAACAAAAGTTAACACAGTTGAGTAATTTAACCCTTTCGAGGCATTAGATAAGGGTAATTTCGGCAGCAATCACAGTTCTAATTGCTATTTCACAACAGATATTCACAGATATTCACAAAACAGCTAAAGATTGATAGGATGATGAAAAATAAGAACATAGAAGAAGAATCATGATTCCAGCGGAACGTCAGAGAACCATTTTGTCACTATTATCACACCAAGAAGTGATCAGTATTTCTGAGCTTGTTGAGCACTTAGAGGTGTCTCATATGACCATTCGTCGAGATATCGTAAAGCTAGAGACATCAGGGAAAGTGATTTCAGTTTCGGGTGGCGTTCAGCTGACTAAAGCACTTCACAGCGAATTGTCACACGACATCAAGGTAGAACAGCAAGCAAGCGAAAAAGCTCAAATAGGTCAACTAGCTGCTCAATTGGTTCCTGAGTATTCGACTATCTACTTAGACGCTGGAACAACCTCTTTGGAGATCGCTCACCAACTTGCAGGGCGAGATGATCTGCTTATCATCACCAATGACTTCGCGATTGCCGCGTACCTAATGAACAGCACACAATCTGAGATTTACCATACTGGTGGCAAGATTGACCGTGAAAATCAATCGAGTATTGGGGGCAAAGTAGCTGAGTTCTTGGCAGGGATGAATATTGATATTGCGTTTATCTCTTCTTCGTCTTGGAATCTAAAAGGGCTCTCGACACCTTGTGAAAATAAGGTATTAGTCAAACAAGCCATTGTTCAAGCAGCTCATTCAAACTATCTGATTTCAGACTCAACCAAATACGGACGTATCGCTACTTTCCACGCCTTAGATTTAAGTGCGCTTGATGGCGTGATCACCGACATTGATCTTTCGAGTAGCGTGATTGATGAGCTTCAAGACAAAGGCATCAAGGTCATTAATTCGTAACGGATCCCTCATCAAATTTCAGGCTCACCAACTAAACATTCAGAGCCTGAATGCCACCACTCCAAAACCATCTATTTATCTACTCGACAAAAATAATTCTTACAATTAAGCGTTTATATTCATTAATAATATTGGCGGCGGGCGGCATAATAGCCGCGAATCCTTTTAACGAGTTTGGTTATGTTCTACAAGCGTCTTTTGGTATTGGCTTTACCGCTTACTTTTGTGTTTCCCACCCATGCTGAAACGTTTGGTGAGCGAATGACGCGCATCGAACAAGAGAATGTACTGGCGAAAACCATGAGTGAAGAACAAGTTGAATTGATACAAAAAGTCGTACAGACCAACCACTGCGCTAAAGTGGCGTTAACCCATCACCAACGTATTTTAGGTCAATATAAGGTTGAGACATCTTCTTCTGAGTTATTCGTAAAGTGGCGTCAACTCGGTAAGCAGTTAGACGCTCAATACGAGACAGATTACCCCGGCTACCCTAAGCACGCTTTTCAAGAATATCCTGCGGCTTCAGGCAAAGTCGATGGCTACCTTTTTGCTCTAATCGACAATGGTTTAAACGAGCAATCCTGGATCGCCAAAGAGTTTAAGCAGTGTAAAAAGAATAAGCTCATATCCCGAACCTAAGCTCTAGTCTACTCTGGTTCGAGAGTACTCACTCACATTGGTTCTAATAAAGTAAGAAAAGCCCTTCATAACCGCCAATTTCTATTTCACTCACATAGTCACCAACGTTACCGCTAGCATCAACAGGTTTCATTGGAACATCCAGCGTAATGGTGAGTTTTGACGCTTCATAAAAGCTCGGATTCTTACCGTGGAAATCCGTGCGATACAACACACGACCATTGCTGAACTCTCTCGCTAACACCATGTCCTCAGGACCACCAGCAACCACCTGATTTTCAGATTGATACATAAAGTACGTGAACGTCGGTAGAACGTGAGTCATGCCATTGGGCAGATCAGCATGCACCATTTCGTTCATCGAGGAATCGCCAACGATGGTGTAGTCAGCGGGCTGAGGTGTCGTTGTCGAAAGCATCAAAGGAATCGGCTCAAAGCCTTGTGGGATGTGATGACTCGGCTCTCCCAAATCAACGGCCAATAAAGAACTGGGTTGGTAGGCGATGTTTTTAGGGACACCACTTTGCCAGAAAGTGTCAGCCGTCGTATTGCCACTTCCATAGACGTAACCATTGTTCCACTGATTGAAATAGCTATGTTGAGAATGTCGATTGAGGTGGTAGATCGCTAGGGTCGAGTATTGGTCTTGCTTCCAATTCTCTTCACTATTTCCAAGATACTGAACTCGCCCATAACGCGTTGTCGCCTGAAAAATAACACTTTGTCCATTATAGGCGAGCGCAGAATTATCCCAGAATTTAGAGATCCCTGAGTAACCACTAAAGCCAGTAGACGGAAAAATGTAGTGCTCGCGTAAATACAGAGATCCCGCCTCGCTAAGATGAGACTGTCCATTTCGACCCAGTAAGTTCGCGGTTCCGATATTCAACCCAATCGACGCATCACTTTCTAAAGCAGATAGATTTTTCAGAAACGCTGAAAATTGTTGCTTATAGAGATCATCCGCTTGATTAGAACCCGCAACTGCTCCTAACTCTTGAACATGCCCGCCAGAATGAACATAGAACTGGTTCGAACCAATAAGTTTATTTGTGTCGTCGTTGTACGCACCATTCAAACCTTGGCTTGCCCAACTTTGCTTGTAGTAGCGATGAATGGCAGATAGATAATCCGCGTTTGCGACGTTTGTTAGCGACCAAGATGAGTTAGCGCTCCACATTCGACCAAATGGCACCACTCTTGATTCCCAACGAAAACGCGCTGTTGCGTTCTTATTGGTTCGATTTCGATACTCGCTTGGCGACAAGTAGTTATCGCCATCTAGGTCTGCAGACACATCAAAACCGCGGATTTTTCGCCATTGGCTGATAGCATTGCCGTCCGGTGTTGTAGTCGGAGCGTCGGTTAACTTGACGGTTGGAAAACTGTTCTTGAGTTTCACTTCTTTTAAACGCGGCCTGTCGTCGGCGTTCTCACTTTGCCAACGAACTCTTACAACGTATAAGCGCCCGCCATCTCTCAAAAAAGTTGAACCAAAATACTGGCCGCCACCATAGCTCGCACCACTGCCATCATGAGTTGTGGCTCTTACCCAGTTATCCGGAAGGTTCCAAATCACCGATTGGTTTTTGGTCATGCTGAGCGTTTTGTCTTTCTTTACATCAAGCCTTTCCCATTGTGAAACCCTACCCTGAGAATCAATAGCCGTTGGGTATTCAATCCAAAATTCGCCGCTGCCAGCAAACTGTGAGAACTTAAAGGTCAGCCGTTCGAACTGCTCAGCATGATAGACATACAAAGCCCCACCCTGTTCGAAATTCTCAAACACATCGGCATCCCACGGAGGCTCTTGATACAGCCAAAAGCCAGCATGGTCTTCACTGGCTGTATAACCCAAGATCATAGG
Organism: Vibrio sp. 1CM8B; assembly: GCF_023161685.1. Taxonomy (NCBI): domain Bacteria; kingdom Pseudomonadati; phylum Pseudomonadota; class Gammaproteobacteria; order Vibrionales; family Vibrionaceae; genus Vibrio; species Vibrio sp. 1CM8B. Next base: position 293,556 of record NZ_JALNTU010000001.1, read on the forward strand.
TTTTCGGTTTAAAAGAGTCTTTTCGCCGTGAGTTTTATCAACTTCGGCAATGACAGTATCTTCAGAAAAGTGCAGGAAATAGTCTTCGAAATTGAGGCCTTCTAACTCAGCTTGGCTACGGAGATCGTTCTCCAACCAACCCGAGTTCATCGCCATGACTTGGTTGTACATATAACCAATTGTCGTGGCCCGCTCATTGTCAGCTTTGTCGGCATAAGCTCCGAACACAATATCACTGTTGGAAATTTCCCAATCAATGACGGCATTCGCAGATAGTGGGGAGCCCGATAGATCAACACCAACTTCATGTTGCCCTGGCAGCACAACCGCTGTACCAACAGCAAAAGCGTAACCAGCGATTAAACATGACGGTATGAGTGCGAGCAGCCCAGAAATGTAGGTTTTCATGATTCAAATTTCCTAATCGATACTGTCATGCCTTAAATCACAAGACGAAAAGTCAGCCAACTTACGTGTCAATTTAGGAATCAAAATACGAAAAAAGTATCGACTACATGGCTCTATTGTTCAAGTGCTCGTCTGTCTTGTTTCATCGGTGGCAAGTAAAACGAGCAAATGCCGATTCAAAATCAATGCATTAAGGAAAAGATAAGTTTTTGTGATTTTAATTTTATTTGGAAACCAAGTATCTCCGGCTAACGAGAAATCAGCTCAGATTTTCTCAAAATGAGAATAATACGGTTTGGAAGATGAGAAGTTATCAGAGCCTAGAACTCAGAATAGGACTTGGATTTGCTGTATCGAATCTCAGTTTGAGCGCCACACTATTGAAACTCAATTTGGATAGGCTGTCTAAACAAGAACGATGACAACGCACCTTAAAGCCTCTTGTTCCACTTCCCTTGGTGGTCACGGTCGCAATTTTCTTGTGTATCGTAACTAACATGCTTATCGATATTCTTCAGTTGAATCCCAACTTGATTGAACGCGTGTTGGATAGCCCCAGAGGCACTCTGTTGACCTTCGCCACTTAAGAAGTTCGTTCTATCCTGATTGGTATCGAATACACAGACAATTTTCAAACTTTGCGGAAAAGATGAGAAGTTGACCGAGTGAGTCACCCATAAAAAACCATCGAAGCCTTTCAGCGTGTCTTCACAAACGTCAGTTAACACGTCTCTGATTTGATTTTCGATTTTCTTATCTGATTTACGCATACGGAAAGCTTCCTATTTAACACCTTAAAAAATAAGGTTTTTCAGTCAATATTGTTTGAACGACATTGGACACTGTGACTGTTTCAAATGCAAAGTATTTATTGGGAGAGTCGACTAGAAGATATAGAGGAAACGCCTCATGTTTGATAGCTTACGAGGCAATCAAACATGAGGCGAATATAGAATTTACGAAGATGTTAGCTCGCCGCTTGTTCCCAATCAGTCAGTAGCTTCATGATCACGCGAGAGTCTTGGTGGCTCGCCATTGGCGCAGCAAGCTGTGTCTTACCTTGCTCAACCGCTTGGCGGATATTGCGCACTTGATAATGGAAGCCATCGCCTTGCGCTTCGACTTTCACTTCACGTGTCGACGTCTCATAGATCTCTACCGTAAACGTGTTTTCTGCAGTCGGTAACCATGGGTTGGTATCTAGCGTAATACATCCTTTGCTGCCTAGGATCGTAAAGCCGTGCTTTAAACCGTGGTCTTCTGCAGTATGGATTTGCGCGGTAAAGCGGTCGTTGAAACGCATCATCGCCGACGACTCACAGATATTGTCATCTTCGCCTCGTCGACCGATTGCTGATATCTGCACATCATCGAACACACTCTCACCAAATTGCTGCTGCGCGACAGAGTGAATCAGCGACATTGGGTAGCAGCCAAGGTTGTATAGCGCGCCTTTACTTGCTGGGTTCACGAACTGATCAATCGCCGCAACGTAGGAACCTTGAATTGAGCGCACTTCGCCAATCTCACCGGTCGCTAGTTCTTGATGAAGCTTGGTGATAAGTGGATGGTTTAAATACATCAGACCTTCAGCAAAGAATACGCCCGCTTCTTTCACGGCTAGTAAAGCTTGCTCGGTTTTTTCCATATCTACCGACAGAGACTTCTCACACAAGATCGCTTTGCCTTTTTGAGCTGCTTTAATCACATACTCATGATGGACATGGTTTGGCAGAGCAATGTAGATAATGTCGACCGACTCATCTTCAATCAAGGCTTCATAGCTGTTGAAGGTTCGTGTTGGTTGGTATTGGGCAGCAAACTCGTTAAGTGTTTTTTCAGTACGACCAGCAACGGCATACAGATCGCTTTGAGCATCGCCTTTAATCGCATCCGCCATTACGCCTGAGATAAAACTGGTTCCTAGGATTCCCCATTTCATGTCTTAGATCTCCTGTTCTTGTGCTTTGATAGGCCCACGTTGCGTTTCGAATGCTTGCACTAATTCCGTAATATCACGCTCGATAAACGCTTGGGTATGAGGCATCACAAAGTGCTGATTAATCGCCTCGCGGTTTGCGTATTGCTCAAGCAAGATCACACGATCGCTTTGGCTTTGATCATAGGTTGCAATAGCTTGCAGGCAGCCCGGCTCGCTTTGCATGTCTAAACAAAACTGTTCGATAGCTTCGATCGCAGCAGCTCGCTCAATGTTGGTTTTGATCTTAAGTTCGGCAGTAACAAAGATGGTTTCATTCGTTTGAGGCATTTCACGCTCTTATTTTAGTTAATTATCGGTTTGCCATTAATATAATTAACCCCTAATAATTGATAAACTCGCGTTTTGTTTATTGTTTATCAACCAAGAGTGTTCAATGGATAAGTTAACTAGCATGAAAGTCTTCGTCTACGTAGTGGAACAGGGCAGCTTTCGTAGCGCCGCAAACCACTTCAACCTGTCGGCGACCATGATAAGTAAACATGTCCATTCCTTAGAAGCCAGTTTGAAGTCTCAGCTGATCCACCGCACCACGCGTAAGCAGTCTTTAACTGATTCAGGTCAGCTTTATTATCGAGAATGTAAGCGAATTCTCGAAGACATCAGCAATGCAGAGAACCTGATTCAAACCTTGGAAAACCAACCGCAAGGCACAGTAAAGATTAACTGCCCCGTCACCTACGGCAACAAGGTACTTGCCCCTATCGTAGCTAAGTTTCTCGCGCATCACCCAACCATTAACGTTGAGCTGATGTTGAATAATGACCTTGTTGATCCTTATTCATCTGACATTGATCTAATTGTGCGAATTGGTGACCTATCTGATTCAAGCTTGGTCGCAAGGTATTTAGGGGGTTATGAAATGTGTTATTGCGCGGCGCCCGATTATCTTAACCAGCATGCTGATATCAGAGTATTAGAAGACTTAGCGCAGCACCCGTCGCTTGGGTTCAGTTACAGCAGCCAAGCTCCTCACGCTACACCGAATAAAGAACGTGTGCGCTTGATGTCGAATAATGGTGATGTGTTGCGATATGCCGCTCTACAAGGCGTAGGTGTGTTGTTACAGCCGACTATCTTAGTTGCCGAAGAAATTGAGCGTGGGATGCTATTGGAGATCTTGCCCGGCATGGCGCCGTTACCAAAGCCTATTCACTTGCTCTACAAAACTAAGCAACTTTCTTTAAAGAACCGAACTTTTGTCGAATTTTTATTAGCCGCTCTTTCTGAGTAACTAACCACTTTCTAAACAACAAAGACCGCTAGACTGTTTGCCAATGGCTCATCAAGCGTTTACCAAGCTCAGAAGGTGTGGTGTTATGGACGATCATCTCATCACATTGGTTGAACACCATGAAGTGTTTAAGTTCTTCGCACAAAGCGTGAATCAATGACTCATGACTTTTAACTTTGTCTTCAACAACCAAGTTACGAATATTGAGTAAACGGGTCTTCCTATCGACCTTACAATCCATTCGCGCCACCAGCTTACCTTGCCACAGAATCGGCAAACTAAAGTAACCAAACTGACGCTTGGCCTCTGGCACATAGCACTCAAGGAGGTAGTCAAAGTTGAACAATGATTGCATTCGCTTTCGTTGAATCAACAGATTATCAAACGGAGACAGTATCTTTAGCTTGGTTCTGGAAAGGGGTTGATTCAACAACTCAAACGCATCAGGCAGGACATAGTAATCAGAGCCTTGAATCTCTACTTTCAGAACCTGCTTATCTTCAAGCATCTGTTGGAGTGTTTTCTGAATCAGAGGCTTAGTGTTCTTAAGTAGGTAACTCATTTCCGACGCTATTCCAACTCCGTTAGCCTCTAAATAACGTGTTATCAGATGCTCGATGTACTCTTGTTCTGTCGGTTCAGAGGTATCAATTCCGCTCGGTAAAACTCGCTCGGTTAGGTCATACACCTTATGAAAATTCACTCGGCTTGGCACCATTAAGTCACCTTGCATGAACAATGTTTCTAATGCTTGCTTGGCCGGTTTACCGCCCCAACCGCCGGGGTTTGGCCTATCCCCTTCAAAATCTTTCGCCATCAACGGCCCTTCATTCTCAATACGTTTGAGAACATGAGCCATCAGTGCGTCATCCTTTTTATACCAATGCTTTAGCTTACCGCTCGCAAAGCCATTCTTGCGATGTAGGCTGAATCGAAAGTCACGCATGGGTAAATACGCGGCGGCATGCGACCAATACTCAAACACCTCTCGACGCTCTAGCAGCTTGTCGAGATGATCAAGTTTGTAGTCTTGATTGCGATTCCACAACGTATGATGGTGTGCTCGCTGAATCACAGAGATGGTATCAATTTGCACATAGCCAAGGTTTTCAATCGCAGACAACGTGTTCGCCAAAGCGCCACTATTACGTTGCTTTTTAGGGGGTAATTTCTTAGGCGGCAGCTTTTGCGATAGCAATACCAGTTTTTGCGCTTGAGCGAGTGACAATGATTCCATGAAATTCAGACTCTAATTGATACCAATGACCCGTTTATGATTCAGCAAGAAGCTCTTGAAGAATCTGCTTGTAGGTTTCTACCGTCTGAGCGCCCGTTACTGCACTCTTACGATTGAACACCACAGTAGGAACTGCAGAGATCCCCATGCGTTGCCATTCAAACTCTTGCGCTTCAATTTGCTTCAAGTTGTCGGTGTTCTTTAGGCGCTTCAGTGCCTTCGTTGAGTTTAGCCCAACCGCTTGAAGTTCTTGTGCCATGACTTCAAGGTCAGACAGGTCTTTCTGCTCTGTGAAGTGAGCAGTAAAGAAGCGTAGCTTTAACTCAGTCTGTTTACCGTGCGCTAGTGCAAAATCCAGTAGCACATGCAGGTGACGTGAATTGACCATTCTCATGCTGTCATAGAAGTTGAAATCGAAACCAACCGCTTTGCCACGCGCCGCAAGCTGTTCACGTGAACGTTGGCTCTCTTCTGCGCTAGAACCATATTTTCTCATGATATGGTCACGCAGGTTTTCGCCCTCTTGCGGCATATCAGGATTAAGCTCAAACGGCTGCCATTCAAGTTCAATCTGTTGTTCTAAGTCAAGCTCTGAAACGGCTTGCTCTAGATTTTTGTAGCCGACCACGCACCAAGGGCACATCACGTCAGAAATAATATCAAGTTGAAGTTTCTTGCTCATAGTCATTCCAAATATCGTTACTAATGCGTATCCAATACAAAGTGAATACTCACCTTTCCTACTAGATTATCGTTCTACAACAGATTACAACAAACTGAACAATCGTTCAAATATCGGTATCTTCCCTCCAGAATAACTCCAACTTCTCTCAATCAACCTTTGACTTAAAGTTAACTTTAAGTTGTAGAGTTATGCAAAACAGAGACTATGAGACAACGATATGAAGAGAAAAACACCACCCTACCTTACCGGACGCTTCTTTGATGGCATCAGCTCAGGGCTGTTTATGTTAGCACTGCCTTGGTTAATGCTAGCGACACCTAACATGGGGACTTTTGTCGCGCTGACCGCCCTGCTTTGTACCGTTACAACTTTTCTAATAACCCCGTATTTTTCTGCGTTGATCGACCGCCATTCTCGTAAACACATTCTGATCATCGCGCAGATAATTCAAGCTTCAACCGCATTTACTGTCGCTGCTATATACTGGTTCGGATTTGGTTCGATTATGGTGTTAGGCGCAGCTCAGCTGATTTTTTGGGTCTCGAGTAGCCTTGCATGGCACACCAACAACGCCTTTACGCAAGAGAATTACGATCACCACGAATACGCCAAAATCTCGAGCCACCAAGAAATTATTCTGCAGTCGACAACATTAGGTGCAGGGGCTTTGGGCGTTGTGCTATTAGAACAATGGAGCATCAATGAGTTTGCAATTTTTGCAGGTATTGCTTCCACTATTTCAGCTATCAGTTACCTAATGACTCCCTACAGAAGACGAATCAAGGACAGCGTAAACACACCTTTCAAGCAGCAGCTAATCGAGATTAAGGATGTATTTGCTCAGTCACCACAATTCTACGGATTCCTGATTGTTTCTTGTCTCTCATATCCGATGATGACTTTTTTAAGTCGATTGGTTCCTATCTGGTTTTCAGAGCTCAATGTGACCGGAGATTGGCTCGCGCTTTACAACATCTCACTCGGCATAGGTGCACTGATCATTGGCGTGTCTTTACCATTAATTCTAAAGTCCGCTTCCCACAAAACAATCATCCAAATAGCCATGGTGATTATCGCCGTCTCTTTACTGCTCATGAGCCAAGTAGAAAACCCAGCATATATCATTGTGCTGACATTCATCTTCGGGGCATTCAACGCGCTCAATAGAATCGCACGTACCAATTGGATGCACCACGCGGTGGCAATGAAACAGCGAGGAAGAGTGGATGGAGGGCTAGCCCTATTCGCCACACTTACACAAAGCCTAAGCTATGTGTTGATTGCGGTATTGGCGCACGCAGATGCCATTGTGTATGGTTTTACCATTGCAGGAATTGTGGTTCTAGCTGCTACATTTTGGATGAGTAAACTTGGTAAACAAATCAAACCTGAATGCACGTTGGCCAATCAATGTTAAGACGGATTATAAATTTCAGGCTCAGCAACAAAAAAGCCAACTCCTATTACCGAGTTGGCTTTCATCAAAACCTGTTGGAGCTAAAGAGCGTTACGCTAGCAGCTTCTCAAGCACTTGGAATACACCTGCATCGACGTTACTTGGCGCGCCAAAACGAGCAATCTCTTTCAGCTTAGGATGTGCGTTTTCCATCGCGTAAGAGTGGTAGCTCTCTTTAAGCATTTCCAAGTCATTCAGGTAGTCACCAAAACTCATGGTCTGTTCGTAAGTGAAGCCAAGTGTGTTTTGTAGGTGTTTAATCGCCGCGCCTTTTGATGCCTCAGCGTTCATCACATCCAACCAAATTTTCGCACTGACAACCACTTGGTAGTTCTCACCAAACTTGGCATTGATGCTCGGGTTCACTTTCTCTTGTGAACCGTCAAAGTGACAGATAGCGACCTTGATGAAATCGTCTTCTACCGCCAGTAAGTCTTCTACTTGCTCACGGCGGTGGTAGTACTTAGAGATCTCCGCTAGAGCACGCTCATCTTTGGTTTCAATGTACGCCGATTTCTTACCACATAGCACCACATGCGCGCCTTCAATAGCACGCGCTTCTTTAATGATCTCTTTGATGGCATCTGTATCTAGCAAGCAACTGTAAAGTTCTTGGCCTTTGTGCATCACCAATGTGCCGTTTTCAGCAACGAACATCATGCGATCTTTAAGTGGAGCAAAGGTTTCCATCAGGCTGTAGTACTGACGACCCGATGCCGCAGCAAAAATAATGTCTTGAGCTTCTAAGCGCTCATAAAGATTGAAAAATTCTGGGTCTAACTTTCCGTGTTCATTAAGCAGAGTGCCGTCCATATCAGCAGCGATAAATTTGATGTTCTGTTGTGGCATTTCAGAGCTTACCTATAAGTAAATATTAAAGTGTAAATTATGATTCTTCGTTATCTTGTGTAACGGTTCTACGTTCGATTATATCGCTAGAGTAGCCAGTGAATGCAACGCTTTTCGGTTGATTTCTTTGTTTAAATCTAAGATCTTGTTTATGCGCAATAAGGGGGTGAAAACAAATAAGAAAGCGAGTATCAGCTTAACTAAAACGAATAATTTAATATGCCAATTTAAGCCGACTTTTAAATTTCGCGTTGACCAATAAAAGAAATAGGCTTACTATCAATCGTCTTTTAACGATTAGTAGTAAGTGAGTCCATTAAGTATGACTGCAACATGCCAAGCAACAGATAGCTGTTCTCTACCTCTTCCGCCGAGTAATGCTGAAGCAGAAAAAGAGATGGCTGCGTTAGCAAAAGCACTCGCTCATCCAGCGAGGATTCGCATACTTAGTATCTTGTCCGCTTTAGAAAAATCGGGCGGCTGCTTGAACAGTGATCTGGTGAGTGAATTGGGTTTAGCTCAATCAACCGTATCAGAGCACTTAAGAATATTGAAAGCCTCAGGTTTTATTACGGCTGAGTCGATTCCGCCGAAGATGTGTTACCGCATCGACCGCGACAATATTCAACGCTTCGAATCGGTATTTAGCAGCATTTTAAAATAGAAGTTCACGCTTGAATGATCGGCTTTAGTGGCCTTTACTTTTAAGCGTGTTTTTTTGCCACAACCAATCGTTTTTCGACGATTTGCGATATCAACAAAGAGAGATTATCATGAAACCAAAGTTAGGTTTTCTAGATCGCTACTTAACACTGTGGATCTTTATTGCCATGGGTCTTGGTGTATTGCTTGGCACCCTATTCCCACAGATCGAGCAGTGGAACGAATCTATGTCTGTTGGTACCACCAACATTCCGCTTGCGATTGGCCTTATCTTAATGATGTACCCACCTCTGGCTAAGGTTAACTACAACCTGCTCGGCACCGTGGTAAAAGATAAGAAAGCGATCAAGCTATCTTTGATCATGAACTGGCTTGTTGGCCCAATTCTGATGTTCGTATTGGCACTGACTTTCTTGGGTGACCACCCAGGTTACATGGTCGGCGTGATTCTGATTGGTCTTGCTCGTTGTGTGGCGATGGTTCTGGTTTGGAACGACATCGGCGGCGGTAACAAAGAGTACGGCGCGGCATTGGTTGCTCTAAACAGTGCATTCCAAGTGGTGAGCTACAGCTTTATGGCGTGGTTGTTCATCAGCGTTCTTCCACCAGTATTTGGTTACGAAGGCATGTTGGTTGATATCTCGATGATCGACATTGCACACAGTGTGCTTATCTACCTAGGTATCCCATTCTTAGCGGGCTTCCTAAGCCGTAAGATCCTTGTGTCGATGAAAGGCGAGCAGTGGTACAACGATGTGTTTATTCCACGTATCTCTCCAATCACACTGATTGCACTACTGGCAACCATCGTTCTGATGTTCAGCCTAAAAGGCGAGATGATTGTAGAACTGCCAATGGACGTATTGTTGATTGCGGTTCCACTGACTATCTACTTCACAGCGATGTTCTTCATCAGCTTCTTCATTGGTAAGAAGATGGGTATTGAATACGACAAGAACGCATCAATTGCATTCACAGCGACAGGTAACAACTTCGAGCTAGCGATTGCCGTTGCTATCTCAGTATTCGGTATCAACTCAGACCAAGCGTTTGCAGGTGTTATCGGTCCACTGATTGAAGTACCTGTGTTGATTTACCTAGTGAACGTGGCGCTTAAGATGAAAGACAAGTACTACAACGGTCAGACGGTTAAACCTAGCGTCTAGGATCTCCATCTAGCCCACACAAAAATCAGTATCACTTTGAACAGAAAGGCTCACACGTTAAACGGTGAGCCTTTCTTTTGTTAAGTTTCATCCAATTCAAGTCTCGTCCAATTTACGCTTCGTCTAGTAAGCCTTTCAAAGCTTGTTCAAGCCAAAGCAAAGCAGGGCCTTTTGAGCGTGTTTTAGACAGAACAAGATCAACGGGCGGCGACCATGTTTTGTGATCGAATGAGACATTAATTTCCACTAAACGCTGTTTATTCAGCTCCTCTTCGACAAGGTGTTTGGGTAAGTATGCCCACCCAATATCGCTGCCGAGCACCATCTCTTTGATAACAATAAAGCTGTTTGACCACCATACCTTTCCGGCAATCAGTGGAAATTGATCCATCACCTTACCTTTATCTCCCCTCAACATTAGCTGACGATGCGGGAGCAAATCAGAGAGTTTCGCCACACCTGTTTTTGCGAGCGAATGACTTGGATGACACACAGCAATAAACGGTAAGTGACCGATAAAGCAAGGCTCAGAACCGACATCAAAAGCCAAGTTAGTAAACATTAATCCAATGTCGGCCCTCTCTTCGATAATTAACGGATTGACCTCTGTCGTGGTACACGCAACCAGTTCCACTTCAGTCGCAGGGAATTGTTGACTGAACTGACTAAGGATCTTAGATAGGTTCGGAACCAGCAATGAATCATCTAATGCAATTTTGATGAGCCCCTCTTCTCCGCTACCCATCGCACTAACCGTCACATTCAGATCTTCAACCTGAAGCACGATTGCTTTCACCTGTTTAAATAACTGCTCGCCCGCTTTGGTTAGTGAAGGCTTTCGAGTCGAACGATCAAAAAGCTCAACATTAAAATCTATTTCAAGATTACTGATGCCTTGGCTCACCGCCGACTGCACCTTACCCAATTGACGAGCACTGGCAGAAAATGACCCTAATTCAACGGCATACACAAACATTTTCAGCTGTTCAATGTTGTACATTCGGTTTCTCCCAAAACTTACTATCACCATATGTGATGATAAACATCTTTATATTATCACTTAAGTAGATATTATCTAGCCAAGTCATTAGCCCATCGGCGGCTATTTAATCGTAAAGAGAGTTAGAAAAATGTCACATAAAGAACGCATGTTGCACATGGTGCTATTTGAATTGGTTGCTTTGGTTTTGATGGCAGGGCTTGCAACCTATGTTACAGGAAATGGCGCAGGTGAAATGGCAGGCTTAGCGCTCGCAATATCATTGATAGCGATGGCTTGGAACTACGTTTACAACTATGGATACGACAAAATTTACGGAACAGACAGAAGCAAAAGAACCACGAAAACACGTATCCTGCACGGATTAGGTTTTGAACTTGGCTTGATGACAGTGACTCTGCCTGTCTTGATGTGGGTTCTACAACTCGACTTCCTAACCGTACTGATCATGGACATCGGCCTAGTGATTTTCTTCGTACTTTACGCGATTGCGTTCAACTGGGCATATGACTCGGTTCGAGATCAATTGGTAGCGAAAGGAAAAGTGGCAGCTCTGGTTTAGAGCTGTATCCATTGAAATAAAAAGGGGCTAACTGGTAATCAGTCATCGTAAAAAGGAGAATAAATACGATGACCACATAAGCATAGACGGACGGGTCACATATCAGTTAGCCCATGAGTTTACTCTAACAATCTAAGCTGTCATGCGCCTGACATGACAGCAGTTAAGTTTCGATGAATCAGTGAGTGATGTAGGGGAAACCAATCACTCACCGATTTATTAGCTCACCATGAACAGAGGCACGTTGGTTTTACTTAATAATCTTCTGGTAACGCCACCCAGCATCTGTTGATGCATCTTCTTATGCGCAAGCGCGCCAGCCACTATCAAGTCAGCATGAAACTGCTCTGCATGAGCAAGGATCGCTTGAGGCGTTTTGATTCTGCCCTCTTTAAACGAAATACACTCCACTTCGATGTTATGCAGCCCCAAATAACGCTTTAAATCTTGTTGGTTAGGCTTTTTGTTGAGTGAACGCTCACTGGTTACCACCACGATGTTCTTTGCTTTTCTAAGCAATGGCATAGCTGCTTTCACAGCCCTCGCACCCGGATCATCTCCATTCCAAGCAATCATAATGCATTCTGGGTTAAAGCTTTTTTGCTCACGAGGCATCAGCAAAATGGGGCGACTGCCATGTTCTATCGCCACGTCAAAACTCACGCTACTTTTGCCATTAAGCGGTTTAGGGATAATGATTAAGTCAGACACCTTACCACGCTCAGAGACTACATCTGCTCGATAACCCGTTAGATTATGCCATTGAGCACTCACGTGTTTATTGGCCTCATTCATCACTAGGTTATCACTGTCACACAGCGGTACTTCGAGCTTGTCGCACAAGGTAGTGAACTCAAGTTCAGACTGGTTCATGTCTTCTGCAACGTAGTTATTCACCAACTGGTCGATGCGGCTTAACCACTTACTCGGTAACAGTTGACGCTCTTCTGGCATCAACTGCTGTGGGCTAATTTGAGCGTGTAACACATCCAAATGTGCACCAAAATATTGTGCAATGCTCAGCGCGCCTTCTAACCTTTCAGCGGAGTTTGCCGTAGAAGCGAAGGGCATAATAATCGTTCGAATCGTCATAATTACTTTCCTTCTATTATCCAATTGGCCAAGGCAGATTAACGGTTTCTTGTAGCAAGCCAATCGGCAAATCCAATACCATTAGGTGAGTCAAACCCAGTAAGAAACCGGTGGCAGCAACGGTAACCGATGCTGAACGCATCAAGCTCAACCCTGCTTTACTCATCAAGAACAAACAGAAGAACGCACTGATAGAAATCACATAACCCACAAAGTAGCAACCAAGGATCAATGCGCCTAGCCAGTACAGGTAGTGCATCATGCTGATACTGTTGGTATCAAAGGCGTACCCTTGCTCATACTCATTATCGAAATAGACAGCATCGCCTTCTGGTTTGGTCAGCAGTTGGAATAGCACCACAGCGGATAACACCCACATAATGCTGGCAATGATAATAGTGAACACACCACCTAAGAAGCTCTGTTGGTAGCCATCATAAATGCCATACATAAACGCGATATTGACCAAAGCAGCGAAGATAACTTGAGGCTTACGGTTACTGATTCTTACTGAAGGTTGAACCGTTTCGGTCGAAGTGTCTTGTGCTTCACTTTGCTTGTTTTTCTTCACGCTTTGACGCCACATGAAGAACAAAGAGAAAATTGTCAGCGCACCAATGATCATCACGCCAGGGCGTAGTAAGAACGCAACACCATCAAACTGCACAGCTTGATACAGGTAGGTTTCCATACCATTGGCCAGTACAAAACCAATCAAAAATGCAGGGCGAGGCCAGTCGAAACGCTTCATCAGCACACCCAACGTACCTATGCTTAATAGCGTGACTAAGTCGCCAAGGTCGCGTGTTGCTTGGAATGCCGCAAAGCAGATCACCATCACCATGAATGGAGCAAGCAAGGTGTAGCGAACCGTGGTCAGCCTAGCGACCCAAGGTGAAATCAGCATACAAGCGCCCGCACCGAACACGTTCGCTAATGCCAAAGACCACACGATAGTGTAAGTAATATCAAGGTCAGTACTCACCAACGCAGGGCCCGGTTCTAAGCCCACCAACACCATGCCACCGAGGAATACCGCCATGCTGCCAGAACCCGGAATACCAAATAACAGCGTAGGGACTAAACCACCGCCCTCTTTCGCATTATTCGACGATTCAGGGGCAATTACACCACGCACATCGCCTTTACCGAATTCAGGATCTTTCTTGGTCGTTTGCACCGCATGACCATAAGCGATCCAGTCCACTACGCTGCCACCAAGGCCGGGAAGTGCACCAACAATACAGCCGATCACGCTACAGCGCACTGCGAGCCATTTGTTTTCCAAGAAGTCACGAACGCCCGCAGACCAACCCTTGCCAAGTTTACTAGCATTGGCGATTGGCTTATTTTGACGAAGCAGATCAATAATCTCAGGAAGCGCAAAAATACCTAAGCCAACGACAACCAGAGGAATGCCATCCATTAGGTAGAAGTTGTCAAAGGTCATTCGATATTCGCCAGTTGCAGGAGCACTACCGACACTGCCAAGCAATACGCCCATGCCACACGCCGACAAGCCTTTTACCAAGCTCTTACCTGCCAGCGCGCCGACCATGCTCAAACCCAACAAGGTCAGCATGAACAACTCACCAGAACCAAAAGCGAGGATCACAGGTCGAGCGATCAGCACAAAACCCGTAAGTATCACCGCGCCAAACAGACCGCCAAATAGCGATGACGTAAAAGCAGCCGATAACGCACGCGCCGCCTCGCCTTTTTTCGCCATAGGGAAGCCATCAAGCACGGTTGCTTGCGAGCCACTTGAGCCCGGAATACCCATTAATACCGAGGTAAAAGTGTCAGACGTTGGGATAACCGCAACCAAGCCGATAAGCATCGCCAAGGCTGAGATTGGATCCATGCCATATAGGAATGGAAGCAGTAGTGATAAGCCGGCAATACCGCCAAGCCCCGGAAAGATACCAATCGCGAGACCCAGTAACACACCACCTAACATAAAGGTGATGTGCTGGACGCTTAATATGGTTTCCAGTGCAGCAAAGAGTTCGTTAAACATCGTTGAATCCTTTCTATCATGAGACTCACTTTCGCTTCGTTGACCACCGCTTACCTATCCATGGATGTCAAAAGCCCTACGGTTTAATCCGTATAAGCCACATGCTATTGGAGTTTGGCGCTTACTTTTTTACGTAGCGATATAAAAATTACGTACGCTATTGAAATTACGTAACAATATAAAAGTGAGATGAAAAGGCGTGAGCCACGATCTTGCGCCGCGGTCTCACTGCCAGTTAGTACTGAGCGTTGTTAAGACTCATGTTTTCTTGGGCTTCTGGATAGCCTGTTTAGAAACGAGTATTGTAGTTTGTGGTAAGCCAGTTTCTGACCCATTCAAGGTTGCTTTCATCAAGCGACAAGGCAGCGTTTAGCGCTAACTGTGCTTGTTCGCCAGTCAATTGCGGGTAATCACCCAAGACTTCGACTGCGCGTTTTTGAAAATCGGGTTGAGAGACCAACTCAGAAGCCGATGCGCGCCATGCTGCGACTGTCTCTTCTGGTGTCGACTTAGGCACAAAAATCATCTTTTGAGCAGCAAATCCAGCCATGAAGAATGAGCGCCACACTGCGTAGCCTTGAGTCTCAGCCTCTTCTGGGTGGAACATTTGGTAGACCTCAGCGAAGTGCGGAAGCTCAGGGAAGTTAGGGTCACGTTTCAACTTGCCGTCTTCACCCAATACACCGAAGCTAAACAATGGAATCGCTTTACCTTCATTGACTAGCGGTGTCACTTTGTCGATGTAAGATGAGCTAGTTTGAGAATCGATATTCACTTCACCACGCTCAAACGCCAGTCGACCAGCGCCACGCCCTTGCATGCCGAAAATTGCTTGTACCTCCAACCCAAGTAGATCCATGGCTAGCAGTGGTACCAAGTCAATCGAGGTCGCACCTTGGCTCGCGTATTGAAACTTGATTTGGTCTTTCTTATCGAAAAGACCTTGTACGTTCTCGATGCCCGTTTTAGGCGAAACATACACAACGCCGCCAGTTGGGGATGCGAGAATCACGCTCCAATCGTTGTAGTCGTAACGAACTCGGCGATCTTGAAGAAGATAGGGATATTGGGTTGATGCCGAGCTTGCAAAGATGTTGAGGCCGTTGTCTTTCGCACGGCGAGCAAATTGGTTAGCGCCTTTTGTTGAGCCGCCACCCGGGATATTTTTCACCACCACTACTGGATTGCCCGGTAACGATTGAGACAAATAAGGTGCATAGAAACGCCCCCATGTATCGGTACCGCCGCCCTCTTTGTAAGGCATCACAAACTCGACACGCTCACCTTTAAACGAAACCTCTTCGGCTTGTGCGTGATGAGATAATGCCCCCACACCAAGTAGTGTGACCAAGAGTGATTGGCAAACTTTTAACTTAGACAATTTTTGAGTCATAAGAAAAGAACCGTTCGAGAATAACGAACCCTTAGTAGATGGTTGTGTATTGCCGGGTAGTTGTACGTTCAGCATCGTGCCTCCTAATATCCATTTACTGCGTATTGCCTGCAGTTGGACTGTTTTTGTGGTTTCTGACAAATTAGTCGCCGAACCTGTCACCCAACTGACACGCTCCATTTTGATAACAAAAGTGTTACAAAGATCGCCCTTTAAGGCACAAAAACAGAGCAGAGTGCGCTGAATTGGTGCAGAAAATTTCTAGGTTTTACGTGGTTTGGGGGAAAGCGTTTAAAGCTAATAAAATATGAACGTGAGAATAAAAAATCGCCAACCCAAAGGCTAGCGACATGAAATAGCTAATAAAGCAGATTAGATTAGAACGTCGGGTAAACCTGACCTTTGAACAGTGGGCGAGCTGTACGTACCAGCGCTGCTTGGCGAACCGCAGGCTCAACTTCCCCCGGCTCTACTTTGATGTTGACTTGGATTTGTCCACTAGGGTGCTCAATCACAACTGTTTCAGAGTTAATGCCTTGGCTCACTTCATGTGCGACTGTGCCCGGAATCATGCAAGCCGCCGCCACACAAATCCCTCCTGTAACAGCATGACTTGCATGGCAGTTGTGTGGCACAAAGTATCGAGAGGTTATGTGTCCACCATACGTGGGTGGTGATAACAAGGAAACCTTAGGCACCACACTCCCCGTCACATCGCCCATACCCATTAATCGGCCTGCCGCCAATCGGATAGACTCAATGCGTTCTAATAAAGGATCATTTTCATCGAGCTGTTGCTTGGTTTCATTGCCCGTTAAGCCAAGGTCTTGAGCATTAATGTGTACCATAGGCACTGCCGCGTCTAAACAGGTCAATTCGACGCCTTCGACCTCATCACGCACCTTGCCTGTAGGAAATAGCTTGCCTGTTTTCGATCCGCCGACATCTAAGAAATTGAGCAAAACAGGAGAGCCAGTTCCAGGAACACCGTCCACACGCACATCACCGTCATAACGTAAATGGCCATTTGGGCTTTCGGCGGAAACTTCGATAATAGTATTGGTGTTGATGTTTCTGACACGCAACATGGTCGATGGACTGCTTAACTTAACCAAATTATTTTCACTGGCGAACGCCACGATTCCAGAGAGAATATTGCCGCATGAGGGGCGGGTATCGACTTCTTTTTCTTCAACGCCAACTTGAGCAAATAAGTACTCTAAGTCGGTACCTTCTTCTGAAGATTTAGAAACAATGGCGACCTTGCTAGTCAACGTTGTTCCGCCGCCGATGCCATTGATTTGTTGGCCTTCGCCTGAGCCCATAATACGCACGAGCAGTTCATCTCTTTCTTGCTCACTTTCAGGCAAATCACTGGCTAGGAAGTATGCACCTTTCGATGTGCCGCCGCGGATCAACATGCAGGAAATATTCTCATTCATGACCGTTTTCAACCTCTTACTCTTGAAGTGAAAGAGCAAAACCATGCTCATTTGTGGACTTCAAGAGTAAAAAACGAAACTGTCATGCAGCTGACTCGGTGACATTTAGCTGGGGCAGACAAACCAACATTTGGCTCATTCGCTTCGAAGGCAACATAACGAAGAATGAATGCCGAGGCTGAAACTGACCATAACTGAACAGACCTGACCTGACCTAAATAAAGAGTAAGCTAGTCGTAACTTTTTAAGGCACTCTCCCATTCCGTTATTACTAACGATTTTTTGCTTTGATCTGAGAAGATCAACAAGCTGACATCTAATGGCAAAGGCTTAAGTTGGTTCGCAAACTGTTCACGTAAGACAACCGCGGATTTTGCACTTTTAATATCAGTGCGCACTGGAGGCATGTTGGTTTCTTCTGCCATTAGCTTCTGTCCTGAATAGGAAAACAGATAATCGATAAAGGCTTGTGCTTGTGCTGGCCGCGGGGTGGTTTTGTTGATGAATGCAGTTCGAATAACCACAGGGGTGTAATCATTCGCAGCCACAATCACCACATCTTTGTGCTTAGATTCCCATGAGTTCGCATACGAGCCCATGATGTTGTAGGCAATCGAGATATCACCATTGGTCAACGCCTTGAGCATCGAGGCGGAGCTATCAAAGGTGCGCGCGTGATGAAGATTAAACAGCTCTAAAAACTGCCCGTAGTTACTTGTTTGTGCCCGTTCAAAGGACCAAAGTAAATAACCGATACCGACATCACGAATATCAAACAGCCCTATCTTCCCCTTCAGCTCATCACTATGCTGACGAATAAAACTCAGCAACTCAACACGGCTAAGCGGGATTTCTTTACCTTCAAGGAAAGCTTGATTAAACACAATCACTGCAGGTTCATAGCTAAAACCAAACAACTCATTTCGCCATTGGCTCCAGTGCGGAACAATCCCCGATTGAGAGCCATAGCCCGGCACATTGATTTGGTAAGGCAGCGCATAGCCATCATTAACAAGCCGCAATTGTAAATCCATCACCGAACTGATGGTGATGTCAGGTTGATCCGGCTTTTGGTCTCGAATATGAGCATCTAATACATTGCTGCTCATCGCTTGATAGCGCACCGTAATATCTGGATTTCGACGTTGGAAGTCATCGAGCAGTGGCTTCATTTCTGACAAGTAAGCCGCCCCATAGATAACCAACGCGTCTTCGTTTCCATCACCTTGGTTGCTATTGTCTTGGTGGACAGAGTTTGGATGAGCAGAACCTTGTTGACCAGTAGCTTGACTAGCTTGTGCAGTGACACCCGTAACAAACAAAGCGCTTGCTAACAACACAGTCGAGCTCAGTCCTGTTACCCAAGTTAGAACGAACTTGATCATAAAACCTCCCACCAATAAGTATGCGGGAACTGGATTTTCACCGTAAGACCACCGTTATCCGTTTCATTTGGGTTTGTGTCTTCTAAGCTCATAATCGCGTTAGATTTTTGGGCAACATCCAAAGCAATACTCATCCCTAAACCTGTGCCTTGGCTTAGTGCATTTGGGCTACGATAAAACATCTCGAACACGTGGGGTTTATCTTGCTCATCAATACCCGGCCCAAAATCACGAACGTACAGCACGGCTTTACTTCCTTGTTGCACCAACTCAACTTCGATCGTGCTGCCTTTCGGTGAATACTTGATGGCATTTTCGATGAGATTAGTCAGCATCTGAGTTAATGCGAAGCTGTCGCCTCGGATGTGAAACTTGAGTGATTCGATGTAGCTCAGTTCGATGTCTTTGCTCAATGCATTCATCGCTAAACCACGGCTGGTTTGCTTCACTAGCTCATTAAAATCAATCTCTGTGGGCTCAATACTTTGGTAACGATGGCGAATCGTCGCGTGGTTCAACAGCTGTTCAACGGTACGCTCAAGCACTTCACACGCGCCTGTGACTTTATCTAAGTAATCGAGTGTGTGGCTGTCATTGGCTTTGCTTTTGGCCAGTTCGATTTGAGCTTTAATGCCAGCGATTGGCGTCTTTAATTGATGCGCTGCTTCGCCGGTAAAGTTCTTAAGGTTTGTTAAGTTCTTATCGAGTTGAGACATAAACACATTGATGGTATCGACCAAATGCTCGACCTCTTCCGGCGCATCGAGATTAATAGGGGTCAAGTCGAGATTCGATCGCCTCTCCATCTTATTGTTGATTTCATTGACCGGCTTGAGCACCTTTACAATCAACACAAAGATGACCAATAGTGCACTCAACGTCACCGCGAGCAGTAGCTTTACCGCGTGGTCCGAGAGCTGTTTCTCCCATACTTGCCTTGCTTGTGTGGTTTGCCCCACAAGCACGTAAATGTTTTGCGGCCCTTCACGGGTATTCATGATGCGACTGACCAAAGACAAACGCACCCATTCATCTTTGAAGGTTAAGTAGAAATAAGCAGCCTCTGGTTCGAGTTTGATCTGATATTGCTCGATTTGGTCACGCACTAACTGATCATCAAGCAATTCTTTATAACCCGTGATGTAACCCGACTCCGATGAATTCGAAGAACTAGCAACCAGATAGAAAACCTTATCTCTAGGGGAATCAGCCAGCGATTTAAAGGCCGCGGTGGGGATGTCGACACTGAATGTTAAACCATTAAAACGAACCTGCTCTATGATCTGCAGGGCGGCGTTATTCAACTGGCGATCGTAAAACATCTGAGTGGTTTGATAGGCGTAGCGCTTTACCGCAACCAAAGTCAGCAAACTAATCAGGCACAATAGACAGGTCGCTGAGAACAATAATTGAAATCTCAGCGATTTTGTTCGAAAACGAAATCGGACAGGTTTGCTCAGTTCCGTCACTTAATACACCTCAGCTCAGTCTTCGACTTTATTGAGCACGTAACCAAGGCCACGCAGGGTTTTGATCTCGACATTGCTATTGGCTAGCGCCTTCCTCAAACGACCAACGTAGGTTTCAATCGCATTAGTATTGGGTGGGTTATCGAAGTTATATAAGTGGTCGATGATCTCTTCTTTGCTCATCACACGGTTGAGGTGGTTCAGGAAGATTTCTAATAAGCGATATTCACGCTGTTTAAGCTCAATGACTTCGCCCTTCACTTTCACAATGCAACCTGCACTGTCGAACTCAATGTCACCAAACGTCACTGTGTTCTGATCGCTGCCTTGACGACGTCGAACGATCGCGCGACAGCGAGCTTCCAACTCACCAAAATCAAAAGGCTTAGTAAGATAATCATCAGCGCCTAGATCCAAAAGTTGAATTCGGTCAAACACTTCACTGCGCGCGGTAAGAATGAGAACGGGGGTATCAGACGACTGGCGAATACGTTTGATGATCTGCTCACCCGATTTATTGGGCAGGTTTAGATCGAGAATAACTAAATCAAAATCGGTGTGGCTGATCATGGCGAACGCGACAGCCCCATCGTAGGCACAATCAACACCATGACCTAGGTCGATAAAGCGCTGTTCTATTGCTTCACTGATCAAGCGATCATCTTCAACTACCAATATTCGCATCTTATCCCCCGCATAAAGAAGACGATTGTTCTCAAGTATGGTGGCAATTTCAATAACAAAAGTAACAATAATAAAACAAAGTACAGTACCACATCACATTTAGAACATTCTGTTCAGTACACAAGGTAAAGTGTGTTAAATATCATCAAGCTACGTCTAATAATCCACCACTCACGAAGTAGCATCACAAATCCAAACATAAACTCCTCGTACCAGTTGTGCATCCGTTTACATACAGGTAGTTTTAGCGACCTCGAAACACATCCATTCGAACAATGACGTTCATGCGAGCGTCTTTTCCGAGCAAAAGTGTTCGGATTAACATTTCAAGTGACTTTAATTAACAATTTTATGCTCAAACGCTCATTTTTGATGTTCGTTTATTTTCGAGTTCGCAAATTTATGCACAATACGCGTGCTAGATAAGCAAAACTAAAAAGGACTCGAACATGACAACAAACAAACACCCTTCTTTATTTGGGCAATGCTTGGCTGAATTTATCGGTACAGGATTACTCATATTCTTCGGCGTTGGCTGTGTGGCAGCACTGGTACTAACCGGTGCAACATTCGGACAATGGGAAATCAGCATCATCTGGGGCTTCGGTGTTGCGATTGCAATTTACTGTACTGCCGGCGTGTCAGGCGCTCACATCAACCCAGCGGTGACGATTGCACTAGCCATGTTCCATGGCTTTGATAAAGCGAAAGTGCTGCCTTACATCATTTCGCAACTGCTTGGCGCATTCTGCTCTGCAGCTCTGGTTTACAGCCTGTACAGTAACCTATTCACTGACTACGAAATTGCACACAACTTCGTTCGTAGCAGCCAAGACGCACTATCAACTGCTGGTATCTTCTCGACTTACCCACATGCTTCACTCTCTTTCTTCGGCGCTTTTGCTGTGGAATTCGTGATTACTGCAGTGTTGATGTTTGCCATCTTAGCGTTAGGTGATGAGAACAATGGCGCATCTCGCGGTGCAATGAACCCGCTACTGATCGGTATTCTTATCGCAGTAATTGGTGGCTCTTTAGGTCCACTGACTGGCTTTGCAATGAACCCTGCTCGTGACTTCGGACCAAAACTGTTCGCTTACTTTGCAGGTTGGGATTTCGCTCTAACAGGTGCTCGTGATATTCCTTACTTCATCGTACCAATCCTTGCTCCAATTGCGGGTGCATGTTTTGGTGGCTGGTTGTACCCACGTGTTATCGGTGCTTACCTACCTATTGAAGGCCAAGGCTGCACAATTCCAAACCAATGTGAAACAGAACAAGAAGCTGAACAAGCTCAAGCTTAATCACTAAGCGCCCCTACATTTACTAAAATATAAATAACAAAAGAAAAAGGATTCTTACCATGACCGAGCAAAAATACATTGTTGCCCTAGACCAAGGCACCACAAGCTCTCGCGCTGTAATCCTCGACCACGATGCAAACATCGTAAGCTCTTCTCAACGCGAATTTACTCAGATTTATCCTAAAGCCGGTTGGGTTGAACATGATCCAATGGAAATCTGGGCGACGCAAAGCTCTACATTGGTTGAAGCGCTGGCTAAAGCAGGCATCCGCAGCGATGAGCTAGCGGGCATTGGTATCACTAACCAACGTGAAACCACCATTGTTTGGAACAAAGAGACAGGTAAACCAGTTTATAACGCCATCGTATGGCAGTGTCGCCGTACAGCAGACATCTGTGAAGACCTAAAAGCACGTGGCCTAGAAGACTACGTACGTGACAATACAGGCTTAGTCCTTGACCCGTATTTTTCAGGTACCAAAGTAAAATGGATTCTAGACAACGTTGAAGGTGCTCGCGAAGACGCTGAAGCTGGCAAACTACTGTTCGGTACGGTTGATACTTGGTTGGTTTGGAAGATGACTCAAGGACGTGTTCACGTTACGGATTACACTAACGCGTCACGTACTATGTTGTTCAACATCAACGACCTATGCTGGGATCAAAAGCTACTTGATGAAATGGGTATCCCGTCATCAATGATGCCTGAAGTGAAGCGTTCTTCTGAGGTTTACGGTCAAACGAACCTTGGTGGTAAAGGCGGTACTCGTATTCCAATCGCGGGTATTGCGGGTGATCAACAAGCGGCACTTTACGGTCAAATGTGTGTAGAAGCAGGCCAAGCTAAGAACACTTATGGTACTGGTTGTTTCCTTCTAATGAACACAGGCCAAGAGAAAGTCACATCGAAAAACGGCCTTCTAACCACACTGGCATGTGGCCCTAAAGGCGAACCTGCATACGCACTTGAAGGTGCAGTATTCATGGGCGGCGCATCAATCCAATGGCTACGTGATGAAATGAAACTACTGGCTGGCGCAGAAGACTCGGAGTACTTCGCAACCAAAGTAGATTCTTCAAACGGCGTATACGTGGTTCCTGCATTCACTGGCCTAGGCGCACCATACTGGGATGCTTACGCTCGCGGTACGATTGTTGGTCTGACTCGTGGTGTTAACTCTAACCACATCATCCGTGCAACCTTGGAAGGCATTGCTTACCAAACGCGTGACGTACTAGACGCGATGCAAGCGGATTCTGGCATCAAGCTAGCAAACCTACGTGTTGATGGCGGCGCAGTAGCGAACAATTTCCTAATGCAATTCCAATCAGACGTGCTTGATACTGAAGTTCACCGCCCTGAAGTAACGGAAGTAACGGCTCTTGGTGCCGCTTACCTTGCTGGCCTAGCGGTTGGTTTCTGGGACAGCATTGACGAGCTTCAAGACAAAGCCGTTCTTAACCGCACCTTCATGCCACACCACGACGAAGAGAAACGTAACCGCCGTTACAAAGGCTGGAAGCGTGCAATCAAGTGTGCACAGGTTTGGTCTGAGCTGCACGATGACGACGAAGAGTAATACTGAGTATTCAGCTCATCGTTAATCATTAATCGTTGACCTAGGAACTCGAGCAATCTCATCGATTAGATTGCTCGAACCTCAGCAAACGAAACTAAAAAGAGCACTATTTTGTGCTCTTTTTTGCGTTTCAGGCTCAAATTCCACGTTTTGACCAGCGTTTTTGCGGTTTAGACATGATTCCTTACCATCATTACTTCTCTCTTTTCATCAATTCGAGCACAATAGCGTGAGTTTATATTTTCGATTTTGACGCGCTAGAGCCCTTTGCGCGCAGGGAGTGGTAAGTTAAGTGAAGCAGATACCAAGACACCAGCAGATTGTAGATCTGGTAAAAACACAAGGATATGTGAGCACCGAAGAGCTCGTTGAAAAGTTCGATGTCAGCCCACAAACCATCAGGCGAGACCTCAATGAACTGGCCGATAGCAACAAGATTCGTCGCTATCATGGTGGTGCAACCATTCCTTTAAGCTCGGAAAACACCTCTTATAACACGCGTAAAGCGCTTAACTTCAACGAAAAAGACGTGATCGCCGACGAACTGGTTAAGCACATCCCAGATGGTGCAACCCTGTTCGTTGATATCGGCACCACGCCAGAATCGGTGGCACGCGCACTCAACAAGAATCACAAACAGCTAAGAGTCGTCACCAACAACATTAACGTTGCCAGCATCCTTCTGCCGAACCCAGAGATCAAGGTTATCTTAGCGGGCGGCGAAGTGAGAAACCGCGACGGCGGCATCGTGGGTGAAGCAACGCTCGATTTCGTTAAACAATTCCGCCTTGATTTCGGCATCTTAGGTATCAGCGGCATCGACTTTGATGGCTCACTGCTCGATTTTGATTACCACGAAGTTCGTGTGAAACAAGCTATCATCGAAAACAGTCGCAGCATCTTCTTAGCCGTCGACCATACTAAGTTTGGCCGTAACGCGATGGTTAAGCTCGGCAATATCTCTCAAGCCCACATGGTGTTTACTAATAAGCAGCCACCGGAAGAGATTCTCAACATCCTTAAAGATTCGGCAATACCATTAGAAGTGATCGATACCGCTCGTTCTATGAGCGAATAAATCAAAACAAGAGCTCAGTGACGCCACTTTCTTAAACGAATCACCATTCTTTATAGAAAAGTTAATAAAGTAAAACTTGCTCGCTGTCACTGTCGCTTCTATGCTCGAATTAGTCTTATTTGAACCTCTGCTTTCATAAGCAGAGGTTTTTTTATGCCCAAATCACATAAAACGCGCATAAACGAAAATAATAAATGACCGCAAACGAAAGTTCATATAGGATTCAATTATGTTCTAAAATGCTCGTTCGCTCAGAAAGAGGTCAAAACCATGAGTGCTCAACAAAATAATTCAAACAACAGTACATCTTCCACTTTAGACTTGATCGTGATTGGCGGCGGCATCAACGGTGCAGGCATCGCGGCAGACGCATCAGGTCGTGGTCTAAACGTTGGCTTATACGAAGCAAATGACTTTGCATCTGCAACGTCTTCTGCCAGCTCAAAGCTTATCCACGGTGGCCTACGCTACCTTGAACATTACGAATTTCGTTTAGTTTCGGAAGCACTCGCTGAACGTGAAGTCTTGTTAAGAAAAGCGCCTCATGTTGCTCAACCAATGCGTTTCCGTTTGCCTCATCGACCATTTTTACGCCCAGCTTGGATGATTCGCTGTGGCCTATTCCTTTACGATAACTTGGGTAAGCGCACCACTCTTCCGGGAAGCAAGACAGTCAACCTAGCGAAATCGGGCCTACTGAAACCAGAAATGAAGACGGGCTTCGAATACTCAGATTGCTGGGTGGATGATGCGCGTATGGTGTTGCTCAACGTATTAGCAGCAAAAGAAAACAACGCAGAAGTTCGTAACTACTGCCGAGTTGAAAAAGCGCACCGCGAAGGTGGTATTTGGCATGTGACGATCCTTGATGTGATGACAAACCAACGCTTTGAACGCAAAGCAAAAGCGCTTGTTAACGCTGCTGGTCCTTGGGTTAAACAGTTCTTTGATGATGGATTAGAGCAAGCTTCGCCTCGTAATATTCGTCTGATCAAAGGCTCGCACATTGTTGTGCCACGCATTCACGACGAACCACAAGCGTACATTCTGCAAAACAAAGACAATCGTATTGTGTTCATGATCCCTTACCTAGATAAGTTCTCGATCATCGGCACTACCGACCTTGAATACAAAGGCGACCCACGTAACGTCGCAATTGATGATGTCGAAGTGGATTACTTGATTGATATTGTTAACCAACACTTTGTTAAACAACTCGGTCGTGAAGACGTGGTTTGGACATACAGTGGCGTCAGACCGCTTTGTGACGACGAATCGGATTCACCACAAGCGATCACTCGTGACTACACGTTGGAATTGGATGCAGAGCTAGATCAAGCACCACTGCTTTCGATCTTCGGTGGCAAATTAACCACTTACCGTAAGCTAGGCGAAGCGGCACTTAAGAAGCTTGAGCCACACCTAACCAACATGGGTGCGCCATGGACAGCGAACGACACGCTTCCAGGTGGTAACTTTAGTTGCAGCAGAGAGCAACTTGCGAAGATGATCCACACTAAATACCCTTGGGCATCTGAAGCGTTGTTACTTCGCTACGTGACTCAATTTGGTACTTACACGTGGAAGCTACTGGAAGGCGCGAATAGTGAAGCAGACCTTGGCAGCCAATTTTCAAACGAAGCGCATGGCGTTTATCAAGTTGAGATCGATTACTTGATCAATGAAGAGATGGCGATGACTGACGAAGACATCTTGTGGCGCAGAACCAAGCTTGGCCTGTACATGAGTGAATCAGAGCAGCAAGCAGTAACGGATTACCTGAAAGAGAAACTACAAAGCAAGGTAGTGAGCTTTTCTCAAGTAGGCTAACCCCACCAGCCTAAACATGGTTCAAGAACATACTTAACAACGAAGCTTAGCGTCCCCCGCGCTAAGCTTTTTTATTGCCTGCTATTCCGGCCTAAGAACTCGATCAGATAAATCTCTCGATTGATCGTCTCCTTCGCACGGGCTGAGGCTTTGTTCACTCCCCCATTTTCAACAAAAACTAAATAGTGTTTTATTAATCAGCTTGATTATCAACTTTACAAAAGATTGCTATTCTTTACCTCAACGAAACGACACATTTAGAAACGCTCACTATGTCAGCGCTTTAATAAGGAATCTATTCCATGCAAAAAGTTATTCTGATCACAGGCTCTACCGATGGTATCGGCTTCGAAACGGCAAAAGTACTTGTTCAACAAGGTCACCACGTTTTATTGCATGGACGTAACCCAAGCAAACTCAAAGACGTTGAGCAGCAACTTGTGGCTATCTCTGCTGAAGCGAAAATTCAAAGTTACGTGGCAGACTTGTCTGTTCTGGTTGATGTGGATGCGTTGGCTGACGAAATAATTGCTGAGCACGATAAGATTGATGTACTGATAAACAACGCAGGTGTGTTCAACACTCCGAACCCAATCACTAAAGACGGTTTAGATGTTCGTTTTGTTGTGAATACCATTTCACCATACCACCTGACTAAACGTCTGTTACCTGTGCTAGATGCATCTAGCCGAGTGGTGAACCTGTCTTCAGCGGCGCAAGCAGCAGTGAACATCGAAGCGCTAGAAGGCAAGAAGCCAATGTCAGATGGTGACGCTTACGCACAAAGCAAGCTTGCGATCACTATGTGGACTCGTGAAATGGCAAAAGAGTTAGGCTCTACAGGGCCAATGGTGGTTGCGGTCAACCCAGCTTCGTTACTAGGCAGCAAGATGGTGAAAGACGCTTACGGCATTGCAGGCGGCGACCTAAGCATCGGTTCTGATATTCTAGTTCGCGCATCATTGTCTGATGAGTTCGCACAAGCGGGCGGTCAATACTTTGATAACGACAACAACACATTTGCGAACCCGCACCCAGATGCGATATACGGCGACAAGTCGCAGCAAGTTGTCGCTAAAATTGAAGAGATCATCAAAGCGACGCTTTCTTAATTGCGAAGACTCATGCTGAGTTGATTTGCAAATCTCAATAAAAAAGCCCTGTGTTTCTAATGTATTAAGTTAGAAACACAGGGCTTTTTCGTACAACGTTTGTCTCTACGTTTGCTCCCAATACGGCGGATTACCATAATATTCAGAGAAGTAGTCAATGAAGGCTCTCACCTTTGGCGCCAGTAACCTTGTGCTTGGGTACACCGCCCAAATCGCAGGTTCTGAGGTTAATGGGTAATCTTCTAATATCTGAATCAGTTGACCACTTTTCAGTTGCTCATACGCACACCAATTCGACGTCACCGTGATACCCATACCACCTGAGGCTGCGTCACGCAGTGCTTCTCCGTTATCTGCCCTGAACGATCCCGATGCCTTAATCGTCTTAGGCCCGCTTTCAGTACTGAAGGTCCAGTTTTCTAAACCAATCAAGCTAATACACTGATGATCGTTGAGATCTTGAGGTGTGGCTGGCTTACCGTATTTGATTAAATAATCAGGCGATGCACAAACAATGCGTTTGTCTGTCGCCAGTTTTCGGGCGATCAGCGTCGAGTCTTTCAGCTCCGAGATGCGAATCGCGATATCAAAGCCACCTTCAACAACATCCACCATCGAATCTGATAGTCTGAGATCGACTTTTAACCCAGGGTAGCGCTCTAAGAATCCAGGTAAAGCAGGAACAAGATGCAAACGCCCAAAAGACGCAGATGCGGTAACTCTCAGCGTTCCGGTTGGAGAGTCACAGCCCACACCAACCGCCGATTTGGCAGCATCGACGCTCGATAACACCTCTTCAGCATGAGGCAAGAACGCTTCCCCTTCTTCGGTTAAAGAGACCTTACGAGTGGTTCTATGCACCAAGCGAACGCCTAAATTGTCTTCCAGTTTACTAATGTGCGAGCTTGCAACAGCAGGAGACAAACCAAGCTCTTGCCCAGCCATGCTGATGTTATGTGTGGAAGCTAAACGAACAAACAATTTGAGGTGTTCAATATTCATGAGATTACCAATAAAATCTTAAAAATCGTGTACCAGTAACCCTCATTATGCGTCATTAACATAACAATACAACGTATTAACTCAGTTGAATTGTGAAGAAGTGATTGAGCCAAAACGAAAAAAAACTCCCGAAGGAGTTTTTGTCTAAGTCTGTAATTCGCCATTTAGCTAGTCAGCAAAATTACCAACTCACTAGCCCGTTAAACGAGCATGCAGTGAATCTTTAAGCTCAGAACGATCATGTTTCAATTGGTGCATTGAGCCGTCATCAATGGGTGAATCTTTCAGCTCTAGTTTACGAATCTCTTTATCAAGGTTGTCGTATGTCTTCATATCTTCTGCAAAGCCATCGTCAGTTTTAGCAAGCTCAGCAATTTTGTCTTTCATTTCAGGAAATTCGTGAACAAGAGAGTGATTTTCACCTAGCATAGAAACCTCTTAAGTTGAGTAAAGTGATTGGTAGTACACATTCATTATTTACCTTAGCAAGGGACTCAAATAACAAATGAGATCCAGTACACAGCCTAGAATATAGACAGTTCAGATTCACAAATTTACAACATAAATCGGCAGGGATGCGTTGTTTTACATAGAAGAAAGCCTCGCGTAATCGCAAGGCTTTGTAGAAGTGAGTTCTTTATTAGAACAGTGACAGAAATGATAATAACAGCAGCTAAAAAGTATTTTCAAAAAAGGATTAGCTGCTACAACCACCAGAATGAACTCGATTCATTTGATCATGTGAAGATGTTTCAGAGCCTGTTGATTGGCATCCCGCCACAAACAATAGCGTTACAGATAAGATAAGCCATTTCATAATTAATCCTCTTTTAGTCATGACTAAAGCATAGTGCTTAAAAGCGCGAATACCTCAGTCATTAACTAAAGCCTTACCTGCCGATAAAGCCTTAGTTAATGAACAAAGCATCGCTTCATTAATTAACGACCAGTCTCCGCGCAAAAAACTTTCACCAAACGAACAAAAAACAGTCACAACTCTCTCTAAGCTTCACAAAAACCGGTCTTTCAATTCCTTTTAGTTATTATCTAAATAACATCAATTCATTTTTAGAATCACCACCAAACCGATACATTAGTGTCATCTCCTAATGACGACCTCAAGGTAAACGATATGAAAAAGACCATTTTAGCAACACTGATTACCATCACATCAATGCAAACAATGGCAGCAGTTGAAGTAACCGACGAAAACTTCGCTCGTGCAGAAAGCGACCTTTACTTCACTCAACAGTTAGAGCATCAACCGGTTAATGTTTTTGAGCATAATCGCGAGAACGTAACGGTAGAGAACCAAATGATTATCCGCTCTAACACCGACCTGCTCTATTCAACCGCGGTTGTCGATGTCTCAGAAGGCGCAACATTCAAACTGGCGAAAGGCGATGCGTACCAGATCATGCATATCTTCAATAACAATCATGATAACCACATGGCCATTTATGGTGGCGAAGAAATTTACATCGACTCAGAAATCGCAGGTTCAGACTACATCTACATACTGATGCGAACTGCAACAAGTGCTGGCGCAGATGAAGCGCATCGACTGCAAGATGCGGCGGTCATTAATGCGAAATCAGCTAAGCCTTTTAAACCAGCTTCAGATTGGGATGATGCTTCTCGAGATAACGTCCGAGCAAAATGGGAGAAGCTAGTTAATGACATCAAGACAGAAGAAGCCTTCACACCAAACATCACAGCAACATCAGATAACAAGCAGTTTATGATTGGTACTGCGGTAGGTTGGGCTGGTATGCCGGCAGAGCATGCTGTGTATACATCACGAGCGGGTACAGGTAAAACAGAATGTGCAAACATCACGTTTGAAGCACCCTCATTACGTTATGACGAAGGCGGTTATTGGTCAATTACGGCCTATTCAAGCCAAGGCTGGTTGATGACGAACAACAACAGTGCTGATTCAACGACATCAACACCCAATAAAGACGGTTCTTACACGATCCACTTTGCGCCAAAAGGGCAAACCTGTGACGCTGAAAATAACGTAATTGAAGTAAACGATGATGGCTGGAACTTTGCGGTTCGTGCATACCGTCCTAGCGATGAAGCGGTAGCATCCGGTGAGATGCACAACTTCCCACAGGTCACGGCTAAGTAGCGGGGAATAACGACTGAGTTGCGAGTGATTAGTGTTAATTAACTGGCAATAATAACTGCTAACAATAACAGCTACTAACAATAACCTAGCCTCTCATTTGAGAGGCTTATTGCTTTTCTTTTATGATGGCTTGGGAGGTAGTGATAATTTTGCGCTTAAGCCATTGATTCATCGGGTGCATTCTCTTGTTATGAGATTCCACCAACACGATCTTTTTGAGCTCTTCCGGTGCATAATCAGGAAAAGAGAGATAATCGAACTCTTCATAAAGATAAAGAGCAAGCTGCTTGGAACACGGTAGAATCATGTCACTTTGTTTAATGACCTCTAATAGCGTGTGCAAATACGAGCTTCTTGCTTTCACTTTAAGCTGCTCTGTCGACAAATGCTTGGCGATATAAGGCTGAATATCATTCCACCCCGGTATCACCAAACTCGCGTATTCCGCTTCATCTATCTCTTGCTGTGAAATCACTTTGCCAGCTAATGGGTGGCCGGTTTTAACCAACCCGACAAAGTCATCCTCACCGATAATCTGATGGGTAAACTGCTTATTCGTGTCGATTGGAGAAAAGTTGATAGCTGCTTGTATCTCGCCATCCAACAATTTTTTCAGCGTTTGAGAGCCCCAATTAACAATATTGACTTGAGCATTCGGCGCTTCTTGAATGAGACCAAGGCATAAACGCGCCCCAAGCCAGTTCGAGATAAAACCGTTAATTGCAATCGTGATGTTGCCTTGATACTCGGCAGGGTCAAAGCTTGGGGTTTCAAGAATCACATCGTCCAAGCTTTCCATGATCATTGGCAGCCGTTCACCAAGCTCTAACGCACGTGGGGTTGGCTTCAAACCGGAATGGACACGAGTAAACAATTCGTCATCAAAGTATTCTCTCAATCGCCCTAGTGCTTTACTCACTGCGGGCTGACTCAGCGCCAATTTATTGCCAGCAATGCGAGTATTTTGGGTTTCTAGCAAAACCAGAAATACGCGGATTAAATTGAGATCCAATTGTTTCATAGTTACCTGTCATTAAAGTTTGGTCAGGGAGATATTTAGCCGTCTGGCGATAAAAGCTAACTTAGCGAATATCTCTCTCATTATGGCTCATTTGACGATTGATTCGCTTAACGATCTTTAACTCTTTCTTACTATCTAGACAAACTAAACAATAAATCATCATAGAAAAAGCAGAACTTCAATTCCTCAAAGTTCTGCTTTAACAATCCATGACTGCTTACGCTCTGCGCTTTTTGAAAGCGTGCCAGCCAGCGCTGAAAATTGTTTTTAACACCACACCGAGTGCGCTTAGTTTTGGGTCGGCGTTCTTGCCAGAGGCAATGCGCCACATCTGATGTTCATACCAAACCAGCCCGACCATAGCCACTTTGTCTAATGCGGGTTTTCCTGTGGTTGGCACCGTTAGCGGCATGCCGTGGCTAGGGTTTTCAATTAACTTGTTTGGGAAATCAGGATCAACCGCCATTGTGCGCGCAATACCAATAAAATCGGTCGCTGAGGAGTTTAATGCTTCATTCATTGCTTGCGCAGTTCGAAAACCACCCGTGACCACCAGCGGAGTGCTGACGAGTTTTCTCGCCTTCACCATGTAATCCATAAAATACGCTTCACGTTTTACCGTGCTGGCCTTGATTGGTTCAGCTTTGCTCTTTGAACCCATCATTGATGGACTTTCATAGGTGCCGCCAGAGATCTCAATCAGGTCGATACCGTTATCACTCAGTGTTTGAACAACCTGCATCGACTCTTCTTCAGTGAAGCCACCTTTCATGAAGTCGGCGCTGTTGAGCTTAATTCCGACAGGGAAATCTTCACCGACCTCTTTTCGAATCGCGCGATAAACCTCAAGCACGAAACGAAGTCTATTTTCAAGTGATCCACCCCATTTGTCTTGGCGTTGATTGTGTCTAGAAGACAAAAACTGACTTACCAGATAACCATGAGCACCGTGAATCTGCACACCGGTAAAACCCGCTTGTTTTGATAGTTTTGCACTCAGCGCGAATTTATCAATGATTGCGATGATTTCCGTCTCAGTCAGAGCTCGTGGCGTATTAAAGCCTTTTTCTAATCCACGCTCTAAAGAGATAGCCGAAGGCGCAACCGGGCTATCACATAAGAATTTAGGGATTTGCTTTCCTGGGTGGTTCAATTGCATCCATATCTGCGAACCATTCTGTGTCCCGGCACTCGCCCACTCACGAAATACGCTTAAGTCACTTTGCTCATCCAACACAACGTTTTTAGGTTCACCAAGCGCACCTCTATCGACCATCACGTTGCCCGTCATGGATAGGCCAATTCCTCCTTGAGCCCAACGCTGGTAAAGCGTGACTAAACCTTGCTTAGGGTTATGATGTTTATCACCTAGCTGTTCACTCATTGCCGATTTGAACAGGCGATTTTTGATCACTTGGCCATTAGGAAGAGAAAAAGGGTCGTTGAGGCAGATTGGATTCATGCGCGTGGTTACTTTCTTTGGTCTATATATTGCATCCAGTATGCCCTATTTTATTCGACAGTTCTGAGCATTTAGTGCCTATTTCGAAGCAAATTTCACTCAATAATAAAATGCCAGCGGCATAGCAGCTGGCATTAATCGATTATAAATAGAATCTCAAAAACTGGGCTGACGCTGCTGAAATATGTCAACCAGAAAGGCTCTAATGCCCTTTACGCTCATGGTAATTGTCGTTATTGTGATTCTCTACGTCATCACCACAAGGACTGTCTGAGAGTTATGAACAGCACGATTGAAACTATTCTGGGGCACCGCTCCATTCGTCAATATACAAATCAACCGATTGAAAAAGCACAACTTGATGTGATTATTCAGGCTGGTCTCGCGGCTTCGTCATCGAGCTTACTGCAGGCTGTTTCTATCGTGAGAGTGATAGACAAAGAGAAGCGTAAACTGCTAGCCGAATATGCAGGCAATCAAGCTTACGTGGAGAACGCGGCTGAATTTTTGGTGTTCTGTATCGACTATCAACGCCACGCTCAAATCAACCCTGAAGTGAAAACCGACTTTACTGAACTGACCCTGATTGGCGCTGTCGATTCTGGCATCATGGCGCAAAACTGCATGTTGGCTGCTGAGTCTCTAGGTTTAGGTGGCGTATACATTGGCGGGTTACGTAACAGCGCACAACAAGTGGATGAACTGCTAGAACTGCCACAACACACCGCCGTGTTGTTCGGAATGTGCTTAGGTCACCCGGCACAACAACCAGAGGTTAAGCCTCGCCTCCCTGCTCATGTGGTGATGCACGAAAACCAATACCAACCGCTGAGCCTAGATGAAATTGCCAGCTACGATGATTCAATGCAAAGCTACTACGCAAGCCGTTCAAGCAATCAAAAGCAGAGCAGTTGGTCACAGCAGATCACTCAAAAGCTGTCTGGCGAATCTCGCCCGCATATCCTGCCTTACTTGAACAGCAAGCAGCTGACCAAGCGTTAAGCCGTTAAGCCGTTAAGCCGTTAAAAAATAGCAGCAAACCACAGCAAACAGCAGTACAAACAAAAATGTCAGCGTATTATGCGCTGACATTTTTCATTATTCTGAGGTCGACTCTTTTAGAGGTATTTCTCTATCGGGAGAAGCTGTAGGAAGCCTGATTGCATGCGTTCCCACTTGCCAGTTTCTGGTTCACTGTCCCAACGTTGATCGCCTGAATACCAATACACATCACCGTCTTCCAGTTCCAAACGCCAGCTATTGTCGTCACTCATTGCTTGCTCAATAGTTTTTGCTAACGTTTCAGCAATCTCTTGATTCTCGATGATCAAAACCGATTCAGTATTGAGGTAGGTAGAACGCAAGTTGAAGTTAAATGAACCGATGCTCGCGATGCTGCGGTCGAATACGACTGATTTTGCGTGCAAGCCATAGGCCGTCTCAGGCGCACATTTAGACGCGTCTTGCGTCGATGCTTCACACAGCTTAGATTCTGGTTTTAGCTCAAACAGACCGATACCATGCTCCAACATGTCGTAACGTCTGCCTGCATAAGCGGAGTGATTAGTCACCAGATCATTAGAGGCCATAGAGTTAGTTAGCGCTTTTATCTCAACGCCCTTGTTGTTCAATACCTGCCACTCTTCAAGCTGACCATCATCGAATACAAGGTAAGCGGATTCCAATAAGATCTCTTGTTTCGATTCGCTCGCTAATTTCCCTAGAAGAATCGCGGTCGCTTTCGGTTCATCAGTATTATCGGAGTCATCAGGAACGGGTTGATCGTAAACAAAGCGCGCATTCACCCATGTCATCTCACCAATCACCTCTTTCAGTAAGCTATCCGCAGCCTTACGATCTAATGGTAACTCAGGGTAATTTTGATAATGCGGAACGACAATATTATCTATCTTTGAGAGATCAGGTTGTTCGTCATCACCCAGCATATCGACAGGGTAAGACCAACGGCTATTCCAGTACTCGACAAAGCTGGTTTGGATAGTGGTAACGACTGAGCCCATCACCAATACATCGCGATCTCGGAAATTGATTTCATCAGAAAGGTCGAAGTATTCATCACCAATATTACGGCCGCCAACCACAGACAAAGTGCCATCGACGGTAAACGACTTATTGTGCATGCGACGATTTAAGCGAGAAAAGTCACCGACAAAGCTCAGCCATTTGCTGAAGCCACGGCGTGTTGGTGTTGGATTGAAGATACGAATCTCGACGTTCGGGTGCGCATCCAGTGCCGATAATAAACCTTCACGTTCGTTGAGGTTGATATCATCCAGCATTACGCGCACCTTCACACCGCGCTCGGCCGCTGCTAATAAACGGCTGGCTAAGTAACTGCCCGATTCGTCAGAGTTCCAGATGTAGTATTGAATGTCGATGGTGTGCTCGGCACTTTCGACCAACGCTAATCGCTGTGCCAAGGCATCCCAACCCGACTCTTGCAGACGAACCGCAGTGGTGCCTTGCTCTAAAGCTTCAGGCTGAAATTCATTGGTTAGAACTGATAAAGCGCTAGGTGCAGGAGAGGTTGGCGGTTCTGTTGGATGATCGATGCCTTCAGGAAGTGAAGAACACCCACCTAAAACGGCGATTAAGATTAACGTTAAACTGATGCGTTGGAGCACAGGCATGTATCTGACTTCCTTTTCACGATGCGTCTTTAGAAACTTTCCGTACAGCTTTTCAATGAACAAGCTATTCCGATCTATTCATTGATTATTACTGCTAAAGTCTGAAATTTATAGGTAATTATCCAGTATAAATTTAAAGGTCAGTAAATTGCCTAAAGATCACTTAAGTTGAGTGAGCGCCAAACAGTATAAACTCAGCGGCTTTTCGACCATTTCAATAGTGAGTTCAGTTCGGTCTGGGTTGCAGTTCAACGCCAAAGCGTAGCCGTGTAAATAATCCACCAGCAAGTCCAACGCATTTTTGGTTTGCTCTTCGGTTAACGCTAACGGGTTCAACACCGCTTCAAAACGTTCACTAAACACTTCCATCGGCCCGAGGGATTTCATGGTCAATAAGGTCTCTAACAAGCCTCTATATTCGTTGAGCATCGACAAGTAACTCACACTGAGCCGATATAGGTTATCTTGCCAGTCTTGATTCAGCTCTGGCTGTGCCACTTCTTCAATCAAAGAAACTGTGATTGCCTCAAGCAGATCGTTTTTGTTTTTGAAGTAATGGTATATGGCCATCGCATCGACCCCGAGTTCTGTCGCCAACCCTCGAATACTTGGCACTTTGCCACTCTCTCGCATCATGCTTTTGGCAATAGTGAGAATTCTCTCTGCGCTGAGTTGGCTTGATCCACTCTTTGGTCGACCTCGCTTCTGATCCTTGACAGTCATACCGTCACCTTTTAAACTTTATTTCTACACTGTAGAATATTTTAATTTATTACCGTGTAGATGCCAAGTTTCTCATCGATATCGGAGTTAAAAATGTCAAATATTGTATTCATCGCAACCAGTCTTGACGGTTACATTGCAGACAAACAAGGCGGCTTAGATTGGCTGCAAGCGATTCCAAATCCAGACGGTGAAGACATGGGCTACAACGCCCACACCGATCGTATCGATGCACTGGTCATGGGACGAAATACAATGGACATGGTGTTGAGCTTTGGTATCGATTGGCCTTACAGCAAGCCAGTCTATGTACTGAGCAACACTTTGAATGAAGTACCTCAAGAACTTGAAGGTAAAGTATTTTTGATGAAGGGCGAGCTTAAACAGATTGTCGCGAATTTGAATAACAAAGGCCTAAAGAACTTGTACATTGATGGCGGCATCACCATTCAAAACTTCATCAAAGAAGACCTGATTGATGAGCTGATCATCTCGACCATTCCTGTCGTGCTTGGTGGTGGGTCCCCGTTATTTGGTGACTTAGTATCTCCGGTCGATTTTACATTGAAAGGCGTCACGACATACCTTGATGAGATAGTGCAAACGCATTACTTGCGTAAGCGCTAAAGCTGTTGTTGATCTAAGGGCATGAAAGGATCAACAACGAAAACATTGTTCACGCTACGTAACCTTTATCGTCTCTACACAAGCCTTCCTTATAGTAGTACTCTTTATCGTATTTCATTCTTAATGGTATTTATGTCTTATGAAGCTTTTAGTCGATCGCACTGGTGAACAGTTTTTAGAAATTCTGCAAGAATCGGGAGACACGCTGACGGTTCAATTCATTACCAATGAAGGCAATCGAAAGGGTAAGCCGTTCCAAGATAACTTGAGTGGATTGTTCCTCACAGGGTGGAAGCCGCGCACTACTTCAACCGCCATCGGATTAGAACGCTTTAAGCAAGGCAAACTTGAAGATCCCAAAGTGAGTTTCGCATTGCACCAACTCTATCCACTCGGTCGAGACGTAAAATTACCTTCTGGTGATATCGCCACAATCGCGAGTTACGCCAATACCCATGCCGATGGCTACTATATGTTTGTGCGCCTCAACGATGAGTTAACCCGACTCAAGATTACGCCTGATTGGGAACTTCAACCTTCCGATCAAAGATTGGCTCTGCCTTATTACCCAACCCCAAGAACTAAAGAAGAGCTCGACAACATTGACAATTTTGATGCGTGGGCGGACGGTTTCTAAACACTCTTACCTACGCCGATTAGCACACAATCCCCAGGTTATTATCAATTAATTTTTGACAATAATTCAAATGTAGCACTGTTTATCGCTTCAAATATTCCTACTATTATTTATCCATCGACACAGACTGCAGCTCAATGAACAAAGAGTGGCGCTGTAAAAACAGACAAATCACCATTTCGGTGAAAAATAATATAGGTACGAACATGACTCAACTAACTATCGTCGCAAACATCGTCGCTAACGAAGACAAAATTGAATTGGTTAAAGCAGAGCTGCTAAAGCTGATTGATATTACTCGCGCTGAAGAAGGCTGCATCAACTACGACCTTCACCAAGACAATGAAAACCCAGCACATTTCACTTTCTACGAAAACTGGACGTCGCGTGAACTTTGGCAAACACACATGGGTAATACCCACCTTGCTGAATACATGGCAGCAACCGAAGGTAGTGTGGCGTCATTTACTCTCAATGAGATGACTAAGATCGCTTAAGTGTGAATGAAAGCTAGCTACGAGCCTCCAAATATCCAGCCCTACAGTCTTTACTGTGGGGCTTTTTAGTTACTTTTGTTTTACCGTTTTTCTTATACAATGGTCTCTTATCCCCTCTGAAAATAGGCTCCGAGCTAATCACTTTATGCTGATCACTGAAGATGATATTTACTATACATCACATATCCTCGACTTCTTATCTGAAAACGGAGAAGCCTTGTCCTTTCGTAAGCATACAATTAAGAAAGGCGATCCTATATTTCAACAGGGGCAAGAGATCAACGACATCATCTTCATTACTGGGGGAGCTATTTCGTTGTCTCGCAGTTCACGTTACGGTCGTCGATATCAGGTAGGAACATTCAACCACAATGGTTTTCTTGGGCTTATGGAGTTGTTTTCAGGGAAACCCTGCTTCTACTCAGTGAAAGCAGAATCTGATTGTGAAGGATTCATTATGAATGGGGCGATGTTTGCCGAGCTCATCTGTAAAACCCCTATCTTGGCAGCACATACTTTTAAACACCTCACCTCCAAATGGTATTTATCGGTCGAGAGAATGTCGCGTAATATTCTCCATTCAATCACCTATTGTGTAATTGATGATTTGTTGCAGTTTCACAGCCTGAATCCAGATAAAGATTACATCGTAAACAAAAGCTTAGAGTGTGAACGACTAGGCACAAGCCTGCGCGTTTACAATCGAATTTTAAAGCAATTGAATGACAGCGGCGCGATTTCCGTTACAAGAAAAAGTATTCGAATCATCAATCTAGACAAACTCGAAGCGACTCGTTTGAAAGAGTCCGAAAAGCAATAACTTCATTCTAATACTTAGTAATTTATTCACTTATTCCAACGCTCCCACAAACGTAAAACGGTGACCCATAGGCCACCGTTTATTTTGATTATCGACAATCATTAAGACTAAGCTTGAAGAAACTATGAGTTAGTTCCACAGCTCATGTTCAATGATTTTCTCAGTAGTGAAATTGGGGTAAGCCATCTTCCACATGTTCAAACCTGAGTATTCATCACTGGAGTACTGAGCAAAAAATTCATCCAACGCTTTTATCATAGTATCTTGAACCGCTTGACGTGGTGGCTCTGCGATATACGCCTCACCCATTGGGTTACTCAAATCATACCAATGGTCGATCGGCTCATTGTTCTTATTATAGTAACGCACCAACTTCCAATGCCCGTTAGTGATCATTCGTGCATTACCACGCTCTGAGAATTGGTACTGACGCCAATCACGAACGCGCTCACCCTTCATCATAGGTAACAAAGACTTGCCTGGGCCATAGCTCGTATCATAACCTTTACCATTGCTGGCGAGCTCCATGATGGTGGTATGCAGATCTAAGATATCAACAAACTCACCACGCACTTGTTTCTGACGCACCATGCCTTCAGGACCTTTGATGATGAAAGGCACGCGA
Source organism: Vibrio sp. 1CM8B (assembly GCF_023161685.1). Lineage (NCBI taxonomy): Bacteria > Pseudomonadati > Pseudomonadota > Gammaproteobacteria > Vibrionales > Vibrionaceae > Vibrio > Vibrio sp. 1CM8B. Next base: position 333,406 of record NZ_JALNTU010000001.1, read on the forward strand.
ATCGTCTCTTCATAGAAATTGTATGGGAAGCTGGCGTTGATCTTACCGTATAAGCCATATTGCCCCATCAACAAGCCATGATCAGAAACAAAAGCGATCACGGTATTATCCATCAAACCACGTCCCTCTAAACCATCGATCAACTGGCCGACTTGCTCATCCAATAGAGTCACCGCCGCCAAATATTGCGCGAGTTTCTCTTCATGATCAGATGGCACTAAAGTATAAGCACTCATGTGTTCGAGTACTGAGTTACCACCATAAGAGACCACTTTATGTGCGATATCGCGATATTTCTCTACTAATCGCTCAGGTAAACCTTCAAATGGGAAATGCGGCTCAACATAGTTAAGGCTAACAAAGAAAGGCTTATCACTTGGCTCATCAATGAACTTGATCGTCTCTTTAGTTAAGAACTGAGCTTGAATACCTGTGTGCTCTTCGTTTTCGCCATCACGAGAAAACAACACAGTTCCAGAATGGAGGTATTGGTTTTTCCAACCCGCTTCTAACGCGTCGTAACTTAACCAACGATCAAAGCCACGAATTGGCTCTTTGCTGTCCGTCGTGGCGTGCCATTTACCAATTAATGCAGTGCGATACCCTTCCTCTTGCAAGCGCTCAGACAACAGTTTTTCGCCATCCAACCAATCAGCATCGTACTTAGGATCTTCCGCTAAGAAATCATACACACCATGCTGAGAGGGCATTTTACCAGTATGGAATGAAGCTCGGGCAGCAGAGCTAACAGGTGCTGGCGTCATACCATTCTCGAAACGAACACCGGTTTCTGAAAGGTATTCTAGATTGGGTGTTTCAACGTATTTGTTATGGTGGCTTGTCGCCCAATCACCAAGATCATCGGCCATGATGACCACAATATTAGGTTGTTGGGGTTGTTTGACTTCTTCAGCGATAACACTGCCTGAGCAGGTCATTGCCGCAAGCGCGAACGCTTTTGAAACCGCACTAAGCGGAAATTTTTTCATGTTCGACTCCATGAATATTCAGGGGATGAGTTATTGGGATTCTTTGTTTTTGATGATTTGCATGATGGCAGCAGGAGGATGCCCGGCTTGATAGAGCTTCTTCATAAGATCAATGTAAGGCGCTGAATACGAGAAAAACGTTTTATAGCCATGACAAAGGTAGTTTTGATCAGGCTTACCCGAAGAGGAGAAAGAAAAACGATGTTTAGGGCAGCCGCCATTGCACACCGCACGATATTCACAACGCAAACAATCTTGAGAAAGCGAATGCTTTTTATCTTGACCAAATTCTTGGTTCGCGCGGCTTTCGTTTATCTCTTTAATAGTCGTGGTATGGATATTCCCAAGCTTAAATTCTGGAAAGACATAATGGTCACAGGCGTAAATATCGCCATTGTTTTCCATCGCAAAGGCACTGCCACACGTTTCGGAAAACACACATAATTGTGCTGGCTGGCCACATGTCATTGCAAAGGTATTCTCAAATAGCTGTACCCACACCTTTCCGACATCTTGCCGTACCCACTCTCTAAAAATTGCAGCCATAAACAAGCCGTAATGTTCTGAACCCACACTCCAATCACAAAGAGCTACCGCTTCCGACCGCCCAGGATGTAACAGTGTTAAGCCATCTTCCGTTTGCTGCTGCGCTTCACGTTCCACCAACGGAATGAACTGCATGTGCGCACTTCCGATCCCCTTAAGGTAGTGATACACCTCTAACGGAGATTTGGCATTCACATCGCTGATAACGGTTAGTGTATTAAACTCAACACCAAAGGATTTAAGCAGATTAATCGCCGCTTCAACTTTGTGGTGGGTAGCTTTCCCTGAGCGTGTTTTACGATAGGCATCATGCAGATGTTGAGGACCATCAATCGAGATGCCAATTAAGAATTGGTGAGATTTGAAGAACTGACACCACGACTCATCAAGCAATAAGCCGTTGGTTTGCAGGGTATTGATGATGGTTTTACCCAAACCGTATTTGTTTTGCAAAGCGACGGCTTTTTCAAAAAAGGCCAAGCCAAGCAACGTAGGTTCACCGCCTTGCCAAGCAAAGGTCACTTCATTTGAGGATTGCGCTTCGATATGTTGAATAACATAACGCTCCAACGTCGCATCATCCATCTTCCAAGAGGTCGGTGAACTGGCAGATTCAGGATAGAGTTTTTCTTTTTCAAGATAGAAACAATAGCTGCAATCAATGTTGCATTTAGAACCCGAAGGCTTTGCCATAACATGACAGCCTTGAGGTGAAAAAGTATCTATACCCATCTTCGATTACCTACTCAATTTCGATATGGGCATGCTAAAAATTGATAAGCTTCGTCAATAGGACAAATGTCCGAAAAGCGGTGGTTTTAATCAGTGAAAGTCAGTAAACGCTATTGAGATCACATCCACCTATCGAATCTCAAGACAACAATATGTGCTCTCTAAACATTGATACGAATACCCGTTCTCAAACGATTCAAATGACGGTTTGACTGTGTGCTGCTAAAGAGTGTTTCATTCTTCCCTACAAGCTCAAACGGGGCTGTATAAAATCAATAAACGCCGAGATACGTTTAGAGACAGAGGACGACTTGTAATAAACCGCATTCACTCGCTCTCGGTCTGTGTTGGCAAGTTTGCCTTGTTCCAGAATAGGGATTAAACGCCCTGCTGCCATATCTTCCTGCACCATAAACCCCGATAAACAAGCAATCCCATTTCCAGCTAAGACTAGTTGACGCACGGTTTCACCATTACTGGCTGTCACAGTAGGCGCGACATCACTTTGGTTTGGTAAAGGCCAATGGTTAAGCACTTTGTTACCCGCAAATCCCACAATTTGATGCGAACTCAAATCTTCAGGTTTGGTGGGCAACCCACGCTTAGCGAGATAACCAGGTGACGCCACAATATGGAGTAAGCTTTTACCTAACGGTCGAGCGTGCAGTGTTGAATCGGACAGCTTACCGATTCGAATCGCAACATCAGTTCTCTTTTCGAGAAGATCAACGAAGCCTTCGTTGGAAGTGAGTTCCAACTCAATGTCTGGGTAAGCCTCTTTGAATGACTGCACCAACGGCACTAGCTGATGGAATACGAATGGACTGGCGGCATCGACTCTTAAACGACCTTTTGGCAACTCTCCGCGCGACACGATTTCTTCTTCCGCGCTCTGAATCATCTGTAACCCCACCCTGACTGAATCGACAAACTGCCGTCCTTCCTCCGTCAATTCCACGCGTCTCGTTGTTCGGTTGAATATTGAGACGCCGAGTTGCGACTCAACCTTACTCACCGAGCGAGACACCTTGGCGACCTGCACATCCAGCGCCTCTGCCGCCGCAGAAAAACCACCAGCATCGACAACGGTGAGTACCATTTCTAAATCATCTGAACGGGTTAACATAAGGATCCTTCGCTATCTTCATTTTGTTTAATGCCATCTCGCTTGTGCTCATCACAGCTCAAATCATCTATGTCTTTTCGATCTCATCAGCTTAATCCAATGAGCGGCTAACTCTTTAATTATTGCAAATTTCACAAAGGTTATTTGTTAATGATGGCATTTTTCACAAATATATTTTGCTAGATAATCCTCGCCATCAAACGAAGCGCTCCTATTGCAGTCACAAGCTGCCCCATTTTATCGCGCTCGGTATTTAACAAAGAACAGTAAGAGAGATGATTATGCCACTAGCATTACTAGCATTGACGCTCAGCGCCTTTGCCATCGGAACCACAGAATTTGTCATCGTAGGCTTGATTCCTACCATGGCGAGCGACTTGAATGTATCTCTGCCATCAGCAGGTTTATTAGTCAGTTTATACGCGCTTGGCGTTGCTATTGGCGCACCAGTATTAACGGCATTAACCGGCAAATGGAATCGTAAATCGGTGTTGCTGACCGTGATGGCATTGTTTGTCATTGGTAACTTATTGGCGTGGCAAGCTCCAGGCTATAACACGCTGATCGCCGCACGAATTTTGACTGGCCTTGCCCATGGTGTGTTCTTCTCGATTGGGTCGACCATCGCGACAGGTTTGGTTTCAAAAGATAAAGCAGCCAGTGCCATTGCGATCATGTTTACGGGCTTAACGGTTGCATTGGTGACAGGCGTACCACTGGGCACTTATATCGGCCAAACCTTTGGCTGGCAAGCGACCTTCTTGATCGTTGCTCTGCTTGGTCTTATTGCTCTTATCGGTAGCGCTATCTTGGTTCCAAGCAACCTTAAGCAACCACCAGCGGCGAAGATTTCGGCACAGCTAAAGGTTCTAACTCAACCACGCTTACTGTTGGTTTACGCTATCACAGCACTAGGTTATGGCGGCACATTCACAGCGTTTACGTTCCTTGCTCCAATACTGGAAAACGTATCAGGGTTTGATTCGAGCTCAATCAGCTTAATCATGTTGGTCTACGGTGTGTCAGTAGCGGTCGGTAACATCTGGGGCGGTAAAATGGCCGACAAGATGGGCCCAATTAAAGCACTGACCGTTATCTTCTCTGGTTTAGCCGCAGTACTGGTGGTATTCAACTTTACCGCAGTAAACCCTTATGCAGCTGTTGCCACCATTTTGGTTTGGGGTGCATTCGCATTCGGTAACGTTCCAGGACTACAAGTATATGTTGTGAAACTTGCGGAGAAATACACACCAGACGCAGTCGATGTCGCTTCTGGGTTGAACATTGCAGCCTTCAACGTCGGTATTGCATTGGGATCATGGGGCGGTGGTTTGATTGTCGCAAAATCTGGATTAATGAACACCCCTTGGGTAGGTGCTGTGATTGTTCTGATCGCTCTTGTTCTGACTCGATTCAGTGGTGCGTTAGATAAGAAGCAAGCACAACAAGCTGTTCCATCTAGCATCTAGCATCTAGCATCTAGCATCTAGCATCTAGCATCTAACAAGGATAGAAAAAACAAAGCCCGAACCTAGGTTCGGGCTTCGTCATTTAAATCTGATTATTGTCCGTTATCGATCGATTTCAGCACTTTACATGGGTTACCGACTGCAACCACATTGGCTGGGATGTCTTTAGTTACCACACTGCCTGCGCCAATCACGCTGTTTTCGCCAATAGTGACACCGGGGCAGATGATTACACCACCGCCAAGCCAAACATTGTCGCCGACGTTAATCGGTGTGCCAAACTCAACACCCTCTTCAACTCGGCCTTTCACATCGAGTGGATGACCTGCGGTCAGGATTTGAACGTTCGGACCAAGCAGCACATTGTCGCCAATGGTCACTTCAGCCACATCCAAAATCACGCAGTTAAAGTTAGCGTAGAAGTTCTTGCCCAGCTTGATGTTCGAGCCGTAGTCACAACGAAATGGAGGTTCTAGATGCGCGTTTTCACAGCCAGGAATAAGCTCTTGCGTTGCTGCTTCCCATTCAGGTGTGTCAGGAATACTGTTATTGAGTTTTTGAAGCACCTTACGACATTCGATACGAGCGGTATAAAGCTCTTTATCCCAAGCCTGATAAGGTTCGCCTGCTAGCATTTTTTGTTTTTCTGTTTTCACGTTACTTACCTGTTCTCACATCACTTAGCTATTTTCATATTACTTAGCTAGTTTCACATTACTTAACTGTTTTCACATTAACTAACTAATGCTGGTCAATTCATCGACCAAAAAACGCAATATCGCACATCTAAATAACAGTGAATAAGGAGTGTTTAAGCTTGGTTTAAGAGATGCGCAGCTCGTCACTTTTTGTAGGTGAAATATGAAATTCGAACAGTGCTAATTTAGCTTCGCTATCGAATCACGTAACACCAAACTACCAGTGGTATTGATAGTGGTCGCTTGCTCTGTTTCACCGACAATTTGCAGGATCGCCTTTTGCGTCATTTGCTCTAATGGCACACTCACAGACGTTAAGCTTGGCGTTAAAAACGCCCCCACTTTGCTGTTATCAAAACCGACGATAGAAACATCTTGAGGCAATGCATATTCCAGCTCCGTTAACGCCTTAATCGCACCAATCGCCATGTCATCGTTTTCCGACAAGATAGCAGTGAATGTTGTTTTGCTTTTTGCCAGAGCCTGAGCCGCGTGATAACCGCTCTCCATCGTCCAATCACCTTGAACAACTTTGGCCTCTTCCAATGCAATACCCTGTTTAGTTAACACATCTTGATAGGCTTGGTAACGCAGCTCATCGGTCGAAGAACCGGTTTTTCCTCGAATCACTGCAATGTCTGTATGGCCTTGCTCGATGATGTGTTCAACCATCAAACAAGCGCTCTGATAGTGGTCGGTGGTGATAGCATGATTGGGCTTCGACGGCATTTCTCGGTTGAGTACCAGAATCGGTGTGTCAGTGCTTTCGATGATCTTTGCAATCTCGCTTTCGGTTAAGCACTGTGGATAGATGATGATGCCCGCGCACTTCATATCCAGCAGGAAGTTGATCGCCTTTCTTTCGTCTTCAGCGCTGTGTTTGCCATCGGTGATCACCAATTGGTGATTCGACTTTTCGCTATAAGAAGCCGCGTGATACATCAAGGAAGAAAAGTAAGGGCCATTGAACAACTCATTGGTGATTACAAAGCCGATGAAATTGATCTTCTTGGTCGCCAATTGCTGAGCCAACAAGTTCGGTCGATAACCTGTTTCTTGAATCGCATCAAATACCTTTTTCACCACATCCGGGCGCACGATGTTCTTGCCATTTAAGACACGAGAAACGGTCGATTTAGATACGCCTGCGCGGTTCGCGACATCAAGCATGGTTACCATTCGCTTCTTTTCCTTTATAAAAAATTAGCCGACATAGGCCGACTAATTCATTGCAAAATGACAGCTCACAGTTCACATAACTGCGCTGGGAAATGCATTCTAAATAGTGGCACCGTTAGATGCAATCACGCCTTTATACCACTCGAACGACTTCTTGCGTTTGCGTTCTAGTGAGCCAGATTGATCGTTGTGCTTATCTACGTAAATGAATCCGTAACGTTTTTTCATCTCACCGGTGGTGAACGACACTAAGTCGATACATCCCCAAGGGGTGTAACCCATCAAATCAACACCATCAATCGCAACGGCTTTTTTCATCTCTTTGATGTGATCCCCAAGGTAAGCGATACGGTAGTCGTCATTAATGCTGCCATCTTCTTCAATGGTATCAACAGCGCCAAAACCGTTCTCAACGATGAACAATGGCACTTCATAACGTTCATACAGAGACGCTAAACAGAAACGCAAACCCGTTGGATCAATTGGCCAGCCCCAATCGCTAGACTGGATGAACGGGTTATCGACCGAGTTTTCGTGACCGCCGTCCATCGCTTCTTCAGTCGACTGATGCGAAGAAGAATCCAAGGTATTCGACATGTAGTAGCTAAAGCCTAAGTAATCGGCCTTACCTTCTTTTAGGATCTGCTCATCTTCTGGCTGCATCTCAATGTTGAAGCCTTTGATTGCCCAGCCACGCTTAGCGTAATTTGGGTAATGACCACGCACCATTACATCCGAGAAGAAATAACGGTCACGCATCGCTTGCTGTGCCGCCATGATGTCTTCTGGCTTTGAAGAGCGAGGGTAGAAAGGCACCATCGCACACATTGCGCCAATTTGAAGATCTGGATTGATCTCGTGACCTTTCTTAACCACTAAAGCACTTGCCACAAACTGGTGGTGAACCGCTTGATACATGGCTTCTTGTGGCTTTTCACATTGTGGGAACTTCACGCCAGAGCATAACCAGCCAAAGATATCTGCCGAAGTATTCATCTGGTTATTTATCTCATTAAACGTCATCCAGTATTTCACTTTGTGTTGGTATCGCTCCATCACCGTAGTTGAATACTTAACGAAGAAGTCGATCACTTTACGGTTCATCCAGCCGCCATATTCGTTAGCTAGATGGTAAGGCATTTCAAAGTGGCTCAGCGTCACTACTGGCTGAATGTCGTATTTCAGCAGCTCATCAAACAGATCATCGTAAAATGCTAAACCCGCTTCACACGGTTCTGATTCATCGCCATTAGGGAAAATACGCGTCCAAGCGATACTGGTACGGAAACACTTAAAGCCCATTTCAGCGAATAACTTAATGTCTTCTTTGTAGCGATGGTAGAAATCCACTGCGACTTGGTTGGGATAGTTTTCGCCATCAATCACGCCATCGGTGATTCGACGTTGTACACCATGAGCGCCCGCTGTTAATACATCAACAACACTTACACCCTTGCCATTCGCATCCCAGCCGCCTTCTAGTTGATGTGCCGCAACCGCGCCACCCCATAAAAAATCGTTCGGAAATTCGTTGTTCATACCATTACTCGCTACAAGTTATTCGCAAAAAAGATCAGGATTAGAGAGCTCATTGCAGCTCTGAAACCGATTTCAACATAGAATAAAGATACATATTGAAACCGGTTTCAGCAAGGTGGTTTTGATCTTTTTTGATCAAGCTTAGGAGCAATTTGAGCTCATACCTGCCCACACGACTCCTTTCATTAAAACCAACTCAAAAGGTAATTCCTTAATTTCCAGGATCAATCTAGGCTAAGGACTGTGCTTTGGCGCACACTCATCCCACTCGGGCTCACTAAAATAGCAAACGTTTCCTTCACTGACATGAGCACGCTATGAAAAACCTTAAAATGAAACCTTTATGCTTTGCTGTCTCCGTATTAACGACAGTGGCTTCAATGCCAACCTTAGCCGAAATAAAAGAAATCACCCTGCTTCATACCAACGATATTGAAAGTGTTTACGAGCCCGTAGATGCGTTCTGGAATGATGACATTGAGCTGATTGGCGGTATCCCTTACTTGGCGACGTTGATCAAAAACGTTCAAGCTGAGGAAGGAACCAGTTTCCTATTAGACGCTGGTGATATTTATACGGGCGCACTCTCTAAAAAGTCGAAAGGTAAGCTGCCTTTCGACCTATATAACTCAATGGGTTATGACGTAATCACACTGGGCAATCATGAATTCGAATACGGTTGGGAATCACTGGTAGAAACCATGCCTCGCGCTCGTTTCCCTGTGCTCAACGCGAACATCTTCCATGAAGCTTCTGATTCGATGTTTGCTCAACCTTACACAATCATTGAGCGTGATGGCGTCAAAATCGGCGTAATTGGTGTCATGGGAATTGATGCGTTCTACAACACTATGTGGAAGGGAAACCGTAAAGGGTTAACCATCAAAGATCCTACGGAAATCGCTCAAAAATGGGCTGATAAAATCCGCGATGATGTTGACATGATCGTAGTACTAACGCACCAAAACAAGACGGCGCCAATGCAAACCGACAAAGAAGCCGATGCAGAAGTTCAGCGCGGATTCGATGAAGACTACGAAATGGCAGGAAAGCTCAAAGGCGTTGATGTGATCTTCGGAGGTCACTCTGACAATGGCTTAGTTGAACCAGTCGTTCATCCAAAAACAGGCACCGTTATCGGCATAACCTTTGGTCAAGGCATGCACCTTGGCTACACCAAATTTACCGTCGATACCGAAAAGCATGATGTGACATTCTTAGGCGGAAAATTGATTCCCGTTGAATCTGCCAAATTAGAGCGTGACGAAGCGACTTACGCATTGATTCAGAAAATTCGCGATGCTCACCCAACATTAGCCGATCAGCTTTCTACCCTAGATAAAGCCGCATCACGCCGTTACTATCGAGAGTCGAATGTTGGCAACCTAGTGGCTGATTTGATGAAAGATGCAGGCCAAGCTGACATCGCGATGATCAGCTCAGGCAGCCTTCGTGTTGACCTAAATCCAGGTGCAGTCACTCGTGAAAATGTAATGAACCTTTTCCCGTTTACTGACACACTAACTGTGGTTGAATTAACAGGTGACAACGTTCAAGAGCTGCTGGAATACAGCTACACATTACCTTACGGTCTGGCGCAATTCTCAGGGATCAAAGCCACTTACGACAGTACACAACCGGAAGGTGAGCGTTTGATTAGCTTGAGTATCAACGGCGAGCCCGTAACCAAGAATCAGAAGTACAAAGTTGCGACGTATTCATACGCGGCAAGTGGCGGCGATGGTTACACTGTATTTAATAAAGGCGAAACACTATCGAACGGAGATCCGGTCATGCAAGTACTGATTGAAGGTTTCCAAGAACGTAAAAACATCACAGTTCCTGAACTTGGTCGTCAAGTCGATGTAAGTCGTCAGTAGCAGAGATATCCAACAACCTACGTCATAAGATACGTATCAGGGATTAGCAGGTACAACACTCATGAGAACTCAGTTCAATTGCTGTAAAACATATAACTGTTTTAACCTAGCTAATCATGATCTAAGCCTTTATCAGCGCAGCTCTCAATTAGGCTTCGCGTCTTATAAATGCCCCTTGTGTGGGGCATTTACTCCGATACTGGAAAACGAGCCGATCCTCGCTTTAGCGAAGCAAATCGAAACTAATCAACTCCGCTTACCTGAGATTGAATGCCCTACTTGCTTAAGACACACTGAAACCAGTGCCTATGGGAGCACAAAGATCGGCACACCGCGTGTTAGATGCAAACAATGCTCAACGGTGTTCAGCCTACTCAATCCGCACAAGACCAGTAGCAAACTGCAACCTTTGTTAACGCTGATCACTTCTGGCGTTTCACCTAAAGATCTTCAACGGCTATCTCAACTCAATAGCAAATTGTTCTACGCACGCATAAAACAGTTGGCTCAATTGCTGCAACAGTTCAATCAACTGCTGATTCAAAAGTATCTTAGCAAGGCCGAAAGCAGCATGTCGCTGCACACCTCAAGCTTCGTATTTTTATCACGCTCAGGAAAAGGAAATACCCTGAAATACTGGAACCTTTCGACTACCGAAAGCCAGTATGGTTTCCATGTCTTAGACACTGACAACTTTTATCGACATGACATACAGAACAGCCCCGCAGGGCTTTATTACTTAGACTCCGTCGAAACAACTGATGAGTCGTCAACTTCACCTTTAGCAAACGTTCAAGCGACTTACGACAAGATTTTCTCTCGAAGTAAATTTGATGAATTAGGTTACGCCTATCAAATGGAGTGTCATTCCAATGAAGGAAGTGTGCTTCGACCCGTCTATGCAGCCCACGCCCATTGGATAAGTTTGTCTAAGATATTGCCTCAGCATCACCGATTCGACTTCTTTCTAGAACACGAGAGTTTCATTCGCGGTAGCGCTATCACCAACCTTACCCAACAGATAGTGGCTGGTCGCTTCAACCTTTATTACCTATACACAAAACCCTCGGAAAAAAATGCAGAGACTGATATTGAGCAAAAGAGTATTGGTTGGTGGGGAGAAAACTGGTCGACTCAAACTAAGCAATATCCAAGCGGCTATTGGGATGTCACTCTATGCGCTCTAACTGAAAGCAAAGAACCTGACCTTGAATTCAACGGCACTGAATGGCACCAAGACTACTTGAACCAGCTAACTCAATGGCTTCCAACCCAATATCAAAAGAGCATCTCTTACCAGATGTCGCAGCATTGGCGTGCCATATTCAACTACTTATACAACTTCACCTATAGCCAAGATAGACGCCAATGTTTCGCTGAAGGTGAATTCGAATCAATTCTGAAAATAGTCACAACACTCAACGCCTCAGCTTCCAAATAAAGCTGTACAAACCTCTTATCATAATAAGAACGAATGGCACCCCAACATCAATGCTGCTCAAAATACTGGTCATGTTGTGATTTGCCAGATTGGTCTTGAGTTCCTGGGTAAAACTGGACGAGTGTCTGATCGGCTAGTGTGAGGTGAATCCAACCCTCTTTGACTTTCAGCCAATTGGTGCCGTTGGTCTTATAGACGGCAGGAAAATTGCCCCAGCCTGACTCTGATACCTGCAACTCTTGAAAGCGGTTAATCGGCGTTAGCTTATTGCTGGCAAAATCTGCGTCGGCATAGACTGTTAAAGGTTCGATAGCATCGTTTGGCTTAAACGTATAACAGCTGACAGAGGCTGAAGTGCGATCAAACCACTGGTAGGGCTGTGCACCGATTAAATCGTAGACCGTGCAATCATTGAATTGAATGGCCCACTCTTGATGGGCTTTGAAGCCAAGGTAACCTATGGGTTGGGATGGTTCAGGCTTCGAGTCAGCCTCTGGTTCATATACCGGTTCTGAGGTAGCACATCCCATCAGCCCAAGACTAAAAAGGAAAGTCAAAGCACGCTTCATCATTGTAATACCTCAGTTCCATTAGTGAGTTAAAAGCTATTCAAGCTCCCTCCATTAAACGGTAAGTTCTAAGCGATTACCATCCGGATCGAGTACACAGCTCTCATAATAGCCATCGCCTGTTCTTCTTGGGCCATCTAAGCGCTCATAACCATCTTTAACCAAGCGACTGGTGAGTTCATCCACCGCTTGTTCCGAGCCTAATGAAATCGCCATATGGATGAAGCCTGTGAATTGATCGTAGATGTCATCTTTCGATTCAGGCACCGAGTCCATTTCCATGATCTCTAAACGGCTCCCTGTTTCGAAAGAGAGGAAGTATGAAGAAAACCCTTTGGTTGGGTTGTGATATTTTACGTTGGATGTTGCGCCGAAATAGTTTTCATAAAACTGCTTCAACACGTCGAGTTGTTTCGTCCAAATAGCGATGTGTTCAATCTTCATTTTGTTCACCTAAGTTTGATGTCTAACGCTAGATTACTCATCAAATAAGGAACAATAAACAGAACGAAATCAATTAAAACTGTTCCTATTTAATGGACGCGATCTTATGTCCATAACTGCACAGTATTGGTATCTATGTTTGTGTAATAGTTATCTTTCCTACATAGTCGGTGTTTTACACATTCTGAGATATAAGCCGTGAACTTTATAAAACTAATAACTCTCGCTGCGATATGGGGCGGTTCGTTTCTGTTCATGAGAATTGCCGCTAATCCATTGGGCCCTGCGGTGCTGATTGAGGCGCGAGTTCTGTGCGCTGCCGTCACTCTACTCTTGGTTTCTTTTTATCTGAAAAGGAAGCTTTCTTTTAATGCCCATGCGAAACACTTTTTCATTCTTGGCTTGTTTAATACCGCACTTCCCTTTTTGTTTTTCGCTTATGCAGCGCAGACACTGAACGCCTCGACACTCGCTATTTTGAACTCTACCGCGCCAATATGGGCGGCGATCATTGGTGCGATATGGACAAAAACAACACTCGATGCAAGAGTTCTATTAGGGCTAGGTATTGGGGTAACGGGAGTTGGTGTGTTAGTTGGTTGGGACGCGATGAACATTGGCCGCGAAGCCATACTTCCTATTTTTGCAGCGGTGATGGCGGCCTTTAGCTACGGAATAGCGTCAAACTATACCAAACAAGCACCCAAAGTTGAGGCATTCAATAACGCTCATGGCAGCATGTGGGCTGCGGTATTAATCGTGTTGCCGTTTGTCTTCTTTATGCCGATGAGAGAGGCTCCTGATCTCACCATCACCACATCAGTTCTCTTGCTGGGTGCCGTTTGTACTGGCCTCGCTTACCTGCTTTACTTCAATCTCGTTTCAGAATTGGGGGCGCCTTCGGCTCTGTCTGTCACCTTCTTGATTCCTGTTTTTGGCATCTTGTGGGGCAACCTGTTCTTAGACGAAGCGATTGGCCTTAACACCATTTTCGGTTCGGTTCTTGTTATTACCGGCACCATGTTAGTAACCGGTATGACACCTTCTAGGATGATAGAGAGCGCAAAACAGAAACGAGCGGCAAGAGTAGCTCGCTAATCAAATGCCAATGAGCACTTAGAATCTCAGCAATGCATGTTGGAATAACGTTGGAGAGCTAGGCCGCTGACGGTTAACCAATCGAAACCATTAAACGGCCATGTATTGCTGAATCTTGTTTCTCAACCACTGATGAGCAGGGTTCGGTTCCGTTCTCTTATGCCAAATCATGTATTGCTGCACAGGCAACACCTCAAACGGCTGATCAAGAACTTGAAGCTGGAATCGCTCGGCAAATTGATTAGCAAAACTACGAGAAGTACTGCCGACACAATCAGAGCCTGACACCAACACACACATCATCATCAATGAGTCACATTCTGAGCTCACTTTTCTTTGTTTGATGGCCTTCTTGGCGAAATAATCGGCCGTATAAAGACGAGAACGACGCATTCTAAAAGTGATGTGCTTTTCATCGTAATACTGCTCTTCGGTCACGACGCCATCAATTCTTGGGTGCCCTTTACGAGCAATCAATACCAACTTATCCTCAAGCACTTGCTGGTTCATATAACCATTGACCTGCGGGTAGTGAATATCGATGGCGAGATCCGCTTGCTGCATGCTCAAACTCTGCAGAAGTTCTTCTTCGTTATTCGGCACCATATTGAATTCGATTGAGATATTTCCCAGCGTTTCATCTTGCTCGACAAGCGGCTGAAGCTTGGTTAAACCTATCTCATTAACCAGAAGTCGGAATACATGATGCTGCTGATTATCGAATTGCTTCAAGGTACTAACAGCGCTGGTGATGCCTTCGAGTGCAGGTTCCACTCGGCTTGCTAGTTGCACCGCAGCATTGGTTGGAATGATCCCTCGCCCTTCACGAATAAACAAGTCAGTATCAAGCTGAGATTGGAGTCTCTTCAAGGCTCCACTCACCCCGGGCTGAGTCATACCAAGCGATTCTGATGCAAGCGTGATCGACTTTAATCGATACACTTCTAAGAACACGCTCAATAGATTTAAATCCAACTTTTCCACGTCGCTCACCTTTACTCTCCCTGTCAATGTGGTCTTAATCAATCATAGGTCAGGATTCGTCTTCGTTCCCCAACCATTGCATGACTCAATACATAGCCAATCGTGATGTATTAAATAAAGCTTACTTTATTTTTTGCTATATGTCTTATTCCTATAATCGCCTCAACGAAACAAAATTCTGAAATGAAGAGGCTCTTATGACAACTTCTCGCACGTTCAAAAATGCATCACTGTTCCTAGCTATCTCGCTGGCATTCCCTGCGATTGCAGCTAACCATGATCACGCACACTTCAGCAAAATTGGCGACCAAGGTGGCAAAAGCGCAACCGAGATGACCACTAAAGCAAACCAAGAGTTCGCAAAAACACTGAACTTTGCCGACACTCGCGCTTTCGACAATAACAATAAAGGTCTTGTTGCTAGCTTTGATCAAGAGACGGGCGACATCATTCGTAATAGCTTTAACTTCATCGATCCAAGTGTGACGAATGCAGACCAAGCACCAGATTCAGTAAACCCTTCACTGTGGCGCCAAGCGGTATTGAACCAAGCGGCGGAAGGTTTATATGAAGTTGTTCCGGGTAAAGTTTACCAAGTTCGAGGTGCAGATTTGGCGTCTATCTCTTTCATTCGTAGTGACAACGGTTGGATCGCCTACGACGTTCTTCTGACCAAAGAATCAGCCGCCAAATCACTCGAATTCTTCAAGAACAATGTGCCTGATGGCGGTGAACTGCCCGTCGTTGCAATGATTTACTCTCACTCGCACGCTGATCACTTTGGTGGCGCAAGAGCAATCAAAGACGCGTATCCAGATGTAAAAGTGTACGGTTCGAAAAACATCACCAAAGAAATCGTCGACGAAAACGTATTAGCAGGTAATGCAATGTCTCGTCGTACTGCTTATCAATATGGCGCAACCCTGAACCGACACGAACACGGTATTGTGGATGCGGCACTGTCGAAAGGCCTATCAACCGGTAGCATTACTTACGTCCTGCCGGACTACGAGCTGAACCATAACGAAGAGATTGAAACTCTGGTTATCGACGGCCTAGAAATGCAATTCATGGATGCTTCAGGCACCGAAGCGGCATCTGAAATGGTGACGTATATTCCCAGCATGAAAGCACTTTGGACTGGCGAACTGACCTACCAAGGCATGCACAACCTGTACACGCTGCGTGGCGCTAAAGTACGTGACGGCTTGAAATGGTCTAAGAAGATCAACGAAATGTTAGTCACTTGGGGCGAAGAAACAGAAGTACTGTTTGCGTCTCACTCAGCCCCAATCTGGGGTGAGCAAGAGATCTCTGATTACCTAAAAATGCAGCGTGATGCTTACGGTTTTACTCATAACCAAACGCTTCGTTTAGCCAATAACGGTGTGGTTCTACAAGACATCGGTGACGAGATTTACAAGGTAATGCCAGACAGCATTCAACAGTCTTGGCACACCAATGGTTACCACGGTACCTACTCTCACAACGCTCGCGCTGTGTACAACATGTACCTTGGTTACTTCGACATGAACCCGGCTAACCTTAATCCATTACCAATCGAGCCAGAATCGGTGAAGTTTGTTGAGTACATGGGCGGCAGCGATGCTGTGATTGAAAAAGCGCAGCAAGATTTCCAAGAAGGTGAATACCGCTTCGTTGCAACAGCACTGAATAAGGTGATTCAAGCTGAGCCAGAGAACAAAGTTGCACGTGGCTTATTGGCAGATACATATGAGCAATTGGGTTATCAATCAGAAGGTGCAGGTTGGAGAAACATCTATCTAACGGGCGCTCAAGAGCTTCGCATTGGCACACAACCGGGCGCACCAAAAACTGCATCTCCGGATGTATTGGCTAACATGACCATTGAGAACTTGTTAGATTACTTAGCAGTTAAAGTGGATTCGCTAAAGGCGCAAGAAACACCATTTACGTTGAATATTCAGTTGCCTGATGTAAAAGAGTTCTACTACGTTGAAATGTCTAACGGCAACTTGAACAATATCCAAGTATCAGAGCTGCAAGATGCGGATACAACACTGATCATCAATAAGTCTGACGTGTCTGATATCGTACTTAAGAAAACAAGCCTAGGAAAACTGTTAGAAGACGGACAAGCAGGAGTGAAAGGTGACAAAACATCGCTTAACAAATTGCTGTCTTCACTGACAGAAGCTGACACCTCTTTTGAGATTGTGCCACGTCCAAACAAAGGCGAAGAAGTTGATGCCGAGCTATACCAAGATTCAGCGGTACACGCTCATTAAACGCCCGATACACTAAATAGATAAAACAACAGCAGTTAGCTAGAAAAACGTTCTATAAAGAACATAAAACAAGCCCCAACCTTTTGGTCGGGGCTTTCTTATTTGTTCTCAATAAGTGCTTCTGGAACGCTACTGCGTTTGCTCTCTGACTGAAGCTGAGAGCTTAATGAAACTGATAATTTGTTGAAGCTTATAGATTACTGAGTTTGCCCGTTTACTTCGCAATCCCAATAAGAAGGTGAACCATAATATTGAACAAAGTAGTCGATAAATACGCGAACCTTAGGCGCAAGTAACTGAGCACTTGGGTATACCGCCCAGATAGCCGCCTCATCCTTTAAAGGGTAATCTGGCAACACCTCAACCAGCGAACCTTCCGCGAGCTGCTTATAAGCAATCCAAGTCGCACACATGGCGATACCCAGCCCATCGACACATACATCCCTTACCGCTTCACCGTGATCAACACGGATAGCACCTTTTTTCTTGATGGTGACATCACCTTCTGGCGTATCGAACGTCCAACCTTCCAAGCCGGTTTGATTGATACATTGATGTTGCTTGAGGTCTTCTGGTGTTTTCGGATGACCATGACCCGCCAGATATTCTGGCGATGCACACAAAATACGTTTATCAGTCGAGAGCTTACGAGCGATCAGGCTTGAGTTTTGTAGCTTCGCATTACGAATCGCCACATCAAAGCCGCCATCGACCAGATCGACGATTGAATCACTGAGTGAAATGTCCACCGACAGATCTGGATACTTAGCCAAAAACCCTTTCAAAGCAGGCATAACATGCATGCGACCAAACGAAGACGGTGCAGATATTCGCAACACCCCTTTTGGTAATTCATTACCGGTTCCGACAGAGGCAACACCCGCTTCGACACTCAAAAGGATTTGCTTGGCGTGAGGAAGAAATGCCATGCCTTCTTCGGTCAGGGAAACCTTTCTCGTGGTGCGATGCACAAGCCGAGCACCTAGGCTCTCTTCGAGCTTTCCGATATGAATACTGGCTACCGGAGGTGACAACCCAAGCTCTTGTCCTGCTTGACTTATATTGTGCGTAGACGCGAGTCGCACAAACAATTTTAGATGTTCAATATTCATCAATAATGGCTAGCCTGCGCTGAGTACACGCTGCTTATTGGCCGCAGCGGCACGGGGAATAATGTGAGTTTTAATATAGGCATTAAGCTTAAACCATGCAAAAGCGCCCGCTAAAACATTGGCGACTGTCGCAGCAATAACCGCATTGACCATCTCTCCAGTTATCGAGCCAAGCCATAACGCTGGAATGTAGAAAACAAACAAGCGTAAGAAAGAGACATTCAAAGCTTTGCGAGGCACACCCAAAGCATTAAAGACCGAAGCAACCAACATGCAAAGCCCAAGCGGCCCATAGCTGAACGGAATAAATAACAAGGTCACTTCAAACCAGCTGCGTATGCTTTGTTCTTCCGAGATAACAGGAATAATCCAGCCACTAAACAGCGCCAGCAATGCTGCCATCACGGTGTGGAAAACCAATAAGAACTTCGCTGTTGTATTCAATAGCTCAGGGATTTTGCATCGCTGCTGCGCCCCTAGGTAACGACCAATCATAGGCGGGATAGACATCGTCAGAGCAAGAGAAAATACCAACATAAAACTTTCAACACGGGCGAGTAAGCTCCAAAAAGCCATCTCATCGGTTCCGATTCTCGCAATCAAAAGCATTGAGAAGAACGCGCTGACCGCAGGTAATATCTGATTCGCAGTGGTTGGCATTACCGTCTTGAATAACTCAAAACTGTAGCCTTTGATTTGGTTGCTGCACGCGCCATTGAAGCCAAACCAACCTTTACCGCGAGACTTGATTAGCATGTAGATTGCGCCGAATGCGTAGCCAATGCTCGATGCGATCGCCGCCCCTGCAATGCCCATATCCAATCCAAAGATCAGAATAGGGTCGAGAATTAGGTTAATCACGCTGGCAGCCAAGAACATGCTGCCGGTTGTTTTGGTATCGCCATTGGCTCGATAAACGCAGGTGGCCAGATAAAGCACTGCCACCATCAATGCACTGAACAGCCACAGCGGCCAGTACACATTAAAAATCGACAGCATGGATTGGTATTGAGCTTCGGAGACATCATTCACAAACGACGCGAAAACAGAATCGCTAAAAACAATCAGGCCTAAGCAGATTAAGGCTATTACCACCACACCAAACCCGACCGACAACGTGGCAATTGAGGTGGATTTACGTTGATCTTTTGCGCCTACCGCTTGAGAAATAATAGACGTTGCCGCCACACCGATGCCCACTTGAACACCGGTAAACGCCGCCTGAAATGGCAAGGTGATACCGTGAACCGCCAACTCATTAACCCCTAGCTGACCAATAAAGATCGAATCGACCAATTGCACCATCATGATCGCAAACACACCCAGCGTCAGTGGCAGTGTTTTCTCAATAATGGTTTTCAAAGTCGCGGATCTCATCTGCATAGGTCGGTTCACTCTTGTCTGTACCTTGGGGCTAATTACCTAGTTGAGCAGTATACGAAGCTAAATGAAAAGGATAAGAGCACTAACCAAAGAATGAGTTTTTAGATTTCGTTGACAATCGGATTGGCAAGATACTTCCAACGTCAAAATAACCCACTAACACACTGAATAAATTGAAATTATAGAACTAATCAACACTCTTAATAATTCGTTAATAGTGTTTCGTTTAATGGTTAATTGTTGGTTCGAACATTCCTCGTTAGCCTGAATTTAGGTCGCATTCACACTGAATAGGCTGAAATGAAATCTCTCAGAAGGAATATGGAAATGGCATATCAAGGTTATACAACGTTTAAAGCTCAAGCCGAGGATGGGATTCTTACCGTCACTTTTGACTTCGGTACTGTGAATGTTCAAGGGCAAGAGATGCTTGCCGACCTCAATGGTTTAGCAATGAGACTAGAGCGCGATCGTGACATCAAGGTCGTTGTATTTCAGTCAGCAAACCCTGAAATTTGGGTCTGTCACTACGACACCAATCTATTAAAAGACATGTCGACAGAAGCCGTTTCTCGTGAAGAAGCGAAGTTACTCGACCTACAAGTTGTATTGGAAAGAATCAGCAAACTGCCACAAGCCACCATTGCCAAGCTTGAAGGCTTCGCTCGAGGTGGAGGCCACGAATTTGCACTAGCATGTGACATGCGATTCGCAGCTCGTGGTAAATACAAATTCATGCAAATGGAAGTGGGTATGGGCATCCTTCCTTGCGGTGGCGGCGCATCACGTATGGCACGCCAAGTCGGCTTAGGTCGCGCACTTGAAATCGTCCTAAGTGCACGAGACTTTGATGCTGACGAAGCCGAAGCATACGGCACCATCAACAAGGCACTAGAGCCGGATGAAATTGGTGAATATGTTGATACGCTTGCCAAACGAATCTCAAAATTCCCTGCTGAATCGATCAATGCATGTAAGCAAGCGGTGTATGAGTCTATCGATAAACCGATCGACGAAGCACTCAAAGCGGAAGCTTACTGGTTGTATCAAGCTACGAGCAAAACCCCTGCGGTTAAGCGCTTCCAAATTGCCGATGAGCAAGGCCTAGAGCACGATATGGAAAACCAACGTAACTGGGAAACTCTGGTTATGAACGTTCAAGACATCAAATAACTCGGTCACTTCTCTTAATTTGGGTCAGCCACAAACTGACCCATAGTCTTACTTAATGGTTAAACGCCAACGGTTACCCACCAAGTGTTAAAATGGTCATTATTTGCCCCATAGACTCACATTTGAGTCTTCAGCTTGTGAGCCAAATGCAACTATGCGTCATTAATCTTTGTTATAACGTTGTTCAAACTATTTTTTGAAGGACGGAACATGCAAAAAATAATTCTGATCACAGGGGCCACGGATGGCATTGGTTTAGAGACCGCAAAAGCACTAACGCAGCAAGGGCACCATGTTCTGATTCATGGCCGCAACCCAGCTAAGGTCAATAAAGTCGTGACTGCTCTGTCTCGCCTGTCTAAGAATGCAATCATCGAAAGCTACATCGCAGACCTATCGACGCTCTCCGAAGTTGAGGCGCTCGCAACCCAAATCAAAAGCGATCACAAACGACTCGATATACTCATTAACAACGCAGGTGTGTATAAAGTGTCGGACATCACCACTCCAGACAATCTTGATGTGCGTTTTGTCGTAAACACCATTGCGCCGTATCTCCTGACACAAAAGCTGCTTCCTCTTTTTGATGCGACAGGTCGTATCGTCAACCTATCTTCAGCAGCCCAAGCCCCCGTAGATTTAGATGCATTGATTAGCCCGAATGCGGGAGAACTTGATGGTCCGGTTTACGCGCAAAGTAAGCTGGCGCTAACGATGTGGTCCATCGAATTAGCCAATACTCTTTTAGACAAAGGCACCGCAATTATCCCTGTAAACCCAGCCTCTTTCCTTGGCAGTAAATTGGTGAAAGATGCTTATGGCGTTGATGGTAACGACCTTGCGATTGGAGCCGATATTCTTTGTCGTGCTGCGCTCAGTGATGAGTTTACCAACGCTTCCGGTCGATATTTTGATAATGATTCTGGGTTATTTAAAGACCCGCACGCCGACGCATTAGACAACACCAAGAACCACAAGCTGGTGACAGTGCTTGATCAATTGCTCGAAGAAAAGTTGTGCGTTGCGCACTGATCATTCATCAGTAAAAAAACGACTACTAACACTCCCCCAACAATCCAAGCCGCAGTTCTATCCATCTAGACAAAGAACTGCGCGCTCTTTCGATTATTAAAATTTCTTTAATACTGATTCCCCGCTTTGCCCAATTATCACCCAAGATGCAGATTGCTAAACTTGCCCTCGTCGAAACAACACAGGCTACGGCCGAGGAGCATTTATGCGTTTTGAAGGTAAAGTTTATCGTCCTTGGATGGAAGCAGAGAGCGTACTCATCCAGACAACATTGGGGTGCAGTAACAACCAATGTACCTTCTGCACGATGTTTGATGATAAGCGTTTCAAAGTAAGAGATATCAAAGACATCTTTGAAGATATTGATGCAGCGAGAAAAATCTACCCGCATGTTGAATCTATCTTTTTGGTCGATGGTAATGTGATGGCGATTAGAACCGAAATGCTGATTTCGATTCTGGATTACATCAAGATCACCTTCCCAGAGATCAAGAACATTTCTCTATATTCAGGGTTCAATGACTTCCGTCGTAAGAGCTTGTCTGAATTAAAAGAGATTAAATCGGCAGGTTTAAGCATGGCCTATTCAGGTTTGGAGTCCGGTGACCCAATTGTGCTTGAACTCATTCAAAAGCGCATGACGCGTGAGCACGCAATTGAGGGCATGAACCTAGCCCGTGAAGCAGACATCAAGGTGCTGGCTTCTTTCATCTTTGGCCTTGGCGGCAAAGAACGTTCTGTCGAGCATGCAATTAATACCACTAGCTTGCTGAACATCATGCAGCCAGATGCAATTGCACCTATGGCTTTAGCCGTTCAACCGGGATCGGTGTTGGAAAAAGAAGTAAACCGTGGCGAGTTTGTTTTACCAACGCCATTGCAGATTCTGGAAGAAGAAAAATACTTACTCGAAAACCTAGAAGATTTCGATTGCTACTACTGGGGCGACCACGGCAACAACATATCACCAATGCGTGGCATGTTGCCTCAGGCTCGCAAGCCGTTTCTTGATAAGATCAATCAAGACATCGCGCATAACCCAATCACCAAGCAAAATGTTATTAAGACCTTTGCTTGGTAATAGCTCGATTTAATTCGTAACCAGTAAACGTAAACAGACCAAACGACAGGCGTTGCAACTCCATATTATGGAATAATCAAAGTCCAGCAGCGCCTAACGTATATCTTACTTTTTCAGATTCACAGCCCTACCTAAGCCAAAGCCGCTAACAACAAGTCAGTACTCGCTTCAACGTGAGCTGTAATCTCTTGTTCTGTGGGTGCAGGCATTCCCATCAACACACCCTCTCTGACACTCATCACCATACCAAGCCAAAGCTTAATTTTGGTTTGTGGTTCTTCAATATCGAATCGCTCATTGAAAAACTGAGCAAGCACGCGATCTGTATCATCTGGGCCAACGTCCATAAAACGACTCACTAATTCTGGAGACTTACTGCCTTCTGCTATCAACAGCTTAAAGGTCGCAATATGCTCGCTCGAAAGGTGAAACAAAACGAAGTCTTTTGCGAAGCCCAATAGCGCTTGTCGAGTATCGGCGTGTTGCAAATGCATCACCAACTTATCGTCTGTCTGGCTACCCATTTGTCTTAACGTCGCTTCAAACAACACATCTTTAGAAGAGAAGTAACGATAAAGCGTTTGCTTCGTCATTTCCGCTTCACTAGCGACTCGGTCCATGCTGGTTTGCACATAGCCTTCCGCGAGGAATATCTCCTTCGCCGCTTTTAAAATCGCGAGTCGTTTCTTCTCTTTGTTCTGCTCAATCTTGCTCATTACTTCATCCACCCCAAAACAGAGATCATACTTTAAAGTATGATTTATGTTGACTCAACTAATTTTTAAAATCATATTCACCAGTATGATTTATTGATAGCAGATAATTGGATAGAGAAATGACGACAATGAACCTCCCTAAAACTGAAGCAAGAAACACACGAACCCTCGGCTTTACGCTCGCGATCGCAGGTGCCGTATTAATGAGTATTGATCCAATCTTCATTCGTTATGCCAGTGTCAGCGGATTCGATACTGCCTTTTTGTTCGGCTTATTCAGCGCAATCTCGATGCCGATTTTGCTTAAGTTCAACGACAAACGTGGTATCCGAAAAGCAGTAACACAAAGCGGTTGGCCATTGTTAGCAGCGGGCATTCTTATGCTCGGCAGCGCCTCTGGCTTGGTGTTCAGCATCAAGATGACCTCGATTGCCAATACCTTTGTGATCCTCAGTGCGGCCCCTGCTGTTGCGGCTATTTTCAGCTGGTTGATCTTGAAAGAAGCCACTAGTCGATCGACTTTGGTTGCCATTGTTGCGGTGATGATTGGTATTACGATTGTCGTTTCGGGTTCGTTTTCTTCAGGCAATTGGATGGGAGATGCGTTGGCGGTATTCGCAGTGATCTGTTTATCTATGATGTTTACCTTGCTGCGTAAATATCAAGACGTCAGCCGATTGGCGAGCGTTGGCCTAGGTGGTTTGTTGCTAGCGGTTGTGATGTTTTTCTTTGCAACGCCATCAAGCTACAGCGTTGAAACGTGGTTAATCATGGGCATGATGGGCTTGTTTACGGCACCTGTTGGCCGAGTGTTATCTATGGTCGCAACGCGCCACATTACCGCGCCAGAAGTATCAATGACTCTGATGTTAGAAACCGTGTTAGCGCCAGTTTGGGGGTTTATCTTCTTCACTGAGATCCCGCCAATGACCAGTATTGTCGGCGGTGTGGTGATCTTGATTACGATCTTCATCTACACCTTAGTGACCATGAAAAGCGATGACAAATAAATAGATTAATAAAGAGACTAATAGGAGCTGAATATGGCTGCAGAACTGAAATTTATTGGCCGAATTACCACGCCTTATCACTCGGTTTCGGAGTGTCCGAATAACATCCAACCGGACAACGGCCCGATCTGTGAAATCATCTTAGATGACGTTTATCAGCAAGATTTGCTAGGACTAAACAGTGGCGACCACATCTTGATCTTGTATTGGTTAGAAGGCGCAAAACGAGATGAATTGATACAAAGCTGGGATGAAGAAACACCGACTAAAGGCACCTTTGCACTGCGCTCACCACACAGGCCAAACCCGATAGGTGCTGCCGTGTTACCGATTGAAAAAATCGAAAGTGGCACAGTGACAGTAAGAGGCTTGGACTGCTTGAACAACACACCACTGTTGGATATCAAGCCAGCGATCTATAGAGAGAAAGGATAAGCGAGAAGTTGGCCTTCCTAAACCAAAAGCGAGCTGTGCGTTAGCGAAAGGAAGACATTACGCATGCTTGATGAAAGCTTGGCTTAACCTCTGAAAGAGTGAATCTACGTTGGGAAGGCTCGTCAAATGCGCGGACAAGGGAGTATGAACCTGCGCATCCACCACGGTCGGGTTATCGCAAATTTGATTATAAAAATTCACTGGCGCAACGATGTTCTCTAGGTCGGCATCTAACAAGATACAAGCTTGCGAAAGTACAATTTGGCCGCCCCCTTGTTTAAGCAATACACGTTGCGCAGTACCCACTATTTTTTGTTTATTGATATTGAGGTTGTAGTCACCATCACAATAAGAGCCGGGGGTGGCGTGTACATCCACATCGATGCCCAATTCTTTGAAAAACAGGGTTAATACATTGCACAGATGTCGATACGCTTTTTGGATGTTGTAAGCTTCATCACTAGGCCAATGGTAGATGTGCGACAGGTTAATGATCCCCGGCAGTTGAGGAACGGGAGCGCCACCGGTTTTACGCGAGGTGAGCTGCCAGCCTTGTGCCGCGAGTTGCTTTCTAGACTCTACGGTCACTGGCCACTTTTTACCTGCCGGCAAAACGAGTGTTGGCGTTTTTGCTTGCCAAAGCATTAAGGCTTGCCCAATCTCACCCGCCTGTATCTGCTGCAATAACGCAGCTTCTTTTTCAAACGCACGATCAACATCAATGTGCGGGTAACGTACGAGTTTATTCGTTAACTTCAATGCACTTTCCTCTACAGATTGTGGTGACCTACCATTTAACGTTCTGAAATGGTTGATGATAGATAAGACTATAT
Organism: Vibrio sp. 1CM8B; assembly: GCF_023161685.1. Lineage (NCBI taxonomy): Bacteria > Pseudomonadati > Pseudomonadota > Gammaproteobacteria > Vibrionales > Vibrionaceae > Vibrio > Vibrio sp. 1CM8B. The sequence continues at coordinate 359,145 of NZ_JALNTU010000001.1, forward strand.
GGGATGGAAACAGCGCCAAAAGTTAGTTATTGGCGCCATAGTAGCTTGTCAGTTGCCCATCTCAAAGGTGAGTGCTAACATTTGTACACACACCAATAAAGGAATACATCATGGACACTAGAATTCAATTTCGTGTTGATGAAGAAACAAAACGCCTAGCTCAACAGATGGCTGAGAGCCAAGGTCGCACACTGAGTGGTGCTTGCCGTGAGCTTACTGAGCAACTCGCTGAGCAACAAAGACAAACATTATCTCACGATGCATGGCTAACTGAACAAGTAAACCTAGCATTTGAGAAGTTTGACTCAGGAGAATCCGTTTTCGTTGAACACCAAACTGCTAAATCTCGAATGGAAGAACGCAAAGCCAGAATCCGAAATCGAGTTAAGCAATGATTTTATGGGAAGAAGAATCACTCAATGATCGTGAAAGGATCTTTGAGTTTATCTATGACTTCAACCCTGATGCGGCAGAGAACGCTGACAACCTCATTGAAACAAAAGTAGAAAACTTGCTTGAGCAGCCTCTTATGGGTGTACAGAGAGACGGCATTCGTGGACGATTACTTATAATTCCTGAGATTTCAATGATCGTCTCCTATTGGATCGAAGGCGACATTATCCGAATTATGCGCGTACTCCACCAGAAGCAAAAGTTCCCAATGGATTGATTACTTCCTCTGGGCAACTAACGCCAAGATTGAATGAATGTGTGCCATGTCTGAACGAAGCGAGTTCGGCACGTGTTTACAGAATCACTCTTGAGCAATTTGTTATATTTACAAGTGAAGTTGAAGAAAGAGAAGTAGAGTGGGTAGCTTTATGACAAAGGGTGACTTTCATCACCCTTGCCAAAGGTTATACCGTTAACAGCAACACCAAAGCGAATGCTCTAGTAATTGCCGCAATATCGATTGAAACCATTATGTTTCGGGTCTTTACAGTAAACATACAATTCGTTGCCTGATAACTCCCGAGCCGGCTCAGGAAATAATTCCTGATTTTTCGTGGCTGGCCACCACGCGCAGAAAGAGGTTTGCAATCTCTAACGACGATTATTTTGTTGTCAGTTGCAATGACAACAGCAGCGTGTGCAACCATTAATTCTAATATCTATATCGTAAGACAGACGAGCGACCACAGATCGCTATTAGACTTAATGCACCCCTATCACACAAGGGCGCAACCCTTGTGTGAGTACTTTAATTCTCTTTTAATTTAGTAGCTTAGTCAAACAATTAAAGTGATTTTAAACATAAAATCTTAGTATCGTGCGAGCACAAACCCTTTCGCTAAACATGTCAAAAAGATTGCCTATAACCAACTAAGTGATATATAGAAAACTCTAAACTTTAAGTGTGAAATTGTTCACGCACACATTACCTCCTACGAAAGGCTCATTATCAATCTGAACTTCCCATTGAGTTATCTATTTATTAACTATCTAAAAGTGGTTGATCGTTCTATTCATGCTAAACCATAGTTAAAACCCGCTGTTGTTTAAGCCATGATTCACTCTAGGCAACACAGAGTCTTGATGGCTTCTGTCTGACAAGGTTGTCTGATATGGTGGCGGCAGAACTTCAGCAATTGTTTAGATAGTATTGAATATGAAAACACTAACCATACTTGATGGCGGCATGGGCCGAGAACTCAAAGAAATTGGCGCGCCATTTACTCAACCGCTTTGGAGTGCTCAAGCGCTGATTGAAGCACCCGAATTTGTCAGCCAAGCGCATCAAAACTTTGTCGATGCAGGTGCTGAAATCCTGATCACCAATAGCTACGCGTGTGTTCCTTTTCACTTGGGTGAAGAGCTGTTCACGCAACAAGGCTTTGAACTAGCCGCACAGTCTGGTGAGCTGGCTAAAGCAGTTGCAGACAATGCACCCCACACAGTGAAAGTAGCAGGCGCGATTCCACCGCCATTTGGCAGCTACCGACCAGACTTATTTAAGGTAGAAGAGGCGGCGCCAATCATCCAAACCCTTTACGATGCCCAGGCTCCAAACATCGACCTTTGGATAGCGGAAACCATCTGTAGCCTGCAAGAATTTGAATCCATTCATGCAGTACTTAAACAGTCCGATAAGCCGTGTTACTACGCATTCAGTTTGGAAGACACCAAGGGCGATTCTGCCAATATTCGTTCTGGCGAGAGCGTAATAGACGCGATCAAACTTGCCAGCCAATCAAACGCGACAGGCATTATGTTTAACTGCTCAGTGCCTGAAGTGATGGACCAAGCCATTATCGACGCCAAGAAAGTGATCGATGAGCTAGGCCGTGATTTAGAAATAGGTGTCTACGCCAATAACTTTGCACCTATCAGCAACGAACATGAAGCGAATGACATGTTTCAAGAAATGCGTGAATTGGATGGCAAAGGTTACTTAGCTTACGCAAAACGCTGGCACGCTCTTGGCGCGAATATTATCGGTGGCTGTTGTGGCATCGGGCCAAAACACATTCAAGCCCTAGCCGATTGGAAACGCTCCCTACAGAGCTAATCCTGAGCTTCAACTAGAATAAAATAAATAGAGAACAGGTTGAGAAATCTGTTCTCTATTTGTATGTGGCGTCTCTGAGTACACTGATACAAAACAACGATTTGGAGCAACAGATGAGCGACACGCAACGCAAAATAAAATGGGGCATCGCAGGGCTAGGTAATATTGCCAATCGATTCGCAACCGCAGTCACAGAACACTGTCTGCATGGTGAGCTTTATGCGGTTGCCGCCAGAGACCACTCACGCGCAGCCACGTTCGCCAACAAGTTTGCTTGCGACAAAGCGTATGGTTCTTATGAAGAGATGGCGCATGACCCAAGTGTTGAAGCGGTTTACATCGCTACGGTTCACCCATACCACCAGCCACTCGCTGAGTTGTTTCTAAAGAATAAAAAGCATGTATTGGTTGAGAAGCCGGCTTTCACCAACCTTGGTGATTGGCTTGAGATGAAAGCTCTCGCGAAGCAAAATGGCGTGATGCTGTTAGAAGCGATGAAAACCGTGGTGTTTCCCGCGTATCGTGAGCTCCAATCATTCTTGGTCGATAACAACATTCAGATAGATTCAATCGAAGCCAGCTTTGGTAACCATCACGACTATGAGCCCGATTTGTTTATCTTCAATCCGGACTTGTCAGGCGGAGCAACGCTCGATGTCGGCGTCTATGGGCTTTGGTTCTTCTACGACCTGTGTCGAACGCTGGGTGTAAATCCGTCAAAACCTCAGGTAGAGATGTCGTGTCTGTATGAGGGGGCGAATGTTGATACCAATGCATGCTTTACATTCTCTGGTGATATAAGCGGTAAGATATCGGCATCAACGGTGCAAAACCTTCCCCGATCAGCACACTTGAGTGGGCCTGATACTAAGATCACCATCCACGAAAAATGGTGGAATCCGGCCTTTATTGAGATTGAACATCAAGGCAACAAGTCGACCATCAACTACCGAGTGACGGGGAATGGATTCGAGTTTGAAATCGACCATTTTTCAGAGTTAGTCCTTCAAGGAAAAACTGAATCTAATATCCTAAGTTCAGAGATAACCTCTCGAGTTCTCGACACGATGGAAAAAGCACTCATTGACTCTGGCTATCCACATTTAACTCAACCTCGTCGTTAGGAAAAGAAAATTGGGCAACCTTAAGCGCAAGCTTGAACTGTATGAAAAGATATTTCAGGCTTTTGGGCCTGGAGTATCACATTGTCAGGTCAACCAACTGGCCACACTGCTGCACGTGAGTGAACGTCACGTTCAGACCTTACTCAAAGCGATGACAGCGCAAGGTTGGATTGAGTGGCAAGCTACCTCAGGCCGAAGCAAGAAGGCACAACTCACGTGTCTGGTTGAGCCCATTGAGGCATGTTACCAATACGCGCAAACCCAAGCTGACGCAGGCAACATAGAGCAGGTGTTTAGCACCTTAAGCTTCAACGGCCGCAATGCTAGCGCTGAGTTACAAGCCTTTCTAAGCAATACCAATCCGTCGGCGCAGAATATCGCGTACATCCCCTTTCACCGAGAACTCGAAGCGCTTCACCCTCAACGAGTACTTAGGCGCACCGAACGTTTCTTAGTGATGCAAGTTTGCCAACGTCTAACCTCAGTTAAGCACGGCAAACTCAGCGGCGATCTAGCGTATCATTGGCAGGCTAATCAAGATGCGACACGGTGGCACTTTCAGATTCGCAATGATGCTCGCTTTCATAACGGTCGAACGCTTGAACCTCAAGACATAGCGCGCAACCTTAACTCACTCTGCCAAAGCAAAATATGGCGTCGCTGTTATCAGCATATTGATGAGGTCTCTGTCTCGGCAGGCAATGTGGTTGTCGTGAAATTGAATCAACCTGATTGGCATTTACCGCGCCTACTTGCTAGGGCTGAAGCCTCCGTATTTGATCCCTCATCACCGACTGATAGGCTGATTGGATCTGGCGCGTTCTCATTAGACATCTTCTCAAGCAAGATGTTGAGATTGAGCCGTAATAGCGCCTATTCACACAACACGCCCATTCTCAATCGAGTCGAGTTGTGGGTCTATCCTGAATGGGCACAGAGTAAAGCCTGCGCTCAAAATCAGGTGTGCGTGAAACTGCCCGAGAAAACGACCACCGTGCGTGGCGATGACCATGCTTCCCAACCGGATTTCGGCTCAACGTTTTTCAAAATTCAAAACCCAACGTTGTCGAAAGCCGTTCGTGAGTTCACCGTTGAAGACACCTCTGAATGCCAAACCCTTTTCGAGCAGTTGTCAGTGTCTGGTGACCACAAAACCAGCGTGGAATATGGACACTACCTAACTAACTACCTAACAACCAAAGACGCCGCGCTATGCAGCATTATTGATGAGAACGACACCTTCACTTCGTGGCTAAGCTTTTTCACTCGCTTCCCATTTGAGGACTTAACTTTGTCTGCTGAGATGCTAGAGAAAATCGAACACGGCTTAGCCTCAATAACAAACCAACCCAACTTTGAGTTAGCGATGAATGCACTGTTGGAACTCAAGCATTGGTTGCATGAATCTGGGGTTGTGGTTGAGCTCAAGCAAGAGGCGTTCAATTTGGAGGTTTCAGAAAAGATACACGGATCGCAAGTGAATGGTTTCGGTTGGTGTGAGCTCGATAAGTTGTGGATTAGCCATTTGTAAATCTAGTCGTGTTCAAAATAAGTCATTAGGCACAGAGACTTATCTTTAACACTCCCCTGCCAATAGCAAAGAAATGGGGTGCTAATGTACTCTCGAAGTGAGACTCAACAAATATAAGCACAAACTAAATAGACCCAATAAGAAGGTAAACCATGACTCGACACCTAACAGGCTCATTACTGTTTCTTTGCGCACTCTCTTTTAACAGCATGGCAAGCACCCAATGCGACGCGCTAACTGGCTGTGAAAAGAAGTTCTGTGAGATCGAATATCAGATAAAGAAAGCGGAACAGTACGACAATCAGTACAAGGTGGAGCGATTAACAAAAGCGTTGAAAGCCGCGAAAGAGAACTGCACTAATGAAGGTTTGAAGGATGATCTCCGCGAGAAGATTGAATCCAATGAACAAGATTTAGCTGAATACCAAGCCGACTTAGAAGAAGCAAAAAGAGATGAAAGAGCGGATAAAATTCGAAAGTATGAGGGTAAGATCGAAAAGGAACTGCGTAAAATCGATAAATTAAAGCAAGAACTGGCTAAGATCCCTTAATCGATAATTGAAACAAAAATGGTCTTACTGCTTAGTAAGACCATTTAGAAAATACCGCTTTATGACGACTTCAGAATCAACCTAGCCAACGCCAGCCGTTATTATCCCACCAGTGCCAATTCAGACTCTTTATAGATACGGTTTGCCACTTTGTATGCCGCAGGCGACGTTAGCGTATCTTTGCATCTACGCTTAAATTGCTCGACTTCAACCGTTTGTTCTTCCAATAAATAGTACAACTCACTCAAGTAGTTAGCTTCAAAGACAGCTTGACCAAGTGGCGTACATTCGTATCGGCTAGACTCTTGGTAGCCAATTGCGGTCAACACAGATTCTGGCAGCTCCCAGAACTTAGCAATAGTGTAAGTCAGGCGAATAGAGTAGCTGTTCATCAGGCGCTTCAATGCTAACGAGTTAGGTGGAACAGAAGGATCAACATGCTTGAAGGCTTCTACCATCATCTGGAAAATGATCATCTTGCCTAAGTTTCGAATCAACCCAACAAAGTACGCAGCCGCTTGATCCTCTTGAGATGAAGAGTCTTTCATCAACTCCTTAGAAAACGACGCGGTTTGAACACTGTGATTCCAAATTTTCTCACCGAAGTGACGCCAGTAAATATTGTTCCCCGGCGTGAAGTTCTTCATGTAGCTATTCACCACCCCTTCAACAAGCCCTTGAGAACCCATATTTAGGAATGCTGTTTTTAGGTCGGTAACCTGTTTTTCGCCACGCTTATAGAAAGCACTGTTAGCCAGTTTAATCACATCGGCAGCCATACTCGGCTCGCGCTCAATCACTCTTAACAGAGCATCGACATCAAACTCATCGCTCTGTAATTCTGCCATTAACGTGGTCACAGAGGCTGGCATCACTGGCAATTCATTGAGCAAGGCTTTTGGAGAGCGAATCAAACGTTCGATCTGACAAGCGACAAAATCACTAAATGGGTCTGACTCCGTTCGAAGGCGAGACTCTCCAAACAAATAATCAAGGAACTCACCATCGTGAAGGCCAAGCGTATTATCGACGATTAATGATGATGGTTGAGCTGACGAAGGCGGAACAAAGATTGAAGACCGAACAGAATCAGTAGCAACGGTTTGTTGTTGCTCTTTTTGGACAAGCTCTGCAGAGGGTTTGTTTTTTGAATCAACAAAAGGCGAGAATAGTGCCTGCAATACCCTTTTAAACATCAATACGGCTCCTAGATGATTATCAAACAATTCGGGATATATAACGGCGGTGATTATCGCACAGTTAATTCATAAACCACACAATGACAAATGAATCATTAATTTTTCAGCTGTATAGGATCTGTTACTCAACAGGGTGCGAGACTAAACCCGCCTGTATTCGCCAGAAACAAAAAGAGCGAACACATAACGCTTGCTCGCTCTTACATAGATTAGATGTGTGACTTTCTAAAATTAGCTCTGGGCTACTTCCAACACGATCTTACCAACGTGTTTTTTCTTTAAGAACTCATCTTGCGCTTTATGGATATCGGCTAGCGGATAAGACTCTGCAACGATGGCGCCAATCTGCTGCTTCTCAATACGGTTGATTAGATTCTGGAAGACCTGTGGTTCTAAAACCGTGCAACCAAAAAAGCTGAGATCTTTGAGATACAAAGTACGAACATCAAGCTCAACCATAGCGCCACCAATTGCGCCAGATACAGCATAACGACCGTGTGGTTTTAGCACTTCAAGAAACTCTGGCCATTTGTCACCAGCGACTAAATCGATAACCACATGCACACTGCTTTCGCCTAACGCTTTAACCAAATCAGCATCACGGGCAATCACTTCATCAGCGCCAAGTTCAAGTAACTGTTGGTTCTTGCTTGGGCTAGTGATGGCAATAACATACGCGCCACGAGCTTTTGCTAGCTGAATAGCCGCAGAGCCCACACCGCCCGATGCACCTGAGATAAGCACGCGATCACCTTCAACCACATTCGAGCGAGTTAACATGTTCTCTGCTGTTGAGTAAGAACATGGGAAAGACGCTAGCTCAACATCCGACATAGAACTGTTCACCGCGTAAGCATGCTTAGCTGCTACTTTGGTGTATTCAGCGAAACCACCATCGCACTCAGAACCGAAATACCATGGCTGTGGTAGATCTTGTCCATAAACCTCGGTCAAACAAGGTTCAATCAGAACACGCTCACCAATACGCTCAGCCGAAACTTCGTTACCAACGGCTACGATGAAACCACACACGTCAGCACCTTGGATTCGAGGGAATTTCAACGCTTCACCCGACCAACTTGCGTCGTCCGAATCGTCACTTTTTGAGTACCAACCGATTCGTGTGTTGATATCTGTATTATTAACACCTGCTGCCATCACTTTGATCAGCACTTCATTAGGTTCGATTTGAGGAACAGCGATATCTTCGCGGTAGCCCAGCATTTCTGCTCCGCCGTGACCTAGCATCTCTGCACCTTTCATTGTTTTTGGTATCTCGAAATTCATACTGTTTCCTTGAGTAATTTTGTCACCATATTCTGTGCCGATGCCACTGCTTCTTCGCCTAAGACTGGCCACGCGCTTGATACGCCTTCATGAAGTAAAAACAGCGTTGTCGCGAGATCATCTCGCAGGCTCTGCTTGCCTATTAGCAAACGAACTTGTTCTTTATGCTGTGTAACCGCTTGGCTTATAAGCTCATTATCGGGAAACGCGGCCATCGCATTCATCGACATACACCCGTGAGGCGCATACTCTTCTAACCATTGTTGGAGCTTGTTGAAGATATGAGTAACCGATGCGAGCCCCTTTTCAGGCGACGTTTCCAACAAGAAATCTAGGTAACGTTGGTGTCGATACTCCAAGGCACCTACAATCATCGCTTCTTTTGAAGGGAAGTGTTTATACAAGGTTCTTAGGCTTACATCGCACGCCGTTTTCAGCTGTGCAACGCTCGGCTCAGCAAAACCTTGTTGGCTAAACGCCACCTCTAAGCTTGCTGCAATCTGTTCTCTCAACATAGTGCTCTCTTAATACCGAATACCAATCGTAGTAAATAACTGTAATTGGCATAACAATGGGTAGAATGATTGTTCTACTTACAGGGTAGAACAATCATTCTACCCCTGTCAATATCCAGATTTACAAACCAAGAAATGATAAATTCCGCGCCAAACAGGACACGGAATTTATCACTACAAATAAGAGACTTAGCGTTTAAGCTAGAGTCGACTGCGTATCGTCACCAGCACAGATAAAGCGCCGCAAAGTACCAGCACCACACCTAAATCTTGAATAATTCCCGCTAAAGCGAGCCCTGAACCGATCAAGGTGTAGTACATCAAACCAAACAGTGCGCCTGCACTTCCCGCTTGAGATTGGTAGCTGACTAATGCGCGACTCAACACATTGGGAATCGCAATACCAAACGCCATAACCACCAGCATCATCGGAAGTAAAAACCATATTGAGTGTTGTGAAAAATAGACACCCACCGCACCTAATGTTTGAAGCCCTGCTGCAATACCAATTAAAGACATTGAAGACACCTGTCGCTTCAATAATGTCTTGTTCACCAAGCTTCCTAACAGAGTCCCGAATCCAAGCACAATGCCGCTGTAGCCAAACTGCTCAACGCTAAATCCAAGTTGAATGAAGGCAAATGAACCCAATTGATAATAGGAAAACAGCGCAATATTGAACGACGCGACCAGCAACGCAGACATCCATATATCGCTATCTTTGATCATGTGAATACTGAGTGACTTTAACTGCAATGGCTGCTTAGATTGTTGCGTTTCAGGCAATGACCATAGGCTATGTGCCAACAGCGCTAACACCATAATAAACAAGGCAATAAACACATATTGATGCCCGCCCGCTTGGCTTAGTTGACCGCCAAGAAGCAGCCCGATGATTGGACTAATCGACAGCCCCATCCCCATGTAACCAAACACCTTGGCCAGTTCAGTACCGCTGAAAGCATCTCGCAGCATGGTTTGTGTCACCACCGAGCCCACGGCAAGCCCGAAAGCGCCCATGGCTCTGGCTATCATCAACCACGTAAAACTGTCGGTTTGCATAGCAATAAGTGCTGAACAGGCGAATAACCCCATGCCCAATAACATGGTTGGCCGGCGTCCCCATTTGTCTGCAAAAATGCCCCATACCACCACACCGAGCGCAAACGCTGAGAAGTAGATCGAGAGGGTTTGCGCCGCTTGTGCGTAACTCACATCAAAGGATTTCGATATTGAATCCAGAGTCGGGCTATAGATAGTTTCTGCGATTTGAGGGAACATCAGCAATAGCACCATTTGCCATAAAGAAGGTTTTGTTTTCATCATTTTTCCAAGACCAGTGAACTTGACGAGGAGTCTAGGGGAAACTAACCTTGGCTCGTTAACAACATTAAAACCAAAAACATCAAGATTGGGACAAATGGCATTAATCAGCGAAACCATTGAGTTTGATGCAGACAACTTACCTGCGCCCGTAATAGGGATTGCGGCAGAGCTAGGCCAGCATGATTCAGGAATACATCACCACGAAAAAGGACAGCTGCTGTATGCTCCGCAGGGTTGCATCACCTTGACCTTAGAAAACGCCATTTGCATTTTGCCGCCGACTAAAGCCGTGTGGATCCCGCCCTATACCAAGCATCGAGCTCAGATGACCAATGTGGTTGCTTATCGGTCGCTCTATTTTGATAGCAGTATTTACACCTGCCCAGAAGTGATTGAGATTGTGGAAGTGAATGAGCTTTTAAAAGCCCTAATCAATAAGATGGCTTTCTGGGATTGGAACGTTGCCCGCGAGCAAACCACCAATACCGCCAACCTATTTTGGGAAGAGTTTTACAGCGCTAACCAACACTCGTTTATCTTGCCACTACCGACAGATCGCCGCTTTAAAAGCTTTTGCAAACGAGTCCGAACCGCTTCCTTTCTTGCCCCAGCCCTCTCGACATTAGCGAACTCGGTTGGCGCAAGCACCAAGACGATTACCCGATTATTCAAAGCCGAAACAGGCATGACTTATCAAGAGTGGCGACAGCAATGGCGCTTGTTTAAAGCGATTGAACTGCTCTCAGAAAACCGACAAGTCGGTGATGTGGCACATTTGCTAGAGTTCTCATCCAACAGTGCGTTTATCGCTTTTTTCAAACAGCAAACCGGACAAACTCCGTTGGCCTTTACCAAGTTAGCAGCGTGATTGTTGTTATCCAAACTCTGAAGTTTTACTGAGCTCAGATACAAAAAAACCAGAACATGAGTTCTGGTTTTTAGGCGTATTTTAAAGCTAGATGCGGTCGTTACTTGGTGTAGAAAGCGCGTTTCAATGCCATCTCTAAACCACGAACTTCAGCTAAGCCTTTCAGTCGACCAATCGCCGAATAACCTGGGTTAGTGGTTTTCTTAAGGTCATCCAGCATTTGATGACCGTGATCCGGACGCATTGGAATTAAGCGGTGATCGCCCACTTCTGCACGACGATTTTCTTCATCCAAAATAGCCATCACAACGTTGTACATGTCCACATCACCATCTAGGTGCGCTGCTTCGTGGAATGTCATTGGATTACTCTCTTCACGCTTAGTTGAACGCAGGTGCGTAAAGTAAATTCGGTCACCGTGCTTTTTGATCATATTAACCAGATCATTGTCGCCACGAACACCGTATGAACCCGTACACATCGTCAAGCCATTCATTTTGCTCGGTACATGCTCGGTCAGCCAATCAATGTCTTCGATCGTTGAAACGATGCGAGGCAAGCCTAGAATCGGACGCGGTGGATCGTCTGGATGAACCGCCATCTTCAAACCATTCGCATCACAGATAGGCATCAGCTCAGCGAGGAAATAAGACATGTGCTCACGTAGCTTGTCTTTATCGATTCCCGCATAGCGATCTAGCTGCGCTTGAAACGCTTCTAGTGTGTAACCTTCTTCAGCGCCTGGCAGGCCAGCGATGATGTTATTGGTCAGTTGCTGAATTTGCTCAGGCGTCATGTTGTTGAAGTAATCCAACGCTTGAGCTTGCTCTGATTCTGAATAGTCCGATTCTGCACCTGGGCGCTTCAAGATATGCAGCTCAAATGCCGCAAATGCGATTTGGTCAAAGCGCAGTGCGCGCGAGCCATCAGGCATTTCAAATTCTAAATCGGTACGCGTCCAGTCCAGCACGGGCATGAAGTTATAACAAACCGTATCGATGCCACACTCAGCAAGGTTAGACAGAGTTTGCTTATAATTATCAATCCACTGCTGGTAGTTGCCAGTTTGAGTTTTGATCTCTTCGTGCACAGGCACGCTTTCTACAACCGACCACGTTAAACCTTTCTCTTCGATAATGGCTTTACGCTTAAGGATTTCTTCTTTTGTCCAAACTTCACCATTTGGAATATGGTGCAGTGCATTCACAATACCAGTTGCGCCCGCTTGACGAATATCGTCTAGCGAAACTTGATCATTAGGGCCGTACCAACGCCACGTTTGTTCCATGAGACTTACCTTTCTTTAAGACGCACTTAGCCGGCTCGAATTAATCAAGCTAAATGCAATAACGACTTCTTAATGGCAGCAATGAAAATTACTGCCCGAGATAGCACCGGTCTACGCCGGTCTAAAGACGATGACTTATTTGCAACCTAGTGAATGAATCAGCTTCCAAAAAGAGTCTTGAAGCTGAATTCAACGTTAGCTTTCAGAACTAACTTTCAGTACTCAGCAGCACCACTGGGTTTGAGCTAAATAAGTAACCATCAAAGTTTGGGTCATCAATGTCTGACAACGCTAACAAACGCTGTTTAACATTCTCAAGGTGTTGCCACATTGCGTTCTTAGCAGCGACAGGGTCTTTGCGCTGTAAGGCGGCGAGGATACGAGCGTGATCATCTAACCATTCTTCACGGTAATCTTGACCACTGATGTGAGAGTGGAGTTTATTCCACATTGGACTCTTTTCGCGTCGATCCCAGGATTGTTTCAGCATATCTACCAGCACAGAGTTTTGAGTGGCCTCTGCAATACACATGTGAAATCTTTCATCTCCGCTGCAATCGGTGGTGCCGCTTGCAAGCTCTTCGCGCTCGAGTTCGAGTGCAGAGCGCATCTTAATGATGTCGCCCGGAGTGACCTGAGTTGCCGCAAACTCCGCGATATTACTTTCCAGTAATTGGCGAGCCTGCAGCATCTCGAATGGACCAGCGTCATCGCTGACCACATTCTCGCGAGAATGAGTTGGAATGTTCAGGACATAAACACCCGACCCTTTTTTCACCTCAACTAAGTTTTCTAACTCCAGCATGATGATTGCTTCACGCACTACCGTGCGACTGACGTCTAAACGTTCAGCAATATCGCGTTCTGGTGGCAACCTATCTCCGACCTTATACAGACCTTCAATCAGTTCTCTTCTTAGTACTAACCCTATCTCCTGATAAGGTCTTTTCGGCTCGAAAGGCATCATGATGATATTGTCACTTCTTTCCATTGTATTTCTCTCGCCATCATAATGACCAAATATAATTGGTCAACCTCTATATCCTAAAATGCAGTAACACCTTGTTTTTGTATTACTATTTTTTCTATATTTGCTAGTTATTCAACAGACTGAATACGGTCAATAAGAGCACTCAACTCTGGATTCGTTTTCTCTAGATCGTCATACATTGGTTGTACCGCGAGTGCGAATGCTGCCTTGTCTGGCTCCACAAAAGTAACGCCCATTTTCTCAGCTTTAGCACGCTCTTTTGCTTCCGATTCAGCCCATAGTTTTTTCATCAATTCAGATGAATCACTTGCCGCTTTCATTAGCGCATCTTGTTGTTCTGTAGTCAGTTTATCGTATGCTTTGGTTGAGATAACCAACACATCCGGAACCATCGTATGCTCATCTAAGCTGAAGTATTTAGACACTTCACTGTGACGGCTCAAGCTGAAAGAAGGAATGTTATTTTCAGCCGCATCCACTACACCTTGCTGCAGTGCTGTGTACAACTCACCGTAAGCTAGTGGCGTTGGGTTACCGCCTAACGCTTTCACCATCGCAATTGCTGATGGGCTTGGTTGAACACGAACTTTCAAACCTTTCAGATCTTCTGGTGTGTTAATTGGCTTATTGGTATAGAAGCTACGCGCACCAGCGTCGTAGTAAGTCACACCAATAAAGCCGCTATCACGAGAAGAGTTAAGAATGTCACGGCCTACTTCACCATCAGTCACACTGTAGTAGTGCGCTTGATCGCGGAATAAGTAAGGCATGTTGAATGATGAATAAGCAGGAGAAAAAGCTTCTAGCTCAGCAGCATTACTTTTCACCATATCTAAAGCGCCGTTCTGCATCAGCTCCATAGATTCACGCTGTGTACCCAATTGAGCATCAGGGTAAATACGAATACGCACCTCACCATCCGTCAATTCACGTACTTCTTTCGCCATAAACGTCATCGCTTCATGTACTGCATGGTCACGAGGGTGGTTATGGCTCAGTTTCAATGTTGTCGCTGCATAAGCAGAAGCTGTTGCTCCAAAAGTGAAAGCAGCACCGACAACCGCACTAATCAAAGTTTTACGCGTCATCATCATTCTTATTCTCCGTGGATTGGTTATCCAAAATGTAGGGTGTTTTTTGTTATGGGCTCATATTGGGGCTCAAAAAAGGAACCGTCAAAGCTGAAATTAAAATTGATTGACCAATATCACAATAAAAACCCACAAATTGGTCAACCAAAATCATTTGTGAAGTTGCTCACGCCAACCAAAAAATGAATAGCTTATGATTCAGCCAGATTTTTGAACATCCCATCCCTACATAGAAACAATTTCTTACATTGGTAAACCAATTGTTATGAGATACGCAATTTTGTTGAAAGGAAATAAACATGAATAAATTGGTCAGTTACATAAATAGAGGGTTGGCCGCCTTTACAGTGTCTCTATCGTCTTTCTTAGTACTGTGTGTGATATGGCAGGTCTTATCCCGCTATGTTATTGGCAAACCAAGTACTGTTACCGACGAGCTCGCGCGTTATCTCTTTATGTGGGTAGCCTTAATTGGTGCTGCTTACACTACGGGTCTGAAACGCCACCTTGCCATCGACCTGCTTACGATGAAGCTGACTGGCAAACGCAAATTAATCAACGAAATCGTTATCCAAATAGCCATCGCTTCTTTCTCTTATATCGTTCTGGTACACGGTGGAAGCCAACTTGCTGCTAAAACGCTTGCGATGGGACAGCTGACTCCCGCTCTAGGTTTAGAAATGGGCTACATCTACTTCTGCTTACCGATTAGTGGTGCTTTGATGATTTTTTACTCCGTCGTATTTACCTACGAACGCGTTAAACAATTAATGTCAGGTGACGATTTGATCACCGACTCACAACTTGATTGATAGAAGGATTTCACAATGGAATGGCAAGTAATACTGACCTTATTCGGTAGTTTCGCTGTACTGCTTACAATCGGTGTACCGGTCTCTTTTGCGATTGGTTTATCGTCACTGGCAACCATCTTAATGAGCTTACCGCTTGAGCCTGCAATCGCTGTAGTTGCTCAACGTATGGCCGCTGGCCTTGATAACTTTGCTCTACTGGCAATCCCGTTCTTCATTTTGGCGGGCAACATCATGAACCAAGGCGGCATAGCACTGCGTTTGATCAACTTTGCAAAAGTGTTGGGTGGCCGTCTACCGGGTTCATTGGCACACGTAAACGTGATGGCAAACATGATGTTTGGTTCTATCTCAGGCTCAGCGGTTGCATCGGCGGCTGCAGTTGGTGGCACCATGTCTCCTCTGCAAAAGAAAGATGGCTACGACGAAAACTTCTCTGCTGCGGTAAACATTACTTCGTGCCCTACTGGTCTATTGATTCCGCCAAGTAACACGCTGATCGTTTTCTCATTGGTTTCTGGTGGTACTTCAATTGCGGCTCTGTTCTTAGCGGGCTACATCCCAGGTATCTTGATGGGATTAAGTATCATGATTGTGGCGGGTATCATCGCGAAACGTCGCGGTTACCCAGTGGCAGCGCGTCCTTCATTATCAATGGTTTGGGATACCTTCCTAAAAGCGGCACCTTCTTTAGCACTGATCGGCATCATCATGGGCGGCATCATTGGCGGTATCTTTACTGCAACTGAGGCTTCCGCAATTGCTGTGGTATACACGTTTGTTTTAGCTGTGCTTGTCTACCGTGAAGTGAAATGGGGTGATATTCCAAAGATCATCCTTGAGTCTGCAGTAACAACATCTATCGTTCTATTACTGGTTGGCGCATCAATGGGTATGTCTTGGGCAATGGCGAACGCCGATGTGCCTTACATGATTGCTGATGCATTACTGGCGGTTTCTGATAACCCGCTAATGATTCTGTTGATCATCAACATCATTCTGCTGATTGTGGGTATCTTCATGGATATGACACCAGCGGTACTGATCTTCACACCAATCTTCTTACCCATCGCACTAGACCTAGGCATCGACCCTGTGCACTTCGGCATCATGATGACTTTCAACCTTGCTATCGGTATCTGTACGCCGCCAGTGGGTAGTGCTCTATTCATCGGTTGTTCGGTTGCCAACATTGCCATCGACAAAGTCATCAAACCTTTGCTGCCATTCTATGCAGCACTGATTGCAGCCTTGATGGCCGTTACTTTTATCCCTGAGCTGAGCTTGTTCCTACCTGAATTAGTACTGGGCTACGGTTCGTAATTTGGTCACAGATACATTCTAGGACTCTAAACACTCAAACGTATAATCAAATAATAAAATCCCGTTGGTTCGCTGGCGGGAAAAGGAACTGAATAATGAAGACTGTTGCTAACTCTACGCTGCCAAACACTGTATTACGACCTGACTACGACCGTTCTGCACTCCAAAGCCGTATTGTGCACCTAGGTTTTGGTGCATTTCACCGAGCGCACCAAGCGCTATTCACCAATGAAATGCTCAGCAAAACCAACACTGATTGGGGCATTTGTGAGATAAACCTATTCGGCGGCGAAGACCTAATTGAATCACTTCGCGCGCAAGACCACCTTTACACCGTAGCTGAAAAAGGTGCTGAATCCACAGACGTTAAAGTGATCGGCTCAGTGACAGAGTCTCTTCATCCAAGCTTAGACGGCATCAAAACCGTATTAGAAAAAATGGCAGAGCCTCAAGTCGCTATCGTGTCTATGACCATCACAGAAAAAGGCTACTGCGCTGACCCTGCGACCGGAAAACTCGACAAAAATAACCCATTAGTCATCGCAGACCTAGCTAACCCAACTCAACCAAAATCTGCGCTTGGCTATATTGTCCAAGCCCTAAAAATTCGCCGCGAACGTGGCTTAACACCATTCACGGTGATGTCTTGCGACAACGTGCAAGAGAACGGTCATGTAGCAAAAGCAGCGATCATTGAGTTTGCTCAACTGCTTGACCCAGAATTACGTGATTGGATTGAAACTAATGTCACCTTCCCATGCACCATGGTTGACCGCATCGTACCTGCAGCAACAGAAGAAACACTGACAGAAATTGCAGAACTGCTTGGTTGTGAAGACCCATGTGGTATCGCCTGTGAACCCTTCCGCCAATGGGTGATTGAAGATAACTTTGTGGCAGGTCGTCCAGATTGGAATGTCGCTGGCGCAGAGTTCGTCGAAGATGTAGTGCCTTACGAAGAGATGAAGCTGCGCATGCTCAATGGCAGTCACTCTTTCCTTGCTTACCTTGGATACCTTGGTGGCTACGACCATATTTCCGACACCATGACAGATGCAGGCTACCGAAAAGCCGCTTTTGACATGATGATGAAATCACAAGCGCCGTCGTTAACGATGCCTGAAGGGACTGATTTAGAAGGTTACGCAAGCTTGCTGATCAACCGTTTCACTAACCCAAGCTTGAAGCATAAGACCTGGCAGATTGCGATGGACGGCAGCCAGAAGATCCCTCAACGTATGGGTGGCAGCTTACGATTCCATTTAGAGCAAGGCTCAGATTTCTCGTGGCTTGCAACCGCTATCGCTGGCTGGATGCGTTATGTATCTGGCGTTGACGAGCAAGGCAATGAGATTGATGTTCGCGATCCAATGGCAGATACACTTCGTCAGATCTGCGACCAGCATGGACTCAATGTTTCTGTGGTTCCGACATTGCTTGCGGTTGAAGCGATTTTCCCTGCTGAGCTAGGCCAAAACCCGCAGGTCATTGATGCAGTAAGTTCAGCGTACCAATCACTAATTGAACACGGTGCTGTTGCGACCGTGGCTGCGTTATAAGGAGTACAAACAATGAAGAATTTCTTATGTGAAGACTTTTTACTGTCGAATGAGACTGCACGCCGTTTGTACCATGAACACGCAAGCCACCAGCCTATTTATGACTATCACTGCCACCTAAACCCGGCAGAAGTGGCTCAAGACCGTCAGTTCGAAAATATGTCTAAGATTTGGCTTGAAGGTGACCACTATAAATGGCGTGGCATGCGTTCAGCAGGAATTGACGAGCGTCTGATCACCGGAGATGCAAGCGATTATGATAAGTTCATGGCATGGGCTAAAACTGTCCCTCAAACCTTAGGTAACCCTCTTTACCACTGGACGCACTTAGAGCTACGTCGCCCATTTGGTATTACTGGCACTCTATTTGGCCCAGAGACAGCCGACCAAATTTGGCATGAAGGCAACGAGCTATTAGCGACACCGGAATTTAGTGCTCGCGGCATCATGCAACAAATGAACGTTGTGATGGCAGGTACGACAGACGATCCGATTGATTCTCTTGAACACCATAAAGCGATCGCTCAAGACAGTTCATTTGATGTGAAAGTTCTACCGAGCTGGCGCCCAGATAAAGCGTTCAAAATTGAGCTTGATGGCTTTGCTGATTACCTGAAAAAGTTAAGTATGGTTGCTGACATAGAGATCACTCGCTTCCATCATCTACTAAGTGCTTTAGACAGCCGCTTAGCGCATTTCAATGACCATGGTTGCCGTGCAGCAGACCACGGTATTGAAGTGGTTCGCTACGCACCTATTCCATCGGAATCAGATTTAGATTCCCTATTAGCTCGACGCCGCAATGGCGAAACGCTCACAGAACTAGAATGTGCACAGTTTTCAACAGCGGTTCAAGTCTGGTTAGGCAAGCGTTACGCCGCAATGGGCTGGGTAATGCAGCTTCACATTGGTGCTCAGCGCAATAACAACACGCGTATGTTCCAACTGTTAGGCGCAGATGCAGGGTTTGATTCGATTAGCGATAAGACGTTTGCATTCGAATTAGCTCACCTGTTAGACGAGATGGATCAAAGCAACGAGTTGCCTCGCACCATCCTTTACTGCTTAAACCCTCGCGATAACGAGATGATGGCCACCATGATTGGTAACTTCCAAGGTGGCGGCATCGCGGGCAAAGTTCAGTTCGGTTCTGGTTGGTGGTTCAACGATCAGAAAGACGGCATGCAACGCCAAATGGAACAGTTATCTCAACTTGGCCTGCTTAGCCAGTTTGTCGGCATGCTGACCGATTCTCGCAGCTTCCTTTCTTACACTCGTCACGAATATTTCCGCCGTATCTTATGTGACATGGTTGGCCGCTGGGCTGAAAATGGCGAAGTACCAAATGATATGTCACTGCTTGGTCCAATGATTGAAGGCATCTGTTTTGGTAATGCTAAGCGTTACTTTGAAGAGAGGGTATAACTGATGAAACATATCGCCATTATTGGTGAATGTATGATTGAGCTGAACGGAAAACCGTTTGGCTCAATGCATCAAACATTCGGTGGCGACACACTGAATGCCGCGATTTATCTAAGTCGTGGCTGTGAAGCCAACCTCAATCAAGATGACATCAAAGTGTCCTACGTCACGGCTTTGGGCGCAGACCCGATTAGCAAGGGAATGTTAGAACGCTGGCAACAAGAAGGGGTGTCGACTGACCTAGTTCTGCAAGACAGCCAACGTACTCCAGGCCTATACCTAATTCAGCTTGATGACGCAGGTGAACGTACCTTCCTGTATTGGAGAAATCAATCGGCTGCGCGCTACCTACTGCAGCACCCAGATTTCAATCAGATAAAACAGGCACTGCGCAATGTCGATATGGTTTTTCTCAGTGGTATCACATTAGCGATTCTGCCTGAACAAGATCGTATCGAGCTATTAAACATCTTGGTTGAGTTGAAGACACAAGGCGTTGAGATAGCCTTCGACAGTAACTTCCGCCCTGCTCTTTGGCCACAGGACGAAAACCAAACCGTCAAAAACAGCTACCAAGCCATGTATACATTGACGGATTTAGCGTTAGTGACATTCGATGACGAAAAGTTAATTTGGGGAGATAGCTCTCCAGAGCAAACTATTGAACGTCTAACGGCGCTGGGGGTTAAGCGATGCATCGTCAAACTGGGTGCAGATGGCTGCCTCATTCAAGATGCCACCATTCAGGGTGACATAAATCCAGATTCTGGTACCGCTTCGGCTCCACGGGCGGTGCCGACCCTACCTGTTGAACATGTCGTTGATACGACCTCGGCAGGAGACTCATTCAATGGCGGATTTTTATCTGCTTACCTTGCGGGCGAAGACTTAATAACGTCGTGCCAGCGCGGCAATACTATGGCAGGCGTCGTTATCCAACATCGTGGTGCCATTATTGCAAAAGAACTAACTCAAGCGGCCATCACAGCCATTTAAGGAATACCAATGTCTAACATCAAACAACAACTGAAAACACTGAAAGTTATCCCTGTGATCGCTATCGACAACGCTGAAGACATCATCCCTCTGGGTAAAGTTTTAGCCGAAAATGGCCTACCAGCGGCAGAAATCACTTTCCGTTCTGAAGCTGCTGTAGAAGCAATTCGTCTACTTCGTGAATCACAACCAGATATGTTGATCGGCGCTGGCACCGTACTAAACCGTGAGCAAGCTATCGCTGCAAAAGAAGCAGGCGCAACATTTGTAGTATCTCCTGGCTTTAATCCAAACACGGTAAGAGCCTGCCAAGAGATTGGTATTGATATCATTCCTGGGGTCAACAACCCGAGTACAGTAGAAGCCGCTCTAGAAATGGGCTTAACCACATTGAAGTTCTTCCCAGCAGAAGCATCAGGTGGCATCAACATGGTTAAGTCACTTCTTGCGCCTTACACGGATATTGAGATCATGCCGACAGGTGGCATTAACCCAAACAACATCAAAGACTACCTAGCGATACCTCGAGTGCTCGCATGTGGTGGTACTTGGATGGTGGATAAGAAGCTAATTGAAGAAGGTAATTGGGAACAGCTGGCTCATTTGACTCGTGAAGCCGTTAAGTTGGTCAATTAAACCTAATGCAACAGCTCCTTTAACGTTATATCTAGCCCTCCTTTTGGAGGGTTATTTTATGGTTGAGCATTATTCTCTCAAAATTAATCGTTGATCGCGTTCTATAGCATCTTAGAAATAAAGGCTAAATATGGAAAACTGGATAACACAAGGAGTTGGCGGCCTCGCTTTTTGTATCGGTGTAATGGCCTTTTGGCAAAAAGATGATATGCGTTTTCGCTACCAGATGATGATCTTTTGTTTTGTTATGAGTATCCATTTCATATTAATGGGTGCCATAGTAGCCGCCATAGGCGTAATTATTAATGCTATTCGCAGTTACGTATCGATAAAAACTCAATCGCGCAAAGTGATGTGGTTCTTTATTGGCTTGATGTGGTGCATGACTTTGCCCAACATGAACCATTTCTTTGAGTTTATTACGGTTGTTGGTTCATCCGTTGCGACATGGGCACTCTTTTCAAGACAAGGCATCGCCTTGAGAACCTTGATCTTATTCAATTCCTTCTGTTGGGCCAGCCATAACACTTGGATTGGTTCGATTGGCGGCTCCTTTGTCGAAATCACCTTTATTGTCACCAACATGGTCACTATCTATCGTTTACATCAGCGCAGATTGTTAACTATAAAATAGGCAATATATTTTTTATTCTAAATTTAAAATATGGAAGTAACACACCACTAATTAAACGAAAGATTAATTGGATATCAAATGAATAACTCTAACTAAGTTTACGTTATTTAAACGTCGTCAATATATTTCCAAGACTAAATTGAATTAAATCACCAATTAAATTTATATGGTGATCCAAATCTTTAGTTTGCTTTATTTTGGTTAACCAATAATCCGTTAATTATTAAAATTGGTCATGTACTTATTATTATACTAACAATAGGATCGTGACCATGAAGCGTCTTACCCTGACACCTATAGCAATCGCGTTGCTTCTTGCAGGATGCAACTCATCTGATAGCGACAATAACCTCCAGCAACCCCAAGTTCACTCTCGTGTTCATGATGTATTGAACGTTGAGGGTTACCAATTCCGAGATTCTAACGGCAATGGAAAACTGGAACCCTTTGAAGACTGGCGATTATCTCCAGAAGAACGAGCAGCAGACTTGGTTAGCCGAATGACGCTAGATGAGAAAGCCGGCATGATGCTCATTGACACCTTAAATTCAGCCGAGGGTGGGCTTGTTAGCAGTGCCGGGCAAGACATGATTGCCGATGCCCAAATGACGCGCTTTATCTTCCGTAACAGCGTAGTTGAAACCCCAACTAACACACCTGATTGTGATGCTGGCCGTTCAGGCTGTCAGATAACCCCAACAGAAGCGGCCCAGTTCATGAATAGTGTTCAAGAACTGCGTGAACAAACTCGAATGGGTATCCCCGCTCTATTCAAATCCAATGCTCGTAACCACATAGACCCATCTGCAAAAGCAGGGATCAACGTTTCTTCAGGTGCCTTTTCGGCTTGGCCTAAAGAGGCAGGTTTAGCAGCCACTCGTGACATGGATTTGATCACTGAATTTGCTGGCATCATGAATGACGAATGGTCTTCAATCGGCCTGCGCAGTATGTACGGATACATGATGGATTTGGCGACAGAGCCTCGTTGGTACCGAGTACACGAAACCTTTACCGAAGATGCCGATTTAGCGTCTGACATTATGCGTTCACTGATCAAAGGCTTGCAGGATGGCGGTGAGGTCAACGAAGACAGTATTGCGCTAACCATCAAACACTTCCCTGGCGGCGGCCCACAAGAAAACGGCGGTGACCCACACTATGACTTTGGTAAAAACCAAGTCTACCCAAAGAACAATTTTGATTACCACCTAAAACCGTTTATTGCCGCGATTGAGGCTGGCGCTTCATCAATCATGCCTTACTACGGCATCCCTGTAGATCAAAAGTGGATGCCAAACGATGTTGGTATGTCCTTTTCAAAAGGCATTGTCACCGACCTGTTGAGAGACGAATTGGGCTACACAGGTAACGTGAACTCAGATACCGGCATTATTGGCGATCGAGCATGGGGTGTGGAGCACAAAACGATTGATGAACAAGTTGCAATGGCGGTCGAGGCTGGAGTCGATGTACTTTCAGGTTTTCATGATAAAGAAGTCATCGTGAAACTGGTGGAAAAAGATCTGATCACCGAAGAGCGTGTAGACCTATCAGTCACACGCTTACTTGAAGAACAATTCAAGCTTGGCCTTTTCGAAAACACTTACGTTGATGAGAAAAAAGCCCAAGAGATTTTAGGCAACGATAAGTACCAAGAACGCGCTGACTACGCACAGAAAAAGTCTGTCGTCTTACTTCAAAATACCAATAAGACTTTACCTTTAGCTGAATCAACCGCACAAAATCCTGTTGCTCTGTATGTCATGGGAATGGACGAAAACATTGTAGGAGACGACAAGTACAACTTTACCGTGACGTCTGGAGATTACGAAGCGGGAGAAACGCGTCCACCAGTACCAGCCGATACGGACTATGCGGTTATTCGTGTTCGCGTATCTAACGAAGGCTCAGATCCTGATCTTATCTTTGGTGGCGCGAACCCAGATGAACTCGATATTCTTGCGTTCAGTGAAATGGCTACAGCTGCATCTTGGCATATTGAACCAAGCCTAAGCGACATTAAAGCCGTTATGAACGAAGTGGGCGCTGGCAAAACGGTATTGTCCATCAACTTTAGACAACCCTTCGTGCTAGACGATCAAAGTAATCTTAAGCAAGCCGGTGCCGTGATCGCCACATTTGGTGTCTCGGACAGCAACCTAATGGAAGTACTTTCAGGTAACTTTGTTCCTCAAGGAAAACTGCCATTTGCTTTAGCGAACAGTGCCCAAGCCATTCAAAACCAAGACTCAGACTACCCTGGGTATGATCAAGCCGACACCCTTTACCCGTTCGGACATGGTTTAAGTTACGAATAATATTTGAGCTAATTCAGGCAGTGTTGAGCACTGCCTTTCCTTCTTAGATACCAAGGACAAAGTCATGGAACATATCTTACAACTGGGTTGGGATGATCACGCTATTCCACATAAAATCTGGATAGAACAATACTACGATGGGTGTCGTATCTGCTTGAAAGTCGTAAAGGACGTTGAGCCAGAAATGCTCTCATTGATTGTTCCAAATATTGATGTGCAAACCACTCATAAAGCGTGGCAAGGTAAAGCGACGAACATTACACCGGCCTATGATGACGGCGTGTTATTCACGCAAACTCGCTCGCTATTCAATTTGCCTCACGGCTGCGTGATCTGGGCGGTAACACATATCCAGATGCAAAACGGCTTAAAGATGTCGGCAGACAAATTGTGCTTCGTACCAAAATACAGCAATCAAGATTCTTGTTTTAAGGTTCCAGCGTAACGCAACGACAAGCTGAGTCACTAATCCAACTTGGCGCTAATCTGTAAAGAATCATAAAAAAGGCCAGCGTATAAACGTTGGCCTTCTGTCTGTCATCAGAATTAAGCACTAATCAATCAACACCAGCGAATCGAGAATCCCTTTTCCACTGTGGATTCCACCTTCATTTTCGCTAGCGGGTTTGCTGCGGATTAAGTAGCCCGCGTAGCCGCCAAGCTCTGTTACTGGTTCACCTTGGTAGTAAGCGGTGAACAAACCCACTTCGCTGACTAAGTCTGTCACGAGCGTTTGTTGGGTATCACGCACTGCAATAGTCGGCACGTCACGTTCGTGTGGGTATAAGCGCTGCATCAGTGCCCATGCGTCGTACTCTTCTGGCTTAAGTTGACTCAGTTGCTGGCTTATATCGTCACCAAAAACACAGTGGCCACCTCCCTCACCTTGGTTTTTCAACACCCACTCTTGCTTATTAGCTTGCGTGTTAAACCACTCTATCGATTCACTGGTAACTGGCTTCATATCGGCTAATACACTCTTGACCAGTTCGGCTTCTTGTAACGTTAAACCCCAGCGTGCGTATTCTGTTGCTGGCATCATGGTCAGCAGCATTTGCATGGTTTTACTGGTCGCTAACTGTTGGCTGATGGTCGCGTTCATTGCGACATGGTGTTGTTCCATAAATAAGCGAGTCTGACTTAGCGTGTGGCAACAAACCGATTCGTTGAGTTCTGGAGCCCTGTAATCAGAATACTGATAGCCAGCTCTTAGATACACCACATCGACCGCGCCAACATCTTGCAGCAACAAACGTTGGTTATCTCCTGTTGAAAGCTGACAGCTCAACTGTTCAAAAGTACGACGCACCGTGCGAATGCCTTGCTTTTGCAGTTCAACTTCGAGCAAATGTTGGTCATATACGTTGTCTTCGTTCTTCTGCACCACCATCAAGAAAACTGGTTTATCTTGCTCATTAAAATCGGTTTTCACTTGCCTTGCAGCATTAGCGATACCATAAGCCAACTGCGTTAAGCCTTGGTTTTCAGCCGGTGTTGCTGACAATTCTTCCAACCAATTGTTATAAACGTTTGGCCACTGATTTTGCATGAACGCATGAAATTCCGTTGCGCGTTGACCAAAAGGCGCCATTCCTGCAGCAATGCCATTAAACTCAATCACTTTTGCACCGTGTTGGCGGTCATCCATGAAATCAGTACGCATCAACAACAAAGGTTGTCGAGCTGGATTCAAGCGCTCATCGGCACTGCCATGGGCCTGTTGATGAAGCTCCATCAAGCGACCAAAAAACGGATCGGCTTTAGCCATATCGCTCAATGATGACTGTAAAAAGTCATGGTCTTCCGAGACATTGTTGATGAGCTTGGTGATAAGCGGCGTCACCTTCAACAGGTGTTCAAAAACCTCACGCTCAATACTCATTGGAGCAAGGCTAAAAGGGCAATGTCTCGCGGTATTGTCAGACTGACGAAAAGCGACACCGTGCATAATGGCCCACTCACAAGCATCTTCAATTACTTGCTGCGGAATCAATGGCATTGAATTCATTTAGATATCTCATTCTTGGCGGGCATTTGGCACCCGTAGTAAGACGATGCTCATTCTAAAAAGACGAAATAAATTTCAAAAAGTTATTTCACCGTTTTGCTCATCGTTGCTTGAAGTTTACAGCTGAGGTTCTTGAGTCTTATTAACAATGAGGTCGCGAAGCCATTTGTGGCTTGGTTCAGAGTCAAAGTAACGATGCCAAAGCAAAAACAAACCACCGGGAACCAACTCAATGGGAATTGGCTTCATCACCAGCTCGCCACTCTCAATATAGTCACGAACCGAGTTGTACGGATAACACATCAGCAAATCGCTTTGTTTGCACAGCTTTACTGCGCTGGTGATGTCCGACACGTTGGCGGCTTTGTTAATTTGAAGCTGTTTTGCTTGCAAGATCTCCAGAAGCAACCAGTCGCCAACGCCACCAGTGACTAACTGAATATGACGGTATTTAAGGAAGGCTTGCAGGTTCCAATCTTCTTGAAGCACCGGGTGATCATTACGCATCAAACACACAGAGTAATCTTGCAGCAATTCGACATGGTTTAGCTCAGCAGGGATATTTTGAATGTGAGTACTCGCTCTTTCATCGAGCTCAAAAATTCCAATCCCAAAATCGACCTCACGCTTTAGTAGGCGCTTGAAGGTTTCGCTACTCCAAGTAGTGCTGTTTACCGTAATGTTCGGCGCATCTGCCAACGCATTAGGCATAAATTTAGGATAGATCGCGGTATAAGCTGTTTCAACAAGATCGATATTAAAAGTGCGCTCGCTGTCTTTCGGCTCAAAAATGTCCGGCACGGTTAGCTGTTCAACTTGCAGAAGGATCTGATGAATCTTAGGCGCTAAAGAGGTGGCTTTCGGGGTTGGAAACAGACCTTTTGACTCGCGTTCAAACAAAGGGTCATCAAACAAAGAGCGTAGCTTGGTGAGTTGTTTACTCACCGCAGACTGGCTAAGGAACAATCGCTCTGCCGTTTTGCTCACGCTGCGCTCTTCAAGCAACACGTGTAAACACAGCAGTAAATTCATATCACATTTGAGTAAGCTCTTAACATCTACCATGATATTCCTTAGATTCAGATTAATGATGACTTTATGTCACTTTAAATCATATCACAAACTTGTTAATTTAAGCCCATGTAACCTATGAGTTAATAACTCAAAAAATAATAGACCTAAGGAATACTCATGAACTTTCTAGCACTCCCTAAGATTGATCTGCACTGCCACCTAGACGGAAGCGTTCGTCCAGACACCATTATTGATCTGGCGAAACAGTACGGAATCGAACTTCCAGAAGACCGTGAAGCGGTAGTAAAGTCTCTAACAGTGCCTGAAGATTGCAAAAACCTTGATGAGTACCTAGCTTGCTTTAGCCTGCCACTGCAAGTGATGCAAACGGAAGAAGCGATCGAACGTATATCTTTTGAGCTTTACGAAGACGCTGCACTAGAGAACGTTAAATACCTTGAAGTTCGTTTTGCACCGATTCTTCACGTAAACAAGGGCTTGTCTCTTGATGCGATCATCGCAAGTGCGGTTAAAGGCATGAAGCGTGCAGAAGAGAAATACGACATCAAGGGCAACTACATCATGTCTGTACTGCGTATGTTCCCTAAAGACTCGATCAAAGACGTGATCGACGCCGGCCAACCTTACCTAGGTAAAGGCGTGGTTGCATTTGATATCGCTGGCGGTGAAAAGCCTGGCTTCTGCGCTGAATTCCCGGAGTACACGCAATACGCGATCGAAAAAGGCTACCGTGTGACGGTTCACGCAGGTGAGCAATGGCATGGTCAGAACGTTTACGATGCCGTAACACTGCTTGATGCTGAACGTATCGGCCACGGTGTTCACATCCAAGGTAACGAAGACGCATACAACATCGTTAAAGAGAAGCAAGTTGCGCTTGAAACTTGCCCAACAAGTAACGTGCAAACTAAGTGTATTCACAAATTCAGCGACCACCCAATTGCTGAGTTCAAGAAAGACGGCATCGTTGTAACGATCAACACAGATAACCGTACAGTGTCGAACACAACCATGACTAACGAAGTGAAACGTGTGTGTGAAACATTCGGTCTAACAAAAGAAGATTACGCAGAAATCTACAAGTACTCTGTAGAAAGCGCTTTTGCTTCAGACGAAGTGAAACAGCACTTGATGGGTTTCGTTGAGCAAATCTAATTTAAGCAATCTTGATTGCTAAGTAGAAAAAACAGGAAGAGAAAGGCTGAGGCTTTTCTCTTTTTTTATGCCCGAAAATCGCTAATCTTGCAGTATTCGTCATTTATACCAATCACAGTAAGTAAGTGATCATAAATAGCGCAGGAAAAAGGCTTAAGAACAAGGCAGAAATTTTCGATAAGTAGTTATTCTACAATCAAAATTTCTAACGCAGTTATTGAGCGTTTTAACCAGCTAGGATGACCAGTTATTTACTACGATTGGTATTAAACCGAGACTCTCGGAAAGTGGGCAAGCATGAGTAATACAAACGTTAAAACTGAACTAGAAAAGATGCTATCTGGGCAAGTATATAATGGTGCAGACCAAGACATTGAAACCATGCGTTCCAATGCCAGAAAGTCGCTAATGGCTTTCAACAGCCACCAAGATCCAGACCAGCAACACACATTGCAAGAACAGCTATTTGGTAAGGTTGGTAGCAGCAGCTTAATCCAGCCCCCTTTTCATTGTGAGTTTGGTAAAACCATCGAGATTGGTGACGACACCTTCATCAACATGAATGTGGTGATGCTTGACGGTTCCAACATCAAAATTGGCAACAATGTATTGGTGGGACCAAGTGTCCAGTTTTACACTGCCTCTCACTCACTGAACCACCTCAGTCGTCGCAAGTGGGAAACTTTCTGTCTACCTATCGCAATCGAAGATGATGTGTGGATTGGTGGAAACTCGGTGATTAACCAAGGCGTGACCATTGGTGCTCGCTCTGTGATCGCAGCCAACTCTGTGGTCAACAGTGATGTACCACCAGACTGCTTGTACGGCGGCACACCAGCAAAGCTGATTCGACACTTGAATGCCGAACAAGCCCACGACTAAAAAAGCAAGTTGCGTATCCAAATCTAAAAACAAAAAGAGCCATGTTTCAATAACATGGCTCTTAATCTAATAAACAGCGTTGTTCTATCGTACGGTTAACTTTCTACACAGTTCATCTCATTCACTGCTCTGAGGCCTGCAATGGGCTCCGTTCTAAAGCCTTCTCATACTCGCTTTGTGGTGAGCTAAGATAGGTATTTTTCACGAAATCCTTCCACCCTGAAAATAGCGACTCTATCGGCTCATTCGTTATTCCAGATACATCACCGTTACTCTTTATGAGCTTGATAAAAGCCTCCTCCCCCCAAGAACGCTCGATAAACTCACCGATGGTATAACCGACTTCATAGATTGTTGAACCACCATTAGGGTTGATATATAACTCTTGAACAAGCCCATCAAAACGGGCTTTGATGGCATTCCTGTTATTCATGTGGAACCAATAATCTTCAGATTTATAGATAGCCACCGCTTCCCACAACCAACGAGGGTTATTCGCAAAATTGGGGTTGATGTGAAGTGTCAGTAAGTGCACAAACTCATGCAATGCTGTTCGTTGGATTTCACCACCAAAATAAAGCAGCCTGATTTCATTACTTTTAGGCTCGATGTAGCCTGTAGAAAACGCATATCGCTGTCCAATGCTACGCTCTTGCTCATCTAAATAGGCCTTTTGGCTTTGCCATACTCTCACTGTTATGACCGGTATTGAGTCCAGGCCGAAGCTCTTCATCAAAGGAGCCTGCTTGAGTAATAGCTCGTTGTGAATACTTGGAATTATCGCAGGTGAAGTTCCATCGTAAAGGACAAACTTAAACTGTCCTTTATCTGATTCATAGCAACTATCACATGCTTGTTCACCGCGGATTTGAAACACGAAAGCCACGACTAAAACCAGCACCGACATAGTCAAAAACAAGAATGTAACGATAGACTTAGGTGGGTATCTTTTCATTTTCTACATCCTCAAATTTAACTCACTCGCCAAGGTGTCAATCTATTAAATTAACGCCAAGCGCCTGCAAGCTGTTTTCACACTGAACGGCATCGGTAAACTGGATAGCAGCCATACCCACAGATCTCGCACCTTCAACGTTATAAGGCATATCGTCGAGGAAGACGGTTTCTGAAGCTTTAAGCCCATAATTAGATAAAAGCGCTTGGTAGATTTCAGGTTGTGGCTTAAGCATACCAAGCTCAGCGGAGACTGCCGCACCATCAAACAACGCCCAAAATTGATAGGTATTTTTTAAGTAATCAACAATCTCGACCACATTGTCTGTAAGCGCGTACACACCATACCCAGATCGCTTTACACGCTCGATGAGTTCAACTGAACCGTGCAGTAAGATCTGCGTTTGCTTAACGTAATAGAACAGGCGATCGCACTCTAATGGAGATAAGCCGAGCTCATGTTGATAACGCAGCTTAGCCTCACTTTCGGTCAAGAATCCTTTGTTCAAATCCAACCAAATCGTGCTTTGGAAAACAGAACGAGCTCGAGACTCCAAGTCTTCAGTATCACCAAAAGTAAGACGGGCAATTTCCAGAGGTGCCCAACGCACAATGACATTACCCACATCAAACACCACATTTTTGATTTCATTAGAACTCATACATACTCCTGTGAACGCCATGTTATTGATGAAAAAAAGACACAAAGTGCCACGTATCAAGATTCATAGCGAACGTTTATAAATTAAAAGTCTCGAGTAGAATATACAACCAATAGAGTACAAAAAAGACCATCATTACGACGGCCTTCTCAATATTCACTAACGAGTCAATCATCAACATAAATCAGCTTCAGATGGGAATATGGTCGGTGCTTTATAAGCGTTATACGTTTATAAAGCACCTGCACTCTTTTTGTTCTTTTTCCATTGAAGCGGTGTTATTCCGTTCGATCGCTTAAACGCTCTTATAAATTGTGAGGCATCTGCGTATCCCAAGTGAAGCGCAATATCTGAGATCGAATAGTCTTGCTCAGTCATAACGCGCTTGGCGAACTCAAAAGACAGAGCTTCTTTGATGGTCCGAAAAGTCGTCCCCTCTTCACTAAGCGCCCTTTGGATTGTGCGCTTACCCATTCGGTTTATCTGACCAAACGAGACCAAATCTACATCTACTCGACCGATATAAGGAAGTAATGCTTGTGTCACCTTGAAGGTAGAAGTAGTGGCCGTTGACACCGCTTTGATTGAGCAATCTCGATCAATGGGGTGATACGAAATGCACGTCTCATTTTGACCTATATACTGTGGCGTTTCCGTTTGTATTCTCAACTCACTTAACGCACTCGCCGACACCGAAACTAAATCGTAACGAATTGGCTTATCAATATTAGTCTGCTGAGTTTTGAAATAAGTGTGGCTATAAACAATCAAAAACAGCTCGGCTTCAATACCATTGAGCGAGCTATTAGATACTCGAAATGAAAGCTTCAATGACTGTGAAGACGATTCAACGGACCATTGTTCAAACGGAAAAAGGGCGAGAAAATCTTGAGCTGAATGGTTGGAAAAATCGAGTTCGAGAGCGGCTCGTTTAGCACTGCCTAATAACGAAGAAACAAACACCTCAGACGGTAATACCTTCCTCAAACCCTCTAAGAACTGAGTAAACACATTAAACGAGACATATTGAGCAACTGAAGTCTCCATTGAGAATGGCATGCTCACTTGAACTGCGAGCGCTTCTATCGCGGCATGATATAGATCTAATGACTTATCTTCCCGCACACACTGTTGAAAATGGCTCACAACACTCTTCGCAATCAATGGTAACTCAAGCATCAGTTCACGATTCCTTTATCTTGTTCAAAACAGGTAAAGTCCAAAACTCAACCCAATATCAGCATCAATATCTTCATCAATACCGGCTCTAAGCTCATTGGCACAAAATGCACATTTTACTTTTCTAGCTTAGCTACTATTACCTCAAGTTAACAAGAGACGCTTTAAGTTTTTGCATTAAGGCGAAATCACAATTCAGGACGTAACGCTTTGATTACAAAGTATGACAGGGTTATCAATTTTAAATGACTCAACTATACCGTCAGGGTCTACTATTAAATCTAGGCATAAATATAAATGGACTTAAGCCAGTAATTGAGAGGTTTTCATGTTTAAAAAGATCACGTTAGTAGCAGCAAGCATCGCAATGAGTGTTGGTGTTGCACAGGCAAGTGTTGAGAGTAAGACCTGGCCAGCATCAGACAAGGCTAAAACATTTGTCCAAGACACCATTGTCATTGGTATGCTCGCAAGCCCTTATGGTGCTGGTTGGCAGGACGAGCAACAACTGTTGGATTACTTCCAAGATGCTCGTGATGCAGGTATCACAGGGCATGAATACACCATTACCGCTGCTGATCACAACTTTGATGACTTCTTGTTTCACCATCATAAACACCGCTCTGCAATGGCAAAGCAACCTGACAATTTCATCATCGCGCATTCCAATAATGACATTGAAAAAGCGCACACCGAAGGCAAAACCGCTGTACTTTGGAACAGCCAAACCGCCACTATTCTGGAAGAAGATGTCACTAAGATGGCGATTCTAAAAGACATGGGTTTAAAAAGCATGATCTTGGCGTATAACGACATTTTCAGAACAGGTTCAGGGCAATTAGCAGCATTTAACGGTAGAGATATAGGCCTAACACCTTGGGGAGAATCTGTTATTGATTCGATGGTCGAGTACCAGGTCATTCTCGATCTCAGCCACACAGGCTCAAAGACTGCAAATGACGCGATGGATTACATGGAAGAGAAGTATCCTGGAACTCCATTTGTTTACACTCACTCAGTGCCTGCAGGGCTTTATAAGAGTGAGCCAGATGCAACACCACAAGGTTGCTACCGTGCTATTCCCGATGATGAGGCAATACGCGCGGCTAAATCAGGTGGCTACGTTGCCCCAACCTTCACGGAATGGATGATGGACGGCGTTTGGCCTGAAGATATATCTCCTGTTCAAGCTGCTGATATGATCGATTACTACGTAAAATTAGTAGGCGTTGACCACGTAGGTATTGCAACTGATGATATGTTCTCTACCGCAATGGTTGTGGATTTCGCAACCAAGAATGCAAAAATGTACGACGATGGCGGCTACATGATAGAAGCATTCAACAAAGGTGCGACCGGTAATGGTGAGCTGTCAAAGATCCTAGCGGCGATTACCGATGAACTGTGGAAACGCGGTTACAGCAACGATGATCTTGCTAAGATCTACGGTGGTAACAAGATGCGAGTATACGCTCAAGTATCTGAGGGTGCTGACCCAGACAAGTTCCAAAAAGAGTACGCAAAGCGTCTAAAAGCGCTCACCAAGTTAAGAAATGAAAACTTAGCTATGTAGCTCGCTACTAACAAAGCTCAAACACTCGAAGCACGTCCTATTGGGCGTGCTTTTTTCTTGCCTGCTTGTAGGCAATCTCCTCATTCCGCCTATCAAGCCAAGAGAGAAAGGTGAGATACCAAGTATTTTTAAGATCGAGTAATAAATAGGACAAATATATAGTAAGCTTAGGGAATAACTATATAATATGATTACGCTTCAATAATTAAACTCTCCATTTAACTAACCTCCTTACTCCTTATAACAATATTTTCACTGGTCACCTCCTCAATAAAATTCCAGTCAATCAGAAATATTTTGTGATATCAGTCTAGACTAAATTACCAAGTACAACTTTTTGATACTGCCCACCCAATAAACTAATCTCTCGTAAGAAAACTTTTACTAAAATACACCATAAACTTAATTTTACGCATCAAAACAATTATACTTATCGCATACTGACAAAGAGATAAACAGTAATAATGTTGAGTGAAACTTGTACAAATAACAACAAGTAAACACCTCAAGTTTGGCAATTATTTAACTCACAGTAAATATTAGAAATATTTGGAACCAGAATCACAAGAGTAGGACTCTCTTGAAATTATTATCAGGGATGCTGACAAAAATAAAACAGGCATTGTTAGATGAATAATTCTGCAACGTATTTACTTGCTGCTTTGCGAGAAAAAATCAAAGAGAAAGGTATTTGTTATTCCGACCTCTCTACTGGGATGGCAATTCCTCTCTCAACGATTAAAAGACAACTGCACAATACGTCTTTGGGGCTGGATAAAATACTTTCGTATGCCACTCATTTAGATACTGACTTAGTAGAATTATCTATGCGAGGCAAACAATTACAGCAAGAGAACGAGCAGTTTATTACCGACATCAACAGTGAAATATTTAACCAATATCCATATTTGTTTGATTTCCTGTATCTATTACGACGCAAGGAATGGTCACCACAAGATATTGCCAAAAAATACCAACTGAGCCATACGTCAGTCGCCATATATTTTCGCGCATTAGAAATGATGGATTATGTTGAATTGAAAGGTAATGACCAATACCGATTCAAAGATCAAGGCCGTTTTATTTTTGAAGAAGGTTCTAAGCTTGATACTTTATTCGCTAAACGTTTTCGAAATGAAGTTTTCAGCCATGATGTACGTCCCCCTATCTGTATGGGAAGCATTGCCATTACTGAAGAACAAGAAGAGAAACTGGCGAACGAAGTATACAACAAACTGATTGAGTTTGATGTACAAAACAAGAACAGTGAAGGTAGCGAACGACTCAGGAATGTGTTGATGACCTACACACCAGGCAATCAGATATTTCTTTCTGATACGATTCCAAATATTGATGGTGAATTATTAAAAGCTATATCGATGGCAAACGAAAAATAATTAATTACTTGTTGTTTAAACAAGTTTAATAAATAAAAGACGAAAATAAGCGATCTTTTCTCATACCAATAAGTGAAATAAATAAGGCTGAATCTTCTTCACGAAACTCGGCAGGGCATGTCTCGACCTTTTTTCGCCTGATCAGATTCAAAAACCAATAAATGAAGGATATAACATGCAGTTTAAAACGTCTTTATGTGCGATTGCTGTCGGGGTTGCTCTAACACTAAGCGGATGCAACAGTAGCGATAATAGCTCGAATGTGGATGCTCCACTTAAAGCGACCGAATTCCACAACACCATCGATCGTGCTGGGGTACCAGTGGCATTACGTGATTTGCACGGCGGTCACCTGCGCTACATTCCGATGTTCGATAACGGCTCATGGCATGGTCATACGCTAGACACCAAAGGTGGTGAAATAACTCTAGGTGGTACAGCACTGCTGACCGAAGAATACGTGTCATTCATGGCCGCACGTTTTGACCGTTTGGCCCTAACTGTCGACGGCCAGCCAATGCCGCTAGAACTGACAAAAGCATACTCACAACCAGGTGCGTTGATCCAAACGTATACTGGCGATAACGGTATTCAAGCCGAGCTAGAAATGCGTTTTGTGACTAATCGAACTTCTCTTGTGAAAACCACCATCAAGAACCCAAATAAGCTGGATATTCAAGGCGAATGGGATGGTGAATTGATGCAAAACTATCGTGCAGATGATGGCACGGCATACAAGAATGAAGACAGCACAGTCCGTAGTGTTGAAGAAGCTTACCCAACGTACTCTCGTGAAATTGCAGCAACAGACAGCGGTGTAGAAGTCTCTTTTGGCGCAGTTCGTGATTCCTGGTCGTTGCTGACTTCTGGCGATTCAAAATTCGAAGTAACGCGCTCTATCAAACCAGAAACTTCTACCATCAATGATGACAAGAAAGGTTTCGTGCAAACGGCCTCTCTAGGCGATGGCGAAGAGATCACCTTATACACGGCTTACACTCACGTTCAAAACACCAAAGAGCAAGCGTCTGAGTTTGCAAAACTGGATAAAGTGATGGCCGATCCAAAAGGTTACATGCACGATTCAGCAATGCGTTGGGAAGAATACCTAGAAAATGGTCTCACCAACGATGCGGCTTCAAAAGAGCATGAGTTCGTTGCAGTAAAAGCAATGGAAACATTGAACGCGAACTGGCGTGGTGCTGCGGGGGCGATTGACCATGACACGGTAACCCCTTCCGTTACGGCACCTTACTTCTCGGGCAATATGACATGGCCGTGGGATACGTGGAAGCAAGCTTATGCGATGTCTCACTTCAACCCAGATGTAGCGATGGAAAACATTCGCACTGTATTCCAATACCAAGTGCAATCTGATGATCCAGTACGCCCTTGGGATGAAGGTTACCTGCTTGATGTTGTGACGTACAACCTACCAGCAGAACGCTGGGAAGGCATGTCAGCGGAATACAAAAAAGTGTTCCCTCAAGCGACCGATGGCCTGAACTGGAATGAACGAAATACCAAACCATCACTGGCAGCATGGGCGGTATGGGAAGTGTATACCGCTCTGAAAGACGAACATAATCGTCCAGAAGAAGCACAAAGATGGCTGGAAGAAATGTATCCGAAGCTAGTTGCGTTCCACGATTGGTGGTTACGTGCTCGTGATACGAACAAGAACGGCATTCCAGAATACGGCGCAGCGAAAGATCCAATCCACACGGTTTTCACAGGTGACGTGAATGACGGTTCTTGGGGATCAGATGCGTCTGTTGACGATATGAAGTTCCAATACAAAGACGAAGCTAATGGCGACCAGTGGATCAAAGAAACGAGTATCGAGAAGTACAATGAATTGCTGACTACTGGTGATTACACAGCAATGAGTATCCCAGCGAAAGTAGCGGCGGGTTGGGAGTCGGGTCGTGATAACGCAGGCGTGTTCGGCTTTATCGACACTATCGATAACCTACAAGGATTATCTGAACAACCGACTCAAGAAAAAGCGGAAGTGATAGACCAAATGGGCCGCTACGCTCGTGACACTAATGGTTTCGACAATACGTATGACATGGCTATGGGTACAGACGGTTCAGTAGTGAGCTACCTTGATGATTCAGTTGAGAACATGGACAAACTGGCTCTGGCGAAGAAAGACTGGGAGGTGAAGTTCAACGAAAACACGAATGATTCAGACAGCTTATCTGGTTACTCATTGATGCAAGAGTCGGTAGACCAAGCCTCTTACTGGTACTCAGACAACCTATACCTATCTCAAATCGCCGACGTACTGGGTAAAGCAGACAAAGCCGCTGAGTTTGCAGAAAAAGCGGCCGACACCAAAGAGTACATCAACCGTTGTATGTACGATGAGTCAACGGGCTTCTACTACGATATCGAAGTGGTACCAAATGGACTCCCTAACCAATGTGCAGGTCCGGTACTGGTGAAGCGCGGTATGGGACCTGAAGGTTGGTCACCACTATTCAACAACGCAGCGACTCAAGAACACGCGGATAAAGTCGTAGAGAACATGCTAAATACCAGCAAGTTTAACTCACCTAAGATTCCGCTAGGTACGGCATCAATGGACAACCCAGCTTACGGCCCAGACATATACTGGCGTGGTCGCGTATGGCTGGATCAGTTCTACTTTGGTGTACGCGGTATGGACAACTATGGATACGGTGTGGAAGCGCGTCAAATGGTCGACAAGCTATTCCAAAATGCGCAAGGCTTAACAGAAGCTACCCCGATTCAGGAAAACTACAACCCAGAAACGGGTGAGGTTCAGGGCGCGAATAACTTCTCTTGGAGTGCAGCGCACCTTTACATGTTGTACAACGGTTTTGTGGGCAAATAGCAGCCACACTCATTAGATATTAGGCGTTGCAGATGCCCCCTATCATCTGCAACCACTTAAACATCTTCAAGTCAGGTTCAAAAGTCACAGTAAATGCTGTGGCTTTTTTATTATCTACTTACAGGTAACCTCGCCCTCTCCCTTATCTAACCAAGAAAGAGAATGAAGTCACACACCCAGAAGTAACCCTTGAATTCGCCCTCCAAAACACCCTATTTCTCATCATCTAATTGGCCTTCTATGTTAGAATTATCGGCTAGTTCGGAATGCGCTGAGTATCTGATTTAGTTAACTATAATTTAATCACCATGAGTGCTTTTTTAAGTTTTTAGAATGAAAAAATATGAATTAGTTGTTCAAGATATTGTGAGCAAAATTTGCCAAAACAGTATCAGCCATAAGCTTCCTGCAGAACGAGAACTGTCTGAAATATATGGATTATCTCGTTTCACGATTCGTAAAGCACTAGCCAAGCTAGAGGCTATTGGCATGGTGAAATCTAAGGTGGGTTCTGGTTACTTCGTCAACACTTCTCTCATTGGTACACCACTGGTGTACAACTCCATCACTGAAAACAGTTTTGAAGAGATCTCTTATAAAAAGCTCCAGTTGAATAAAGCGCTACCTGATAACCACGAACAGCAGATTTTTTCTTTAGACGACAATGACTACATCTGGAAAATTAGACGGCTTCGATTGATTAACAACAAAGTAGTTCAGATTGAAGAAGCCAAGATCCCTGTCAGTGTCTTCCCAGAGATGAATGCCGAGATCATTGAAAGCTCAATCCAGAAACATGCGCTAGCGAAAGGCCTTCAGATCGATAGCTACTTAACGACGTATCAAGCGATCAACGTTTCTAAAGAAGATGCGGAGTTGCTCGGCTGCAAAAAAAATGCGGCGGCGATGAATATCACCAACCGAGGTTTCTTAGCATCGGGTGAGCTGTTCATCATCAGCGATATCATCGACATCAACTACCAATGCACCTACCACACGCCTTTTAACAGTGAGAGCATGAGCTTCCGAGACAAAAAGTAACGGCTTAATTTGTATTGAGCCACTTTGTTTTCCCACGTTTAATTTCTCTAGTTTTCGTATCCCTCAAAAAACAACAACCCGCACAGTGGCGGGTTGTCAGTAGAATTGAATCAACTGTTATTAGAATTCGTAGTATAGACGTACGCGAGCACCAAAATCATCGTCTTCAGAGAACGCAGATGTATTGGTCGTTTCGTTGTCGACCGTCGTGTAGTAAGTACCAAGAAGAACAGAGAAGTCTTGTACTTCGAGCACATTCTGGAACTCATAAGATGCGTAACCCGTGTTAACCGTCACATCGCCTTTTGCCCATGTGGAATCATATTCGTTCGCACCGTAGATGTAACCTATACCGAAGTTGTTATATAGCGCGTTCAAACCCGCGGTTGCATTGGTTTCATCGACAGCATCTAAGTAAGCAAAGTTAGCGTTAACGCTCCAAGAATCATTAGACCAATTACCTGTTAGACCGTAGCCAGTTCGGTCAGAGATATCTTTACCCGAGGTGTCGACAACGGCGTCGCTGACTAAGTTAGTTTCCATTGAGGCTGCAACAGTAAAGTCACCCATTTTATATGACACAACCGGGCGAACAAGGAACGCATCTTTGGCGTTATCGTGGTCTACTTCCACACCATGGTAGCTATCAGAGAACAAATCCGAGCGATCGCCGATCATCGTTCCGACTTCGACATACAGATCCCCAAAACTTTGGCTATACATCAACTGACCATCAGAACCACGACCGCGAGCTTCTTTCATCTGATACACATAAGCGCTGCCACCCGTATAAAGTTCATTTGAGGTATCACCTGAATACTCTAGGAAAACATCGAGGCCGACAGGGAACATATCGTAGGCTTCAAAACGACCCGCTTTGATCGCCCACCCGTCTTTTTTGCCGAACTCAAAGTAGGCATCATCGAGTGCGACATTACCTGTGCTTTCAAATAGAGGCTGCGCTTTAACCCCAACATAATGACCATTACTGGTGTACTTTTCGCCAGCGAACTCAATCAGAACTCGACCATCTTGGTTGAACTCTGCGTCACCATTATCATTCGACTCTCTATCTTGGTAGTTGAAGTTCAGCTCAACGTTACCACCAACAGAGAAGTTACCTTCTTCTGTATCAATAATGGCAATGCCTGCATGAGCTCCCATTGCAGAAGTAACTAAAACAGCAGCTAAAGACAGTTTGAATGTGCTTTTCATATAAACCCTAATATTATTTTATTGTTATTAGTTGCATAGCAACTTTTTGATCTTCAAGTTGAAATATATGGACAGTATTCGACTCGATTTCTAGGGCGTATATTTACTAATTAACTCCTCACTCACAATATTATCCATCTGGAATTGCAGACCTAAATCACTGTTTTATATTTATAAAAATAGCCTTTAAATTCAATGCTTTAAATATAAAATGCAAAATTAAAAACTAAAATAATCTCTATTGCACAACACAGGTTAAATAACAGTCAAAACTTGGGTGGTTTTATAGCAATACGCTAAAAAAGTTTAATTTAAATTATATTATATTAAACTACTTTAATAACCATCAGATTATTTATTATAATTTAAATCAACCAAAGGTTAATGAAGAAATATTAATAGTACTAATTAATGTACATAATTACTTTTTTATGATTCATTTAAATAAAACTAGACCATATAAAAAAGATAAACTTTGAAAGTGGGAAAATTAATTTTCGAAATTATAGTGGAACATTTTTCATTAAAGTCAGTCTGTTATTACTGAACTATTTAAAGTCAGTTAATTGAAGAGATGTGAGAGGTAATACTAATAGTTTGGATATGAAAATTCTGATTACTTTCTGATTGATTAGCTAGTTAAGCAAAGCAACAAATTGAGAACGAAGACTGACAAAGAAGCTAAAACGAACGGTAAGTTTTAGACAAAAAAATGGCCGCTATCTGCGGCCATTTTGGTTAACTCAATGAGTTATGGAGTGTGAATCGCGCCATCAGGAAGGCGACTTTGAGTCCACTCGTGGGGGCGATACATAACAGGGAACTCGGCTGCAACCTCTCTGTCGATTTCAACACCAATACCTGCGATTTCAGAAGCGTATAAGTAGCCATTAATTGGCTCTGCAGCGTTCGGGAATACCTTGTGCGTATTCTCGTTGTACTCGACATGTTCTTGAATGGCAGCATTGTGTAAATGCACATTCAAATGCGTGTTTACCGCTGCGCCAATTGGCGTCATATCTGGTGGGCAATGCCATGCAATACGAACACCGAAGTTCTGACATAGATGGCCTAGTTTGAGGGCTGGGGTAATGCCACCAATCTGTGAAACATGGCAACGAATGAAATCAATACGACGATTAGCAATCAGAGATTTCCACTCTTCAGGGTTATTAAATAACTCCCCCAAACCTAATGAAACTGAGCTTTGGCTACGAATATTATCCAACCATTCCGTTTGATTTGGCGGCAGAATATCTTCAATGAAGTAAGGCTTATATTGCTCGACTTCTTTGGCAAATTGTATTGCTTGATTCGGGAATAGGCGCTCATGAACATCATGAAGAATATGAAATTGGTTACCATATTTCTCTCTCAACGACTTAAACATCGTTAGAGTATTGTCCATGTACTGATCTTGGTCGTAGTACGAACCTTCGGTCGGGTTTTGAGTGGTATGCAAATCGGTTGGAACACCTCCATAGAAACCAAGCTGACAACGAATGTGCTTGTAGCCTTTGTCTAGGAAAGATTCCACCAGCTCATAAATGCCTTCCATCGTGTCGCTAGTCGCGTGTGTGTATACAGGAATAGCATCACGAGACTTACCACCAAATAATTGGTGTAACGGCATGCCCGCCAATTTGGCTTTGATATCCCACAGTGCCATATCAACACCGGAAATTGCATTATTGATAACAGGGCCATTTCGCCAATAAGCGTTAACCATCATCATTTGCCATAAGTCTTCAATATTATTGGCGTTTTTACCAATAAGAATAGGTTTTAAATATTCATCGACCATTGTTTTTACAGCAAGCGGTCTTTGTTGGAATGTCGCACAACCAAACCCAGTCACGCCTTCATTCGTTTCAACTACCACGGTAATGAGATTGTGTCTGTCTGGTTTAGTAATAATACAATGGATATCAGATATAATAGTTTCTTTCACAATTAAATAACCTAAACTTAAGTCAACTCCTATTATCTAACCGCTTTAAAAACCACATTTCAAGCGCTAATTTTGCGTAAAAATAATTGGTACGTTAAGTGATTTTTTTTGATAAACAAAACATACCAATTGGCCAAAAACGGTGAAAAAATAATTTTTCGGATTTTAAGTGTGATTGAGATCTCTTTTTACTCCGTTGGATTTAAATTGGTTGTCGTTATGATTGCTCGAGTTAAATATATTCCAATAACAGGTGTAGTATGCAAATGGTAGAAAAGAGTGATGCCGTTATTAATAACTCGAAGTCATCATCGAAAAAGAAAAATTTCAAAGAAAATATACAGTTATTAATCACTGCACTTGGTGGTGAAGACAATATCGTGAGCATCACGCACTGTATGACAAGGCTGAGATTCAAATTAGCAGACGAGTCGCTGGTAGACGAAGAAGCGATCAAGCAGATCGCAGATGTGAAAGGTGTGGTACTTCAACAAGGCCAAACTCAAGTCATCATCGGTGTTGAGGTCGAGAAATGGTTCAACGCGCTATCAAACACTCAACAAGCTGACGCTAATCCGGCTGATGAGCTAGAGAAAGGCAAGCTGTTCCAAGGCGTGATGCGCATTGTCGCAGGCATCTTTGGTCCGGTTGTACCCGCAATCGCTGGCGCAGGTATGTTGATGGGCCTGTTGTCTGGTCTTATTGCAACCAATGTTATCTCTGAAACCTCAGACACAGTTTACTTCTTCCGTTCTATCTCTGTTGCTGTGTTCTTCTTCTTGCCTATGCTGGTTTCTTTCTCTGCCGCTAAGGTATTCAAAGTAAACGAATACATTGCGCTTGCTGTCTCTTCTGCAATGCTAGCGCCTCTGCTCGTTGATAAAGCAACAATGCTAAAAGATGCAGGTGCTGCTCCGGAGTTGACCGTTCTTGGCGTGGTTCCTATTGAGCTGCTCAACTACGGCGGCGCTATCGTACCTGCGATTCTAGCAATCTGGTTATTGTCTAAAGTGACTCCGTTAGTTGACCGTCTAGTTCCTTCTTCTGCGAAGCCTGTATTTACACCACTGCTTGCCTTTACGGTAACTTCGACCATCACGCTATCATTTGTTGGCCCTGCTGGTATCTGGCTAAGTAACGGCGCAGGTTGGGTGATGAGTTCACTACTGGAAATCTCTCCGACGTTAACAGGCTTTGTGTTTGGTCTAACTCGCCCGATTACCATCGTATTTGGTATCCACCACAGCATGACGCCAATCAGCCTGAACAACTTTGCACTGTATGGTAAGGATCTACTTATGCCGATCATGTGTTTGGGTAACATGGCAATTGCTGGCGCGACAATGGCTATCTGGCACAAGCAACGTAAAACGGTTTCTAAAGAGCAATCTTCAATTACGATGGGCTCAAGTGTTACCGCTATCTTAGGCATCACGGAGCCGGCTCTATTTGGTGTCCTCACTAAATACACCAAAGCGATGATGACCGCGAGTTTGGCTGCAGGTGTGTTCGGTGCTATCTCGGTAACAATCGATACGCACTTAACAAGCTACATTCTTTCTTCTGTATTCAGCTTGCCAGCTTACCTTGCAGGCGGTACGCAAAACTTCATTCAAGCACTGATGGGCGTGGTGGGTGTATTTGCACTGTCTTTCGTCCTAACGATGTTGTTCGTAAAACTAGACAACAAGTAATCGGCTAGTCTCACTCCCGTAAGATTAGAATCGAAAAAGCATGACCATATCTTGTTATGGTCATGCTTTCTTCAATACGAACAAATCCAACCTTTCCTTTCTAAGGCTATATTATGACCCACATCGCGATCATCGGTGAGTGCATGATTGAACTGAATGGGGCTCCATTTGGCAACATGCATCAAAGCTATGGTGGAGACACATTAAACGCGGCGATCTACTTGAACCGCAGCGCTGCGGTTAGCAATCCCATGAGCTGCAATAACACTGAAAATCCAGCGATACGAACAAGCTATGTCACGGCGCTTGGCTCAGACGCTATCAGCCAAGAAATGCTTAACCGATGGCAAGATGAAGGACTATCAACCGAGTTCGTGCTTATTGACGAGCAGCGTTCACCCGGACTCTATCTCATTCAGCTCGACGATGTTGGTGAGCGCACCTTCCTATACTGGCGCAACGATTCGGCGGCTCGCTACATGGTACAGCACCCCGATTTCGATAAGATAGCCAACCAACTTCGTGATGTTGACATGGTGTTTCTGAGTGGCATTTCCCTCGCGATACTGCCACACAGCGATCAGCTAAAGTTGCTCACTATCATCGAAGGCCTGCGTGAACGTGGCGTTACCATCGCCTTTGATAGTAACTATCGACCAAAGTTGTGGAGCTCAGAGGCCGCAACTAAAGAATGCTATCTATTGGGCTATAAAACGACCGATATAGCCCTAGTCACGTTCGATGATGAGCAACTGTTGTGGAGCGATCAAACACCACAAGACACCATAACAAGGCTGCATGCTCTCGGTGTCAAAACCGTTGTAGTCAAGCTTGGTGCTGAAGGCTGCTTGATCAGCGAAAGCCCCGTAAATGAGCCCGTAAAAATCACAACGACACCTGTCGAGACTGTGGTGGATAGCACCTCTGCTGGCGACTCTTTTAACGGTGGTTTCTTATCTTGCTATCTCGCTGGAGGTTCTATTGAAGAAGCCTGCCACCAAGGTAATGCATTAGCCAGATTGGTGATTCAACATCATGGCGCAATCATCCCAAAATCCATCACCGACACTCTTTCAAACTGATATTAAGAAGTACACATGTCTACAATTAACGAACAGTTAAAAGCACTTAAAGTTATCCCTGTTATCGCCATTGATAACGCAGAGGATATTATCCCTCTAGGCAAAGTATTGGCTGAGAATGGACTTCCAGCGGCTGAGATTACGTTCCGTTCAGACGCCGCTGTGGAAGCTATTCGACTGCTTCGAGAAGCTCAGCCTGACATGCTGATTGGCGCGGGCACCATCTTGAACCGTGAGCAAGCACTC
Organism: Vibrio sp. 1CM8B; assembly: GCF_023161685.1. NCBI lineage: Bacteria > Pseudomonadati > Pseudomonadota > Gammaproteobacteria > Vibrionales > Vibrionaceae > Vibrio > Vibrio sp. 1CM8B. The sequence continues at coordinate 404,071 of NZ_JALNTU010000001.1, forward strand.
GCAGCAAAAGAAGCGGGGGCTACGTTTGTTGTATCACCGGGCTTTAATCCGAACACAGTTAATGCATGCCAAGAGGTCGGTATCGATATCATTCCAGGTGTGAACAATCCAAGCACCGTTGAAGCGGCATTAGAGATGGGCTTAACAACCTTAAAGTTCTTCCCAGCAGAAGCATCTGGTGGCATCAGCATGGTTAAATCACTCGTTGGTCCATACGGCGATATTCGACTGATGCCTACAGGCGGTATCACGCCATCAAACATCGATAACTACTTAGCCGTGCCTCAGGTATTAGCTTGTGGTGGCACATGGATGGTGGACAAGAAGCTGGTTACAAACGGGGAGTGGGACGAGATCGCACGCCTAACACGCGAGATTGTTGAGCAAGTGAATCGTTAAGCGATACCGTTCTAGAAAGGACAAACTCCCTTGATTCCATAGCAACAAAGCCACAGCACATGCTGTGGCTTTGCTTTTATCGGGTTATATCAATACCGCTAACTGTCTGTCGTCGTTAATGGCCGCTTCCCATCACACGCCCCTTTCTCAAGGTCATATAGCGGGCTAGCCCCATGACTGCTCCATCGGTGATCTTCTCTCGCTAATTTTCTATATTGAGTCGGCGTGACACCAATGTACGTTTGGAAGGTTTCATAGAATCGGCTGCTCGAATTAAAGCCCACCGTGAGTGATATATCGAGAATGGTTCTATCCGTATCACTCAGTAAAGCACGAGCGTGGTTGATGCGCATCGCAGTAATATACTGCTTAATGGTCATCTGCATCGTTCGCTGAAATACGTTCATCGCATAGTTGCTGTGTAACCCGATATGTTCAGCGATACCTTTAACGGTTAATGGCTGATTATGGTGAGTCGCAATGTATTCCAACATCTGGCTGACATAGAATTGGGAGTGTTTCGATACCCCTTTTTTGGTCGACTTATCCTGCCGATTTACCAGCAGTTGTTGCCAACCATCAAGGCAGATTCGTTTAAGCATTAAGCCAATTTCATCCATAGCCAACTGTTGACGACTTTCGGACGAATGTTTTATCTCTTGTGCCCAACGGGAGATTTCAAACTCACTGATCAACGAACAGGAATTCGATTGCAATACACTGCCGTGAGTTATCTGATTAACAAAATCCCGACTGAGAGCCCACGACATAAAATGGTGAATCGGTATGTTAATGATCCCCATATTATGGCATTGCCCTGGATTGGTAAGTCGATGCGGTACCGATGCCCAAAACAAGCCAATCGATCCGCTTTTAACCACAACCGGACTGCCGTTAATGATGTACTCCACATCATCCCCAAAGGGAATATTCACCTCAACTTGACCATGCCAGTGATAGCCCGGCATGGAGTGAGGCGCTCTGAGTTCGATATCGATTTTCTCATAGGAAGAATAGAGAGAAAGCGGACTTACCGACACGGTCTCAGATGAGTACTTATCTAAAGTGATAATTCTCACCGTATCTGGGGCTGATTGCGGCATATCTCGCTCCTTAGGAAATCGTATAGCTGAGTTTTAGCAGTTCCTCGATAATAAAACTCTGAAGGCGATCATAGAGCCGTAGTACCCCAATTCATAAGATCATCACGATGTGATTAGAGTCAGTATCTTAAGTGCAAAACTCGCTTCATTGCATAAGCTCTCTCCTTAAAAGCCAGCAAGTTATCCCATTTCCTAAGATTTCTATGTAGTGATTTAAAAATATTAGAAAACAGGAGAGCTATTAGATTATCTGAGACGAATCAACATGGGTTCTAGGTGTAATTTATCTGCATCAACAAAGAACTCAGAGAGATAAAGGATTCCACTATGCAAAGCCCTAAGATCACATTCATCGGTGCCGGCTCAACCATTTTTGTTAAGAACATTCTTGGTGACGTTTTCCACCGTTCGGCATTACAAAACGCTCATGTCGCCTTAATGGATATTGATGAGACCCGTTTAGAAGAGTCTCATCTTGTCGTCAGTAAGTTGATGGAATCATCAGGCGCTACTGGCTCTATTTCATGTCACTTAAATCAGAAAGAAGCGCTACAAGACGCAGATTTTGTCGTCATCGCTTTCCAAATCGGCGGTTACGAACCTTGTACCGTCACCGATTTCGAGGTGTGTAAGCGCCATGGTCTGGAACAAACAATCGCAGACACACTTGGTCCGGGCGGCATAATGCGTTCACTGCGCACAGTCCCGCATCTTTGGAGTGTCTGTGAAGATATGACGGAGGTTTGCCCGAACGCCACCATGCTCAACTACGTCAACCCAATGGCAATGAACACATGGGCAATGTACGAGAAGTATCCGCACATTAAACAAGTCGGTTTATGTCACTCTGTACAAGGTACTGCTGAAGAACTAGCACGAGACCTAGACTTAGATTACGCAGACCTTCGCTACACCTGCGCGGGCATCAACCACATGGCTTACTACCTTACCCTCGAGAAGAAAACAGCAAGTGGCGAGTACGTCGACATTTATCCTGACCTACTGGAAGCCTTTGAGAGTGGCCAAGCACCGAAACCGGGTATTTATCACAATGGTCGTTGCACCAACTTAGTTCGCTATGAGATGTTTAAGAAGCTTGGCTACTTTGTGACAGAGTCTTCTGAACATTTTTCTGAATATACCCCTTATTTTATCAAGCCAAATCGTCCAGATTTAATTGAACGTTATAAAGTGCCACTTGATGAATACCCTAAACGTTGTGTCGAACAGATTGCCGATTGGAAAAAGGATCTTCAAGAGTTCAAAACGGCCGATAAGATCACCGTTGAAGAATCTCATGAGTACGCTAGCACCATCATGAACTCCATCTGGACAGGTATACCGAGCGTCATCTATGGCAACGTTAAAAATGAAGCCTTAATCGATAACCTGCCGCAAGGTTGCTGTGTTGAGGTCGCTTGTTTAGTTGATGCGAATGGTGTGCAACCGATCAAAGTTGGTCGCCTACCAAATCACTTAGCGGCATTGATGCAAACCAACATCAACGTTCAAACTCTATTAACCGAAGCCATTCTCACTGAAAACCGCGACCGTATTTATCATGCTGCGATGCTTGATCCTCATACCGCCGCAGTACTTGGAATAGAAGAAATATACGCGCTGGTTGATGACTTGATTGAGGCTCATCAAGGTTGGTTACCAGAGTGGGTTAACAAGTAATTTCATACTAATAAAAATACAATAACGTGAATATTAACGCCTTCTCAGTGAGGAGGCGTAAGGAGTGGCAATGAGTATCTCAATGAATACCAAGCTAAGTTACGGCTTTGGCGCATTTGGTAAAGACTTCGCAATCACCATCGTCTATATGTACCTAATGTTTTACTACACCGATGTGGTCGGTATTTCTGCCGCTGCAGTCGGTACTATTTTCCTCGTCGCACGTATCTGGGATGCGGTCAATGACCCAATTATGGGATGGCTGGTCAACAATACCCGCACTCGTTGGGGTAAATTCAAGCCTTGGATTTTAATCGGCACGCTCGCCAATTCAGTCGTTCTATTGATGGTGTTTAGTGCTCACTATATCGAAGGCCCTTGGCTAATCGCTTACGCTGCTGTCACCTATATTCTTTGGGGCATGACCTACACATTAATGGATATTCCTTTTTGGTCATTGGTTCCAACACTCACCTTAGATAAGCGTGAACGTGAAGAGCTCGTCCCATATCCTCGCTTCTTTGCTAGCCTAGCTTGGATTGTCACTGCGGCTATCGCGATGCCTTTCGTGAATTACGTAGGTGGTGACGACAAAGGGTTCGGCTTCCAGATTTTTACACTCTTGCTGATCGCTTGTTTCTTGGTATCAACTTTCATTACATTGCGTAATGTGAAGGAACGTTATTCAACCGCCAACCTAGACACAACTCAACCTGAAGAAAAGGTTTCACTCAAAAAACTACTGTCACTTATCTACAAAAACGACCAACTGACCAGTGTTCTGTGTATGGCGTTGTCTTACAACCTTGCGACCAACATCATTACCGCCTTCGCGGTTTACTATTTTACTTATGTGGTCGGCAATGAAGAGCTGTTCCCGTACTACATGGCGTATGCAGGTATCGCGAACCTTATCACTCTAGTGTTGTTCCCTAAACTTGCGAAAATGTTCTCACGCCGAGTTTTATGGGCCTGTGCATCCACTTTCCCTATCTTAGGCAGCGCAGTACTCATCTATGTCGGCATGTATGACAAACAAAGCATTCTGCTGATATCAACGGCAGGCGTCTTCCTACAAATCGGTACCGCTCTGTTCTGGGTATTGAACGTGATTATGGTGGCAGACACGGTCGATTACGGTGAGTTTAAACTGGGTTCTCGTTGTGAAAGTATCGCTTACTCAGTGCAAACCTTGGTCGTAAAGGCAGGTTCTGCGTTCGCCGCTTTCTTTATCGGCATCGCACTCACCGCTGTTGATTATGTGCCCAACGTAACGCAAAGCCCTGAAACCGTATTCGGCATGCAATGCATCATGGTCGGCCTACCTGCTTTCTTCTTTGCCATTGCGTTAATCATCTACTTCCGCTTTTACAAACTGAACGGTGCCTATCACCAAAAGATTCAAGATCACTTAACCGAGAAATACGATCACATTACAAATGATGGCTCAAGCAAAGGGGAAACCGCGAAACCGACAGAACCGGCACAAGCAACATAAATCATAAAGCGACGTCAATGGAGGTTTCGACCACATTGACGTTCATCCCCCCCCCTCACTAGCCTTTCTACTTCCAATAAAAGAGATCCGTATGAAACTCAAAGTACTTGCTTCTGCCATCACTTGTTCCCTCATGCTATCAGCTGGGGCACACGCACAAAAAAACGACAACATTCTTACTAACCCTAGCTTTGAAAATAAAGGGTTAGGATGGAGCTATTGGTTTTCTAATATCAAAAATGACTTCACTCATGAAGGAGAATACCGAGGTCGTATCGCTCAAGGCAAGAATCACCACATCAGTCAAATCGTAACGATTCCCGAGACAGGCTACTACGATTTATCCGCGTATTTTATTAGTCCTTCAAACGATGCCACCCTCGCAATGACTAACCTCACCGATCAAATATTAGTGAGTGACAAAATAAAACAAAGCACCAAATATCAACGAAAAAACCTAAAACACATCCCACTAGAAAAGGGCGAGCAGCTAAAAGTCTGGTTCTCAGGTTCTAACCAAGGAGGGGTCAGTGTCGACAGCGTTGCGTTAATCAAAAGTAATAAAAGTAAACCTCTACATTTCAACCAAATTATTCAGTTCTCAACTCAAGAACAAGTCGGTGTCACTAGCGTTAATAAGATTTCTAGGGATATAAAGTTCCAGGTCCCGTTTGGCACAGATCTAACCACATTAACCATAGGAAAATTCCTAATCTCTGAAGGCAGCTATTCGTCTATCAACACAGGTGATGTCATCGACTTCAGTCAGCCGGTACAAATAGCAGTGATAGATGACAACAATAAAGAACAGCAGTGGACGATCACGGCTATCGAGAAAGAAAAGCAAGTGGTGGTCACCTCTTCGAATACGAAGCTTCAAGACTCTTTCGAATGGGCTATGGAGAAAACTCAGCGCTTTGTAATGACAGGTCAACACGACCTCGTGAACCGGGATGAATACAATAACGATGGTGATGGCAGCGCAGATTACATTCCATCTTATTGGGCTGGCTATTTTGACCGAACAGCCTTTTACTCAAGAGACTTCTTACACCAAGCAAGTGGCGCAAAAATCGCAGGGCTTGAACCAGAAAATTTCTCAATGTTCAAAACCTTCGCCAAGCACTCAACAGAGTCAAGAAAGTGGTACACACTATGGGCTATTAATTTCGATGGTACGCCACACACTATTGATTATGATGACGACAATTGGTTTGTTCGTGAAGTGCCAGCACAGTTTGAATTTGTTGAAAAGGCATGGAAGCAATATCAATGGACAGGAGACAAACGCTATATAGAAGATGATGATCTCTGGCAGTTTTATACCAAGGTTCTCACCGATTACATCGAGCTACATGATGACCAAGATCCAAATGGTATCGCTGAAGGTTATGGCGGTATTTTTGAAGGCTCTGCAACGTACAACGAACGAGGAGAGTTTCCAATCGAAGCCGGTGACGGAATTGGCTCACAATACCAAGCTACTCTCGCTTACTCAGCAATGTTAGAAGCACGAGAAGAATATAATGACGCCACACTCTGGCGAGAAAAAGCCCAAGAACTTAAGCGTTATTTTAATGAAGACTGGAGCGTCGTAGATCCAAATAAACCACTAGAGAACTACGTTAACATTGTTCAAAAAGATGGGCTCCGCCTAAACGATTTTGGTAAGGAGAATAGTTGGTTCATGCCGATGAAACTCATCACTGAACCAGGAGAAAGAAACAACAGGTATCTTGATTTCATTGCTAACAATCTAGGCGATGGCATTGGTAGCACACCAGAGGCACCAAACAATATTGAAGCCTACACCTACATTCCTGAAACCTACTTTCCATATAATCGCAATGCCGAAGCATGGAAGTGGATGCAGTACATAATGGACACTAAAGATGAGCCACACGAACGTCCAACTCAAGGAACCAATGGTGACTACCCAGAAATATCCTTTACATTCATTTCAAATACGATTGAAGGCTTAATGGGCATAAAACCAAACGCCGCAGAGCACCGAGTGTCGACAGCTTCTCACCTCACCAATGACATAGAATGGTTAAGTGTGGATCAGTTACCAATGGGTGAGCATGAGCTAACCCTACGTCATGATGGGCTCACGAAGTCAACGCTTACCAACCGTTCTGAGCATGCCCTCGAATGGGAAGCATGGTTCTATGGCGATTACCCAACGTTAATCGTAGATGGTCAAGCCATCCGCAGTCAAACCAAACAAGTGAACGGGCAACAAGTCAGCTATGTCATTGTACCCATAGCGAAAAATTCTACTCGAGTTATTGAAAGGTAACGCTTAAAACAAAGCCTAGCGAGTAATCGCTAGGCTTTCGTACATTAAAACAATAAGTGAGATTAGGGGAAAGGTTGCCAATCATCAGTTCAAATCAGGTGAACTGCACCAGTATTCAGAACTTCTTTATTTTAGCGGGTCATTATCCGGCAGTGCCTTATGAAGCCAGAGTGCTAAACGCTTCTTAATGTTCGCGCCATCAAGCTTGTCGTCCGGTAACGGTGTGATCTGATTGACTTCAACAAGGAACAAGTACACCGCTTTAACCTTTATCGGTTGGGATGAATTTGGCAAATCAAAACCTTGTAGCTTTGCCATCTTAAAACCGACTTCAACTGCTTTTTTTACCAGCTTATCTTCATTAATGATCTTCGCGGTTTTCGACATATCATCTCCATCATCTTTATCGAATGAATACTGAGTATATCAAACCGAAAAACTCACAAGATTACTTCGTTCTCAATTTGAGGCGTCGCTTTGATAAATAACGTAAAACGAATAACAGGCTCTAGGCTGATTCTAATTCGGTTGGCATTTGCGATATCAATGGTTATACGCAAACGATCTCTTAATAAAATACTCAGTAAATGAGATCTTAAGTCAAGAAACAAAAAGTTGAATAATATTTGACTTAGCATTCCAAAGAATACGGAATACTATGTTTCTTATTTAGATGATAAACATTCTATATAATACAAATAACCTTCTGTTATTTAATCAGTTTTATACTAAAACGACTTAGATCATATTTACTGGTTCTTGTAACAGAATGTTATTTACAAAATACTCATTAAGAAAATAGAATAAACCCACTAATATTATACTGGTGTTAAAAATGCGTTACCTCTGGGCTTCATTCTGTCATAAAAACCCAATCATCGGACGAATCGTTCATATCTTGGTTATGTTAGTTGCATTAGCTTCTATCGTTGTTCCATTGATATCAAAAGACGCAACTACAATCATAGCTTCACTGTGTGTTGCTCTAGTATGCTTCGTGATTTTTGTCTTCTTTGCGCTCGCCGACAAAATGCGCTCAGGCATGCATTAATCAACCAATCAGTTCTCTATCACCAAGCATTCTCTTTTTAAAAATTCATTATAAAATGCTGGTTACCAGATACGGAAAAGCCCAAAGTTATTAGCTTTGGGCTTTTTGATACCAGTAATCATTAACTCAGCAACACACTTAATATAAGTGTGTAAATTCTTCGATACGACTCTTACCGCGCAATAATAAAAAGTTCAAAAATCGGGATGTTGAGGTCGTGATTATTTTGTCTTCTTCCACACCGTGCTTTTCAAGTAATGCTTTTACAAGACCCAGATGAGCAATCTCTTCACAGAAATGCGCATCAGAACCTGTAGAAAAGTAAACGCCAACTCGCTTGCCGATCTCGACAATTTTTGAGCATCGCACATCGCTTCCTTTTCGGCTCTTGCCTGTCAGTGACGTATTGTTCACTTCAATTGCAACATTGTGCTCCTTTGCGCACAGCAGAACCGCTTCCATATCGAACTTGTAGTTTGGGTTCCCTAAGTGCCCTAGCACATCAACTTTGCCACTCTTAATAACGTTGATTAACGCCTGTGTATGTTCTTGCTTCGTCGAGGGCTTGAAAACTGGCTCATGTAAGCTCGCAATCACCCAGTCTAAGTGTTGGTAAGAAGAGGGAGGAAGATCCAACTCCCCAGCAGTGTTCAGTGTGTTGGCTTCCACACCACGCAAGATACCTACATCGTGCAGAAAGCGGGGCAAAATCCTTTGGTTATTGAAAAACCAGTAGTGGGGGGCTCCCGGCATTTCAGGAGCATGATCCGTTGTACAAAGGAGTTTTAGCCCCTTATTTTTCGATGCCAGTGCATTTTCGATAATGGTGCTATAGGCATGGCCACTTGCCAATGTATGAGTATGGCTGTCGACAACAATCTCCATTATGACCTCCTAAATTGTTTAATTGATTTGAAACGAACCGTCTTTACTCATGAAGAGTGTTAGGTCAGCAGGAATAGAATTGTCTAACACTTTATCGACGTTTTTTGAGTCTGAATTTTTATAGAACTCGACCGCCTCTTCTAATGTGGTACCTCCTCGCACCTTGCGGTTTACTAAGCGCTCTTCGAGGAACTTAGCGTCGGTGTCTATGAAGATGGTGAAATCAGCCAACTCATGCAATCCATTCCAAACAGGCTCGTTCAGTAACAACCAGTTGCCTTCAATCACGACAATGTCCTTGTCTACCGAGATTGCGTCATCCACAGGATCATGAAGATTTCTATCGTAATACGGCCACGTAGGATTTTTTACTTTCAGCTGTTTCAACTTATCGATCAACGAGGTTAGGTTGAACGTTTCGTGAGAGCCTTTAATGGTACGGAGTTTAATTTTCTCTTCATCACGAACGATGTAGTTTGAGTCCAATATCTCATTGGGGTAATGAAAACCGTCAAATGGCAATACCTGAAGTGGCTCAACGTTGGTTTGGTGATGGGACAAATGCTCCCAAAACGCGGCTAACGTCGATTTACCACTGCCAGGAGGCGCACACAAAAAGATAATCGTACGCTCTTTTTTCTGCTCAAAAAGTCGCGTAAATTTTTCAACCAGTGGTTTATGAATCTGTTCAATATCTTTATCAGGGAATGTCGCTTCGGTTTCAAAGCCACTCACATTTAAGGAAACTTTCATGTTCAACCTTATCCTAATATCTCTTTCTCAATACTTTCCAACAAGTTCTCGCAACAGAGTTTCAGCACTGTTTTAATCAGCGATTCGTAACGTGTTTGAGTGAATGAATCGAATGACGAGAATTTTAATTGGTTAATTGAATCTAAGTAGAAGCTATCTTTGCCTTTCGAGAGGTTTGATTGATTACTGATGAAGTCGTAAACCATGTCATCGCCAAATGTCAGCACTTGCGATTGCTTACTAGTGTATTCATACATTTGATCGAATAAGCCAATATCTGCGTAGGTTTCCAAAGAGATCTTACCCATCGCAAACATCAATTTAGAGGCGACGTCGGTTGTCACAAGAGGCCCATCTTCTTTTAAAAGAGGTACGACGGCGTACTCCATCACCAAAGCATCTTGAACAAACACGTTCGGTAATAGCTTTTTCAGTTTTTGGTTTATTAACTTATTAGACGCTTCGATCAAACTCGTCGCGGAATCACACTGTTCCAATGCATCCAATAATTCATCTTGCAACAAAATATCAATTACCTCATGAAGCTGTGGTGGCAGGCTCGCCACCACAATAATGAACCATATTAAACGGTTAAGCTCACATCATAAAATTCAAGTAGCGCTTTTTCTGCCAATTCATTCCAAACGTAATTATTGGCTTTCAAGATTTCATCAAGCTCCAGGAAGAATGGAGACTGCTCTGCCAGTGTATGGAATTGGTCAATCGCTGTCAGCGGTAAGTCGATATGTGGGTAAATCAATTTCTTGCCACCCGGAATATCTAACTGATTGAGAATTGTATGCGGTGCTGCTTCTAGACCACCAACGTGTGTCAGCATAAATGAAGGGTTGATTTTATTCGCTTCTGAAAGCTCAATAGACTCGACCATATCACCCGTAGAGCCACCAGAAGTGCCAACAATGTGAGTCGCTTCGTAGTGAACGTTATAGAAGTTGAATGGTACTTTGAACTGCTTGTCCGTTGGGCCAGCAAAGAAATTTAAGCAACCATCATTGCCTAGCAACTCATCCGCTTGCTCAAGCACTTGTGCAACTGCGGCATACACCATGACATCATCATACCCCTTGCCATCATTCAACTGCTTAAGGTGTGAGACAGGATCTTCTAACTTAGCGGTATTCACATAGAACAGTTCGATACCGTTCTCTGCTGCTTTTGATACAGGAATTAGGCTCGCAGCTCGCTCTAGGCGCGCTTCGTCAATATCGGTGACAACGATTCGACTTGGTTTGACTGGACCATTAATCGCGTAGTCAATTGCACCAATACCCATAGGGCCTGCACATGCTAACAATGCAAGAGCACCGCCCTCTTTGATGCCCATTTGATGTTCATATACGTAAGGCGTTGTATGGTAGCTTGCGTGGAACGCACCAATGATGCATGACATTGGCTCTGCAAGCGATGCGTTTGCATAGTAAGAGCTCTTGTATGGCAGAACACAGTCTAAATCAATCGCTACCTTAGGGATGATTGAGTACGTCGCGTTACCACCAAATGTCTCATAGCTGTAGCCTGCTGAGTAGCCTGTTGGCAAGCCCATAGCAGGTTGCAGTACAAAAGGTTCGCCCGGCTTAAAACGGTCTTGTAAGTTAGCACCTACTTCTACAATCACACCTGCGTATTCATGGCCTGTCATTACAGGTACTTCAGCAATATTTCCCGGTACACGTTTATGGTTGCTGCCTAACAGTGCTGCTTTGTAAGTAGAAAGACAGATGCTGTTTGAGATATTTTTAACTAAAAGTTCATCATCAGAAATTTTTGGAAGATCGAACGTTCTAAGTTGAACATCTTTTTCACCACGGATAACAGCAGCAGTTGTTTGAGTCATGATTTTCTCTCCGAAAGTGGGACCACTGAGTGGCCCCAAAATTTAAATTAAGCTTGTTGACCAATGGTATTCATTAGGTTGTCTAATGCAGGGTCATGTAAGAAGTTCTTGATAGTCACTACTGGTAAACCCGTTGCTTTAATCGCTCTATTCTCTAGGCTCTCGTGAGTCACCACCACATCGGCATCAGTTGGGACTTTTTCGATGGCAAAGTTTTTAACTTGAACATCGTAGCCAGCTTTTTCTAGTTTGCGTTTGAAAGTCGATGCTCCCATGGCGCTTGAGCCCATTCCCGCATCACATGCAAAGGCAATAAATTTGATGTTCTTTGCTTCTTTTGGCTGTTCTGTTGAAGCCTGAGCTGATGCTTTTGCTACCACACCTTCTGCTTTCATATCTTTCATGTCGGTTATCGACTGTTCAAACTCGTCTTCTGATTGTTCTTTCTTGCTCACTTTCAGGATTGCACTTGCGACAAGGAAAGACACAACCGTTGCTGAAGCCACACCTGCGATGGTTGCGAAGAAGCTACCTTTTGGTGTGAGAGCTAAGTAAGAGAAAATCGAACCAGGACTAGGGCCAGCAACCAGACCACCATCAAGTAGGTTGAACGTGGCAATACCTGTCGCCGCACCAGCAATCATCGCAACAATCATGATTGGCTTCATTAGCACGTATGGGAAGTACAGCTCATGGATACCACCGAAGAAGTGAATGATGATTGCACTTGGTGCTGATTTCTTACTTAGACCTTGACCAAATTTCGCGTAAGCCAAAAGCATACCTAGGCCAGGACCCGGGTTTGACGCCACCATAAAGAAGATCGATTTGCCCGTTTCCGCCGCCGCTTGCAGACCTAATGGGTAGTAAATACCTTGGTCGATAGCGTTGTTTAGGAACAGTACTTTTGCTGGTTCATTAATAATGGCAAGTAACGGTAGAAAACCAGTTGCTACAAGCGCTTCGATACCCGATTTAACGAATAGGTTCGCAGCAGTCACAGCAGGGCCAACAATCGCGTAAGCAAATAGACACATCAACATGCCGAAGATGCCTAGCGAGAAGTTGTTTACCACCATCTCAAAACCTGAAGGGATCTTGTCTTGTAAGCGTTTATCGATTTGAACGATCACCCAGCCACTCAATGGCCCCATGATCATTGCGCCAACAAACATTGGAATCTCAGCGCCAGCGATAACACCCATGGTACCTATCGCACCAGCAACTGCACCACGCTTATCCCCGACAATTTGTCCACCGGTATAACCAATAAGCAGAGGAAGTAAATAAGTGATCATAGGGCCCACTAATTCACCAAAATATTCGTTAGGCATCCAACCTGTAGGAATAAATAATGCAGTAATAAAGCCCCATGCGATGAAGGCTCCAATATTTGGCAATACCATCGCAGTCAAATGACCACCAAAAGATTGCACTTTTGCTCTTATATTTGTAGACACGGTATATTCCTTATTTTCAAAGGTTATTCTTAGTAGCTTTTAATAATTTCAAGTACGTCAGCTTTTGAAGATGAACCCGCTAGCTTGGCAATGTTTTCTTCATCAACTAACATTTCACTAAGTGCTTGAATAACCTCGATGTGTGTATCTGAATCCTTTGCAGCTAATGTTAATAAGACATTCGCTGGTCCCATTTCTGAACCGAAATCAACTGGGGTTGAAAAAACATGGATACCTAACCCAGTCTTTAGTACACCTGCTTCTGGACGGGCATGAGGCATAGCAATGCCTGGACAAAGAACATAATAAGGTCCATTATCATGCGTTGACTGAATGATCGCGTCTGCGTAGTTATCGGTAACGTAACCTTTGTCTTGCAAATAACGAGTCGTTTCTTTAACTGCATCTTCCCACTTATATTCAGAGTGGTTAATGACATCAATTAGGTCGTGGTCAATAAGGTCATAAAGCATAATATATCCCAGTTATTCTTGTTCGTTGTTGTTGGGATTATTATCAATGGAAGTTGTCGAATCGAGAAATGGCAAAGAAACGTGACTTTAGTCACCTATAAATAACTGTCAATCGAATATTTCTACGTTACCCCTCAATTTCAACCTGTAATTAAATAACAAATTTATAATTAAAAACAAGTCAATAGTTTAAGTTTGACAGTGGACTCAATAACTAAAATTAATTTAAAACAACAAAATGAGATATGAGTTCAAATTAGACGGTTGACCATAAATTAATTGTGATAATGGTTATGTTTATATTCGTAAAACAGGGAATGTAACACGCCAAAATCAGTGACCAAGATCGCGTATGAAATCTAAACACCATTCAACTGAAATTTTACGACATAACAAACTGCTAACTCACTCATCCAGCCTCACGACATGAAAACGACCTGCATAAAAAGTCAGACGAAACTCCAAATACGGAAAAGCCCAAAGTTATTAGCTTTGGGCTTTTCTTCTAGCGACTGTGGTTGATTACAACCGAGTGATACGACAACCGAGGCTTACAGCGTCATATGCAGAATTGGAAATGGTTTTCCCATGTCATCAAGTGGGGAGCGTGATTCAATTTTGAACCCCATGTGCTGATAGAAACCTACCGCTTGTGGGTTTTGCTCATTAACGTCAACTTTGGTGGCTGCTAACTGCTCAATCGCATGTTGCAATAACACCGTGCCTACGCCTTGCCCTCGAACTTCATTTAAAACGAAAAGCATCTCAACTTTTGCATCATGGACACCCACGAAACCAACAATCGAACCACTTTCATTTTTAACGCATTTCAAAGAGACTGCAGGGAACGCATATTCCATGATGATAGGTTTAAAAAACTCAATATCTTCTTCTGTAATAAAGTCATGAGTTGCTCGGACTGAATTCTCCCAAACCTTAAGCATTTCTGCATAATCTTCAGGAAGCACATTTTCTATAGTCATAATTTTCTCTAGATTAAACTGAATATAAACATGTGCAGCCGCGAAGCTATAGTGTAACAGGCATTAATAATACAAAACAACAGCGTTCACTATCGACTCACTCTACCTCACTGCCTCTATTAATCGGGCATGACCACAATACCCATGCTTTCAAGCAGTTGCTCTTGCTGCCACGCGACGATTTTAATCCCCGATGTATCTACCTTGCGAGGATCTAACCCTTCTAATTCAGCATGGCATAAATTAGCACCTTGCATACTGAATTGACCCCATACGTCTTCCGAGAACACACCTCGGCTGAGATCAGACTCTTTCAGTGACGCGCCGCCAAGGTAAGTGCCTATCCAACGGTTCTCAAACAGCTCACACTTCTCTAAACAAGCTTGTTCAAAATTGGCGTATGACAGATTACAGCCCGTAATATACGCAGAGCAAAAATACATTCTATTGCTTACCTGATTGGCAAAGTTAGCACGAGTGAAGTTAGCCCCTTTCAAGTCGCATTCACGTAGCTCAATCCCATAGCAATTCGCATTACTAAAATTCGCCATCGCCAGCTGGCAATTCTGGAAGCTTGCATCTCGTAAGTCGGCAACATCAAAGTGGCATCCCTCAATATCGCCTTGTTCAATAAACTTACAGTTAATAAACGTTGCGTCACGTAAGTTCGAACGTCTGAAATCACAACGGATAAACGTACAGGCTGTAAATGTAAGCTCTGATAAGTCTTGCTGAGCAAAACTGTGGTGATGATAAGTGCTGTTATTGGTGTCCATTTAGCCCCCTAAAGAAATTACGCTAAGACTATCATTGCGATCTCAAGAAAACACTAAATTAAAAACCAACAAAAACAGCAACTTAAAACACCCCGATTTAGCTATTTTAAGGCACCAAACAAGCTCTTTAAGGTTGTTATTTTCGTTTTATAGCATGCGCTTATCTTGAAAAAAGTTTTGTCGCTTAGAAGTGTAAGCAAGAGAGAAATCAATTTGACGAAACGAGTCAATTATTGACCGGGTCCTAACGCGCTAGACTGGACGGTTGGTATGTTGCTGGTTACACTATTCCTCATTCTCAGCATAAAGAGTAAGAACAATGAAAGACATGCGACAAGCTATGCTCGATGCAGGGTTTAGCCTTATTAATGAACACGGGTTTGCTGGTGTTGGCCTGATGAAAATCATCAACCAAGCGGAAGGCACGAAGGGTTCTTTTTACCACTACTTTAAATCCAAAGAACACTTTGGTGAGATCCTTCTTACTAACTACTTTGATGAGCATCTCGCTAAGCTAGATGACTTTTTAAGTGATGAGTCGCTTTCTCGTCGTGATCGCGTTAAAGCCTATTTCGAGTTTTGGTGTGCATCGAAACTGACTGAAGACTTCAATATCCAATGTCTTGTCGTAAAACTGGCGGGAGAAGTATCTGGGTCTGCTAACCCATTGCAATCGACCATGGCAGAAGGCGCAGAAAAGATCATCCTGCGTATGGCAAAGCTGTTTGAAGAAGGTAATGCCGATGGTGATTTCACTATCGCAGAGCCAGAATCGCTATCTCGAACGCTTTATGGCTTATGGCTAGGCTCAACGCTCATGGCCGCGATGCAGCGCAACCGTTCGATTCTAAACAATGCCATGGATGAAACCATTCTTGCCATGAGCCCAACACAAGAATCAGCTGACTAGGTACCCGTTACTACATACCAAATACCAAATACCAAATACCAAATACCAAATACCAAAAGGCTCGCACAATTTAGCGAGCCTTCTATCTAACTTTAAATCTTGATTAAATCGATTCACGCCTACTCCGTTACCCCAGACGAGACGCAATATTATTGGCTTTGAGTAAGCCCTTAATAATAGGGTCGACATGCTTGAAGAAGCTCAGCCATCCTTCACAGAGATAATTTAACCCAGCCTCACCATCTCGGCTTGTGATGATTCTGTTTTTTGGGCACTCGCCATGGCATGCAAATTTAAACTCACAGGTTTGGCATTGTTTCGGCAGAGACTTCTGTTTGGCGAACCCAAAACTCTGCTGCTTTGGCGAGAAGGCTAAAGTTGAAAGTGCTTGTTCCTGAATATTACCCAGCTGAAATTCAGGAAAGACATAATGATCACATGAGTACACATCGCCATTGGGCTCAACTGCTAACCCTTTGCCGCAGATCTCACTCAAGGTGCACATGGTGCTTTCTCTGCCCATCCATACACCGACAAAATTTTCAAAGTACGGCACTAACACTCGACCAAAATCGTGTTCAAACCACTCATCAAAAACGGCAGTGAGGAATTGTCCCCATTGCGCAGAGCCGACACTCCACGGTTCAACCTCGCCTGATACAGGAATGATCGCTTGTTGGTTGCTCAACCATTTATTGTTGGTGTGAGCTTCGCGCTTATCGACCACAGGTATAAACTGCAATTGCTTCGAACCCACTTCATCGCGTAGAAAGCGATAGACCTCTAGTGGATACTTACCTGTTACGTCATTCACGCAGCTTAGAGTCGCGAACTCGACGTTATGTTGCTTCAAGTAGCGAATACCACGCATTGTTTGAGAAAAGGTTCCTTTGCCTGCACGGTTGGTTCGGTAGTGATTATGTAAGTGCTCTGGGCCATCAATACTCACGCCAATGATAAAGTTATTGTTCTTAAAGAACTCACACCACGCATCATTCAATAAAGTGCCATTGGTTTGAAGGTCGTTGCTGATCTTGCTGTAGCTAGGACAATATTTTTTCTGCAGCTCGACGACCTTTTGAAAGTACTCAATCCCCAACAAGGTAGGCTCTCCACCATGCCAAGAAAAGATGATTTCAGGCGTGTTCTGCCCCTCTATGTACTGTTTGATATAACGCTCTAACAGGACTTCATCCATCGTATATTGAGAGCCTTTTGGGTATTCAAGCAGCTGCTGTTTTTCTAAGTAATAACAGTAGGTGCAACTGATATTACACACCGCCCCAATCGGTTTTGCTAGCGCTTGAAGCTTGCTGTGTGCTTTACCATTGAACTGCGGAATTGAACTCAAATTTGATAGCGATAGTGTCGTCATGAAGAGTGCCTCGATGTAAAAGTTATTGTATTAGCCAAAACAATTCGTAATTCCTTTACACGGTGTTCATCGGCCAACCAAGCTTAATGGCATTAGGTTGGCCGAGTGGTTCATTTCCTCTATTTCACGTTTTCAAACGGATTCCACTCTTCGTCAACCGGGACGATGTTTTGCGCTTTTTCGTACTCTTGATATTCAGCGACCATTTCAAGGAACAGATCTGGCATTTGATTTCTCAAGTCATGTTGCTCGGCTGGGTCTTTCTTGGTGTTGTATAAGTGCCACTCGCTGTCACCGCCCATACCGGTAGAGATTCGAATGATCTTGTAATCACCTTTTAGCAGAATCCCGCTACCAAACAATTCAAATGGAATCGCATTATCGGCACTGTGCACCTCTGCCGTTTCACCTTTGAAGTAAGGCAACAAGCTCACACCACTCATCGGCGCCACTTCTCGACCTTGATATTCCGTTCCTGGATGCTCTACCTCTGCAATTTCAAGAATCGTGGCTGCAATGTCTTTCACTTGGGACAAGTCGTCTGTTTGAGTTCCCGGCTGTAACGCATCTTCACCTTCTAGAAGCGCTTTGGCTGGCTTAACAATAAACGGCACACGAATACCGCCCTCTGCTGTGTAAGCTTTGTACCAAGATAGGCCGCCGGTTGAAGCGCTTGCCCATTCAGGACCCAGTGACACACTGGAGTTCGCCTTACCTAAGTTTTCGGTCGAATTATCGAAGTGATGAGCGGTCCAGGTTCGGATCAAGTCACTGATGTTTTCACCGGTAATATCCGCCGCTTCTGGGCCGTTATCCGCTAGATACATGATGTAGGTATTATCGTATTCCCCGATTTCTTTCAGGTAATCGACTATCTGACCGACTTGTTGGTCCTGCATTTCCATCATGCCCATCGCGACAGCCATTTTCTTGCCGTACCACTTTTGTTCTTTCTCAGAAAGCGAATCCCAAGGGCGGCTTAATGAATTACGTCCTGAAATCTCAGCCTCTTTAGGAATCACGCCCATCTCTTTCATGCGTTGGAAACGATCTTCTCGAACCGAGTCCCAACCATGTTCAACGTAGTAATCGACTTTATCTTGATAAGCAGACTCAGGCGCTTGCAGTGGCAGGTGAATACCGGTGAATGGCACGTAAGCGAAGAAAGGCTTGCCGTCGTCTTTTTTACTGTCGATCATCTTGATGATCTCGTTGGTGTAAACTTGGTCTGAGTACTCGCCTTTGTATTTATCCTCAACCACTTCACCGTTGCGGTAAGTTGGCTCAACTTCAACACCAGGAATATCGCCTTTTTGCAGCGCATCCGCTGTCGCGGCATTTTTAGCCGGGAACATCATATCTCGGTTAAAGTGATTCGAACCGCCCGCTAAAATACCGTAACTCTCCCCAAAACCTCGATCATCCGGTAGGAAGCCATCCTCGTGTCCCAAATGCCATTTACCAGAGAGGTAAGTGTTATAGCCGCTCTCTTCAAGCAGCGTTGCGACCGTGACACCTTTCTTGGTGAGGTAACCTTCATAACCCGGCTTACCAATCGCGCCCGGATAGACAGCATAGTCGAAGGTGCCTAGCCCAACCTCGTGACTGTTTGCTCCGGTTAGCATCATTGAGCGCGTTACCGATGAGGTTGGTGACGCGTGAAAGTTAGTAAACTTGACCCCCTCTTCAGCCAGCGCCATCAGGTTTGGGGTATCCGCTTCTGAGCCATAAGGCTGTGTATCGGCAAAGCCCACATCATCGCCAACAATAACAACAATATTCGGCTTTTCTGATTCAGCCGCAAGAGCAGCACTGCTTGCCGCGGCCATTGCCGTGAACACTAAAGATTTCTTGAATGTCTGCATAAGACGTTCTCCAATTTCTGTGATTAATTTTTTTATGATTAACTTTTTCTGTGGTTAACCTTTCTGTGATTAACCTGAGTTAGGATTTGAATTAGTGCGCGGCTTGCGACATCCAATGTAATAAGTCGAGCGCAGGGTCATACTCTTGAGCTGCTGCCATGCCGATCCAGGTGACAGCTTCCGCTTGGCTGGCTTGAACGCCACTTCCAGAGATATACATCAACCCAAGCTGTGTTTGAGCTTCAGGGCTACCGTTATTGGCTGCGGTGACGAACCACTCCGCGGCTTTTTCATCATTCTGTTCTACGCCATCTCCGCTCAGATATAAGTAACCGACAGAGAGCTGGGCATCCAATTGCCCTTGGTAAGCCTCATCCAACAATTGCACGACATCTTGATGCTGCTGCGATTGATCCATGGTGGCTGCGTTCTTAGAGCTTTCGCTTCCAACGCTTGCTTTGGCAAAAAACAGAGCAGCCAAAACACCAGTCATAATCACGGTAGTTAAACGTTTATTGATCATTTATTTCCTCCTCGGGAATAAAGGTCACAACGTCCCTGTTGAATGAGTTAGGTGAAAAGTAGGAATGGCGCGATGATGCACAAGCTTGATAGCAATACGTTTTCAATTTTCATAATTGGCTCTCGAGTAATAGTTGTGAGTGAATCAGGGACTGAACTAAATGGTCATAAAATTCAGTCGATTAAGACAGAGACTTAAATCGCTTTCTCAATGATGGTTTCAATCGTCTGTTTCGAGATTGGGTAGAACTGAAAGCAAATGTCTTTTTCAATCGCTTCCGCAATGTTGCTCTTCTCTTGCTCATCAAAGTCCCAGCTGCTGAAACGCTTCATCGCACCGACACTGGTTTGGAAGTTGTTTAAGAAATCCAGCACTCTCTGGTAAACCATCTCATCGGTTCCCGTCGTGTCGACAGAGAACGCTTGAGCTAACTTCGCCGCATTCGGCATATAGAATTCAGGCAGCGCTTCAATCACAACCGGCATCAGTACCGTGTTGGCATCACCATGTGGAATGTGGCTAATCGCACCAAAAGCGTGAGCACAGTTATGAATTGGAATGCCGCCCAAAGACGAATAGAAAGCAGAGATCGCCATGGTGCTCGCTTGAAGAAGGTTGCCGCGTGCTGTTAGGTTTTCTGGCTCTTTAAGTGCCAAGGGTAAGTTTTCAACAATCAGTTTTGCAGCCTGAATGCCGTAAGCGTCAGTGAATGCATTACTCATTGGCGAGACAATCGCTTCAACAGCGTGTGTTAGTGCATCCATCGCGGTAGAACGAGTCAGGTGAGCTGGCAGCTTAGTGGTCACCGTTGGATCAAGGATTGCGATATCGGCTTCTAACCCAGACGCGACTAAGCTTGCTTTGATGTTTTCATGTTCGTTGTAAAAAACAGCAATCGGAGAGGCTTCTGCGCCCGTACCAGCCGTTGTCGGAACAGCAATGTGGGGCACTCGAATATCTTCATTGTTTGGCCATACATCCATATGACCACCACCTGCAATTACAGTGCGAATGTCATCTATCTTCTTATGAAATGCGTATTTCACACCTTTAGAAGCATCAATTACGCTGCCGCCGCCAACAGACAAGATCGCATCAGCATTGACGCTGTTTGCAAACTCAATGGCTGCATTGATGTTGTCGCAAGTCGCGTCTGGCGCGATATCGGTGTACACGCCAACAAGCTGAACCGATTGTTGGTTCGCTTCCTGATTCCCATTCTGGTTTACAAATAACGCCGAGAACTGCTCAACAAAACCAAGAGACTCCAAACCTTTATCAGAAAAGAGCACGACTCTTTGCGCACCTAAGCGACCAAACAGAGAAGGGATATTTTCAATGCCGTTCTCTTGAGCATGAACAATGGTTTTAAGTTGAAAGTTAAAATTATTGGTTGTCATGGTGTTTACCTCATTTCTAGTTGATGACTAAACAATAACCAAAACAAACCGGTCGGTCTAGAGTGTAAATGTCAAAGATATGTCAATTAAGATCTTTATAGATCATTGCCCCAAAACGAAAAAAGCCCGCAAATGCGGGCTGTAATCATAAGTAAGCTATTGATCATTAATGAAGTGTCATTGACTCACCCTGAGCAACTCACAAACGGTTAACGATTAACGAAGGTGAGCTGGGACCTTACTCTTATCTCTAGTGAGGTAGTAGTACAGATAAACCAAAGAATAAACGGTCACAAATCCATCGAGCGCAAACACGCCGCTCCAGCCATAGAACCACTCATAATCGTTGATACACACGTTGTATAAGAAGATGCCAACAAACATCGACTTCTCAAATGCGCTGTAAATCATGGTCGAGGTGCGCAGCGATTTGTACTTCGCAGAGAACATCAACAACACACCAATACAGCCAACCATCACACCCCAGTGTTGATAAGTCCCCAGCAAATACTCTTTGTTTTCCATCATCGTATCGTTGTATGAGAACAGCGTCTGCATACTCCAATCTGGCGCTAGGAAAGTGGAAAAAGCCGTCGCCGTTAAGAAACCTGTAATCATCAAATACGATTTGATCGTACGTTCAAAAAAACGTTCCAACATAAAAGTAACCTCTTAAAATAATTTCGTGAAAATAACTTTTTGAAAAATAAACAGTGTCATACCAACAGTGATTTACTGGCCAAGCATGCCCATCACTGCGGTTTTTAATTCGTTGTCTTCTTTTGAAAACAGATGCTTAACTCGATGATCTAAACCCGTTTCCAAGACTGTTTTGGCGTGGGAGAAAGTCAGGAAACCTTCTTTGCCGTGATAGTTGCCCTGACCTGATTCACCAATGCCACCAAACGGCGCGTCATCAACCGCTAAATGGAACACACAGTCATTAATACACATGCCACCGGAATGAACTTGGTGCTTAACCTGCGCCTGTAAGCTCAAATCAAAGCTCATCAGGTAGAGTGCCAAAGGCCTTGGTTTGCTATTGATGGCTTGGAACGCCTCTTCGACATTGCGATACGTAATCAAGGGTAATAATGGGCCGAAAATTTCTTCGTTCATCACCTTGGATGACAGGCTTGGTGCAACGATCAAATGTGTCGCCAAGCGATGAGTGTCTAAGTCCATCGCTTCGTCATGGCAAGCAACGATTCGTGTCCCTGCTTGCTGTTCTTCATTCAACAGACCAACAATACGATCACATTGGCGAGGGTTAATGAGCGAGGTTAAACTCTCAGAGTAAATCCCTTCATCGAACAATAATTGGTACTGTTTTTTGTACTCCAGAATGAAGGCTTCGAGCTTATCTTCAGGGAGTAGCACGTAATCTGGAGCGACACATACTTGGCCATTGTTTAGGCTCTTGCCATAAATGATTCGCTCTACCGCAATATCAATCGGCATGTCTTCTGCCACGATAACCGGCGACTTTCCACCCAGCTCTAGCGTGACTGGGGTTAGCGTATCAGCCGCTGACTTCATCACTTGGCGACCCACTTGGGTTGACCCTGTAAACAGAAGATGATCAAACGGCAACGCCGAAAATGCGGCTGCGATTTCTACCTCACCTTCAATCAAGCACACCTCATCGGCATGGAAAACTTCCTCCAATAGCGATCGTAATACTTGGTTTGTCGCTGGGGTAAATTCGCTCATCTTGATCATGGCGCGATTGCCTGCAGCCAGCGCCGAAATAAGCGGACCGACGGATAACATGATCGGAAAATTCCACGGAGCAATAATCCCTACGACGCCTTTGGGTTGATAAACCACCTCAACACGAGAGGTTGAAAGTAATGGTCCGGAATGACGAATTGAAGATGTCGACCAATGAGGCAAACATTCAATGCTGTGATCAATATTTCCGATACAAGGCAATATGTCAGCCATCAAAGTGTCTTGTCGGCTACGGTGACCATAGTCCTCACTCACGGCTACACACAAACGATCTGTGTAATCGATAAGCGCAGATTTAAGTGCGAGCAGCTGCTCAATTCTCTCCGATATCGCCGGCATCGGTTTCTGTGCAAAAGCTCCCTGCATGCTGTTCAACGTCATGGTCATTTGTGTTGGCGTCAATTCGTGTTTCATACATCACCTCGTGGTTAAGATGAGCACACAATAATACAAAACAGACCGGTCGGTCTAGCATTTTATTGTCAGAGAATCGTCAATGGAGTTTTGATTACAATCCAATGAGGCGGCTTCAAACGGGGCAAAAAGTCAGGGGAATTTAAAATAAGAAGGCGTAACTAACACGCAGGGCAAATAGAGGTTTTAAATGGCAGGATCAAAAATGGCCGCTTAGTGCGACCATTTGACAATTATTTAAGTTGTTGTTCTAAATAAACAATTTATAAATAAGGTTAGCTCTTGGCTACGTTTGCAATGCCTTCAAGTTGAAGTACTGGAGCGGCGTCGATGTCTTCTGCGTTCATCATTGATGATACTCGCTGCATTGAAGAAAGCAGTAAGCTTTGCTCCCACGGCTCTAGGTTTTGGAATTTTTTAACGAAGTTATCTTGCAGCGGTGGTGGCGCATTGTTTAGCAACTCTTGACCTTTTTCAGTCAGGTTTGCGTGTACTTTGCGGCGATCTGACGAGCTGCGAACACGTTGTACATAGCCATTCAGTTCCAAGCGATCGATGATCGTGGTTGTGGTGGCTTGGCTCACATTGGTGTGATTAGACAATTCTTTGATCGTCACATTACCCATTTCTTGGATTGCTCTCATTAAGATTAATTGAGGGCCAGTCAAACCATACTCTTTACTCAGCTTTTTCGAATGTAAATCGATAGCGCGAATAATTTGGCGAATAGCGACCAGGATTTCGTCATGTTTGTCCAAGATGCAGACCTTTGTACTAATATACTGTGAATGGTTTTACAGCGTCGAAGCGATGGTATGTCCTGATTATTTACGTCAGGCGAGCTCGAATTACACTGTAAATTGATAAATTACTTCATTGATTTTTCCGCATTGTACTGATGTTCATACTATTCTCAATCTTTTCTATACCACTAAACTTGCGTGGTACGGCACTTTTACTTAATGAAGGGGAAATGAAAGCTTCAATGAAGGCAAAAATAGTGAGTCAGAGAATACAAGTTCAAAGAATAATATATTTTAATAATCATAGAGGTAGAGAGACTTAACCCTCTCCACCTAATAAAAAACCAGCCCTAATCGCCAAGCTGGAAACGAAATTTTACGCGGCTGTATTCATCTGAAAATTACCCGTTAGTGCGTTGTAAAACTCGCTGTTATCCAAAATACCCACTAATTGGTTGTCTTCAACGAGAAGAATTGGGTGGTTACTGATCTGCTTGAGCTTAATCGCATCACGCATGCCAATTTCAGGGCTTGCCACAACCACACTCGACGCGCTGATCGCGGTTAGGTCGTCAGATTCGCTCCACTCGACAAGCGCCAAAGCAGATTCACCTTTCACAGATAAAGCACCTTCACTCTGTTCAACCCAGAGATCTTTAGAATCGCAGATCTTCCAGCTTTCATTCTCTTGCGTCAGTGAATCAAGAGGCTGCATTAAAGAGCGACCTTTAAGCACATTCAATGGATTGGTATGAGCAACGAAGTCTTTTACGTATTCTGTTTTTGGCGTCAATACGATCTCTTCAGGCTTACCGTGTTGAATCAGTTTGCCGGACTCCATGATCGCGATGTTGTTACCAATCTTCAGTGCTTCATCTAGGTCGTGACTCACGAACAGAATCGTTTTGTTGAGTTTGTTTTGCAGTGTGATCAGTTCATCTTGCAGCTGTGCACGAATCAATGGGTCAAGCGCCGAGAACGGTTCATCCATCAATAGAATGTCGGTGTCCATAGCGAACGCACGCGCCAAACCAACACGTTGCTGCATGCCGCCAGAAAGCTCATGCGGGAATTTGGTTTCCCATTCCGCTAGGCCGACCATTTCTAATTGTTCACGCGCTTTTGCACGACGAACATCTTTTGCTACTCCCTGCATTTCAAGACCAAACGCCACGTTGTCTAATACATTAAGCCATGGCATCAAAGCAAACTTTTGGAAAACCATGGATACGCGGTGAGTACGAAGGTGACGCAGAGTCGCTTCATCACATTGTGCTAAATCGACTTGTTGGTCACCGTCTTTGATTGTTAGTGAACCACGGCTGATCTCATTCAAGCCGTTAACTGCGCGAAGCAAAGATGATTTACCAGAACCAGACAAACCCATCAATACACAGATCTCGCCTTCTTCAACCGTCAGCGACACATTGTCTACGCCGACAACTTGACCTGTTTCATCGATGATCTCTTGGCGAGTTTTACCCTGGTCGAGTAGTTCCAGCGCTTGATTGGCTTTGTTACCAAACACAACGTCAAGGTTTTTAATGGTAATCGCGTCCATTGCCTTTTGTTCCTGAGAGATAGACATGATTAAGCTTCCTTCTGGTTTGGTGTTTTGCACAAGCGGTCAAGGATGATTGCGACTAAAACAATCGCTAATCCGGCTTCAAAACCTTGTGAGATGTTCACTGTGTTCAATGCACGAACAACAGGTTTACCAAGCCCGTCAGCACCAACAAGAGCGGCGATAACCACCATCGAAAGCGACAACATAATACATTGGGTGACACCCGCCATGATGCTTGGCAGAGCGGCAGGTAATTCAACTTTGAGCAGTAACTTCATGCGACTTGCACCAAAGGCTTTACCCGCTTCAATCAGCTCTTCAGGGACTTTCGTTACCCCTAAGTAGGTCAAACGAATTGGTGCAGCTATTGCGAAAATAATGGTCGAGATTAAGCCAGGAACGATGCCTAAACCGAATAGAACCAGAGTTGGAATCAGATACACAAACGTCGGAACGGTCTGCATTAAATCGAGAATTGGGCGCAACATCGTATAGAGCCAAGGACGGTGCGCTGCCATGATGCCAACCGGTACGCCAATTAATACGGAAATCGTTGTCGCCGCAAAGACGAGAACAAAGGTTTCCAGCATTTCTTGCCAGTAGCCGAGGTTAAGAATAGTCAGCAGTGCCGCGACCACAAAGATCACTAGCGAGGGTTTACGGTGTAAGTACCACGCAATCGCAGCGGTAATCACGATTGGCAGAGCAGGCGGCATCCACTTAAATACATCGACTAAAAACATAATGACGGTTTCTAGAAAAATCGAAATAGCGTCAAAGAATCCTGCTGCATTGATTGTTAGCCAATCAACACCCGCTTCCATCCATTGTCCGACAGGGATTTTGTTTTCCGTAATAAAATTCACAATATTGCCTTTTATTATGGGTGGGCTACTTCAAACCAATCGATAAATTGGCAAGCCCACCTTTATTATTTATGTAGCTGTTGAGATAGGTAGAACTAAGCTTTAACTTGCTTTAGGTATTCAGTCACGGCTTGAGTCGCTGATTCACCTTTATGCGTTTTTACGTTGTCTAACCAAGCTTCAACTTGTTGAGGGTTGTTGTTCAACCATTGTTGAGCCGCTTTTTCTGGCTTCACTTTTTGGTTAAGAATCTCTTCCATTAACTGGTTTTCCATCTCAAGAGTGAATTCTAGGTTTTGTAGAAGTTGACCGACGTTTGCACACTCAGACAGGTAGTTTGAACGAACGTTAGTGTAAACATTCGCGCCACCGTAGTTAGGGCCGAAGAAGTCGTCACCGCCTGAAAGGTATTCCATCTCAACATTGCTGTTCATTGGGTGCGGAGCCCAACCAAGGTAAACAATCCATTGGCTACGACGTGCTGCGCGTGACACTTGAGACACCATGCCCGCTTCGCTTGATTCCACTAGGCTGAAATCTTTCAAGCCAAACGCGTCAGAATCAATCATTGATTGGATTAGGCGGTTACCGTCGTTACCCGGCTCGATGCCGTAGATGCGGTCTTTAAATTTGTCGGCATGTTTTGCTAGGTCTGCGAAACTTTTCACGCCAGAGTCGTACACGTATTTTGGTACGGCTAGCGTGTATTTTGCGCCTTCAAGGTTGGCACGAACGGTTTCAACCGTGCCCTCTTCACGGTACTTAGCAATATCGCCTTCCATGGTTGGCATCCAGTTGCCTAGGAATACATCAATATCGCCGTTCGCCATTGAAGAGTATGTCACCGGTACTGAAAGTAGGTCGGTTTTGGTTTTGTAACCAAGGCCTTTTAATAGTTCAGAAGTAACGGCGGTTGTTGCGGTAATGTCAGTCCAGCCTACATCAGCGAAGCGGACGTTTTCACATTGCTGTGGTTCAATAGAAGCGTTAGCACCAAATGCAAATGAACTGATGGCTAATGTTGCTAATACCTTTGTTGTAGCAGTTTGCTTATGTTGAGTCGTCATAATGATTCCTTTTTATCTTTCCTTTTTCTGCCCTAACTCATACTAATCAGGGCAGTTTTGCTGACTTTTGACTAATTTTGGTTGTTACTTTTTATATTTTTATCTCAATAACAGAGGCTTACGCTTCTCTTACTGGTTTATTGATTCTTTGCTTCTCTTGCCATTCAGGTGCAATCCACACTGGAACGTCCTGCTCTTTGAGCATTGGCTTACCCAAAATCAAATCGGAAGCACGCTCAGCCACCATGATGGTCGGGGCGTTCAAGTTTCCGTTCGGAATAACAGGGAAAACAGATGAGTCGACAACACGCAGATTATCAATGCCGCGAACGCGACACTCTTCATCAAGCACTGCCATTGGATCATCATCAGCGCCCATTTTGCAGCCACATGAAGGGTGATACGCACTTTCCACGTTCTGTTTAACCCATTCGTCGATTGCTTCATCGGAAGTCACACTTAGACCCGGCTGAATCTCTTCACCTCGGTAAGCATCCATTGCTGGTTGAGACAAAATCTCGCGCGTCAGACGAATACAATCACGCCAATCTTGGCGGTCTTGCTCAGTCGAGATGTAGTTGAAAATGATCTCTGGCTTGGCATGCGGGTCAGCAGAAATGATCGCAACCGTACCGCGACTTTCTGGCTTATTAGGCCCAACGTGTACTTGGAAACCGTGACCATCAAAGGCCGCTTGTCCGTCGTAACGCATCGCAGCTGGCAGGAAGTGATATTGAATGTTTGGCCACTTCAATCCTTTGCGAGAACGAATGAACGCGCACGATTCAAAGTGGTTAGTAGCACCAAGGCCTTTGCGAGTCAGAATCCATTCCGCGCCAATCATGCCCTTGCTCACCAAGCCAAGCTTGCTGTTGAGTGTGATAGGTTCATTACAGTGATATTGGAAGTACACTTCTAAGTGATCTTGAAGGTTTTCACCGACACCGCTCAGTTCGTGTTTAACTTCAACGCCGGCCTTTTCAAGCACCGCTTTCGGGCCGATACCAGAAAGTTGCAGCAGTTGAACCGAGCCAATAGAACCCGCAGAAGAGATCACTTCTTTGTTCGCCACAGCCACCTGGGTATTGCCTGACTTTTCAAACTCGACACCGACCGCTTTCAAGCCCGATAAACCTTCTGAGTCTTGTGCTTCAAGTAAGAAACGACGCGCCACGATGCCTTTCTTCAAGGTCAGGTTTGAACGCTTCAATGCACGGCGTAGATAAGCGTTAGAGGTTGAGGCTCTAACACCCTTGTCTACCGTCATATGCATAGTGCCGAAGCCTTCTTGCTGGTAGCCGTTGTAGTCCTGTGTTTCTGGGTAACCGGCGTCTTTACCTGCATCGATAAACGCTTGGTAAAGCGGGTTGAGCTCCATATCGTTACCATTACATGTTCCTACAGGACCATTGTCGCCACGGTATTCATTACCGCCTTTATTCCATGATTCAGCACGGCGGAAGTAAGGCAGACATGCTTGGTAGTTCCAACCTGCCGCGCCCTCTTCTTCCCATTGGTCAAAATCACACGCGTGGCCACGAACATAAACCATACCGTTGATCGATGAGCTGCCGCCTAACACTTTGCCACGTGGGCAGTGCAGTTCACGTCCATCAAGGCCCGGTTCCTTCTTTGTTTCAAATTGCCAAGCGTACTTTTCAGTATTCATTGGGTAAGAAAGCGCGGTTGGCATCTGGATAAAAATGCTCTTATCCGTACCACCAGCTTCCAGTAATAAAACGCTATGTTCACCGCTTTCCGTTAGCCTATCCGCTAACACACAGCCGGCCGAACCCGCGCCGACGATAATATAATCGTAGCGTTGTTCCATGTTTTGATTTCCCTGAGATGAGTCAGTAGGGCTAGCTCTGTTAAGCTAACCCATAAAATTGAGTGTTACGCGTTAGGCATAAGGGCTGGCGTAGTCGCCAAGTTCAATAAGAATGCTCTTAGTCTGCGTATAGTGAAGTAGAGTTTCTGGTCCATTTTCACGGCCAATACCCGAAAGCTTGTAACCACCAACCGGCATTTCTGCTGGTGAGTCGCCCCACGTGTTCACCCAACAAATACCTGCCTGCATTTGATGAATAACACGGTGCGCACGAGAAAGGTTTTGCGTGAACACACCAGCCGCAAGGCCATATTTGGTGTCGTTAGCACGGCGGATCACATCGTCTTCGTCGGTAAACTTCAACACTGACATTACAGGGCCGAAGATCTCTTGCTGAACGTGAGGCATGTTATCTTCGCAATCCACAAACACGGTTGGGATAACAAAGTTGCCATTTTCGAGGCCGTTATCTGTCACTTGATAGCCGCCCGTCAGCAAGGTTGCACCCGACTGCTTAGCTAGCTCAATTGCTTCAAGGACTTTTGAAAGGTGTTCTTTAGAAATCAACGCGCCGATCTGAGTATCCATCTCCATTGGATCGCCAATGATCAGCTTCTCAGTGCGTGTCTTAAGTTGGTCGATGAATGCGTTGTAGATGTTTTCATGTACATAAACACGGGTACCGTTAGTACACACTTCGCCTTGGGTGTAGAAGTTAGCCACCATCGAAGCGGAAACCGCATCATCCAATTTCGCATCATCAAACACGATCATTGGTGACTTGCCGCCAAGTTCCATGGTGACTGATTTCAGCGTCTTAGCGCTATCCGACATTACCGCTTTACCGGTACCGGTTTCGCCCGTGAACGACACTTTCGCGATATCTGGGTGCGCCGTTAGCATCTGACCAACACGGTAATCGCCCTGAACCACGTTGAACACGCCATCAGGAAGACCAGCTTCGGTAAAGATCTCAGCAAGCTTGAGCGCTGTAAGCGGCGTTTCTTCTGAAGGTTTGAAAATCATCGCGTTACCCGCGGCCAATGCCGGAGCTGACTTCCACATCGCGATTTGGATAGGGTAGTTCCACGCACCAATGCCCGCACAGATACCCAGCGGTTCACGGCGAGTGTAGAAAAATTGAGATTCGCTCAGCGGCTGTTGGTCACCTTGTAGCGTTGGAGCCAAGCCAGCAAAGTATTCAATAACATCAGCGCCAGACGCCACGTCCACTTCAATTGCTTCTTGCAACGGCTTGCCCGTATCAACAACCTCAAGATTTGCAAGGTCATAATTTCGAGCTCTAAGTATTTCCACTGCCTTCAAAAGAATACGGCTGCGTTCCACAGCAGTCATTGCAGACCATACCGCAAACCCGCGTTTCGCAGATTCAATAGCATTGTCGACGTCTGCTGAAGATGCTTGGCCTAGAGTCGCGATAGGTTCACCGTTGGCAGGGTTAATGCTATCAAAGGTTTCACCAGAGGTTGCTTTAACCGCTGCGCCATCGATGTATAACGAGTTCATTTCCATTTGAGATTCTGACTTAATTATTGTTATTAGACTCTACTGGTCTATATGTGAGTATTGGGTGTAAATAGTGGTCGTTCTAGCTCTTGCTCTAGGTCTAGGTCTAGCGCTGCCACTGCGATCTATTGGCTGTGACACGAGTAGAACGTAAGTTGTTTATCTAGATAATCATTGATGATGGCACGCGCCTTTTGAGCATCGATACCATCTGGGTTTAGTGTGCCTCTCAGCCACAAACCATCAATCAGAGACGCAATCCCGTGAGCAACGAGATCCGCTTGTTCATGATTCAAAATACCTTTCAACTCAAGACGTAAGTGCGAAATCAAACGTTTTTCATTCACACGCTGCAGTCTTTTCAGCTGCTCGTCATGCATTGAATATGACCAAAATGCCAACCACGCCTTCGCGACCTTATTTTCTGCTTGGTAACCTTCGAAGTTACCATCGATGATCGCGTTGATTCTCTGTTGGTGAGCGTCAACAGGAAGCGCTTTTAGTGACGTGGTGATGGTATTGGAAAGTTGGCGAAGGATTTCACGCATGGTCTCTTCGAGCAGCCCATGCTTTCCACCAAAATAGTGATTAATAATGCCAGTGGAGACTCCCGCTTCTTTGCTGATCAACGCAATACTCGCGGCATGCAAACCCACTCGATCAATCACCGTCATGGTGGCTTGAACAAGCTGCGGTTTACGTATATCAGGCATCCCAACCTTCGGCATTTCTCAGTCCTTTTATTTTATATTGAACGTTCAGTTAAATATAAAATGACAGAAATTTAGTTAGGGTTCAAATGATTATTTAAAACAAACTCGTAACAACACAGCATTCAAAACAACAAAAATCATTATAAAACAATAAATTAAATATCATTTAGAGCACTAACGAAAACAATTAAAGATTTGAGGTGTGATAGTTATTGGTCAAATGTTTTTGTCTATTCTGAACGAATTTTAACCACTTGTCTTTTATACCTAAACAGGGCGAGACACAGCGAATAGGCATCGTTATTTGTGTATTGGGAGGGAGAGTCGATGATGTGATTGATGAAGAGTAAAAATGAAAATCAGATACAAAGAGAGCACCACAAGTAAGTTCGGTGCTCTCATTTTTATCGCCAATATTGAGATAATAAAGTGTGGTTGGTTCAACTAAAAAGCCAAGTGGTAGCTGTTGCTCGGTTGATCCAGTGAAATTACCCAACTTTGCTCTTGTTCACTGCTGCTCATCGGCACCCAACGAGCGTAGATTTGATCCCAGTTCCCATTCACTTCTAATTCCACCACATCGATTTTAGTTGGGTATACCGTTGTGATTCTAGACAATGGGTCAGCGACAACATCACCGTTACTCATCACAAATGCCGACTCGGAATACAAGTGCAGCGCTCCCGGAATGGTTCCCGTGTAATCCATCGACAAACTGATCTTCTCGCCGACATCAAACGAAAACCCTGCTTGTGCAACAATCTCCGAAGTGTCGGTTATCGCTGCAACGGCTGGCTGAGCAGGAGAAGCGGGCGTCTGAACCGGTGTTGGCGTGGCCGATGGTGTCTGAGCTGGCGCAGCACTTGAGCTTCCCCCGCCACCTCCGCCACCACAGGCTGCGACTAACAACGGCAGAGAACTGATGGTGAATAGTTTGATTGTATAATTCATGGTGCTCTCCTACTCGTCTGTCGCTGAAATAACTTTATTGGTGGTCGATGCTTTGTACCACTCGCCATCTGTCTCGCCACTACTGGTTACCCATGTAGGGAACGACGTATAAGCTTCACTGATGTCTATGTACTCAACAGGGTGGTCCCATTCGTCACGGATGTTAATCACCCAAGGCATGTTGTTGCTGGTCTTAAACGATTCAGAACCCGAAGAGCGGTCATCGTGACTATTGAATAAGGCATTATTCATGTCACTGGTGCCAGAAAACGCTTTGAGGTGAGTTTGCCATGTCATGCCCGGTGGCGTTCCAACAAAGTCACCGTGGTACATATCTTCAGCCGCGAAAATGAATGAGTCATAAGGTGGATAGCCGATATCATCACGCGATACTGGAGACGTAAACTCGACGTACAATTGATAGTTGAGAGCATCAGCATTTTGCTGTTCAGAGCATGCGCTTTGTGTTCGGTAGAAGACACAGCTTTCGGTGAGCTCACCTAGGTTTTCTAGCTCCACTCTCAGATCTTCAGACACCATCAGAATCGTTTCGCTGCTCCCCTCTTTGAGAATGGTATGGCCAACGGCAACACCATTTCGAGTCAACGTTGTAGATGCCACATTAGCAGGCAGAACGTTCGGCAGTTTCAAGGCATAGCCATTGGAGTAGCCTGCCCCCATCGCCTGAAGTGTGTAATCTATGGTTAAGTTTTTAAGTTCTCGCTGTCCATTGAGTTGCTCTGTCACTCGGTAACGCCACACCACATCATTAAAATCATAATCCCCTTTCAAGGGCCAATTATCTTCAAATGCGATCGTTGCGTAGCTGTTCGAGCTTGGGTAGACCGACGTGACTGTCACATCCTCATTGTTCTCTTGCACAAGCACTTCGTATTTAGAATCTGTCGTACCATCTTCATTGACCCCATCAACAGCCGCAAATGGTGTCACTTCAACAGTGAAGATCAAATCATTAAAGTCGTTGTCTCCGGTCGGGCGATAAATATCCTCAAAGCCAAGTACTAGGAACTCATTTTCTGTATCGAGGAAGGCAACATTGTGTCTTCGATATTCAGCGGTCGCCTCTGGGTTGAGCGATGGGTAGCTGTAAAAAGGTGTTCCCCAACCGCCAAGCCACGGGATATTGTTATAAGAACCCTCCCAACCCCAACCATTAGAGATAATGAAGAAAGCCAATGTTTGGCCAGCGGTAAGTTGGACACTTAAATCAATCGTGTCGCCTTCCTGCATCTCACCAACACTAGCAACGGACGTATTGGGAAACACAATCACATGCGCATTAATGTCGTCTTTGGTCGCCGGTGGGTTGTTGGTATCAAACACGAAGTAACCGAGGGAGTTTCGATAACCCGCCCCTTCATTCAAGAAAGTGATCTTCGCCGTTGCGTACTCTGCACCGTTCAACTCGTCGTCAATATCAATACTCGAATAACGCTCGGGCGCAATAAACGCACTGTTCACCGTGCTGCCTTCAGGGAGCATCGAATAGACATTAGTTAGGACATCTTGTGGGAGTGAATCGGCTATCGAGTAGGTATTGTTTGGCTTACCTTTTGCTGAATAGTTTGACGCATCTGCTCCAGATTCAAAGGTAAGATCCGCAGTTGTCAGCGCCATCGCAAAACACGGCATTAAACAACTGGGCAGTATGACTGAATTCCAATTTCTCATTATGTTCCCTCTTTCAACTAGCCATAAACGTGTAAAGAGGAACGGAGCAAGTATAGTGCCGAAAAATAAAACCATATTTAACAGAAGGTTATGATTGTAGAGTTGAATTTTCTCATTTTGAGAATGAAGTTGACGTGACTCGAGGACATCTAAAGTCACCGCGGCAAATCTCAGTCAAGCAGACACAAAAAAGATTGGTGACAACAACGTCATCACCAACCTTATCAAGTCGTTTCTTATGTTATTACGGGCCTAAGCTACTCAATGCGTGTAATGAAACCGTATTTATCTGAGTCGGCCTTAGTCACCCAGTGTTCACCAGAAGCCGGAGCAGAATCTAACGTGAATATATAGAAGTCGATTCCTGTATCTCCCATGACCTTTTTAAAGTAGGTCGCTTGCTTGCGATGGCTTTCGTTCGTATATGGGAAGTCTTTGGCTGTTTTATCATCCTCAGCCCAACTGTGCACACCAACCTGTTTATTAAGCTCAATGGCTTTAGTGGTATCAGCTCGTTGTAAAACCCGTGGATTACCCGCAGCGAACAGATCCGTGCCGCCAGAGAACACCGAACCCGTAGGCGTTACGATCGTCGTCATGTTGTTACTGTGGATCATCCGCCCGGTGTACATATTGATATCGTCGTCAGCGCTGCCACCAATATGGTTGGTAAACTTCAATGTCATCTCGCTGCCTCGATACAACTTCACGATATCAAATAGCTGAGAATAGGTTGATGCTCCCAGAGTCGACCGAATTCGATCAACGGCGCCAGTCTCGTTGAGAACATCACGGTAAAAAGCGTTGAAAGCAAACGATGTGGTGATGGTTACCTTGTTGCCACTTTTAGTGTTGCTCAAAATAGTAGACCCAAGGCTAGTCACGTATTGAACCAGTTCATTGTGATACTCAAGCTCGACCGGTTTATTAGTATTCGTCATCGTGTTAATTAACGTGGTGTCATTGCCAATTGAGCGTTGAGCAACACCACAATCAAATGAATCAAAAAACTTACCCTCACTGTAAATCGCACAATCGTCAGCCCCTGCATCAGGGAGGTACAGATCCACACTTTGACCTAAACTATCCGCAAGCCTAACCACTTTTTGCTTATCACTAATATCTTCCGCAAACAGAACGGTTTCATACTGCACACCGTCGTAATCAAGCTTTATGGCCTCTTGAACCTCTTGTCGCTCTTTATACAACTCACCCAGTTTCGCTGATGAAAATACGTAATCCGCTTGAGGTTTTGCTTGCGCTTTAGTCGCCGTTTTACCTGAGTTAGAGCTTGAATTACAGCCCGCTAACAGAATCAAAGGTAACGCCAGTAATGCATTTCTATAGTCGTTCATACAGTTATTCCCAAAATGTTTGATGGGAAAATTCTATTATTTAAAGATCAAAACATCTGTCGTGCGAATGTATGAGAATGTATATCGTTTTGAACATTGTTTTTTATTTTCACACAAATCCAAAAACATCATTGAACTAGCGTGCAAAGTGTTTAATCATTCATGTCAGGTATTTTACGTAAGGCCTGTAAATTGGGTATGCCACAATAAATAGATACTCAAAAAGGCTCCCTCACGTAATCTCAATAAATGAAACGCACGATAAGGCTGAGAATGGAATGACAAAACCTAAAATGATCATCGTAGAAGACGATTTGAAACTTCAGCGAATGCTAAAGGATTACTTTGTTACGCAGGACTTTGATGTTTCCACACTCGATGATGGCAGTGATGCCGCGCAGACCATCCTTGCCGAACAGCCTGATATCGTGTTGTTGGATTTAATGCTCCCTGTAACAGATGGACTGACAATATGCCGACAGACGCGCACTCTCTTTAAAGGTAAGATTTTAATGCTCACCGCCAGCGATGATGATTTCGACCACGTCGCAGGCTTAGAGACAGGCGCTGATGACTATGTCACCAAGCCAATCAAACCAAGAGTTCTGCTGGCCAGAGTTCGTTCGCTATTACGCCGCCAAGACGCCAACACGGCTTCAGTCGATGACTCAGACAACCTTCAGTTTGCTCAACTGGTTCTGAAAAACACCTATAAGAAGTGTGAACTTTCAGGTGCCGTTTTATCACTAACTGACAGCGAGTTTGACCTGTTGTGGTTATTAGCGAGCAACCCTGATACTCCGCTATCACGTGACTATTTGACACAAACACTGCGTGGTATTGAGTACGACGGAATCGATCGAACGATTGATAATAAAATAGTGCGCCTAAGAAAGATTCTTGGCGACGACCACACTCCAGCAGAGAAAATTCAGACCATTCGCGGGAAAGGTTACTTATTTGTTTCGACCGCCTGGCGTTAACCTCGCTCAATACGAGCGTAATAAAAGAGAGCGATTATGCGACGTATCTTTTTGGAGTCCTTAATAGGGCTGTTAGTTTGCTTTATGGCTGGCCTTGTCGCCTACGAGATTAGCGTCTATCAGCTCAATACCGACTACGAATATGTACTGGAAGATTACGAAGCAGCTGCCCACCAGCAATTGATCGAGAATATCGCTA
Organism: Vibrio sp. 1CM8B; assembly: GCF_023161685.1. Taxonomy (NCBI): domain Bacteria; kingdom Pseudomonadati; phylum Pseudomonadota; class Gammaproteobacteria; order Vibrionales; family Vibrionaceae; genus Vibrio; species Vibrio sp. 1CM8B. The sequence continues at coordinate 441,004 of NZ_JALNTU010000001.1, forward strand.
AGAACCAAGGCCTTGAAGCTGCTCATCAAGCGATAAACCAGTTTGTAGAAACCACACGAAATAAATTGGTTACATTCAGCCCAGACGATGAAATACCAAGCCCCGTTTCAGAGTTCTTCAGTACGAATCCAAATACCTTTGTTTTTCACGATGATGAACGGGACCTATGGTTTCGCTTAGCAAGCAGTGACAATACCTACCACTACCTCCCCAACAGTGAAGCGTTCGTTAGGCAAAAAATCGAGTTGGAGGATGACCTCATTTGGTTATTCTTTTTAGCGAGCTTTATCTTATATGGCTTATGTCATCTATTTATTATCTTCCGCCGAGTTAAAAAGCTTGAGGCTGCCACTCTGCGTTTTGCGGAAGGGGATCTCTCCTCGCGAGCCGAGACTTCAAGTGGTATTGCGATTGGTTCACTGAACAAATCCTTCAACCTAATGGCCGACCGAATTCATCGCTTAGTAGAAAGTAATCGTTCACTCACTAATGCTGTCGCTCATGAACTGCGCACGCCAATATTCCGTATTCAGTGGCAAGCTGAAATGTTGAAAGACACCCAGCTAAACGCAGAGCAAGAAAGCACGATTGAGAGTATTGTCGAAGACACGGAAGAGATGGAAAAGATGGTCGATGAACTATTGTATTACGCCAAACTCGATAGCACTGACCTAGAAAACTTACAACAACCATTAGAGATACGAGATTTTCTCGACCACGCAATGATGCGTTGGAACAAAGACACTCAGCTCAGCATCGACCTATCACTGCCAGAGCAACCTAGCTCAATAATGGCGGATGAAACGCTACTCAACCGAGCACTAGATAACCTAGTGCGTAACGCAATGAAGTTCGCACGTTCGCAAGTGTCAATTGAAGCAAGCGTGCATCAAGATAAGCTACAGATCGCGGTACATGATGATGGTGATGGTGTGGCAAAAGAGCATCAAGCTCGCCTGTTTGAACCCTTTTACGTTGGCGACAAAGCGCGTAATAAAGCCAAGAGCGGCCATGGTTTAGGGCTTTCTATCGTTGAGAAGATCTGTACTCAACACAACGCAACCGTGGAGGTAGGTCAGAGCCAGACCTTAAAGGGTGCGGTATTCACCATAACCATTCAGCTATGTAATGATTCCGCTGACAAACCCATACAGTAACTACAAAACACCTCTGAAATAATGTTCAACATCGGTCGGGAGATGCTGTCTCCCAATGAACCTATTGAATCTAAATTCCAATCTTTCTTAAGGTGTTTGTATGAAAAAGTTATTAGTCGTTTTAGGCATTGTTTCTCTAGCGGGTTGTTCTGGTATTAGCCACAATGAAGAAGTTTACACAGCGCACGCTGAAAGCTTCAACATTGTCGGTTTCCAAGTTCCAGGTAATACTCAAGACCGCGCAATGGAATTAGTACCTGAAGGTGCAACGGTTGATACGATTCGCTCAACAAACTCTGATACGAGCTCTGTTCTGGGTATCATCAACCGTATTATCGGTATCGACTACGTACAAGTTGGCGGTAAAAAGTAGTAATTCGCTATAGTGACGTTAGCCACGTACCATAATTAAGTGTCGCAGTTGCCTACCTATATTCAGTAGCCTGCACAAACTAAGTTAATCTAAGCCAGTGACCCGTCGCTGGCTTTTTTCATCCAGCAGATTTTGTGCTCTGTGCCAAACAAGTGCCCGATTCCCCTTCCCTCTTTTAACTAACAATTCGAAAAATTAGCCGAAAAGTCTTCGATTTCTTATCAAAATTGCCCCTAAATTCGCTAAATGGCCTTCTGCTTAAAGTGACACTTTCAAATCGTTGATCCTTCTATCAACCCAAAATCCGTTAATTGAGGCACAGATCAATTTACTCTAAAATCTTAATTTCCAAGAGAAATTAACACTTAATAAAAGTGTCACGATTTTATAAATAAAACATATGGGTGCGTTCAAAAATAAACAGAAATGATAACTATCTGTAAATACGAGAAATATAAGTTTCATGAATAAAAGAGATCATTGCCATGCTACTAATTAATCAGATCGAATGATGTAAATTCGCTGTGATTAATTTGTTACGTTTTCTTGGATTTTACATGGAAAGAGAAAACAACAATGAAAATAAGAAAGCGTTTAGTTGCCGTTGCTATAGCCAGTGCTATGTCTTTGTCAGTGCATGCAAGTGAATCCGTTCAAATCGATCAACCGATCAACTTTACTAACTTCTCTGGGTTAAACGCTCAGTTAGGAGTCAGTAACGCCTCTAGCTTCAAGATGGTGAAAGAAGTAAACCTGAAAAAGCGTGGTATCTATAAAGTTAAGATCCAGCAGAACATCTGGGGTACCCCGGTATGGGGACATTACCTAAATGCCACCCAAAGTGCACAAGGTGGGGCGTTAAAGTCGGTTCAAGGGAGCTACCTTAAAACAACGACCTTAGAGCGATCTTTTGTTAAGCCATCAATCAACAGCGCTCAAGCGGTTGAACTCGCAAGTAAAGATCTAAATACTCAAGGCTTAACCAGCAAATCTCTAGACAACGTTCAACATCAGCTATTTATCTATCAAGGCTCTGTGAAGCAAGGCATCGGACAGCAAAGCGTAGATAAAACACGACTAGTGTACGTTGTCTCTTACCTAGTAGAAGGCAGTGAACAGCCGACTCGACCGTTCACCATGCTAGACGCGCACACAGGCGAAGTCATCGACCGCTGGGAAGGTATTGCCCATGCTCAGATCGGTACTGGCCCTGGTGGCAACGAAAAAACAGGCATGTACGAATACGGCACCGACTACCACTACCTTGATGTTCAAGAGGTGGGCACAGAGTGTGTAATGGAGTCTGAAAATGTCGTTACCGTTGACCTGAATGGCGCGACCGACGGCGACACCACTTACAGCTATGAATGTCCTCGCAACGAACACAAAGCCGTGAACGGCGCATTCTCACCACTCAACGATGCCCACTACTTCGGTAACATCGTGTTCGACATGTATAAAAACTGGTTCGACACAGCACCACTCTCCTTCAAACTCATGATGCGTGTCCACTACGGTAACAACTACGAGAATGCATTTTGGGATGGCAGAGCCATGACCTTTGGTGATGGTGAAAGCTTCTTCTACCCACTTGTAAGCCTGGATGTATCAGCGCACGAAGTGAGCCACGGTTTCACTGAGCAAAACTCAGGTTTGATATACGCAAACCAATCCGGCGGTATGAACGAAGCCTTTTCTGACATGGCAGGTGAAGCCGCAGAATACTACATGAAAGGTACCAACGACTGGATGGTCGGCCGCAATATCTTTAAAGGTGAAGGTGCGCTGCGTTACATGGACGATCCATCACGCGATGGCTCTTCAATCAACAACGCATCTGAGTACTACGATGGCTTGAACGTGCACTATAGCTCGGGCGTGTTCAACAAGGCGTTCTACCATCTTGCAACAACACAAGGTTGGGACACCAAAAAAGCGTTCGAACTGTTCGTGCTAGCCAACCAGATCTACTGGTCTGAAAACAGTGACTTTTGGCAGGGTGCTTGTGGTGTGAAAAACTCTGCAACCGACCTTGGCTACAGTGCTGATGATGTTGTTTCTGCGTTTAACTTAGTGGGTGTATCACCGTGTGGCGAACCACCACTTCCACCAGAACCGGAATACCAACGCCTTGAAAATGGTGTTGAAGCCGCAGTTGCTGGTGAAACAGGTTCGAAAACTTACTTTGATATCGAAGTACCAGCTGGCCAAGAGAAACTGACGATTGATCTTGGTGTGTCTTCGGGTGACCCAGATCTTTATGTCGGCCTAGATTATGCGCCAAGCTCTCAAGAGAATATCTGTAAGAGCGAAACCGTGACCGATGAAGTGTGTGTGATTGAAAACCCAACTGCAGGTCGTTACACCGTTAACGTTTTAGGCTACTCAGATTACGCAGGTGCAAATCTGACAGCGTCGTACGAATCTGGCAGCGCTAACGTGCCGCCCGTCTCTTCTTTCGAACACACTATTGTCGGTAAAGAAGTCGAGCTACGCAGCACAAGTTCAGACAGCGATGGTCAGATCGTCTCTTACCAATGGAACTTAGGCGATGGCAACACGCAAACAGGTGAAGTAACTCGTTATACCTATGCTGAAGCTGGCGACTACGTGGTTACCCTAACCGTGACTGACGATGCAGGCGTTGCAACATCAACCAGCAAGTCGATCACGATTGAAGGTGACTCAGCGGAAGGCTTCCCACTAAAACTGAAGTTTGGTAACAAAAACCCGAACGGCAAGGCGCGCGTTAAGCTGGCATGGGATTACGATACCAACGACTACTTCGTGATTAAGCGCAATGGCAAGAATGTTGGTGCAACAGACTTCAACTCATACATCGACAAGTTCCGTCACAACGGCACGGTAGATGTGGAGTACCAAGTGTGTACCTCAAGCGACATCTGTTCAGAAACCAAGCACTACCGTTTCATTAAAACACAGTAATCGATAGTTAATTCAGGGCTCCTTATGGGAGCCCTTTTCGCGATTGAGCTACTTGGCTTCTTGGTTAATGAGCGAATGAAACGCCTACATGAAAAACCCACGCATTACACAAAAATCAAACCCATCAACACAACAATATTCACCATAAAAAGGACGACAAATGGCTATTCAAAAAAGCATGCTAGCTTTGGCTGTACTCGGGGGATCTTTAACCCTAATCAATAGCACTTCGGCTTACGCATCCCTAGGCATCACACCACCAGCGAACCAAGAGGTTTGGATCACCACCGATGCGGACGCGCAGCATATAATGACTCAGCATGGCGCAACGGTTTACCCAAGCGTGACTGGAAACAAGCATTCCATCGTCGCGAAAATCAACCAGAAAGAGCTCGCTAAACTATCCAGCCACATGCACGAAGAAACCCACCGTTGTGGTGGCTACATGGTGCACGAAGACAAAGCAAGCGCACTCAAAGCCGCAGCAATGCCACTGACAATGAGCACGTTCGAAAAGCCGGTGATCAGCCATCAAGATACGGTGAATGACCTACTCGCTCAGGTCGAGCCAAACAACATGGTCACGACCATTGAAAATCTAACCAACTTCACCAACCGTTTTTATACGACTTCTACTGGTGTCGCTGCTTCAGATTGGCTTTTAGAACGTTGGGAAACAGAAATTAAAGATGTACCGTATGCGTCTGCACGCCAGATCACGCATGCTGAATATCCGCAAAAATCTGTTGAAGTGACACTGCTTGGCGCTAAATATCCAGAAGAGATCGTGGTGGTTGGTGGCCACCTTGATTCGACCGTCGGATCTTGGACAAGCGAAGGCACCATCTCACCGGGAGCCGATGATGATGCGTCTGGTATTGCGACCGTAACTGAGTCGCTTCGCCTGATGATCGCCAGTGGCATTCAACCAGACAAGACCATTAAGTTCTATGGTTATGCGGCAGAAGAAGTCGGGCTGCGTGGCTCACAAGATGTCGCCAACGCTTTAAGAGATGAGCAAGCAAACGTTGTATCGGTACTGCAATTAGACATGACCAACTACAACGGTTCAGCGCACGATATCACCTTCATCACGGACTACACCGACAGCAACCTCACCGCCTATTTAAGCGAGCTGATCGACACTTACGCGAGCGATATCAGTTACGGTTTTGATGATTGCGGCTATGCTTGTTCTGACCACGCCTCTTGGCACAATGTTGGCTACCCAGCTGCTATGCCATTCGAAAGCATGTTCAATGATTACAACCCAAGTATTCATACCCAGCACGACACGCTTGAAAACTCAGATCCAACGGCGACACACGCGACCAAGTTCGCCAAACTGGCGATTGCTTATCTTGTCGAAACCAGCCTTGACTCACCGGTTGTTGGCCCTAAAGAGCTGCAATACGACGTGCCTGTTGAAGGGTTATCTGCAGGATACGGTGAAGAGCAATTCTTCACCTTAACGACGGAAAGTGCAGGTCAGTTAACGGTAACATTAACCGGCCCTCGTAGTGGCGATGCGGACTTATATGTGAAACACAACGGCACCGTATCGAAAGCGAACTACGACTGCCGTCCATACCAGAACAGCAGCAACGAACAGTGTGTGTTAGACATGCCTGCAGGTGAATTCAGCATCATGGTACGCGGTTACCGTAACTTCAGCGACGTATCTATCGTTGCTAATTTCGTTCCTGATTGGCTGTAAGGTTGGTTAATTGACTAACAATTAAACCAAGCAAACACGGCTAAAACTAAAAATCCGCAAGCCCACGATCATAAATAGATTGGAGCTTGCGGATTTTTTATTGTCTTCGGAGAGCATCTCAACTTAATGACCCTTAGTTATCATCAAGCCGTCTTTTTCATTACCTTGCCACAGATGTACTCACCAATCGGCATTGCCGAAGTCGCTGCAGGCGATGGTGCATTACACACATGCAAGCTTCTTGGGCTTTCGGCAAACAGAAAGTCATGAACCAAGGTGCCATCCTTGAGTACCGCTTGAGCACGAATGCCAGCTGGGTAAGGCTTAAAATCATCAACTGTAATACTCGGGCAATATTTGTTCACTAGCTTTAGATATCCCGGCTTCCACCACGAGTTTTTAAACTCGACCAAACCGGTTTTCAGGTGATTCGCAGTCACCTTCCAAAAACCCGCAAAGCTCAGCATCTGCCAAGTGTCTTTGAAGCTAAAGTTAAGCTTGCCATAACCTTCTCGCTTCCAACCTTGAACCGCATTTGGCCCTACCGTCACCGAGCCATCAATCATGCGTGTCAAATGCACGCCCAAGAAAGGCAGTTCTGGGTCAGGGATCGGATAGATAAGATGATTCACTACTTGGTTATGCTTAGCGTCCAACTGATAATACTCACCTCGATAAGGCACGATTTGGAAGTCGGTTTCGATGTCTAACATCTTGGTCATTCTATCGGCCATCAAGCCAGAACACGTGATCAAGAATCTACTGTTCAGTTGTAGAGTTTGACCGTCGACTTTGCAGGTCAGTTGAACCTCATCTTCCTGCTCATCGGCCATGATCACTTCCGTACCAAGGCTAAGCTTGCCACCCGCTTCAACAAACTCTTGAGCCATCACTTCGGTGACTTTTTTGTAGTCGACGATACTGGTGGTTTTGACATAAATCGCACCCAAACCCGTGATGTTTGGCTCGGCAAGTTTGAGCTGAGCTTGATCCAACAAATCGACATCAATATCGTTATCGTGGCAACGCTGATAGAGCGCATTCATTCGCTCGACTTCTTGCTCATTGGTCGCGACCAACAACTTACCGCAGTTTTCGACGGGGATATCGTGTTGGCTACAAAAGGCGATGGTGCGCTCTACGCCGCGTTTACAAAAATCCGCCTTTAAACTGCCCGGAGCGTAGTAAACACCAGCATGAATCACCCCGCTATTATGGCCAGTTTGGTGCTGCGCAAAGCCACGTTCCTTCTCGACTAAAAGGATACTTTTATCAGGGTGAGCTTGCTGTAATTGCCATGCCGTCGACACGCCAACAATGCCGCCACCAACGATAATATAGTCGTATATTGAGTTCATAATATTCCTACATTCAATCCTTTTAATTATAGGGAAGACGCGACAGTGTCAGACTCGGTTTGAGGCAAAGATACTTGCTCGTCTTCCGATTCCTTTTTCACTTGGTTGATGTCGTATTTACGACCGCTGTAGATGAAGATGCTCACAAATAGAGCCACACAAACCAAGCGAATCACAATTGACACATCAGGCCAAACCAAAGCGACACCCAGTGCAATCAACACGACACGAAGAGCGAGATTGATTTCACTTTCTAAGTAACCTTCAATCGCTGCGATAAACGCATACGTACCGATAATAGCAAAGCCACCCGTAACCAAAACGGAGGTCACATCCCAACTTACCAAGTTGGTGTAAGCAATCAGCAATGGCACCAAATACAAGCCTTTGGCTATCTTCCATGCCATTAAGCCAGTTCTCATCGGTGGGGTTTTCGCAATGGTCGCAGCTGCAAACGCAGTTAAACAAACAGGTGGCGTCACGTTGCTGTCTTGCGATAGCCAGAAAATAATCAAGTGGGCAGAAAGCAGTGCAAGGCTGATCGCTTCCAAGCCTAGGCTTTGCTCAAGCAAGGTTTCCACAAAATCAGCAGGGACTAACGCAATCATCTCTTTGGCTGTTTCGAGTGCCATTGGCGCGTTCAGTAAATCAAGCTTATCTGGCGCAGCCAACATGAAGATAGCTTTCGCCTGTTCAGGTAACTGTCCCGAAACCAACAGGTCGAGCAACTGACTTTCAGCAATCAGTTTATACAAAGCTGGAGCCGAGAGTGTGCCCAAAACGATATAAGCCGCCGTCACAGGTAAGCCCATACCTAAAATTAAAGACGCCAGTGCGATCAAGGCAATCATGACTAGCAAGTCGCCGTTCGCCCAGCTGTTGATCATCAAAGAGAAGGTGTTACCAATTCCGGTGGTGCTGATAACGTTAATCACAAGGCCAATACCCACCAACAACACCGCCGTAGTCGCCATGTTTTTCGCACCTTGAGAAAGCGCTTCGATAATCGCCTTTGGACCCATTTTGTGATTTTTAGAGAACCATGAGGCCACCACAACAGACAGGATCGAGATACCCGCTGCGTAAGTCGGCGTGAAGCCCTTCACCAGCAGAGTCACCAACACCGCTAGTGGGATCAGGTTGTGCCAGCCCGATAGCAATACTTTCAATAGAGGTTCACAGCCAGAAGTCACTTTTTGCACGCCGCTACGTTTTGCTTCAATACGCACGAAAAATGCCACAGACAAAAAGTAAATAAGCGCAGGTAAGAAGGAAACCGCAATGATGTCGACATAAGGGATCTGTGTGTAAGACGCCATGATAAACGCACCTGCGCCCATCACTGGTGGCATCAACTGCCCGCCCGTCGATGCAGCCGCTTCAACACCCGCCGCGAAACGCGAAGGGAAACCGGCTTTTTGCATCAGAGGAATACTGATCACACCCGTCGATACCGTGTTAGCTACGCTCGAACCAGACACTGAACCCATTAAGCCTGAGCCAATTACCGCGATGAAACCGGGGCCACCAATTACCTTTCCAGCCGCTGCGCGAGATACATCAATGATGTAATCACCAACACCCGAACGCACTAAGAAAGCGCCAAATAGGATGAACATGAACACGAACGTCCAACTGATTCTAGAAATAGAACCGAACATCCCTTCCGATGAGTAAAAGCTTCGATAAAGCAGTGTTTCAAGGCTCAAACCTGGGAAGTGGAAGATGCCGCTAGTCCATTGCCCCCACAGCACCACATAGCTCAAACACACCAAAATAAGCACCGGAATAAACCAACCCATGGTGCGACGAATCAGCTCAATAACGATAGCAATCGCCAAGATAGAGAAGAACCAATCACTGGCGACAAACTTCACGCCTCGCTCATACAAGGCATCTTCTGCAAAGGGGATATAGATAAGACAAGCCAGAGCCGCCAAGGCGATCCCGATGTCCACTGCCAAAGCAATTTTGCTTCTTTTCAATGAGATATGGACCGGATACCAAAGCGCACAAATGATCGCAAAGCCCGCGAAGTGAGTCGCAGAGATCCAAAGCTCTGGCAAGGTCGATAAGGTATTAAACCAAATGTGTAGTAGAGAGAGTATCACTCCCATTGTTGTTATCGCTTTGCCAACCCACGGAAAATCCGTTCGGGTCGGCAGTTCAAATTTTTTCAGTTCCTGCTGCAGCGAATCGCTCATAGAAAACTCCTGCTCTCCACAGCAAACGCGCAGAGAAAATCCATAAAGTGAGGTGGTGCACGAACACATTCTTGAGCGAACGTGCACCAAGCAATGAAGTCACGAAGGGGTTAGTTGATGGCAAACAGCTAGTTGACGATCAACTCAGAAGGGATATCGATGCCCACTTCTTGGTAGTAACGTGCTGCTCCCGGGTGAAGTGGAACAGGCAGACCTGCAATCCCTTTCTCGAGTGCCATTGCTTTGGTTGCTTTGTGGATACCTTGTAGGAAAGGTAGGTTTTCATAGATCGCTTTGGTGAGCTCATACACATCTTCTTCAGAGATGTCTTCACGAACGGCTAGGAAGTTAGGTTGTGCGATAGTCGTGATCGGCTTATCAACACCTGGGTAAGTGTTGGCTGGGATCTCATACTTAGTCCAGATATTGTAATCACCGTTCGCTTGTTTGATCTGTGCATCAGTAAACGACAGGATTTGAATGTCTTCACCCAAGGCCGCAAATGCCTGAGTTACTGCGCCAACAGGCACGCCTGCAGGCGTATTCATGCCATCAATCGTGCCATTCTGTAGTGCGCTCGCACTGCCGCCGTAACCCATAAAGGCAAGTTTAAATTGTTCTGGGTTAACCGACAGGCCTTGCATGATCTGACGTCCTGAATTCTCTGTACCTGAGTTCTTCTTACCGATAGAGAATTTTTTGCCATTTAGATTTTCTAAATCACTCATGGTGCCCGTTTCTGTCAGATCAGAGCGCACAATAAAGTGTTCAACGTTTTGCCATAGCATAGAGACTGAACGCAGTTGTTTTTGACTGCCAGACTTCTCATATGGACCAAGCCCTTGCCACGCCCACGCGCCATACAAACCTTGCAGAATGGCAAACTGCGCTTCGTTCTCATTGAGAAGTTTCACGTTCTCGCCCGATCCCGCAGAGCTGATAGCCGCTAAAGAAAAGTGCTGCTTTGGTGCAAGCTTAACTTTACTCAATGTCGCTAAAGCCACCCCCACTGGATAGTAAGTACCACCCGTTGAGGCCGTCGCTAAAATGTAGCTGCGATCTTCTTGAGCAGAGGCGTTGCTGATAAGGCCAATAGAGGCCATTGCGATTGCTAAAGTTTTAACTAGCTTGTTGTATTTCATTGTTACTCTCCATGTAGAGTTATTCACGTTATATTTTTGTTAACAACAATCGTTAGATAGCAAGCGCAATGCCAGTTTTTAAGTTACTGTTTTAATTGAATTTTATTCCAAGACTGATTTAAAGTGAGCTATTTCTTGCTTATTTGACCACGAATCAATGAGCTATTTTTTGCTTATTCAAAGTAAGCTTTAACATCTATTTAAAGATAGCTAAGTCACACTGCGTCGTATTTATGTGATCAATGTTTATAAAGTAACAAATATGAGGTGAGCCATTTTTTGCTCACTGATTTATGACAGCACCTCTCATCTCCTCATCACTTACGAATCAACATAATCGCTTCGGTTTAACGCATAGCGCACCATTTTTTGATTCAATGTTCGGCGGGGTAAATCCAAGTCTTGCATCACATCATTGATGCGCCCTTGATAACGCACTAGCGCATCATGAATCACTTTTCGCTCAAAGCTCTGAACCTGAACCGCCAATGGGATGCCTGCCGTGGTTGATTCTGTTACTGAGTTAGGTCGACACGCCAAAATATCGCCAACAGTGAGGCTTTCATCCAGTGCAAAACGAATCGCCACATTACGCAGCTCGCGTACATTGCCCGGCCATGCATACGACAACAAGGCATAACGATCGGCCTCACTGGCGATTCGAGTTTCACTGTTCGCTTCTTGGGTGAAGTGTTCAAACAAAAGCAAGGCATCTTCTTCGCGATCACTGAGTGGAGGTAAATGCAGTTGTGCAACATTCAAACGATAGAAAAGATCTTGGCGAAAATCAGGGTGATTTAGCAGATCGCTTTTCGAAGCAGAGACCACTCGTAGATTAACATGTTGTTGCTGATTACCACCGACGCGTTCTACAACATTATCTTGCAAGGTTCGCAGCACTTTTACCTGCATCGACAGCGGCATACTCTCTATTTCATCAAGAAACACGGTGCCTTTGTCGGCAAATTCAAGCTTACCAATACGTCGCTTGGCGGCACCAGTAAACGCACCAGCTTCATGCCCAAACAACTCGCTTTCAAAGAGGTTTTCTGGGATCGCGCCACAATTGAGCGGTACAAAAGGGTGTCTTTTTCGCTCGCTAAACTCATGCAAACAAGAAGCAACCAGCTCTTTACCACAGCCGGTCTCACCATAAATGATCACGTTGGTGTCTATGGAAGCGACTTTCTGAATTTGCTCTCGCAGTTCACACATCACCTTGCTGCGACCAATCAGCACCTGTTCAATGCCCTTGAGGTTATCCAGATAGTTCTGACGACTGTTTCTATCTTGGCCACTTTGATGTTTTTCAACCGCTTCCGATACCGTTTGAGACAGACGCTCCGGATCGAATGGCTTTTCAATAAAATCATACGCGCCCTGTTGTAACGCCTTTACCGCCATATCGACATCGCCGTGACCTGTAATCAAGATAACGGGCACATCTGGCACAAGGCTTTTAAAGCGCCCTAGCAGTTCAACACCATCAATATCAGGTAAGCGAACATCGGTGATGATGGTCTGAAAATCACCCAACTCGACAGCATCTAACGCATCTTGCCCCACTTCAAATGCGGTGACATCAAACCCCGCCAACTGTAACCATTGGCTGGTTGCCTGACGCACAATCGCGTCATCTTCAATTAAAGCAATACGCTGCATAGTTTGGTTCCGTCGCTTACATCTGGATAATGTCGCCCACGGTATGTAAAAAAGGCGCAGACGAAAAGGAGCTAGCTCCCACTTTGAATAACACTCCTTTAACAGTTTAATAATGTTTGTTAGCTTCGATTTGTCCCACACTCCACCTTCCAAGCAATAAAACAGTGAAGCTTCGTATCTCATTAATCTAGATAGGTAAATTACTAATTTAAAAAGGATTTAATCAAGCATGGTTAACAACAATCGATATTGGTTATTCCTATGTGCCTGTTTATTGATTGGATTGGTGCAGGTCACCACCAAGAATGGCATCAGCCAGTGGAAACTCGAGCAAGCCCAACGCTACGCCGAACAACGCTTCCTTGGTTACATTGCAGAAGCGAGGCGAACCCTTAAGCGTTTCTATTATCTGCCCTACCTGGTAACCAATGATGAAACCACGGTTCGTTTTATCGATGGTGAAGACCGCCTTGAAAAACGGATCAAGAAACAGCTGATTCAATTGGATAAAGCCGCCAATACCAAGGGCTGGTATCTGCTTTCTGGTAACGGTGAACTGTTGGTTTCTAGCGTAGAAAGAAGCAAGCTGAGCAAAAAGAACGCCAGCACCATCGTGTCTAAGATCCACCAGCAAGGTGGGGCGATTTCGGTGGTGACAAAAAACAAAGGCGTAACGCCCGATTATTTTATTGCCGCGCCCGTTTATCGAGCCTCTGATGTGGTGGGTATTGTTGCGGTACAAATCGATTTATCGTTGTTGACCGATCAATGGTTTGCCGATGGTGAAGCGATACTGTTCCAAAACCCTCGCGATCAGTTCTTTCTATCCAGCGATCACCGATTGAGTGCCGATTGGTTCAATGACACCTTCAATTCACAGCCAAGCACCACGAAGCGCGAACTGTATGATCAAACCCACATTCGAGTATGGCGACTGCAAGGCAAAGATTACCTGATTCAGTCCATCAAGTTGGACGATCTGAATTGGCGTTTAACCTATCTAACACCATTAACCAACCTCAATCAGACCACCAATTGGATCAGTTGGAGCGTTGCTGTTGGCTGTCTTTTCATTCTGTTACTGTTGGTGATTCTTTACCAAAGACGCCAGAAAAAGCTCAGCAATCTGAGAATCCAAAAGCTTATCGAGGAGTCTGAGAAACGACTGTCTGGGATGATCAATAAAACCCATGTTGGGTTAATACTGATCGATAAACACGGACGCATTCACGATATCAACCTGATGGCGAAGAACTACTTTTCCCTATCCAATTCGATGATCAATAACATCAAGGCGTGGCAGCTTTTTGAGGCCGGCAACCCGAATTCAACCACCTTGCAATTGCTCAAGAACTTAGAACAACATCAAGAACTGGCCGAGATCACCAGCGTCGAAACCATGGCAAGACGCAGTGATGGCAGTTACTTCCCTGTTTTATTCTCTATTAGCGCCTTTCCTTGGCATGCGACGACTTACTACCTGTGTACCGTAATCGATATCAGCAAACGTAAGAAAGCCGAAATTGCGGTGCAAAACGCCAATAAAACGCTGCAGCTGCGAGTCGAAGAGCGAACTCAAGATCTAAAAGATGCGCAGCAAGAACTGGTCGAATCTAGCAAATTGGCAGCACTAGGACGGATGTCGAGTGCGATTACTCATGAGTTAAATCAACCGCTTACTGGTCTAAAAACCCTGCTTTCAAGTAATCAATTACTGATGGAAAGAGGCGAGACTAAGATGCTGAAAGCGAACATGGATCTCGTGATGAGCCTAATCGACCGAATGGCTAACATGACTAGCCAGCTGAAGTCATTCGCCTTTCAAAGGCTTGAGAAACCTTATCCTGTTTCGCTGACAGACGCACTGCAAGAAACCCTGCGTATTCATCAAACCGAGCTAGACAGCGTCGATATTCGTGTGCGTATCGCTTCCAATATTTCGATGGTAATGGGAGAAGAAGCACGACTTCGCCAAGTGCTTGGTAACCTGCTTAGAAACGCCATCGATGCTACTCAGAATCAAACACCCGCGACCATTGTTATCAGTGCACATGCCGATCAACAACGTGTGATTATCAAGGTGCAAGACAATGGCTGCGGTGTATCAGAAGACCAACTCGAAACCATTTTCGAACCATTTCATACCAACAAAAAAATGGGCGAAGGTTTGGGGCTGGGGTTAGCCATCACCGCAAACAACGTGCGCGATATGCAAGGTACCTTGATAGCCAAGAACAACTCAGACCAAGGCATGACATTTACGTTAACACTAAACAATAGCGATAGTGAGTAGTTACTTACACAGACCTTGAACGCCACATTCTATTGAAGCGCTAGAACTAAAAAACCGCCCACAGAGGGCGGTTTTGATGCACTTATTGGCGTGTGACTTATCAGCTCATCAGTTAGCGACTTACTCAGCTAGCTGCTTCAACAGTAGCTCTGTTGGGCGAACAATCGCGATGATCGATTCGTCGTAGATTTTCGCTGAGTCAGACAGTATCGCTTGGTAAGCATTCACGTCTGCTTCTCTCACCTTTTCGCCTGCTTGCGCTTTAGCAATCAAGGTTAACGCTAAATCTGCGACTTCAACGGTTTTCTCTGCAACCACCACAGTCTCTACCGAAGACACATTACCTGCAAAGACAGTTTCAGCGGCAAGTGCAGCCGATTTTGCTTGCTGATAATGCTGAGCGAGTTGCTCTAGCGCTTGTTGATTACCCGTCGCGACTTCATTGACTAAATCTTGCATCTCATACACTGCGTAGCTTTCCACCGGCAGCGCATCAACAAAGCGGTTTAGGCGCTCGTACTGACTGTACAAAGTGCCTTTAGGCTCTGTTGAGTTCCACTTCTCCCAGTTACGTGCGTAGTACTGTGCTGGCTCGGTGTACTTCGCAAGCACGCGCAGGTCGTGGATATCCTGCCCTTTGGCAATACGTTTTAACAGCATGTCAGCGTCCGCATGATGACGAAGTCCAACAGACACTTCAGACCATGTATCCATCGCTTTCATACGCTTGTACATGCTGCGTTCGTCCGTCAATTCCGCATCAGACCAGAAACGCTCTGCAATGGCATAACTACGCGGCCATAGGTAGTTTTCTACTGTGAGGCTATCTTTGTTCTCTAGCCACATGGTGATCTCACCACCTAAGATCAGTTCTTTTTCTTTATCTGTTAATTCAGCAGGGTAACCGCCATTTGGCTCTGGAATCACGCTGCCTTCAACATCACTGCTCGCAATCACTTCA
Organism: Vibrio sp. 1CM8B; assembly: GCF_023161685.1. Lineage (NCBI taxonomy): Bacteria > Pseudomonadati > Pseudomonadota > Gammaproteobacteria > Vibrionales > Vibrionaceae > Vibrio > Vibrio sp. 1CM8B. Next base: position 456,817 of record NZ_JALNTU010000001.1, read on the forward strand.
CCTGTGGTTGGCCAGCGCACGTTACCAATCAACTGATAACTGCCTTCAGCAAACCCATTTGGATGCAAATTCAAGTTGAATTCAGTATAAGACATGAAGTTATCGAAGTGACCGACAAAGGTTTTACCAGGCACATAATCAAGAATGTAGATCTCTTCGCGAGACTTACCGTTGTAATCACTAAACGCACGGAAAGTACCGTCTTTCGCTTCAATGATAGTCAGCGTTCCCTTACGTGGGCTGCCTTTAGAACGAGGTTTCTGCCATTGATACGTCACGAACTTCTCGCCACTGTGCAGCTTATCGTCAACCGTTATGCCAATTGGCATTGGGTCATTGCGATAGTGGTAGCTAGTCGGCTGAGGTTGATCTAGGTAGTAACCCGTAGAAAGGATACCTGGGTAGCCCTCTTTTGCCGCTCGACCAATACTGTCGTGCCCTTGCCAACTTTGAATCACGATCGAAGTTGGCAAATCTTTATGCCAAATCTCATCCCAACCGGTCATCTTCTTACCGCGTTCTTCGAGCATCTTCTCAACTTTTACATTGAGGTAAGACTGCAAGCCGCGCTCGCCATCGATATTGTTCTCTTCAATGAACTTTTGATGCTTTTCGCTGTTTTTCCACTGTGCGTAGTTCGGCTCATCGCCACCAATATGGAAATACTCATCTGGGAACAGCTCGGTCACTTCATCAAACACATCGCCCAGCATTTCATAAAGCTCTGGATTCAATGGATCCATTAATGGCTCAAACACGCCCCAACCACGCTCTTGCTCATAGCTTTGGCCTTCACCACCCGACATCAGGCGCGGGTAAGCATAAGCAACCGCAGAAGAGTGACCCGGAAGAGACACCTCTGGAATCACACGAATACCAAGGTTACGAGCGTACTCAACAAGATAACGAACTTGGTCTTTGGTGTAGTAATTACCATCAGCGGTTTCAGACCACAAACTCGGCCAAGATTCCGTTTGAATACGAATACCTTGGTCGTCCCAGAAGTGCCAATGGAAAACGTTCATCTTCGCCGATGCCATCGCATCTAACTGACGAATCAGCACATCGAATTCAACGAAATGACGCGAGGTATCATAAGAGACACCACGCCAACGGAAACGAGGCTCATCGACAATTGTTACGGCAGGAATATGGTAGCCAGTCGCTGTCGTTTCGACGAGTTGTAAAAGGGTTTCAATACCGTGAATAGTGCCGTATGGGCTTGGTGCGCTCAACGTGATTTGTTCACCCTGAGTGGTAATCTTATAAGACTCTTCAGAGTCGATATTCTGAATTTCAGACTTTGGTGCCGCGTCAATATCAATGATCAGGTTTGCTTGGTCTGCGCTATCAACCTGCCAATTCAGAATCGGGATACCAGTTTGGCGTACCAAACGGTCGACAAAGCGTTTCGCCGTATACTCAACACGATCAGAATTAAAGCCTTTGATGTAAACCTTGAAGTTACCGTCGACCTTTACTTGCCCTGCTTGTAGTTCAACCGTTTGTGGGTACGGCATTAAATTTAGATCGGTATTTGGAGCCATTGCTAACGCCATTGGGGACACTACTGAACCTGAAATCAATAGGGATAATATAGTTTTTTTCATTATTAGTTTTCCTATATAACGGGCGTTCTGTTTTGTTTATCGGAGGCAATTCACAAAACAGAACCATCAACCACTGTTGTTGTTTATCTTTATTTAAAACACTTATCTTTATTCCAAACGCTTCTCGTTAGTTCACAAGAGCAACCGCTTCACGAACCAACACCGCGATCTCATCCCACTGTTCGTTCTCGATCATATTTGGAGAAACCATCCACGTGCCACCGCAACAGACTACGCGATCGATCGCTAGGTAATCATTGACGTTGTGTTTGCCGATACCGCCCGTTGGCATTAGCGACACATCAACGTAAGGCGCGAGCAAAGATTTCACCATATTGATCCCACCAGACGCTTCTGCTGGGAAGAACTTCAAAAAGTTAAGACCTAGCTCCAACGCTTGCTCTACTTGGCTTGGGTTGTTTACGCCAGGAACGATTGGCATACCGATCTCTTGGCAACGTTTTACTGTGTTTGGATTCAAGCCCGGTGCTACGATGAATTCGCTGCCCGCCTCTTTCGCAAGGTCGATCTGCGCTGGCGTTAATACTGTACCAGCACCGATACACATCTCTGGGTAGGCATCACGCATCGCACGAATCGAATCCGCTGCCGCTTCGGTACGGAACGTCACTTCTGCTACTGGCAGGCCGTTTTCTACCAACACTTTTGCTAGTGGAATCGCATGTTCCACCTTGTTGATTTGGATAACAGGGATAACTTTGAACTGCTTAAGTGTGTTGATCATTTCTTGAGACATAATAAATTCGCTTTGTTTTTCTATTTTTTAATTAAGTGATTCATAGCGCTTACCGGGATGATCGCGCCTGAGTACTGAATAACGGTAGAAGCCAGTTGGTGGCCGAGTTCAGCAGCTTCGGTAGCACTCTCGCCCGTTAAGCGTGCAGCTAAGTAACCCGCCGCAAAAGAGTCACCGGCAGCGCATGTATCAACAACGTTCGCAACAGCGGTCGCTGATACGTAGCTTTCTACTACCTTGCCGCTTTCTACCTGAACAATTTTGCATGGCTCACAGCCACGTTTGATGACGATCTCTTGGCAGCCTAAGCGAAGGCAGCGTTGTTGAACGCTCTCGCCATTGCCCCAAACCAGCAGGTCGTCGTCTTCGGTAATCAGTGCGATGTCTACCAATGGCAGTAACTTCGCGTACCAGTGTTGAGCTTGCTCGGTACTCCAAAGCTGTGGGCGATAGTTGTTATCGAAAATCACCTTACCGCCTTGGTTTGAGAACACGCTAATAGCTTTGAATAGGCGCTCACGAGAGGTGTCATCCAAGATCGCGATACTAATACCGCTGATGTAAACTGCGTCGACTTGTTTCTCTGTCAGAGCGATTTCAAGCTTGTTTAAGTTATCGATTTGAAAGTAAGATTTTACTGCCGCGTCGTTGCGCCAGTAGTGGAAATGTCGCTCACCCGTTTCGTCGGTTTCGACCATGTATAAACCGGGTAACTTGTTTGGGATACGTTCAACGAAATTGGTTTGAATACCCTCTAGCTGCCAACTATCAATCATGTTCTGAGACAGTTCATCGCTACCTAAACCCGTCGCGTAATGAACGGACAAGTTTTGATGTTGGGTTAAGCGAGAAAGGTAAAGCGCGGTATTGAGCGTGTCACCGCCAAATTTTTTGGTTAATGGAGAGCCGCTTATTTCGACCATACATTCGCCGAAAAAAGCAATATTGAACAGAGAAGATGCCGACATAGCCGCTCCTAAAATAGAGATAATTGACTTTAGAAAAGGCCCTACCGTTAAGCAGGGCCTGAATTAAGCAAACAAGTTGTGGAGACCAGATTTAGCTTGTTTGATTTGCAGGGCGTTGAGGTGCCGCGTCTTCTTCAATTACACCTGAATCAGACATTTCCATCTCCATCAGAGCGCGTTCATCATCAAGAATCGCTTTCGCCATTTCTGGTGTTACTTGGTTAGCCGGAGTGCATAGGCTCACAGCCACACCTGCTGCTAGAGCAAACAGACATGAAGGAATCACAGGGTTGCCCCAGAAAGCCGTGTAATCAGCATTTAGCATCACTACAAATGAAGCCACAGAAGCACCCGCTAGCGTTGCAAGCGCACCTTGCCAGTTGTAGCGTTTCCAGAATTTACCCAACATACCGCACACGAACATGCCCGACATTACCGTTGAAATCATCTTAGTGATGTAGCCAATGATGTCGTTCGACGTCAGTGCGAACAGCAGTGCAAAACCAATCACCACAATCAGTGCCAAGCGAGAATAGTTGAGCATTGACTCTTTGTTTGGTACGCGGCCTGTGAACATCACGTAAACGTCACGCAGTAGGATAGACACGCCCGCAATCGCATCTGAGCTTGCGCTCGACATGGTTGCAGAAAGACCCGCGATAAGAACAATCATGCCAACGCCAACAGGAAGAACCGTTGCAGCTACGTAAGGGAACGAGTAGTTCGGGTTATCCAATGATGGGTCGATTGCGTGTGCAGCCATACCAATGATTGCTGGGATGATTGAGAAGAAAAGGTACAACACACCCGATGCCACAAATGAGCGACGAATGGTTTTAACGTCTTTGCCTGAGTAGATACGTTGACGGAATGAAGGCGTCGCCAGTACACCCACACCGATAACTACAGCCAAAGAAACAGCAGGCAGAATACCTAGTTTATCGATTGCTAAAAAGCTTGTAGCAGCAGGGTCCATCGCAGCGTAAAGGTTGTCCATGCCACCAATGTGATCCACAGACATAACCGCCATCAAGATGAAGCCAGCAAAAAGGATGATAGCTTGGATAGTATCGGTCCATACAACCGCTGTGTAACCACCGATCACCACGTAGATAGTAAATGCCGCAGCAATAATAATCTTCGCAAGGTTAAGGTCGATGTCAGCAATCCACGCTAGGTACATGCCGCCACCTAGAATGTGCGCACCCAACCAACCGATTGACGCGATAAAGATAAGCAGACCAACCACGTTTTTAACGATTCGGTTAGCGCCAACATAGTAAGCCAGCTCTTCACTCATGGTCATGAAGTTCAGTTTACGAACCGGAGCAAACCAAAGGGCTAGCAATAGGATGCCGATAGCACCGCCAATTCCGTACAAAGCACCTGCCCAACCATTCGCGTAGCCGAAGCCAACCGCCCCCATACTTGAGCCCGTGCCGACCATAGTCGCGACGGTTGTACCCAGTACTAAGAATAATGGCAGGCCACGGCCGCCTAATAAGAAATCTTCGCCAGATTTTTGATTACGCGAGACAAACCAGCCTAACCAAATTAAAAATAATACGTACACGCCGAAGCCTGTAAGAAAAAGTGTGCTGTTCATTTGACACCTCTCAGTGAAATATTAAGTTCATTCCTGAACTTTATTTATGATTCATTCATTTTATATTTCATATAATTACTTTATTGGTTTTGTATATTTTTAATTAAAGTAATTTTTATAAATGTAGGGTGAGAGTATTAAAGGATAATAACAGGGATGCTTACCCCCTAATACTCTCTAAGTAGGTTATTGTGATTAGGTTATAACTAAACGCGATCAGCGCGGTAGCAAGTCACATCTACTTCAACTTTCACGTCTACCACTAGGTCACAGACCATGCAGATACGTGCCGGTGGGTTAGCACCGAAGAACTCTTTGAATACTTTATTAAAAGATTGGAAGTAACGAGAATCCGTTAGCACAACCTTTACGTGCATTACGTCTTCTAGGCCGTAGCCCGCTTCAGTCATGATATCGACACAGTTTTGGATCGCTAGGCGAGACTGGTCAACAATGCCACCCTCAACCACTTCACCATCTGTCATCGGTGTCTGGCCAGAAACGTACAGGAAACCACCCGCTTCAGTTGCGCGTGCAAATGGTAAATGTTGTCCGCCTGTACCTGTACCGCCTTCAACACCGTAACGTTTAATAGTCATTTTTTAACTCCACTTCTTTATAGATAATATTGGCTATGTTCCAATATATTTAAATTAATTCGTCGTTTTTATATTCACCGTAAATTTAATTTGATAATTAGAATCTAGTTTCGGTAAATAAAAACGCCTGAACGATTATTTTTTACTTTTCCTTTTTGGTAAGTTAACTCACCATTTACAAATACACTTTCTATTCCCTCAGCAACTGAAATAGGATTTTCAAATGTTGCTGTGTCTTTAATATTCTTTGGATCAAATAAAACTAAATCGGCAAATGCACCGCAGCGAACTTCGCCTCGGCCCGCTAAGTTGTAACGCTCTGCCGACATTCCGGTCATCTTGTGAATCGCTTCTGGCAACGAGAACAGTTTTTCATCTCGGCAGTAGTGACCTAAGACTTTCGGAAAGGTGCCCCACAGTCTTGGGTGTGGATGCGGGTCATTTGGTAAACCATCAGAACCGACCATGGTCAGCTTGTATTTCAATACGCGCTTTACGTCGTTCTCATCCATACAGTGATAAACCGCACCTGCTGGTTGAAGTGCTTTCGCCGCATCCATCAGAGGTAGATTCATTTGATCAGCAATCTGCTTAAGCGTTTTTCCTGCATGTTCTGGCTTTGCTTCAGACCAAGTGATGAAGATGTCGAAATCATCCGTCACCTGTTTCAAATCCAGTGTTGAAGAGCTCGCTGAATATGGGTAGCAGTCACAAGACACATCTTGGTGCTCAGAAACCTTGTCCATCAAATCAAGTACTTCAACGGTTCTGCCCCAGTTGCCCGCACCTGCACATTTAAGGTGAGAGATGACAACTGGCACTTTCGCGTATTGTCCTGTCTCAAACGCCTCTTCCATCGCGCTTAAGATCTCTTCAAATTCGGTACGCATATGCGTGGTATAGATGCCGCCGTGGCTAGACAGTACCTTTGCTAACTGCATCACTTCGTTGGCATTCGCTTGTTTCGCACTTGCGTAAGCCAGACCTGAACTCAAACCTAATGCACCTTGCGCCATCGCTAAATCAAGGTTGCTTTGCATCGCTGCGATTTCGTCTTCGCTTGCGGTGCGTTGCAGGTCGTCCATCACTTGGTTACGCAGTGTGGTGTGGCCAACTAACGCTGCTACGTTTACTGCGGGTTGAGCTTGCTCTACCGCTTGTGCATACGCCGCAAAAGTTGGGTATTTAAAATCAGCCTGCGCGCCTAACAGATTCATTGGGTCAGGTGGATCACCAGCCAAAACCGTTGGCGATGCGCTGATGCCACAGTTGCCAACAATCACGGTTGTCACACCTTGGCTGATCTTCGGTAGGCAGTCTGGGTAACGAATTACGTTGGTATCGTCATGTGTATGTACATCGATAAATCCAGGAGCCAATGCTAAGCCTGCTCCCTCAACCAACTGGCCACAATCTTCGTGATCGATTTGACCAATTTCGGCGATTTTTCCATCAAGGATTGCTACATCGGCACAAAACGATTGTTCGCCGGTGCCGTCAAACACCTCTACATTTTTGATTATCGTATCGAACAACATTTTTCACTCTCTCAATCCACTGTGTTGATGGAGCTATATTAAGAATCCAGCCGATTATTTTCAGTGACAAAACACACATAATATTTTAATTTGTGTGATAGTTTCTACCACAAATTAGATTACAGATATATTTAAACATTAAATAACAACAACTTAAATCATGTTAGGAATCAGCAATGAAACATAACCCTGCACAAAAAGATGTTATAAAGTATCAAAAAGATAGTTTCGTCTTGACTGAAAAAGGCCAAAAAGGGAGAGCAGTATCACAATCTGAGAACGGTATTTACCGACTGGTTGATGAAGATATTTCGCTTCCGGTAGCAATTATCAAACAATCTGCCTTGACCAATAACCTGAATTGGATGCAATCATTCGCCGATCACCATCAGGTTAAATTGTCACCGCATGGCAAAACATCAATGACCCCTGCTTTTTTCCGCCAGCAGCTAGAAAATGGCGCTTGGGGTATTACAGTAGCGACACCTGCACAAGCAGAAGTTGCCGCTATGGCGGGTGCAAAACGAATCATCATGGCCAACCAGTTGGTGGGTAAAACCAACATGGCGATCGTTGAACAGCTGATCAGTGAATTTGATGTCGACTTTTACTGTTGTGTGGATTCATCGATAAACGTGCAGCAACTTAGCCAATATTTCGCTAATACAAAGCAGACACTAAAAGTACTGATCGAATTTGGTGTGCCGGGCGGTCGTTGTGGTTGTCGTTCACCACAAGAAGTTCTAGAACTGGCTCAAACCATCCAAGACACACCTGCCCTTTCGCTCGCGGGTATTGAGGTGTATGAGGGTGTGATTCACGGTGACAACGCAGAACAAGACATTCGCACCTTCTTGAAACAGGCGCTGACTTCGGTCGAAAGCCTCACATCAGATGGCCTAATTGCAGGGCAACCTATCATCACGGGTGCCGGCTCTGCTTGGTATGACGTGGTTGCAGAATGTTTAGCGAACCTAACCGATTACTTGGCGATCATCCGCCCGGGCTGTTATGCCATTCACGACACAGGGATCTACCTAGACGCTCAAAGCAAAGTGTTGCAGCGTGCCCAAGTAAACCAAGGTTACGCGTGTGAATTGGGTGGAGATCTGGAATCGGCACTTGAGGTATGGGCGTATGTAATATCTCGTCCGGAGCCTACCAAATTAGTGGTTGGGTTAGGCAAGCGTGATGTGGCCTTTGATGCGGGTTTACCTATTACCGAACGCGGCTATCGCAATGGCAAAGCTATCTCAGTGAAAGGCTTAACCTCTACCGCCGTGATGGATCAGCATACCTTTGTTGAAACGGACGGCTCTTCTGAAATTGAAGTGGGCGACATGATTGCATTCTCAACTTCACACCCGTGTTTAACTTTCGATAAATGGCGCTACATTGCCATCAGCGATGACGACCATCAGGTAACAAACTGGGTGGAAACCTGCTTCTAAATTGAATATTCGATAAGCTAGAATCAGCGAAGCAATAAGATATACTAACGGGGCTAAGGCTTAGTTTTAAATGGATTAGTGCTCATAAAAAGCTAAAGAGCTAGATTCTTAATAACTAGGTAATATCGATTAGCCCCATCAACAAAGGATCAGGATTCTTGAGTTTAGAAGTAGATATCATTTCACAGATAACGGAGCGTTTTCCCGCTCTTCGTGATGCAGAGAAAAAAGTCGCTAAGCTGATCATGGACGACATTGATTTTGCTGCCAATGCCAGCATCACAGAGCTTGCTGAAAGCGCTCAAGTGAGTGAAGCCACCATTACGCGCTTTGCTAAGGCTATCGGCTGTAGCAACGTACGTGATATGAAGATAAAGCTTGCTCAAACACTTACAGTCGGCCAACGTTTTATTCTCGAACCGGTTGACCAAACGGGTTATCAAGGTATCTACGAATCGATCAAGCAGAGCCTAGACATCAACCGCACCTTGTTCAAAGAGCAAGACGTTGAAACCGCAGTCAGCTGGCTGCATAACGCCAGACAGATCATCGCTATCGGCATGGGTGGTGGCTCGACCATCGCTTCTCAAGAACTGCAACACCGACTGTTCCGTTTGGGCTATCCCGTGGTGTCGTACAACGATGGTTTGATGTCACGCATGGTTGCTGCGACAGCAGATGCCAATGATGTGATGGTGATGATCTCCGCGACCGGTTTCACGCCTGTGATCACTGAAACCGCAGAGCTGGCTAAGCAGTATGGACTTAAGATCATCGCGATTACGCCACAAGATACACCGCTGGCAAAAATTGCCGATATCTTGCTACCCATCAAGCATATGGAAACTGACTTCATCTACAAACCGTCGGCTTCTCGCTACGCCATGTTGGCATTAGTGGATGTGCTTTCTATGGGGATCGCAGTCAATCATAAGAATCGTTCGCGCGACAAGCTGCGTCGTTTGAAGGTTGCGTTAGATTCCTACCGAGGTGGGGGCGACCGACAGCCTCTCGGTGATTAATGTTTAAGACGACTAAGTCATCAACTAGTCGATTTGAATAAAAAGCCCCGCAGTATTCACTCAATCGAGTCGATACTGCGGGGCTTTTTTAGTTGTGGCTTTTCTGGAAATCACTCGCCTGAGTCAATCGAAGCTAAGATAAAGTCGACTCTTTCCTCAACAGATAACTTGGGCACTTCCACCAGCTGATAACCAAACTGGGTATAAGCTGTCACCATCTTTTCGTAAGTGGCGATCGCTTCATTGAAGTCTTGTTTACGTTCTTCGTCATTGATGAAAATCGAATCCCATGGCGGGAAGATAAATACCTTGCTGTTGTATTCAAGCTCATTGCATTGATTCAACAGAGATTCAGAAATCGGCAAAGATTCCAACAAGCTGTAACCGTATGAATCTACGATACTTCTATCAAAGAAAACCGGCTGTTCACTTGCCTCAAACACTTGATAATTAACTAACTCTTCTCGCACCATCTCGTCACGGAAGGCTACTTTATCTAACCATGGCAAGGCACTCCCTTGTCGTGCTACTTGGTACTGAATGACTTTACGTCCAACCTCTGGTGCGCAGCGATAGCCGCGACTTTTTAACGCATCGATAACCGAGGTTTTTCCTGATCCCGGGCCACCGGTAAATACGATTAGATTATTCAAACAAACCTCTTCAAAAGGGAAAATAACGAATCGGGCCTTAACGAAACCCAAGTTAACGAATTAAGGCTAGGATCGGCTTAAATTCTGGTGCGCGACAATCTTTCACCAATTCGTATAAGCTCATTTCTAATCCCGTAATTTGGGCACCAGCATCGGTTAGTCGACGGATTGCCAGATCCTTGTTAAGTGCTGTTCGCGAACTAACACAGTCGCCAACTACCTGAACCTTGTACCCAAGATCTAACAACCCCATTGCGGTTTGATAGACACAAATATGAGCCTCAATGCCACACACCAACCAAGTCTCCACATCCTTGGCTTGAACAGTCTCAACAAACTTGGGTTCGTAACACGCGTTAAACGTAAATTTTGGTATCGGATTAACATCGCTCAGCAGGTCATTCAGCTCGTCGACCGTAGCACCTAGCTTCTCTGGATTCTGCTCCAAACGAATAATTGGCAGACCCAAAACCTGCGCTCCTTGAACCAACTTTCCGCAATTAGCAATCAGCACATCACTGTCATCAACAAGGCGTGCGAGCTTACCTTGCACGTCCACAACCACCAAACCTGTGCTTGCTCTGTTTAACATCCAACTCTCCTTGTCATCATTAGAATCAGCGTACTGCTTTGTTCTCAATAACACCGAAATAAATACTACAATAGAACAAATGCGATATTTATTATGTTTTATTTTTCAACAACTTAAACAAACCCCAGCTCACTCCAACCTTAAAAAACATCGTTTTATTTAGCAAATTTAACCATTTGTCAATATATGAATTTTATTTATAAACAATATAACCAAAAAATTTTCTGTTACCCCTTGATAAATCAAGGACCGAAGACAATCACGATATCAATGAAAAAATAGGTTTCATTTGTGAGGGTTTTATAAATCAATTATCAGCGATACCGTGATTTGCATCACAGGATGAGTAAACAAGGTATTATCAAGAAAAAATCAGCATTAGCACTCGGCTTAATCGGTTTAGTTTCACTTCCAACTTTTGCAGCAGGTATCGATGGTGGCGCATACGTAGGTGGCGGGCTGAGCGTCTATCAAGGTTCGGATACTGATGGCGCGCCAAGTCTGGATTCTAGCGGCATGGGCTACAACCTATACGGCGGTTACCAATTCAACCGTATCGTTGGCGTAGAACTTGGCTACAACGATTACGCAAACTACAAAAATAGCTACGAAGACCTATCACCGACGTCTATCTCTGTATCAGCAAACCTCGGTTATACATTCGACAATACCATTCGACCATTCGTATTAGCAGGTTTGAGTTCCGTAGACCTAAACGCAAGTAGTGGTTCAGGGTTTGATGATGACAGCGGCACTGGCTTTCACTTTGGCGTCGGCGTTGAATACTCGCCTATCGAACACTTAACACTTCGAGCTATTTCTCAGGCTGATGCGGTAAGTGTAGATAATACGATTGGTGGCAAGACATACAGTAGCGATACTTTAGCATTCAACAGTGTGAGCTTCGGTGGTTCATACGACTTCTAATATTCTCCCCAAACGACTACGTCGTAAGTAGCTCAAATTCACTTTGCTACTCTGCCCTGTGATAAGGCAGCACAGTAAAGTGAATTTTTGTATCTATGTAACGATTCAGCTTACAAAGCCATACAGTAATGAGCAAAAGACTCAGGGATAATTGTCAACAACGGTCGAGAGGCCAAAAACCAACAACGATTAAAAATCGACAGTGACCGACAATCACATTTGAAGACATGACAGAGTGAGTAACAAAGATGAACAAGATAACAAAATCAGCATTAGCACTGGGCTTAATCAGCGCAGTTTCTCTTCCAGCTTTAGCTGCAGGTACTGATGGCGGTGCATACATTGGTGGCGGACTTAGTGTCTACCAAGATTCTGATACAGACGGCCACGGTAGCTTAGATTCAGATGGCATGGGCTACAACCTATACGGCGGCTACCAATTCAACCGCATCGTTGGTGTTGAACTTGGCTACACAGATTACGCAAACTACAAAAATAGCGCTGAAAAGCTGTCGCCAACGTCTATTTCTGTATCAGCAAACCTAGGTTATACGTTCGACAACACAATCCGCCCATTCGTGCTAGCAGGTTTAAGCTCTGTTGACCTAAACGCAAATAAGAGTGCTGGTTACGCTGATGATAGCGGTACAGGTTTCCACTTTGGTGTAGGTGTTGAATACACGCCAATCGAACACCTAACGCTACGCTTGATCTCGCAAGCGGATGCAGTAAGCGTAGACGACACGGTCCAATTTGGTAACTCTCAGATATCAGCTGGTGACCACACGCTTGCCTTCAACAGCATTAGCTTCGGTGGTTCATACAACTTCTAATGTGATTGAACCACATAGAATAAGCTGAACATACTAATTCACTTTGCTGTTCCACCTTGTCATGAAGGTCACTTAGTAAAGTGAATTTTTGTTTCTACACGCCCTATTGCGTCATGTCACTTTAACCGGTTTATCGCTCACCATCACTTATTGAGCTTTATGCGTTGATATTAGAGCTTTCTTGGTAGCGAGACTAAAATAAAGGGATAAGAGACGCAGGAAAACAAGACCTATGAATCTACCAAGCTTAAACATGTCGATAAACAAGCTGCCTTTTGTGTTGGCCGTGTATTATCTGCTTGTCGTCAACCTACCTCTCTCCCAAGAACTGTTTAGTATTGTTCAGGCATCGAAATCTGAAAGCGTTGCGTTTCTTATCTCCATTCCTATCTTCTTCCTTGCTGCCTTTAACTTCATCTTCCAAGTCTTCAACTGGCCTATCTTCTCTAAGCCGTTTTTCATCTTATTGCTGATCACCTCAACCTTAGTCAGCTACAGCATGTTCAATTACGGCATATTCGTTGACTACGGCATGATAGAGAATGTGTTTGAGACCAATAGCGGTGAAGCAGCCAGTTATATCAGTGGTCACTCGATCTTATGGCTACTGGCTATGGGCGGTATTCCATCGTTCATCCTGTTGTTTACCAAACTTAAAAAAGAATCTTGGAAAGATTTCTTTGTCTGGAAATCGATTGGCTTGCTCTCTTCCTTGATCGTCATTGCGATTATTGCCGGGCTGTTTTACAAAGATTATGTCTCGATTGGTCGTAATAATTCGCACATCAAAAAGATGATCATTCCGACCGAGTATGTGGCATCAACGGTCAAATACATCAATAACACCTACATCAAAGAGCCTATCCCCTACCAAGAGCTAGGATTAGATGCGAAGCAAAAACCGCAAGCCAAAGCAGCAACCAAACCGACGTTACTAGTGTTTGTACTTGGCGAAACCGCTCGCGTGTATAACTACCAATATCATGGCTATGAGAGAGAAACGAACGCTCACACCAAACCTTACAACCCGATATTTTTCTCCGATGTTCAGTCGTGTGGAACCGCCACCGCTGTATCTGTACCCTGCATGTTCTCTAACATGAACCGTAGTAACTACGACCGTGATAAAGCCTACAACCAAGATAACGTGGTCGACATTATGAATCGAGCGGGCATTCACTCCATTTGGAGGGAGCATGATGGCGGAGACAAGGCGGTCGCGCACCGAATCAAAGAGATGACGCTCGTCGCCAAAGACAGCGACCCATTGTGTAATAACGACGTATGCTACGACACAGCGATGCTAGAGAACTTCGAACAAGATACGCAAGATCTCAAGCAAGATAGCATCATCTTCTATCATATTGCAGGTTCTCACGGCCCAACGTACTTTGAACGTTACCCAGAAGAACATAAGAAATTTACGCCTGATTGCCCTCGTGCAGATATTGAAAACTGCACCAAAGAGGAAGTGGTTAACACCTACGACAACACCATCTTGTACACGGATTTCTTTCTCTCACAGGCTATGCAAAAGCTAGAGAAACTCACCGATAAGTACAATGTGGCGCTGATGTACATTTCCGATCATGGTGAATCTTTAGGGGAAAACGGCGTCTACCTACATGGCATGCCTTATTCATTGGCACCGAAAGAGCAAACCCATGTGCCTATGATCATGTGGATGTCTGATGGTTTCGCAGAGCAGAAAGGGATAAACCAAACCTGCTTGAGAAAGGCAGGCAAAGAACAGAGCTTCTCCCAAGACAACCTGTTCGACTCTTTGCTTGGCCTAATGGATGTACAAACCAAAGAATACCGAGAGAACCAAGATATCTTCGCTGCGTGTCGCTAGTTTTATAGGTGACTTATGTAAATTAATTTCCAAAGGTTAGTTTACATAAGCACCATTCGGTCGCCATTACAGCGAAATCAATGGCGGCAAAGGAGTCAAGTTAACCAAAGGAGTACTTTGCCAGTGACTTTCACTGGCAAATAACCACATTGGAGCAACCGTATTCTGTTTGAGTGAAGTAACATCCACTAACACCAACAGGGCGTAAAAACGATGTACATAGTCAACCGTCTCTTTGGGTAACCTTAAATCGGAAAACTGCCGACTACCCGCCTTTTTTACTGCTCGTTGTACCCGTCCTTCTCCAGCGTTATATGCCGCAAGAGTCAGGTTAATATCACCATCAAACTTACGATATAAAAAATCGAGATACTGCATCGCCGCATGAGTGCTAGGCTCAATCTCAAACCTTTGATCTTGCCTGTCATTAACCGTTAAACCAAACCTTTCAGCAGTGGCTGGCATCAGCTGCCATAAGCCTGCCGCCTTAGCAGGGGATATAGCATTGGAGTTGTACGAAGATTCCAGCATAGGCACCAACACAAAGCTATCAGGTAAAGACCGCTCGGTAAGCTGTCTAAAGATTTCGTTAACCAGTGGGTCGAACTCTTCTAGCTTTTTCAGTATTTGGTTTTGGTATGGTTTAAGCGTGTTTATGTGGGGTTGGATGACATTTTGGGATGGACGGTTTTGCGCATAACTGGAGCTACTTTGAAAGCACATAATTAATAACACCAGTCCTAAAAACCAGTGCACCAGAAGTTGAAAGCCAAAGCCTTTAGCCAAAACATCGCTCCATCATCGTATTGTCCTTTATCCTTGTTTAAACCCCAACCCTACCTTCAGTATTAGAAGCACACCTAAAAATCTGTTCACTCAAAGGCTCACCAAAAAAAGGTTAATACCACGATGGTACAACCCAAAAATACCGCGAAACAAATGGGAATAACTAAATGCTTATCCTTCTCGAGAGAGATAAAACCTTGTGGCTGTTGAACGATAAACATGACTAGCAAAATATTGTAGATAGCAATCAGCAAACCTACGATAAAAACATCGAAATACAGCAAACTCGTCGCTAAATAGACGTAATAGCCTATTAAAATGTAATCAATGAGCACTAACCAAGCCAGGCACTTCCGTGAATTAAACATGACGTTGATTGATTCAGTCATAACGACTTAGCACTTCAAAAGAAGTGACAGGTTGGTTCAACTCCGCTTGTCTAACCGCCCTTCTCTTACTGTCGGGCAACACCTTATCCAACTCGTGCTGACCAAGTGGAGAAGCTCTTGTGGCACTGCCTATCGAAAACGACTTATAGACTTTATTCAGCTGCTCTAGGGTATTTTCGGTCAATATATACAACTCTATACGACGGTTGATTCCAGATTTCGTATTCTCATAGTCAACAGGGGCGGTATCACTCATACCCGTGACCTGAAAGATATGGTGCTCTTGAAGCCCCCCTTTATTGAGATAGTAACGCGCGCTGTTTGCCCTATTGCTTGATAGTTCCCAGTTCGTCATGCGGCTACCCTTATAACGACTGGCATCTGTGTGACCAGTAATGATCATCTTGTTCTCGATTTTTTCGAGTAGCCTTGCGAGGTTCAATAACAGGTCTTGATAAAATGGCGTCACTTTAGCTCCGCCTCGGAAAAACATCGGCCCTTTGTCTGAATCAGCAATCACCAATTTGGCTCCCTGAGGCGTAACGAAAACACTGACACTACCTAATGCATCAATACCTGAAAGCTCTTGGGTTATACGTTGTGCCAGCAATTCAAGCTCCTGTTGGCTATTAAACTCGCCTTCTAACACTGAGGTATCATTAATTCGATGAAGATCGGCATCATAGTGAGAGGTCGCGACATGAGGCAGTGGCAGTGGGTTTATGGAATTACCACCACTTTCACTGGTACCTAGGTGCATGATTGGATCATTTCCGTAAGCAAAGTAGTTAAGCAGTTTCTTCTGATCATCCACATCCACCACCTGCAAAATCCACAGCACCAAAAAGAGACACATCAACGAAATCATTAGATCCGCCATTGCGACCTTCCAACCACCATGTTGCAGTTCATTCCGCTTACGGCGACCTTTTTTCTGAATAATAACTTGAGGTTGTTGCATCATCGTCTCCTTAACTTGATGACGGCTGCTGTCTTAATACTTCAACCGCCTTCTCAAGTTCAACAAATGATGGTTTGTAGCGAGTCTCGATATTTTTTCGACCTGCATTAGCACACATGTGAGCCGACTGGCCTTGAGCATAAGCTGACAATATCGACTTAACACAAAACAGTGGCGCGAGCTGATTCTCAGACACATCTTTAATGCTGCTCGACATCGGACCTAACACACAGTAACACCCAAAAACGCCAGTGAAGGTACCCACCAATGCGCCAGCAATGTTCTTACCAATTTCGGTTATCTCACCATCCAGCCCCTGCATAGTGAGGATTATTCCCATCACAGCCGCTAAGATCCCTAACCCTGGCATCGCCTCAGCAGTGGCATGTAGCTTCTCCGACGGCTTAGTATATTCGTCTTCCAAATGTTCGATTTCTTCTTCAAGAAAAGCCTCGAGCAAATGCTGAGATTGCTTGCCCGTAATCACCTGACGAAATGAATCGATAATGAATTGTGTGGTTAACGCGTCTTTGGTAATTCGAGGATACTTCGCGAAAATCTTGCTCGATTCCGGGTTCTCAACATGAATATCCAACGCTTTGATGTTCTTCACTCTCGCGGTATTAATCAGCTCAAACATCAAAGACAGTAACTGCTGATAATAGTCCTTGTTGTAAGGAGTAGAGCGAAACGCAATACCAATCTGTTGCACCATCAATTTGAGGGTTGAAGAGGTCGTAGACATCAGCAAGCTAGCGAAGGCTGCACCAAAAATAATGATGATCTCTGACAGCTTAAAGATGAACTCAAACTTACCACCAAGGAAAATGAAGCCACCAAAAATCACACTTAATACGACAACAATGCCGATTAACTTTTGCATACATCACTCTCCTTAATTCTGCTTTTGAGAATGTCTAAGCCTCGATGTTTGAGCCTGTGAACCTTAATCTCATTGATATCGAGGACTAACGCCGTCTCTTTGGTGCTCAAGCTCTTCACGTAAATCAGATACAAAATCCGCTGTTCCATTGCTGGGAGTGAGTTCAGTACCAGCTTCACCTCGTTAAACAATACTTCTTTATCGGTTTCGGGCACTGCAGTAACTACAGATTCCAACTCAATATCATCAAAGACATCCACGAGGGTCATGGCTTGCTGGTAATCATCCGCTTCTACCCCTAAATGTCGACAGACTTCATTACTGGTTGGCTCCCTGCCGAGTAGCTGGAGTAACTGCCGCTCGGCATGTTTGATGCGGTTGACGAGCTGGCGTTTATCACGCTCCATGTAGTCACGTCGACGCAATTCATCGATCAGTTCACCACGAATGCGTACCGCAACGGCACGGCGAAAGTCATCATTTGCCACATGGTCAAACTTTCTCAGTTCAATCACTAAGGTCATCATGGCGGTTTGTTTAAGGTCCTCAAACGTCCCCTCATCAACCGCATAGCGATATTGATACAACAGCCCATTAATCAACTTAATGTTTTGCTGCAATACCAACTTCTCGAGCTCCTGTAGCGTCGCTTGGTCATCGGTTTGGGTATGTTGATACTTAGGCTGCATTAACATGATGGCGACCTATTGAAATACCGCTTTCGTCACAAGCACATCACCCACTTGTAAGCTGGGTAACTCGTCCAAATCGTCTTTTAAGTCGTCTTGAATGACATAAATAAACTGTTTGTTATAGAAGTAAGACGCCTCCTTCACACTGAATTTTTTTATGATTCGATTTTTGATTCGGCTGAGCTGCTCGTGCACGTAACCACTGTTCCGTTCTGGCGTAAACATAGAGACATCCAATAACAACAGACTTTGTCGGTTACCTAGGTTAATCGGTACGAGTACATTTTCTAACTGAACCTCGATCTGTTGCGTTGCAGCCGGTTCTGGCTCACTTGGGGTTAACCATGAACTCAACAGTCCCATATTCAGTTGATTGGTTTGATAAAACCAAAATCCGGTCACACATAATGCGAGAGTTAAAGCAAAGGTGATGAAAACTTTAATCATGTTCAGACCCTCGCAATATATGCTTGGTATTCCAGTACATACTCGGGTTGATCTTGCGTATGAGCATCACTAGAGGATAGGCGTTCTTGTTCGAACGGCTGATTTTGTTGCTTCGACTCAGGTTGATGGTGGCTAGGTTGGTCAAGACTAATGTTCACCTCAGACAACTCTGAATTTTGCGAAATCAATTCGTGTCGCAAACGTTCCGATGTCGCTAAGATCGCCTCTCTGGTTAGCGCCGATGACGCACTCATTTGGATGTTCACTTTGTCACCATCAACGCGAATGTACATCTCTACCTTGCCTAACTCTGGTGGATCAAAGCGAATTCGAGCCGCCTGATTTAACGTGTCGAACTGAAGCTGAATTTTATCCCTCAATACTTGATGTATCTGCCTTTGACTTTCTAAGCTAAGCTCTTTGGTCGTCTCTACCATCGGAGCCGAAGCCCTAACATAGCTGCTATCACTGGTAGCATTAACCGCTTCAACTATCGGCTGCCCCATTAACAATGGAGTGGTGGAAGTAGCCCCTAACTTGAGACTTGCTGGAGTGGCATTGAACATTGAACTGGCTAGCTGATGATTAAACGACAAGGCCAACTCTGAGCTGGTATACCTATTGGGGGTGTGACCAACAAATGAAGGCGTGCTCGCTTGCCAATCAGCCCCTGAATGATCCACTCCTTTAGAAGATAATAGCGAGCTGCTTTTTAAACTGAATTCAGAGCCCGCTCCCCGTCTTTGATTCATCAATTCCAACTGCTGGGTAACAAAATGAGCAATCGTACTTAACTGCGGCAGTTGAACCTGTGGCTGCTGCACGAAATCTTGTGGCGAGTCGAACGACTGCACTGCTGCTCTATCACTCAGATTCAACCCTTCCGCTGATGCCTCCAATCGAGTTAGAGGTGAGTGAGAGTGAGTAGTATCAAACCCAGGACTCAATAGTTCAGGATTAAATAGTTGTGAGTAAGAAAGTACCGAATGAGAAAAACTAGCCGTGCTTTCAGAGGCACTCGTATTAGGTATCAAAGCGGAATCTGGAGAAATTGCAGACATAGACGAACTCACCTGATCAAGCACCGAAAATAGCGACTGAAAAGACTGCGCAAGCGGCGTCATACGTATCTCGCCTAGTTCTGAAGCCAATGGTTCAAAAGCTAAAGCTTCAGAGGCTAAGGTTTCAGAAGCTATAGGCGTCGCTAACGTACTCGCGGTGTTACTTTTCACTGAAGGACTTGCCATCGACAGTAAATCCAAACTGCTCCTATAAGACGACGTTTGTGCTTGTAATTCCATAATTACTCTCCCGCTCTGACCTGTGTCTGAGCATAGGCTTTGTCACGTTCACGTAGACTGATATTGTTACTAAGCTGCTGTTTTAATAAGGCTTGCTCATGAGTCACTAAGATTCGACATTGCTCATGAGCCGACTTAAGTCGCCTAACGATAGCAACATAATCAGGGTGCGACTGTTCAACCTCTAGCAGCACCTTTTTCACCAACAGATTAAGCTTCACGATCTCAGCAAATTTTTTGCGATTTGCTGCGTCCTCTAACTTACTAACAAGACGTTCTACCTGTTTAGGATTGGGCTTCATCAAGCCACTCCATTGCGCCTTCCCATCCCTCTTTCAGATCGGTCACGACACCAATCAACTTAACGATAAGTTCGGTATTCATCTCTTTCGACGCCTCAAATACAGTCGCAATGGCGTGCTCATACAAGGCGTGTATGTTTTGGATAAGCTCTTCCCCAGTCGATAAATCCAGAGATGCATCGAGCCCAACTAAGATATCAATCGATTTTTGCGTTGCGTTAGATTTGAGCTCCAAGTCTTTGGTTTCAATTGAAAATTTGACACTTTCTAACTCTTGGATCAGTCGCTCGTGTAACATACAAATCAATTCAAAGCTCGACGACACTGAAGCATTAGCCGTCACTTGAACATTGGCATAGTTGGCTTGCTGCTGTTTCCCTAAAAGCATGTGTTGCTCCTTAGATCGTGAAAAGTCCAGATACCGAATCCAATTGACTACTGAGTGAGTTCAGTTGAGTAAACTGAGACAGGTAGCGGTTGTAGTAAGTCTCATAGCGAGTGTCGAGCGCCGCTAAGGCGTCATTAATGCGGCTCTTTTCATTATCGAGCGTATCTATTCGTCGACTCAGGGAGCCGTTAGAGAAGTCGATATAGGTTTCAAGTTTGCTTTCAAAAGCTTCAAAGACTCCACCGCTTCCAGTGAATAGTGTTTCAAAATCGACCGTCGTTGCCGCACTTTCAAATTTGTTGGAGTCGAGGCTAAGCTTGCCATCGCGGTCGATTTCGAGCCCTAACTCAAACAAACGAGTACCGTTGTAGTCATCACGTATAACGCTAGCCAGTTGGTTTTTGATGCTGCGCACTGCGCTATCCGAAGCCAATACGCCCCTTGTCTCATCTTCATTACCAGAAGCGGTTAGGTTAGTGATCTCAGTAACAGCGCTGTTATAGGCATCAACAAATTCTTGTAAGGAAGCGACCGTGGCGGAAAGATCATCGCCAATTTCAATCTTTGTTGCTGAATCTCCGCTGTTGTTCGATTTAGTCACCGTAAGGTCAACGCCATCAATGAGTGATTCAAAGGTATTACTTGAATTAGTAAGTTGAGTGCCAAACTCGCCACCGAGTGCGATCACCGCATCTTGGGCTGTTTGCATTGGTGCGGCGCTTGCTGCTGCCACCACCGTATCCCAACCGCTGGCGGCATCTGCAGACAAAGTAAAAGCAGCGTCAGCGCCTTCATTTTCAGAACCAAACAGCACTTTCATCGACCCTTGCGACTTAACGAGAGTGGCTTGAATAGAACCGTCAAATTGATCATTGAAGTAACTTACAAACTCGCTGTACGTAACATCACCACTTACGTCAGTGTCTGCATCCATAATGTTGATGTCTGTAGTAACGCCGCCTTGAGTGACAGAAAACACGCCTCCCGACGCCATAACATCATTTGAATCGACCGAGTTGGCATCAAAAACTACTTGATGATTGGAAGCCATCTGTTGCACAAAAACATCTAAGTTGATGTCATTCACACCAGAGTCGACGGAGAGAGAGAAATAGTCATCACTCGATGTCGAGGTTGACGTTTGAGTTAGGCTGGACCCAGATTGAGTAAACTCGTAAATTTTATCTTCAAGCGACTGAAGGGCCGTTTTAACTTTACCAATCGCAGAGGTCTTTGAGGTAATCGTTGACAACTTTTGGGTATAGCGCAACTCAAAAGGCTGCACATCTAGACTGGCAAAATTGCTAGCTAACTGAACCGCATCAACGTTCATAACCCTTCCCCTTAACTCGCATAGGAGGTACAGCTCTACCCTCCTGCTATTCGGCTATATGTATAGCCGCTACTGAGTAAATAATTGCTACTCAAACTAGCCCAATAGGCTCATCGCTAATTGAGGCACCATCTTCGATGCACTCAGCATAGAAGCACCCGATTGCATGAGCATTTGCTGCTTGCTCATCATTCCAGACTCAGAGGCAAAATCGGTATCCATGATTCGACCTTTAGAAGACTCTAAGTTTTCCGTCATATTGCCAAGGTTGGTAATAGTGTGTTCAAGACGGTTAATATTCGCACCGAACTCTGCTCGCGCAGTACCCAACAGCTCAATAAGACCACCTGTACCAGATAGAGCATCAATATTAGATGCTGCACTTAAAGCACCGCCACCAGCAGCTAGTGCGTGACCTGTCACCGCACCGACTTCAGTTGATGCATCAACCGATAAGGTTTCCGTTGATGAGGTACCTATCTGAAACACAACCGCACCGGCACCAAAGCTACCTGTAGTGAGCAAATTGGTACCACCAAAATTTGTATTCGACGCTATGTTAGCTAACTCATCACTGAGCGCATTAAACTCAACATCAATCGCAGTTTGGTCTGCTGTAGAATTAGTCCCATTTGCATACTGAACGGCTAGGTCGTTCATTCGATAAGCAATATTGGTCATCTCGTCAAAGGCCCCCTCTGCAGTTTGCATCATAGAAATCGCATCCTGAGAATTACGCATTGCTACATTCATCCCGCGTGATTGAGCTTCCAAGCGGTTAGCAATTTGTAGGCCTGCCGCATCATCGGCAGCTGAGTTAATTCGAAAGCCGGTAGACAGTTTTTCCATGGATTTGGTTAATGCACTGTTGGTCGACTGCAATGTATTTTGAGTCACTAAGCTTGCGTAATTTGTATGTACTGATATAGCCATCTGATGTTCCCCATCTGTGTTTGCTGTTCACTAACTGTTAACGACAGAGGAAAAATTTCATTTCATATTTTTCGGAAAAAAGATCACTAAATTTAAAAATAGCAAGACTCAAAAATGAGAAGTGCGTAAAAGTATCCTAGTATATTAATCAACAATATTCATAATAATGGTTGTTATGAGACACGTATTAAATGCAATAGCTGCTCGGCTAACAATTCCAATTGTGTTACTCATGATCTTGGCGATGGTGATTCTGCCGCTGCCACCAATTTTATTGGATACGTTTTTTACCTTTAATATCATGCTTGCCATCGTCGTCTTGCTGGTCAGCAGTACCGTTTCACGAGTGCTTGATTTCTCTATATTTCCCTCGCTATTACTTGTCGCTACCCTGCTTCGATTAACCCTCAATGTAGCCTCTACCCGTATCGTTCTACTCGAAGGTCACAATGGCGGAGACGCCGCTGGTAAGGTGATTCAGTCTTTTGGTGAAGTGGTTATCGGCGGGAGCTATGTTGTCGGTATCGTGGTGTTCGTGATCTTGATGATCATTAACTTTGTGGTCATCACCAAAGGGGGCGAAAGGATCTCCGAAGTATCAGCGCGCTTTACTCTGGACGCCCTACCAGGGAAACAGATGGCCATTGATGCAGACTTAAATGCAGGCGCTATCGATCAGAAAGAAGCCAAAACTCGACGTTTAGAAGTAGGAGAAGAAGCGGAGTTCTACGGCGCAATGGACGGTGCCAGTAAGTTCGTTCGTGGTGATGCGATTGCTGGGCTATTAATCCTGTTCATCAACTTAATCGGTGGGGTTCTAATAGGGATATTTGAGCACAACCTAACCGCAGAAGCGGCTTTCCAAACCTATGCCCTACTGACCATTGGTGATGGTCTGGTTGCACAAATTCCATCGCTGTTACTGGCCACATCCGCCGCTATCATCGTGACGCGAATTAGTGATAACGATAACGACATGGCACAAACGGTGAAAAGGCAGTTACTTGCGTCACCGAACAATTTATACATGGCTGCGGGAGTCATGTTTGTTATTGGTAGCGTACCAAACATGCCGCACTTAGCCTTTTATACCTTTACCGTATTGTTAGCGTTTGTCGGTTGGAGGCAATCTAAATTTCAGCATGTTACGCCCGATACAAGCCCCGATTTAGATACGCTTCCTCAGCCTCATCAAGAAAATACGATTGATTGGAGCATTATTCCCAACGTGGATGTGATTGCCCTGTCGTTAGGCTTCAAGTTGGTTCCTTTAGCAAGCTCTCAAAAGGGCGGTAACCTGATTAAGAGTATTCGTGGCAGCCGAAAAACGCTCAGTGAACAAATAGGCTTTGTGATGCCAGAGGTGGTGATAACCGACAACCTCTCACTCAAGCCTTCCGAATACGCCATTAGCATTGATGGCGATGAGATTGAGCGTGGCGAGGTTTATGCCGATAAAGCGATGGCAGTAGGCAACCATATTGAGCATCCAGATCTCGATGGCATTGTTGGCATCGACCCAGCCTATCAGCTTCCAGCGCTATGGATTAAAAAAGGGGATAAAACCAAGGCGATCAATCATGGCTTTCAAGTTATTGAGGTGCATGATGTCATCGCCACTCACGTCAGTAAAGTGTGCAGCGAACACCTAGACAACATCTTCAATTATGATGACGTGAAAGCCCTCAACCAGCGACTTGCTATGCAGCATCCTGAGCTTGCAGAGAACCTAGCAAACGTTATTAGTCCGAACCTACAAATGCAGGTCATCCGTCAGTTACTGGCTCAACAAGTGCCTATCATTAACGTGAGAACCATCGCCAACACTATTATTGAAAGCGTCGACACCATAAAGGATCCAATCTTGCTATCTTCTAATATCCGGGTCGCGTTAAAACGAACCATCGTCAATTTGATCTCGCCAAACAGCAAAACCATCCACGCTTTCATTATTGGTGCAACCTTAGAAGGAGAGTTAAAGGGCGCGATCTCTTTGAGTCAGCAAAGCGACCCCAATATTCCTCTAGACTCGATTCCTGTTGAGCCGACGATCTTGCAGAAATTCCAAAATCGCATGCCAACCATAGTACAAACCATGCAGAGCCAAAACCTGCCACCGGTCATCGTAGTGCCTCCCACCACACGCCCTATGATAGCCAAGTTAGCCAAGGCCTTTGCCAAAGAGCTGATTGTGCTGAGTTACAACGAGATCCCAAATGAGTATGGATTAAATGTGTTAGGGGATGTGGAGTAAATAATAATTCGCTCATTGAATCTGATTTTAGAACACACGAACTCTGTTTTTTTCAATGACGACGCCGCGTAGTAACTTTCCAGACTGTCGATTCTTAACAGAGACCGTGTCGCCTATCAGCCCACTTTCTAACGCCATTCCTAACGTTTCTAAACGTATACGATTCGATTGAAAAACCACATCCACAGAGTGCCCCTTTTCAACGTCATAATCCAAATACATAGAGGAAGTGGTCAACAAACCTCCCTTGTTCACTGAGCGCTTAATTTTGCTACCAACGATTTCGCTGGCCTTGAAGAACACTTTTTGGTCTTTGTAGAGTTTGATCGGTTCAATCGTAATATCGTCATGCGTTAGCCGTTGGCCTTTCTTAAGTGCTTTATTAGCTGTCGCAGTCCAGACGGTTATTGTCGACGTTGAGGTCGCAGAAAGGGTCCATCTCTCAGGCGCACAGCGCACATTCCACTTTTGTTTGCCAAGCTTGATCTTGCTTCTATGGGTCACTTCAACAGACTCAGTACAGGGCGGTAACTGATGAATAGCCCGAGAAAAACGCAGCTGAACATCGAGTTGGTACTGTTGGGGATAGCGGTAGCGAATGGTTTGCTCAATGAGCGAATGGATTTGAGTGGAGAGTTGTTGTTCAAGTGCAATGCTATCTGATTCTGCATTCACCTTGGTCACACAACCATAGACGAGCAGCAATGTACCAGCTAGCTTTAATAATCTAACCATACACCGCCTCAGCCTAAACATTGACTCTTAATTGATGCTTACCAAGCGCCTCTTCCATTGCTTGATGCTGCATCACCATGACACTGCCTTGGCGCGCCAACTTGTTTTTACACTGGTTTATCGACTGCTCAATTTCCGCATCCAACGTTTGAACGCGTTGCAGTGCCTTTCCTTTAAGCCGAGCCTGCATGTTTTTTGCGTACTGTCGCTCTTTACAACCGAGCCGTTTGGCCAGAGTAAATCGCTTGGCGTCAGCGTCAGCTAGCCGTTGAGTCAGTGATGTGACCGCTTGATTGAGGGATTCCAGCTTCTGATACTCACGATTCAATATCGCAGCACGAATATCATCTAAACGTGCAGATAACTCGCCCGACAATGCCAGCACATGCTGACCATAGGTAATATAACCAATCAGGTCACTTCTACGTTCCATGATCCAGTCTCGTAATGACTTTCGCTAGCTCATCCATATCAAACACTAACTCTCCCGTGGAAATTTGCGCTTTTATCTGCTCGACTTTAGCCGTATCGATATCGTCTACACCGTCAAAAAGACTCTTGGTATTATCGAGTAACTCCACTTCATGCTGAGAGAGGTTAATCGGCTTCACCTTCGCTTTTTGATCGGGCTCGGTTTTTTTGTTTTGAACCACATCTACCTGAGTATGAGGCACAACGTGTTTCACATTGTCGACCTTAATTTGACTCATCTCTGCCTACCCATTTTGCTGCACTACTAATTAACTATAACGGCAGTATTTCGTCTCTGTTTCACCTTTTTCTTAATAGTTTGATTACATTGTCTCTGGTTGGCCCACTAAAGCCGCGATGAATTGACCTAAGCGACAGCTCTGGGTTACTCACTAACTGATGCTTGAAGCTGCCTAATTTTTGCAACTCGGGGTGTGAACAAAACGCGATAAGCTGGTCAGCTTTTTGTCTTTTCATCTTCAACATTTTCGATAATGCCAAATACAGTTTATTAACCCGTTCAAGCAAGGCGTCGATTTGTTGATTTGAGCCCGGCTCATTGACCAACAAGCGACTGATGTCGTCCAACACGGGATAGCGAGCTTGAGCCGGCACCGCAATAGGAGGCCCTTCAGCATACCGACCACCTTGGCCTGAAACGAAAACCTGCCCATCCCACAAACGCCATTGTTGGTCCCGAATACCGATCACAAACTCTTGTTGTTCATTAATTCTGAGCTGCAAGTGCGCATAAGCAAACATCATCTTGAATTGTTCTAGCAATACCTCTCTGTCTTCTGAACGTTCAAACGCCAACGGTATCAAACGGTTATTGATGTACAGAGAAACAACCTCATCACGAAACCGTTCTCGCTGTAAGTCGAGCCCCGGAATCGTAAATTCGATAAAAGGGTTGTCGCCTTGAATCGGTGCAAAACTTGAGTCCACGACGTAGTCACTAAACAATCTTTTCTGACTCCAAAACACCAATTTTTTCTTAATCACATCAATGTGATTGGCTTGTTCTGGGCTGTACTGGTTCAGTTCTGCTAACTGGCGCAGCTTAATCAATTCGCTCGCCACAGTTCGTAGCACTTCCCCCGCCATCATAAGCCTGCTGTACATTTTGTGAGAATCGGCAACCTCAGCAATCAGCTTAGGCCTTTCTTGCAGGTTCATTTGCACCATTTGCTGCCTAACGAGTGCATTGTTCGGCTTGTTACTGGTTAGCTTTTCCGGCTTCTTAATTTTTCCCGTCGTTGTCGGATTCACCTGATTTTTGCGCTGCGTAATACCCGTGAGTTTCATACCACATCTCCGATTAGGTCAACCTTGGCTCGTTAGCAAAGTTCAGCTTGATGATCTCTTCCGATTGCATTTGTTTGACGATATCAATGATATCTTTACGTGCTTGCTCAACCTGACTGACCGGCACAGCACCAATACGTACCAGGTTTTCTTTGAGCTCTGTCGATACCCGTTGTGGCATAGAGTTAATGATGTAAAGGCGACAATCTTTATTGGTACCTTTGAGGGCATATGCCCATTGCTCCAGGCTGACTCTTTCGTTAATCAGGTTGATGGTTTCTAGGTCTTGATTAAATAAGGTGAAGAAATCAAACATCGCCTCTTCCACCAGCTCTGCGGCTTCAGCGTCTTGATCATGAAGGAATTGGAATAAATTGCTTTTGTCACCGGAATAACGGTTGATAAGGTTCGCGACCACTTTCGAACCTTGCAGGCTGGCAGACCCGCCGCTGTGATAATTGACTTTGCAGCGATCGATAAGGTCTTTTAGTGTCTCCATCAGACCAGAAGTTAACACTTGTGTCTTAGAGATCTGCAGGATTAACGCATGGCACTCTTGTTCCTCATACTTCTCCATAACACGACCGCTATATTCCAAAGGGAGGTGGGCAATCAACAGCGCTTGCAGATTGATGTGCTCTTTCTTGAGATCATTGACCAAAAGCTCCGGAGGGATCCATGCCAGCTTTTCAGCATGTGAGCGGATCTCGTCGCCATAAATCTCTGATACAAGATCTCTCGCCAAATTGCCGTTTAACGTTTTTTCCAACACATTGGTGATGTATTGTCGTGTCCCGCCGAGAATCCCGGAGTGCTTACGAAAATCATCAAAAAAGCCCGACAAAGAGACCAGCGCATCTTTGGCTTTGATGTCCTTCATTTTACTCATGGCATGCGTGATCTGTTTGATCTCTTCATGGGTGAAGCCTTTGAGTACTTCAGAACCGATGTCCTCTCCCATCGTCAACACCAACATCGCGACGCCATCCACTGATTGATAGGTTTGTTTGCCATCCATGCACCTTCTCCCTACTGACTTTTATTTGATTCGTTATGCTTGTATCCAAGTACGTAAAATCTCAGCCACCCTATTCGGGTCTTCTTTTGCGATTAATTTGAGATGTTTAATTTGAACTTCGAGTGGGCTATCCGCAGATGGCAAGTTGTCATCAAGCGCCTTAATACCGGTTGCATCAATACCTAACGATTGCAGTTTGGATTGTAAGGCTGCATCAGCGGCACGCTCTTCTTTGGTAATGACGTCATCGTATTCCATGCTTTCCGCTTCCAGCTCTTCTTGCTCCGCTGACTTAGTAAGGTATTGTGCTAGAGGTCGCAGCACCACCATGATCATCAAGCCACTGAGCATCACTCCAAGTAGATATTTAAGAGGCTGCATAATATGCGTGTTCTCAAACCAAGCAATCGGGGCTTGCTCTGGAATACTGGCAATCACAAAAGGGAAGTGAGTGATGTGAATGCTGTCGCCGCGCTCGGTATTGAACCCTATTGCCGAACGAACCACATTCTCAACATTAGTAAGCTCTTCAGGTGTCCAAGTTTGATTGGGGTTCGCTAAGTCGTTCACCACAATAGAGACAGAAAGGTTCTGCAATACACCTTGCTGATGCTGAGTATGGCGCACCTTGCCACTCACCGCATAATCACGCGATGTTTCACTTCGATTGACCTTGGCGTTAGGCTCTGGTTGAGGCTCTCCATCGGTCACTGGTGGTGTGTTGCTCAATGCCCCCGGAATCCCGAGCGCCATCGACGACTCGTTCATGTCACTCAATAAGGTCTCTTTTCGGACCACAGGATCAGCGTAGATTTCTTCTGTTTCTTCAACCTTAGAAAAATTAATATCACTGGCAATTTGAACTCGAAAGTTGGCTGCACCGAGAATTGGGGTCAGCATGTCAGTCGCTTGAGCGACCAAGTTTTTTTCAAGGTTACGCTTGTAATCGGATTGCTTGCCAGTCGTCACGGTAATGTCCCCAACCGTCGCATCATTTGATAACAAACGACCATGTTGATCGACCACTCGCACATGTTCCGATTTAAGTCCAATAACCGCACCAGACACTAAGTTAATGATGGACTCAACCTGAGTCGGCTTAAGGTCCATCCCATTAATAATATGCACAATCACCGAGGCTCTCGGCTGCTCAGCGTCATCACGCATAAACAAACTTTCCTTCGGTATGGCCAAATGAACTCGAGCCAAGCTCACTGCACTCATGGTGGTGATACTGCGTGCTAACTCGCCCTCTAGAGCATGGCGATAGCGAGCATTCTCCATAAACTGACTCTCGCCGAGGCTCTTTGAGCTATCTAGCGAATCAAAGCCACTCGGCAATTGTTCTTTTAATCCTTTAGACGCCAATATCATGCGGATTTTGGCGACATCACCTTCGGGAACCAGTATTTGCCCATCGTCCTGACTCAACTGGTAACGTATTGATTCCTCATCCAACATTTGCAGTACTTGGCTAGAATCGAAGTTCGCTGATTTGCTATAGAGAGGTCTAAACCGTTCTGATGACGTCCACAACATAATCACGATGATCGCCGCCGTGATCGTCGCAAAAATAGTGATGATAATGACGTTGCGTTGTGAACTCTGCCAAAACCTCGTGAGCCAACTAGAGGCCTCAGTGAGCTTCTCTTTGGCTACTCCCATATTATTGGTCAACGCGGGTTGAGTTTCTGCTTCTGCTGCCATCGCTAATCCCTAGCCTAAATTGGCATTTTTATGATGTCTTGAAAGTTGGACACCATCTTGTTGCGCACTTGCATCAATGCATTAAATGAGAGCTGAGCTTTCTGTGATGCGACCGTCGCTCCCAATAAATCATCGCTTTTACCTAACTCAACGGCGGTGATTTTTTCCGAAGCATGAGATTGGTATCTATCTACGGTATCGAGCACACTTTTCAAGGTGTTGCTGAACGCCAGTGAATTATCGGATACCGGGTTAACCGTGTGATTGTCATGCGTGATGCCTCTCACCATCGCTCCCGTGACAGCTTGGTTAGAGAACGGATTACTGGCAACCTCTTGCTGCTGCTCTATCTTCCCTAACATTGCTTGTTGCATTTGGACTGCAGTCATCTTTTCCATTGTTTACCCTCGCAGTTGCATCACTTGCGCACTAACCGAATCTCTACGCGACGATTCTTATCCCGGCCTTGCTGAGTCGTGTTGTCATACTTTGGATAACGATCACCGTGGCCGCGTATCTCAATCATTTTCTTTGACACGCCATTGCCCATAAACCACTGCGCAACGTCGGATCCTCTCTGCTTTGAAAGTTGTAAATTAGCGACGGAATCACCGGAATTATCGGTGTAACCATCAATCAGGATTCTAATGATTCTCGAGTCTCGTTTGACCAAGGTGCTGATATCATTAATGGTGCGTTTCTGCCCTTCGGTGAGTGACACCGCCCCTTGCTGAAAGCGCAATTCAACTCGACGCGCATGCTGGAAGTTGACCGGTGGCAAGCCATAACGGCACTCATTAAATTGCTCTAAAGCTGGCTTAAAGTTGGTGGTTGGGAAATAGACATCAAAATCCATCGCATTAACGTTAAACCAAGCGCCACTTGCCATATCATCCAACATCAAGGTTGCGCCATCGTCTGTCACCAAAGCGGCCCCTTGCTTATTTACTCTTTCGATGGTGGTTGTGGTGTAAGACTGGGACGTTCCCCAAACAGGCTCTGTAGTATTGAATGACGTTGATGTCGGAAGTGAACGCACACCACGCTTTTCCACTCTGACCTCCATCGGGCTTGCCGCCAACAAAATGAATTGCACAGAAAAGCCGGTGTGGGGATCGAAAGAGTTCAATTCACACTGATCGACAGACTCTGTGAACCGCCACTCGACACTATCGAACGGAACAATGTAGCGCTGCGCCAAAACCTGAGTCGACAGCATCACTCCCCAGCCTATTAGCAATGCGCTCAGCATCTTGCCAAGTACACGGCGAAAGACAGAGGAAGTGCCCAAGCTAACGGTTGCCCAAAAGTACTTATTCATAACAAATCAAACAGTGAAATTCCGGCAACACGCGCAAAGGTTTTTTGCGTAGCTTCTAGCGCGATCATACCTTGGTTAAGTTCAACGGATGCCTCTGCATAATCGAGTTCCTCTAGCTCAGAACGAACGGTTTCTGCAAAGAACACCATATCGATACTGGTCTCTTTCAACCTGTCTAAGGCGTTGTATTGACTCCCAATATCAGTTAATGAAACCAACAAGCTTTGATGAAGCGCTTGATTGGTATTGAGCGCGTTATCTAAAGCAGCAGTAAATCCCCCAGTTGGAAGCTCCAATTCTGCTATCGCATTGTCTAAATCAGTAAAAATTGCACTGCTACCTATGGTGTCGGTGATGGTTAAGTTACTCGGTACGTATTGATTATCACCGATCTTAGTCTCGCGATAATCTGAATTGGGGTTTAAGGCATAAGGCGGTGTTGTAGCGATCGCTGGGGTGCTGATATCCGTTCCTGAAAAGAGATAACTGCCATCATTGGCTTGGTTCAATGTGTTCAACATTTCCGTTTTGAGGGACTTAAGTTCTAGCACTATCCCCGCTCTACTCTGTGAATCAAGCGTACCGTTTTTCCCTTGTAGGAGCAGTTCGTTCACTTGTTGAGAGAGCTCCTCAAGCGTGTTGACGTTAGTTTCGTAGCGCGTCAGTTGTGACTGCACGTTTTCGATATTGCGTTGGTACTGCTGATTGTCAGAGACGGTCTTTTTGAGCCCTTCAAGGCGCACAGCGGCAATCGGGTCATCGGATAAATGATTGATCTTCAGCCCGGTCGACATTTGCTCAAAAACTTTGTTCAAGCGGATATTGTTGTCCATTAATGAACGCTGCATCACCGCGTTAAATTGGGAGTCCGTTACACGCATCACTTTTCTCCTAGAATGCTCTTAGCAAGGTCTGAAACATCTGATTCGCCGTACTAATGATTTTCATGTTGGCCTCATAAGCGTTGAGGTACAGCAACATGTTGGCAGCCTCTTCATCGGAATTAACCGCACTGACACTATCCCTCGCCACTTGTGCGTCTTCCATGCTGACTTGAGCTGCCGTTGCCTCGCTCTGCGCCTGTCGAGTGAAAATACCGATGTCACCGAGTAGCCCTGAATAGGCGCTGTAGGGTGTTTCTCCCACCACAGAGCCATTGGTTAGTGGTGTTTGTGACAACATCGATAAGTCTTTCAACACGTCGCCGTTTCCGGCAAGGGTCGCACTCGATGAAAAGGCTAAGTCTTGTGCAGTGAGGTTAGGATCAATCGCCAAAGATAAGGCTTCACTGCCTGGGGTGTAGGTAAACAAGTTCTGACCAGCTACACCATTAAGATCAAACCCTGAATTCAATGCCGTATTCACTCCATCAGCCAAGCCTTTGGCAAGATCTGCTAGCAGCGTTTGGATGGGATCGTATTGGTTCGTTTTTAGCGCTTCGAGCGCCCCTAACTCTCCACCTAACGAAGCATCAACAGGCGTCGTCATCGACTGAAAGGTAATGTTCAGATCTGTGCTGTAAGGATCGCCACTGGATAGGTCTCGCTCAAGCGATGCGGCATAACCACCAATTACTAAAGGCTGACCGTTTGGTGTCGAGAGTTCGACGCCGCCATTGGTGTAGATCACCTGAACATCGAGAGACTTAGAGAGTTCATTGAGGTGTTTATCCATCGCATCTTGTAAGCCACCAATGCTCTTGCCGAGCAGCGCATCTTCTTGCAGTTTTTGGTTTAGGGAAGCGATGCTTTCTAATTGACTATTCACGTGGGTAACCAGTGCGCCATAACGCTCACTTTGCGCGGCTTCTTGCTGACTCAACTGCGCAGATACGGCGTTAAACTGCTGCGCTAAAGCATCAGCATTTGTCAGTACTTGCTGACGGAAAGCGACGCTTTCAGGTGTCACACTGGCCTCATCAATGGCAGCAAAAAATCCGTTCATTCCCTGTGTGAGGCTAAGCCCATCAGCTCCTAACAAGTTCTCCAAATTGGACAAACCATTAAAGTAGCTTTGGCTATATTGGGCAGATTCCGTCGCTTCTCTTAGTCGATTAATAGACGATTGATCGGCAATCCGCAGGATATCGCTAACCTCAACGCCGGAGCCTAAGTTAATACCATTCACGGCATTGCCAGATAAACTGGCTTCCATCGTCACGATTTGACGGCTATACCCTGGGGTATTCACATTAGCGGTATTTTGTGCCGTTGTATTGAGAGCTACACGGTTGGCGAGTACGCCACTTAATCCAATGTTGGTCATTCCCATTACTGATTCTCCTTATCAAAAGGTCGGCCGATAACTTGTGATGACAACTGTTTAAAAATCATCTCGGCTAATCCAAACGACGATTGACGACTGATTCGTTGTGCAAGCTGAGCATCTAGCATGCCCTGAAACATATCGTCTGATTTCATCGACAACGGATTATCTTTGTCACTAAGCGCTTGGCTGGCAGAGCGCATTCGGGTCAGCATTTGTTGTAAAAACAACGCCTCAAACTGCTGTGAAGCCGCTAATAATCCTGAGGCAGAATTGTCATGCTTCAATTTAGCAAGCGCGTTGTTGTCTAAGTAAAAGTTGGTCATAGCTTGGCTTGAACCTGCGCTGGCTTTCGCCATGTGCACCGTTTCAGGCGCTCTATTCATCATTAATCTTGCAAATGGCAGCGGATGATCAGCATGTTTAACCGACACTGCCATTTTTGGGTTGTCCAGTATTGGCGTCGCTTGGTTACTCGATATCGGTTCAAGCGCCACGTGAGTCAAAGCCGTTAGATTCGTCATTAGATCACCACCAAGTCACCGTTAATGGCACCTATCTCATCGAGTGCCTGCAAGATTTGCATAAGCGCTTCTGGTGTCGCACCAATGTTGTTAATCGCATCAACGATCTCTTGCAGATTGGTCCCTTTCGGCCAAACCATAGTGGTCACATCTTCCTCATCAACACTCACTTGAGAGTTCTGAATAATCGCGGTTTCTCCAGCAGTATTGAAAGCACCGCCAGGTTGAGAAACAGATTGAGATTCCAATATCGTCACGGTAATCCCGCCTTGACTGACCGCCGCTTCAGACACCGTCACGTTCTGGCTGATCACCACAGTTCCGGTGCGAGAATTGAACACGACCTTAGGCAGTCGTCGCCCCTCTTCAACCTCAAGCTCTTGAATCATGGCAACAAACATCACTCGGTCTTCGCTATCAATCGGTGCAGAGACTTGGATCTGACCTTTATTGAGCGCTTTGGCTACCTGCCCGCCGAACATCTTATTAATGGCTTTGGAAACATTGAGCGCGGTTTCGTAATTCGGTTGTTTGAGTTGCAAGCGTATCGTTGGCTCTAAATCAGTACCGGTCGAGACCTCACGCTCCAAGGTCGCGCCATTGGGAATACGCCCGACGGTCGGTGTGTTCCTTGTAATGCTGGTTCCGTTTTCACCGGTAGCATTGAAGCCACCAACAACCAGACTGCCTTGTGCTATTGCGTAAACTTCGCCATCGATACCTCGTAATGGAGTCAGCAATAAGGTGCCGCCGCGTAAGCTTTTTGCGTCTCCCAATGAAGACACCGTCACCGTCAGGGTTTGACCTGCCCCTTGGTGAGGTTCCACCATGGCTGTGACACTAACGGCGGCGACATTTTTCAGTTTAGGGTTGGTGGAATCATCCAGTTGCACCCCAAATTGTTTGATCATGTTAACCACCGATTGTTGCGTGAATTTCACTTGCGATTTATCGCCAGACCCGTCCAAGCCAACAACTAATCCATAACCAATAAGTTGGTTTTGTCTGTCTCCATACACCTCTGCGACTTCAGCAATCGGCCGCGCTGCATCGACCACCGAAGTAAAACAGAGCAAGCACCAAGGCAACGCCAACGAGGTTAAGTAGAAGCGAATTAGGGATTTCATTAGAATGGCATCCATGGCGAATTGAAGAACTGGGTCAACCAACCTGCAGTATTGGTATCAGCAAACGAACCGCGGCCAGCATAAGTGATTCTTGCATCAGCGATTCGCTGGGAGGAGAGGGTATTGTCTGCCTGAATATCATCAACCCTGACATTGCCGGTCAGACGAATATATTCGTCCCCTTGGTTCAGCTTGAGCCACTTTTCACCTCTTACCCTAAGCACACCATTGGGCAAGACGTTGTAAACGGTGACAGTAATAGAGCCTGATAGGCTATTGCCTTGCTTTGAGGCAGCAGCACCATCAAAATCACGCGTGGCATCAACGGAAGCACTCACGTCATCAAACGTCTTGTTGCCCAATGTGGGCGCGGTAATGTTGGCACTGGAATCTTTGCCATATTGAGTTGAGGCACTCTTATCTGACTCTGTCTTTTCATCCAACAACACAGTTAAAATATCGCCCACACGGTACGCTCTTCGATCTTGAAACAGGGTCATCGAGGTGGTGCCCGTATAAAGGCTGCCTTTGCTGACTCTTGTCACTTGATAGTCCAGCTCTGGCGGTGCATACGCTTCATCATTCGGCGATGGTGGAATAAAATCGTCTTGACGACCAGCACAGCCGGCAACCATCACCACCAGCAAGGTAACTACGGTTAGGTAATAAATCACACAGATTGCATGCGCCTTACCCAACCCTGGTTTAATTGACTTTTCCATGTCAGAACTCCCTCACGACCATCGCTATTCGCTCGTTAAAGCGAAAGCTATGATTGTTGCGCGATGTACTGCAGCATCTCATCGGCTGCGCTGACCATCTTGGCGCTCATCTCATAAGCGCGTTGGGTGGCGATCATATCGACCATCTCTTCCACCACCTGTACGTTCGACCCTTCAAGTGCTCCTTGTTTTAATTGGCCTGAACCTTCTGTTCCGGCGACGAGCTCGACCGCTTCACCTGAACCTTCAGTTTCAATAAATAGGTTTCCCCCTTGAGCAGAAAGCCCCGCAGGATTCATGAATTTAACGATGGTGATTTGCCCTAGGTCTTCAGGGTTAACTTGGCCCGGTATCGTTGCGCTGACCACACCATCAGCAGTAATGCTGACTAGGGTCGCTTCTGGAGGAATGACAACTTCAGGAATCAAAGGGTAGCCTTGCGTGTTGACTAGCTGCCCATCAGAGTTAGTTTGAAATTGCCCATTTCGGGTATAAAGCAGTTCTCCTTCTGAGTTCTCTATCTGGAAAAAACCATCCCCCAAAATAGCTAAATCAAACTGTTGATTCGTATTCTGAATATTCCCTTGGGTAAACACTTTCTCGGTGCCGACTACTCGAACACCATTACCAAGCTGAATACCTGTTGGATGTTCATTGAGCTCTGTGGTTTCGGTACCCGCTTGTTTATCGACGCTATAAAAAAGATCTTCGAACACCACGCGGTCACGCTTGAAACCCACCGTATTGATATTGGCAAGGTTGTTCGAAATAGCCGTCATTTTTGCATCTTGTGCGGCCATCCCTGTTTTGGATATCCATAAGGCACTGTGCATAATTCCCTTCCTTAAGCTTTGAGAAGCTTATTGCCTATCTGAGCGATTTCATCTGCAGATGCCATCACTTCAATTTGCATTTCGTATTGTCGAGTCAGCGACATAATGCTGACCAACTCTTCTAAACTGGAGACATTACTCGCTTCTAAATAACCAGAACGAACCTGAACGGTAAAATCTTCAGCCAATGCTTGCCCACCTTTCGGAACAAAATGACCACTAGCATGCATGGTCATTTGCTCATTCTCAGGCTTAACCAGCTTAAGGGCGCCAACCTCTAGCGACGCCTCACCACCAATTGGGGTAATAGACACCAACCCATTCGAGCTCACCGACACAAACTCAAAATCTGGTAACACCATTGGACCTTCTGTCGACATCACCCGACGCTCACCAAGATAGAGTTGCCCATTACCATCCAATCGAAAATTACCCGCCCGGGTAAAGAGCTGAGCAGGTTCATCTTCTAACCCTTCGAGCGTAATAAAGCCATCACCATTGATCGCAATATCCAATGGTCGCTCTGTACGTATATCTTCACCCTGAGCAAAGTTATTAATCGATGAGTTGGTTCTGGAAGTAACGGAAGTCAGAAAGCCTGAGCCCTCAAGGCGCATCGGTGTTGAGTGCTCCATTAAGGCTTTAAAACCTACGGTGTCCGCATGTGACAGATTATTTGCGCGAACGTGCTGAGCGAGCATGGTTCGCTCTGCACCTTTCGCTGCACTAAATAGAATAGGATTCATAACGCTACACCACGTTGAACAAGGCTTGCGTCAGTTGATCCGATGTCGATATCGACTTGGTATTGGCTTGATAGTTACGCTGAGCCGTCATTAAGGCCACCAATTCAGACGTCAGATCGACGTTAGAACCTTCGAGTGCACCAGAAGTCAAATCACCGAATACCCCACTGCCCGCGGTACCAAGAACTGGCGTACCGGAACTGAAGCTTTGCAACCAAGCGGTATCACTGGTTTTGATCATGTTTTGAGGAGAAGCAAAGTCGGCAAGCACCACCTGACCTTGCAATTGAGATTGGCCGTTGGTGTAGGTCGCAAATATACGGCCATCGTTTTCCATACGAACACTGGCATAGTCACCAGAGGTATAACCATTCGGGCTGTTTTTGGAGACAACGAAGTCACTACCAAATTGAGTGACCGCAGCAAGATCAATATTAACCGTAACACTGTTCGCCCCATTCGCAGGGTCAAAACTGACTGAATAATTTCCCCCTGACGAAATGGTGCCATCGGCATTAAAAGTAAAATTTGCTGTGTCTGTTGCAGTTGGTGACGCGGCAGGTATCAAGGCATCAGCGCCATCAATCGCTTTACCATCGACCAAAACATGGACATCCCAATCATTGGATGCACCTTTTACAAAGTACTGACTCACCGTATGTGGGTTACCTAGAGAGTCATAAACTGGAGTGGTATAGGAATGGTTGTAGGTGGATGAATCACTGTAATCAAATGCGGTGGCGGGAACTTGCTCTCTGGCATCTAAATTGGCAACAAACTCAATGGCATCTGTTTCCCTAGCCTGCAAGGATGCAGTACTGATCTGCACGGTGCCTACCGACCCCAACAGCAGGTTATTATTGCCATCAACCGAGTAACCTTGCAGAGCCGCACCACTATTTGCTGTGATCACGCCATCGGCATTCATGTTGAAAATACCAGAACGGGTATAGAGGGTTTGCCCTTTACTGTCTTCAAGCACAAAGAAGCCATTACCACTCAATGCCATATCCAGAGATCGCCCTGTACCTGTAACCGTTCCACTTTTTTCAAAGTTTTGCGAAACCCCAACCACTTCAACGCCACCAGCTTCACTACCGCTATAAACGGAAGCAAACTCGGTTCTCGACTCTTTAAAACCTGTCGTAGAAACATTAGCAATATTATTCGAAATGGTGTTCAGCTCTGAGTTCGAGGCATTAAGCCCGCTCAGTGCAATACTAAAACTCATAATGTCTTCCTCTTCACGCTAAAGAGGCTATCTCCGCAGGTTTACTTAGCTAGCGAAGAACGACAGCCGCCATCTTACTTACTTTAAAAAAACAAACTAAAACCGGCAAAAGCCGAAAAATATAGCGAAAATCTTTTAACCTATTTCAAACTTTACTCATTTGAGAAGGCAGCAACGTCATAAAACGCCACCATGCCAACTCCCTTTACCTGCAAGTGACTGGTACCACCGATTAGAGGTGTCGTCACATGTTCCACTTGGCCATGCTGATAAATCGATGGCTGATAATCTTGTCCACTGTCCAATTTGATACGCATTTGGTACTCACCCGTCAGCCCCATGGCTTGCGCATCCAATGTGTAATCCACTCGCCCTGCACTGTTCGGGCCAAGGTTCATCGACTTAACGTTACCAAGTGAGTCAACTAACTCCAGTATCACGGTATTCGATGGCGCCTGTAACTCAACGTATCCCGCATGCTGATCAACACCCGATGCAGACAAGCGATCACTTTTTACCGTCACTGTTTTATCAATCAGCGCGGCGGTGCTAAGCACTTGTAAGTTATCGAGCATTGTCGAGTTGTTTTGCGTCAGCTGAACAAGGTTTTCTGTACTTTCAACCTGAGAGAACTGCGCCAACTGTGCGACATATTCCGTGCCGTCAGTTGGGTTGAGTGGATCTTGATTTTCAATCTGAGCCACCATTAAAGTAATGAACTCATTCTTTAATGCACTCGCACTATTCGGATTATCTTGAGGGGTGATCGTTGACGCAGACTCAATATTATTGACCTGCGCCGCACCGGATATCGTCGTCATGGTGTAATTCCTCTGGCGTCATTGGCAGCAGTTACATTAACTACGCCAAAGCCCCATCAGTGATTGTTGCATCGACTTTACGTTGCCGAGCACTTCTACGCTGGCTTCAAAACTACGAGTAGCCGATATCATGTCAGCCATTTCGTTAACGACATTAATGCCAGAGTAATAAACATACCCTTCGTCATTGGAGAGAGGATTGTTGGGCTCATAACGGCCTTCCATCATTGAAGAGACTTCAACAACATCGGCAATGCGAATCGGCACCACACCTTGCTGTTGAGTTTGCTGTGCATTGAAGTGGTTATAGACTGCTGAGAAAATCGGTTTCAGCGGTTTATAGACTTTTGATGGGTCACCAGATACTGAATCGGCATTCGCCAAATTACTGGAGATAGTATTAAGCCTGACGGTCTGTGCACTCATCGCTGAGCCTGCCGTCTCGTAGATACCTAAGAAAGCCATGATGTCCCTACCTAATTCACTTATTGTCCCTTGATGGCAGACTTTATCCCGTTGATCTTAGACTGCAAAAACGCAAGGCTCTGATGATAATCCATCACATTTTTTGCGAACCTAGCTTGCTCATTTTCTAGCTCAACAGTGTTGCCATCTCGTGTTCTTTGCACAGGAATCCGATATTGAGCCGTCGTACCTATGTACCAGTCTTTTGAGTGACCAATACCACTGAGTACCGCCTCGAATCTTAGATCCATCGCTTTGTAATTAGGCGTGTCCACGTTAGCAATATTGGAGCTCAATACTGCCGCTCTGTCCAAACGAAACTGCACCATTTTTGGGTGTACCCCAAGTGCATCGTCTAAGTGAATCATTGCCCTAGCCTCGTCGTTGTTTGGCCTTAATCCTTTTAAGAAGTAGGCCTTTAACTTTTTATATTTTCTCTCACAACCGAAGTTGAAATGAGATTGCTTTAACCTATAGTTAGGATTAATTAGCGTGTCAAATTTGAGAATGACCGCAAAAACCAACAATTGGTACTTGACATGAAGAAGTTATCATTGACTGAATTCGGAAATCCGAGCATAAAAATGCGTAAATTTCTGTTAAGACACTCAAGCCATTTCTCTACAGAAATTATTGATATTTTTAAATTTAACTTTGCGGGCCGTCACGTAAAAGCCACGTTTTCAGAAGCTCGTCGACCTCCAGCAAACAGCATCAAAACCGTTCTTCATATTGAGGAATTTGGGCATGTTTTTTTCTTTATTGCGCCACAAGCTGCCGATATTCTGCTACACAAGCACCTCAACAACCCATTACCACTCAAGAAATCAAAGCGTAGCAATAACGACATTGCGCTAACCCAAACCCACCTAAGGCTTTTTCAAAAATTCGCCATGGCGATAACCAACGCGCTGACTGCCGATGCCAATCACTATGCCATTGAGCACACCGACCATCAGCCCTCTGACATTGGTGTCACCATTACGTTTGAGTTCGACGACCAACAGCTCGATCTGACCTTCATGATCGACAACAAATACGTGAAAAAGCTGCGCGACATGATGGAAAGTAACGAAACCTTTGATCGGGAAGAGATACTCGACAACTTACGCTATCAGCCCGTTGAGCTAGGGTGCGTCATGCTTCACCGGCAGTGCACACTCCATGAGCTTTCTCAGCTAAAACCCGGGGATTTTATGCCCATGATCTTGTGCAAAAACCTCACGGTCAAGGTCAACGGACACCCTACTTTTTTTGGCAAACTTCAATCCATAAACTCTGAACTGGGAGTCGAAATCGATGGCTAACGACAAAGAGACACACAACATTGACAGCTCAATGAGCGACTTAAACCTTCATGATGAATTACCAGATCTTGATGACTTAGATTTGGATGATCTTACCGACGACTTGGACTTGGGAGACGACAAAGAGCATATGAGTAACATCTCTCTGCTAAAAAGTATCCCTGTCGACATCACCGTTGAGGTTGCACGTAAGACATTGATATTAGATGAGCTACTGAATTTAAAAGCAGGCAGTGTCGTGATGCTGGAAAAACATGAAGGCGACCCCGTCGATATCAAGATCAACGGCACCGCGTTTGGCACGGGGGAGATAGTATCCAAGAATGGTCAGTATGGCGTTAGATTACTGAGCATCATCAAGAAACCAAGTAAGTAGCTCCTTTGAATAACGCAAAGAGTACGATGCCGAAACGAATATTCTTCACGCTAGCTTTTGCGTTATTCGCGAGTACATCGCACGCAGAAGGGCTGACGATTCTCAGTGAAACAACCACATCTGACGGCACTGAATACAGCATTAAATTGCAGATTCTAATCCTGATGACATTACTGAGCTTCGTTCCAGCTTTCGTGATCATGTGCACCAGCTTCACGCGAATCGTCATTGTTTTGGCCATTTTAAGGCAAGCGCTCGGTCTGCAACAAACGCCACCAAATCAGGTGCTTGTGGGGATTGCACTCATTTTTACTTTGCTGATCATGAGGCCAGTCTGGACCAAGATTTACGATACCGCTTACATTCCATACTCGAACGATGAAATGTCCTTGATGGAAGCGTTAGCCACAGCAGAAAAGCCGCTGCGACGATACATGCTGGACCAAACGCAACGTAAGGCACTCGAACAAGTCTCCAAAATCGCAGGCGAAACCTCCATAGAGTCCGATCAAGATATTCCCTTCTTAGTATTACTGCCGGCTTATCTACTGAGCGAGCTCAAGGCCGCCTTTCAAATTGGCTTTATGTTGTTTTTGCCCTTCCTGGTCATCGATTTAGTGGTGGCTTCTGTTCTGATGTCGATGGGGATGATGATGCTGTCGCCCTTGATTGTCTCTCTGCCTTTTAAACTGCTGGTATTTGTCATCGTCGATGGCTGGGGCTTACTCATGGGGAGTTTAGCCAACAGTTTTTGGATAAGTGGATGAGTCCGGAAGAAGCCGTCACTCTGGTAAGCCAAGCAATCTGGCTGATCATTCTTATGGTGTCGGTTCTTATCGTGCCTAGCCTTGTCGTGGGTTTGGTCGTAGCAATTTTCCAAGCGGTAACTCAAGTCAATGAACAAACCCTTAGCTTCCTTCCTAGGCTATTAGTAACTCTGTTATGCATCATTCTTTCTGGCCATTGGTTATTACAAGAGATCAACGACCTATTCTTGTTTATCTTCAATACAATACCAAGCAAGGTTGGCTAGCCCTGATGCAAATAACCTTTACTGATATCACCCAATGGCTAGGGATACTCTGGTGGCCATTTGTCCGATTTACTGGGCTTTTTCTTATCGCACCATTTTTTGGTGATAACGCGATACCGGTAAGAGTTAAGTTGCTGTTTGCTTTTATTTTTTCTTTGCTTCTCGCTCCCTTAGTGAAGGAGGTTCCTCCATTTAACCCTTTCAGCATCGACACTCTACTGTTCTCTTTTTACCAACTCATATTTGGTTTTTTAATTGGCTTTGCAGTGATGATATTTTTCACTATTTTTTCAATTGCGGGGCAGGCGATTTCCATGCAAATGGGGTTAGCCATGGCAATAATGAATGACCCTGCCAATGGCGTTAGTATCGCCATCATTGGCAGAATCATGTTCATCACCTCTATGTTGCTTTTCCTCTCTTTAGATGGACACCTAGTGATGCTGCTTGTGTTTAAAGAAAGCTTTGAATATTGGCCTCTCAATTCAGCCTTCCCTTTCAACAGCATTGAATACGTCTTGAAAATGGTCTCTTGGATGTTTGCGACCGGCTTACTGGTAGCGGTGCCTGCTATTGTCGTGATGCTATTGAGCAACATCACGTTTGGTTTAATGAACAAAGCGGCACCGTCTCTTAATGTCTTTGCACTTGGTTTCCCAATGACCATGCTACTTGGCTTATTCGCATTAATGGCCTCCCTAACCGGTATTGGCGATCACTATTTTGATCTGGTATTAGAGTTGAACCAGCATCTGCACTATATGTTGAGGCTGCCTAATGTCTGATCATCAAGACTCCGGAGATAAGAGCGAGCAACCCAGTCAACATAAGCTCGCCAAAGCTAGACGAGAAGGGCAAGTACCGCGCGCTAAAGAGTTCGTTTCTTCAATAACCCTTGTCAGCGTCGTTGCTTACTACGTGTTGAATGTAGACATGATTAAACAGACCTTCATTGAACTGTTTCTTGTGAGCTTTCAGTTTGATAGCCAAACGGTCAGCCAGCCAATGGCTATCGTTGAGTTAGTAGGCACCGCGCTTTTTTCGATGATCACGCTATTTTTCCCGCTTCTGATTCATCAAATGATTGCCGCGATCGTCGGCTCAACGCTACTTGGTGGGTGGATATTCAGCCCATCTTTATTGATCCCCAAGTGGGAAAAGATAAGCCCACTCAAAGGACTGAAACGCATATTTTCCTCTCAATCGATCGTCGAACTGTTTAAGAACGTCATTAAGG
This sequence comes from Vibrio sp. 1CM8B, assembly GCF_023161685.1. NCBI lineage: Bacteria > Pseudomonadati > Pseudomonadota > Gammaproteobacteria > Vibrionales > Vibrionaceae > Vibrio > Vibrio sp. 1CM8B. Next base: position 501,144 of record NZ_JALNTU010000001.1, read on the forward strand.
TCTCTCTGTTCTTTACCCTACTGTATTGGGTAATATCGAGCTACATCTCGGTGATCACCAACCTAGTCAGTGCCCACTTTGATACCGTCGTACTTTCCGTAGCAACCATTACGATTGAGTACTTGGGTTACCTTCTTTTAATCGTCTTACTGTTTGGCTTGTTTGATTTCCCTTATCAGCGGCATGAATTTACAAAACAGATGAAAATGACCAAGCAAGAGGTCAAAGATGAGCACAAAGACCAAGAAGGTAGGCCAGAGGTTAAAGCTCGAATCCGTCAGATACAGACTCAAAATGCCAAGAGAAGTGCCAATGAGCGCGTGCCTAAAGCGAGCGTTGTGTTAACCAACCCAACCCGTTATGCCATTGCCCTAATTTATGATTTAAGCCAAGCAGAGGCACCGTTTGTTGTCGCGAAAGGGCAAGATGATGTGGCGCTTTACATTAGAGAACTTGCGACTAAAAATGAGGTTGAAGTCGTCGAGAGCCCTGCACTTACCAGGGCGATTTACAACACCACTCAAATCGACCAAATGGTTCCAAACCAACTCTTTGTCGCGATAGCGCACATCCTAACTTATGTGAATCAGCTAAAAGCATGGCGCAAAGGCGAAAGAAACAAACCCACCAACTTGCCCCACTTCAACATTCCTAAATCATGGTCCGATCCAAACGATTAGGCCGCTACTCCACTAGTGAAACACATAAAACTGTCGTTTTTATTCAATACCTTCTTAAAGCAGTCGCCTACACTTGCAGCTATCGAAACAACAGGAATTAACGCGATGTTAGACATCAAAAAAATCTCAGCACTTAGCGACTTGAGCGAACTTAAAACGGCTTACTTTGCTGAGTCAACAGCACCACTTGATGGAATGTGGCACTTCGGCTTTGTACCTATGTCTGACCATTACGGCTTTTACGAAGGTGGCAAACTTGTCGGTTATTGCGTATTGAATGGTGAAGGCTACTTACTTCAATTCTATCTAGCACCAACCGCCAACACCAATATTGCAGACTTGTTCACCTTAATCGTAGAAAACAACAGCTCTGTGGTTGGTGAAGTGAAAGGCGCATTCGTGAGCACGGCTGAACCACAATATCTGTCACTATGCTTGGACAATACTGAGTCCTTCAAAGTCAACGCACTGATGTTTCGCCAGCGTCCAACAGCCGTCGAAAACAGCATTGAAAACATCGAGATGACTCTCGCGACGGAAGAGCAACTCGATCAACTAGTCGAATTTGCTTCATCAGCAATTGGCGCACCAAAAGAGTGGCTGACCGGTTACTACAGCAACTTAATTGCTCGACAAGAGCTATGGGGCTACTGGGAAAATAACAATGTTCTCGCAACAGGAGAATGTCGGAAATTTGATGAACACCAAACGCAGTTTGCCGACCTAGGCATGATTGTCGCTGAGCAAGAACGCGGTAAAGGCTTAGCCACGCGTGTTCTTAACTTTCTAAAGCAGCTCGCTAAAAGCCAAGGGTTAGAAGCTATCTGTTCTACAGAAAGCAGCAACATTGGCGCGCAAAAGGCCATCACACGCGCAGGATTACCATCAAAACATCGTATCTTGCAGTTTGATTTTGACTAAATTTCAGAACTAAGCTGAAAGTTCAGTTCTGATAATAGATACTGATAAAAACTGTCACCGATAACGATATCCACATATAGTTGGAGGTGACAGTCATCTGAAATAGAAGGTCTAATGATCAATTGGTTACAGTCTCCAAAATCCCCTCAAGTCGCTAAGTTCATTGATTGCTACTGGCTGATTGAAAAGACACCCGACGCTCAAACTCATCAATTTCCGATACTCAATCCCGATCCATCGGCACACCTGATCTTATCGCCAAGCGAGCAGGCATATCACTACACGATTGAGCAACAGGTCGATCAAGGCGTTGGTTGCCATCTGCTGTTACCACACCATAAAGCCATCGAATTGGATCACTCAAAGCCCTTTGTTCACCTAGGTATTAAATTCCATGTCGGAGCCTTGTACACGTTAGATATTCCAGACTGTCCGCACCCCAGCCTAGACACTGTTAACCCTATCGATCTCGCGAGTTTGTTAGATAATCCTAATGCCGAAGCAATGTCGCTGATCAAGCTTGCTCAAACCGATGTTGAGGCCTGCTGTCAGCAGTTAGATGATTTGCTGCTTCCTTGGCTATCGACAGCTAAAACGGATAGGCACAGCGAACTCACACGCAAGGTGTTGGGTGTGCTTGGTTCGACACCGATTGCAGAGCTTGGCGACAAGCTGTTTTGCTCGCAAAGAACATTGGAAAGAAGCTTCAACAAGGTAACAGGGCTGACATTAAAACAGTGCCAATCGATGAACAAACTCGAAGCGATGTTGGAATACTTGTATAAGCGAAATTTGGATGACATCGACTGGATGGACGTCGCCTTTCAATTTGGGTTTAGCGACCAACCGCACCTGATTCGTTACCTAAAGAAAACCATCGGTCTAACACCCAATACTTACGCCAAACAAGGCGGCTTAACCATAGATGTTTATGGTGGAGTGAGATCGGACTAACCCACCCTTTATCTATAACAAAGGCTCTGTTTATAACGTACACCTCTGTCTTTTGTGTCCCATTAGTCGCAAGTTTTATTGAGTTTAGATTTGCGACTAAATATACTGGTAACATCATCAGACGGAGGACAAAAATGAATAATAAAAACAAACATATAGTTTTAATTCATGGTCTATATATGCCTGCGTTGATCATGCAATATCTGGATAGAAACTTCAAAAAACGCGGCTTTACAACGCACAAGTTTGCCTACAACTCGCTGCGTTTTCCTTCTGCAGCCAAACGCCTCAATCGCTTCGTGAATGCTCGCTTTAATGAGTACGATGAGGTCTATTTCTTCGGTCACTCACTCGGTGGCTTACTCATTCGTCACTACTTTAAGTTTTATCAGCCCAATTTTGCCGACACCTGCATTATTACCGCAGGCACGCCGCACAATGGGGCAACCATCGCCAAAACACTGTCTAATCATGGGCTTGGTTTTATATTTGGTTCGAGCAAAATGATCTTAAGCGATGGCCTGGGTGACTACGATATTGATGTGCCGATTGGCGTCATTACGGGTACCTACGACGCCGGAGTCGGACGTATTGTTCTGGGAAGAAACCCGGGTGATGGCACAGTCACACTCGAAGACGCCAACCTGAGAGGAGCAACGGATACTTACGCCCTCAAGCTCAACCACACGGCGCTTGTCTACTCCAAGGAAGTCGTGACACTGTCGGCTCAGTTCATCGAACACAGGGCTTTTAAGGACGCTTCATAGCTTATTTCCGTTAGCTTTTGCGCGTTGACTCCTGTATCGAGCTCTTGTTGTCTTATTTGTGATAGATAAAAACAAAAATACCACTCTGCGATGAGAGTGGTATTCAAAAATTCATTGCTGGAAATGAATGCTTGTTACAGACGATTCACTCGCGTTGGTAGGAACACCTCACCCAACATGCATCGCACCGAACCACCACCTATGTCTTCTATCGTTTTCACATTAAATGGTAGTAGTTTACCGTGTGTTGAAAGTTGCGCTAACTGGGCTGGAGAAAACGCATCGTAAGCCGATTGAGACATCGCGATCACCTTGTCGCCATTCACCGTCTCCAGTTGCAAAATGTTGCCGCAGAATCGGTTCATCTGATCAATTGAGATAGAGATAACCTGCTTATCTTTAGCAAGCGACTTCACCACAAAGCGGCGTTCAAACTCAGGGATCACTTCATCACAGATCACACAGAAGTTGTCGCCAATCGCCATCATCACATTGGTGTGGTAAATCGGCTGACCAGACGGTAATGCCGTTTGGAATGAAACCACGCGAGAATAACCAATACGCTTCGCGTAGTCTTCTAACACTTCACGGTCACAACGCTGAGAAAGCGCAGCATAGATAGTCTTGTTGATATGGTCGATAACCATCACGCCCGTGCTCTCTAGATAAGAACCTTGCGCGATGTAAGACTCTAGAGATTCACTGTGGTTAACAATGCGACCCGACGCTTCTAACGCTTCAATAAGAGCATTTGGCTTAACTTCATTTTGACGGTTTTCACACGCCATAGGGAAAGTAAATAAGCTTCCATCACTGCAGGTACTGAACCAGTTGTTAGGGAAAACAGCATCCGGAGTTTCAACGCCCAATTCAGGGTAATCAAACTCTACAACTTGCACTCCTTCTTTACGCAACGAAGCGACCATGGCCTTAAATTCGGCCATGGTTTCTACCTTCACCTCAGCTTCGGTCAGATTCACTCTGTGCTGAAATTCGTTATCACGTGCTGTTTCTTCGTTAAATTTAAACTCTTTTGGCGGCACCATAACAACGCAATTGGCGTTTTGAACATTAGTAATGTGAAGTGATTTTTTGTGTAGGTTTAACATTTCAACCGTCCCTATCTTTTATTTACTTCAGAATTGTAAACAACTTGTTACGACAAGATTCACTGAAAAGAATATTGATTTGAATATTTATCCCAAACAATTACTGCAGATCTTAGATTAATCGGTAATTTTTACTGCAAGATAACAGCACATCAGAAAGAACCAACTGTATGCATATTCGTTAAGTCACTTTATGGATAAATATTCTGATTCCATGCTCTCGCCTATCACGAGTTTTGATTACAATTTAATCCATTTAACGTTAGGATTATCACCGTTGCATAACAATCAATTACGTTTGAAATAAGCTTAACTTTTCCTGTCTAATTCAATCTAAAATAAGCGTCATGAAAGACATTCTTTGGACCTTTCCTGCATCGCTTAGACAAAGTTTTAGTGTTTTAAAGCCAAGTGCCTAAATAGGCGCTAGAACAAAATCCATCGAATGACTTAATACTGATAAGAACCCATGGGCGCTTATATAATTTCAAACTAAGACAGTTAAATTTCAAATCAAGACCATAAAAACAAAGCTGCACCAACGATGCAGTCGCTTATAGATGCACTAGTTTATAAAGGGAAATCTATGTACAAGAAATTTGAAGGCTTTACTGAAGCCTTTCCAAAGGGAGAGCCGATACAACCTCCTACTGGCATACTGGCATTCTGCCGCCATTACACTCGAGGTTTCGAAAAACCATTGATTTTGCTCGGGTTGATGAGCATGACCATCGCGATCATCGAAGTCGCGCTGTTCGGTTACATGGGGCAATTGGTTGACTGGCTATCAACAAGCAACCCAGACACTTTCTTAGCAGACAACGAGTCGACATTGATGGGGCTCGGTATTCTGCTGTTGGTTGTGATGCCAATCTTGATCAGTGTTTACTCGCTATTGCTTCACCAAACTTTGCTGGGCAACTACCCAATGTCGATCCGTTGGTTAGCGCACCGCTACCTTTTGAAGCAAAGCCTGTCCTTCTATCAAGATGACTTCGCCGGACGTGTCGCGACTAAAGTGATGCAAACCTCGCTCGCGGTGCGTGAAACCGTGACCAAAATGGTTGATGTGTTCGTCTACGTAACGGTTTACTTCACGGCGATGCTGTTCATGCTTGCTGAATCAGATTGGCGCTTGATGGCTCCGATGCTGATTTGGCTCTTCGTTTACATCGGTATTCAACTGCACTTCGTGCCAAAACTAAAAGACGTTTCTTCAGAGCAAGCGGATGCTCGTTCACTGATGACAGGTCGTATTGTTGATAGCTACACCAACATCGCAACCGTGAAATTGTTCTCACACAGCAAGCGAGAAACCGAATACGCCGAAGAAGGCATGGAAGGCTTCTTAGATACGGTCCATCGCCAAATGCGCTTGGTTACTGGCTTCAACATCTGCGTTGAATTCGCTAACTATCTATTGGTATTCAGCATTGCGGGTATCTCTATCTACCTATGGTTAGACAACGCAATCACCGTAGGTGCGATCGCGATTGCGGTCAGCTTGGCTCTGCGTATTAACGGCATGTCGAAATGGATCATGTGGGAAATCGGTGGTCTGTTTGAAAACCTAGGTACGGTTATTGATGGCATTAAAACCCTATCTAAACCTATCGCTATCGAAGACAAGAAAGACGCGAAGCCTCTGGACGTTCCACAAGGCGGTATCAACTTCGATAACGTGAGCTTTAATTACGGTGAGAATAAGGGTGTGATCAACAACCTAAACCTCAACATCAAACCGGGTGAAAAAGTGGGCTTGGTTGGCCGTTCGGGTGCAGGTAAGTCGACCCTAGTTAACTTACTGCTGCGTTTCCACGATGTAGAAAGTGGTCGCATCCTGATTGATGACCAAGAGATCTCGAGCGTTACTCAAGATTCTCTGCGTAGCAACATAGGTATGGTGACCCAAGATACCTCACTGCTGCACCGTTCGATCAAAGACAACATTCTTTACGGTCGACCAGAGGCATCAGACGAAGAGGTATACGCCGCAACCAAGCAAGCGCACGCGCATGAGTTTATCGAAACGCTAACCGACCCGTTTGGCAACGTTGGTTACGATGCTCAGGTGGGTGAACGTGGCGTCAAGCTTTCGGGTGGTCAGCGTCAACGTGTGGCTATCTCACGTGTTCTTCTAAAGAATGCTCCGCTGTTGGTTCTGGATGAAGCAACTTCTGCACTCGATTCTGAGGTAGAGGCAGCGATTCAAGAGAGCTTAATTGAGCTAATGGAAGGCAAAACGGTGATCGCGATTGCACACCGCCTGTCGACCATTGCAGCGATGGATCGCCTGATCGTGCTCGACCAAGGCAATATCGTAGAAGAAGGCACGCACCAAGAGCTGATTAACCAGAATGGTATTTATGCGCAGCTATGGAATCACCAAACCGGTGGCTTCATTGCCGATGACCTTGAGCAAGCCACGAGCGCTTAATTTTTGTGCTATTTTAAAAGTGCGGCGTGATTCACACCAATTTGTTTATTAGCGGTAAATTACACGTGGCAGAATGTTATGTCGTAATTATATAATGACATTAACACCAAAGACGCCTCGCTTGCGCGTTCTGGAATAAGGCTAGACTTCGGGGGGAGGCTAGCCTTTTTTATGCCTGCTATTTGGTGCTCTTTGTTACCTGTCCAATAAACTTCATCGATCCTTTTGTTTTTTTCTTGGCGTTTTTTTCTTAAAATGCGCGCAATATTCTTTCTAGAGATCAACCATGAACAAAAGTGTCTTAACTAACGTTATTGCGTTAGCACTGCTTGCTGGCGGCTATGCGACAGCAAACCAATACTTGCTTTATGCAGGCCTATTCGCCTTTTCTGGTGCCATCACCAACTGGCTTGCGATTCACATGTTGTTCGAGAAAGTACCCGGCCTATACGGTTCTGGCGTTATTCCAGCGCGCTTTGAAGAGTTCAAGGCAGCCATCAAGCAACTGATGATGGAGCAATTCTTTACAGAAAGTAACATCGATCGCTTCCTAAGCAGCGAGATGACAGGAAAGTCGCTCAATCTAGAGCCTGTGATTCAGAAGATCGACTTTAACCCTGCATTCGACTCACTGGTGCATGTTATCGAGAACTCTCAGTTTGGCGGTATGTTGGCAATGTTTGGTGGCACAGAAGCACTAGAGCCAATGAAAGCGCCGTTTGTTGAGAAGATGCAAGAATCAGTGATTGAAATCAGCAAGAGTGACTCTGTAAAAAATGCCATCAAAGACGAGCTAGAATCGCCTGCGATGATGGATGAAATTAAAGAGAACATTGAGGCGATCATCGATCAGCGCTTGAATGAACTAACACCTAAGCTGGTTAAAGAGATGGTTCAGACCATGATCAAGAAACACCTTGGCTGGCTTGTGGTTTGGGGCGGTGTCTTCGGTGGTGTGATTGGCTTAATCTCTGCGGCCATTACGCTGTAAGCCGGACACGTTTATCGGATTGCTCTTTATCTGACGCTCAACAAAAAATGGAAGCTTATTAGCTTCCATTTTTTATATCTAAATCACCTTGGTAAGGCGAAATCAGGCCACTATTTTAGAGTTGCCAACAACTCAGGGTTCACACCAAAGCCCTTTTTGTGCTCTTCAATCACCACTTCACTGCGTGTCTGAATCACACCAGGTAGAGTACCCAACTTCGTTGCCATAAACGCTTGATACGCCTTCATGTCTTTCACTCGAACCTTGATCATGGTGTCAAAGTCACCCGACAGTGAGTAGCACTCTTCCACCTCAGGCATCATCTCTACCGCTTGGGCAAATTTGTCGAAGATCGAAAAGCTAGTCTGATCGAGACGAATATGGATAAAGACTTGAACATCAAGTCCCAGCTTTTCTGAACAAAGCTCAGCATGGTAGCCCGTGATGTAGCCCTCTTTCTCCAATCGCTTGAGTCTATCAGAGCAAGGTGACGTCGTAAGGTTGACCTGTTTTGCCAACTCAACGACAGGCAAACGCCCTTTCATATGCAGAATTCTTAGTATCTCTTTATCGATACGATCGAGTTGATGCTGAGACATAACATTCCTTAAACATTCTAAGTTCCGCTCAGTATATTCCATACCAAGAGCAATCGAAGAAAACCTCGCTCACACATTTAGAAAACTAAACGTACCATTCGCATTCACGCTAAATATAAATCAACAAACAACGATAGCAACTCTTATAAATCAAGCTCTAATTATTAACAAATTATTATAGAAATGACCCGATTAACAAACAAGTTGAGCCAGAAACGAAAGAAAGGACATAGGTCAAAGTGAATAATAGAATTATCAAAGAGAAAGGATAACTCTAATTATGAAAACACAAGAACTCGCATACAAGCCTTACGGTATTGGTTCATGGACACACGTAACGGTATCAAAAGATGTTGCTCAAGCACTAGCAAGTGAATACTCAAACTATGGATGGGAAGTGAGGATTGATGGCGACGCCATTGACGTTGAGCCAGCGCTCAAAGCCGCATAGAAACACAAAAACCTCCTAAAACGGAGGTTTTCTCTCTAAGTTAGTGAGCGCTTACTATTAGCTATGCTAAACCAACTTGGGGGACAGTACTTCCTGTTTCGCAACGGCAGTTACACGTTCGACAAAAGTGCTGAGTTTCCATATCGTAATACAGGTTTCCACTAAATAACTTTGACGTCCATTGCATCATACGTCCAGAGGCTGTCTCAGGCTCTGATTCACAACGTTTCATTATAGACTTATGTAGTGTTGTTTTTTTACATCCTTTGCAATAGAGATCAGGCATACCTTTGTCCTATAGGTCTTTAGTGGTTACTGACAATTGACACATCATGTCCAATTCAGTTCAACAATTCACCGAGCTAATGACAAAAGTGAGCGCTAAGTTCAAAAAACAGCCAATTTTCCCTTTGTTTTTTGATATCAAGCGTCATCAAGATCCTTCTTCTTCTATTTATCCCCCCTTTAATCATTCGGTTTCGATTTACATTGTAAAACCCGATAACGGCAGTACTTCACCCGTATTCACCCGAATTTGAAATAAGACAAAAGTCGCACCCGGATAAAGAAAACTCGGCTTTTAATGATCACAAAAAACATATTGATCGAGCACGAAGCAATAAACACCAATATTGATAAAGAACGCTAGGGTCACGTCATGGAGAATTGCGGGGGCAATGAAAAATACATGTACAACTGATACAGGCTGTTTGAGATGATGGAGCCAAGTGCCCATCAAAAGAGTTTGGAGTCATTGAAGATAGACCAGCACGAGGTCGAAAGCATTAGGGAATGGTCAAAAAAATAGAGCCACCGAAGTGACTCTATTGTTTTTATCAATTGGTTGTTGCCAATGTTCTTAGCTAATTCACATCTGCTTTACAATGTAAATTAGTCTAGCTCAACTAGGTTCTTCTCGAACTCAGCATGTTGCTTCTTAACTTCATCTTCTGGCTCGCCAGTAATCAAGCTAACCACAATGATAGAAATCGTTGATAGGATGATTCCCGGTACGATTTCGTACACATCGAACCAACCGCCTGTGAACTGTTTCCAAAGTACAATCGTAACACCACCAACTACGATACCCGCTAGAGCGCCGTTACGGTTCATACGAGACCAGTAAAGGCTCAATACGATAGCTGGGCCAAACGCAGCACCAAAACCAGCCCATGCGTAAGACACAAGGCCAAGTACTGAACTGTCTGGCGTCATCGCTAGCACAAGTGCAATGAGAGAGATTAGGATTACCGCGAAGCGGCCGACACGAACGATCTCTTCAGACGTCGCATTTTTCTTAAGCACTTGCTTGTACAAATCTTCTGCCATTGCAGATGAAGAAACAAGAAGTTGTGAATCCGCAGTACTCATGATTGCCGCTAGGATTGCCGCCAGTAGGATACCTGCGATTACTGGGTGGAACATCGCGTTCACAAGAAGCATGAAGATCTTCTCGCCATCGTCTAACTTAGGCGCGCCAGAGTTCGTTACGTAGATTAAACCAACCAGACCAACCAGCATTGCACCAATCATAGACAGTGCAGTCCATACCACCGCGATACGACGCGCGGTTGTTAGGTCTTTATTGCTACGCGTTGCTTTGAAACGAGCAAGGATGTGTGGCTGACCGAAGTAACCTAGACCCCATGCTGCTAGCGAGATGATCGCGATAGCAGAAAGAGGCTCACCTTTCGCATCATTCCATAGCGTGAGTAGCTCTGGGTTGATGTTATGAAGGTCTGTAGATAGCTGGCCAAGGCCGCCATTCATTGCTGCGATTGGTACAATCAATAGCGCAGCAGACATTAGCAGGCCTTGAACTAAGTCAGTCCAAGATACCGCTAGGAAACCACCAAACAGGGTGTACGAAACCACACATACGGTACCGATGATTACCGCCGTTGTGTAATCTAGGCCGAATACCGTTTCAAACAATTTACCACCTGCTACCAAGCCTGAGCTTGTGTAGAAAAGGAAGAATAAAAGGATAAAGAAAGCAGAAATTGTTTGGATCAGCTTAGAGTTATCGTTGAAGCGACGAGATAGGAACTCAGGCAGCGTCAGTGATTCAGTTGTAATACTGTAAGTACGTAGGCGTTTAGCACTGATTAACCAGTTTGCCCAAGTACCAACCAGTAGGCCACCAGCAAGCCAGAATGCCTCAAAGCCAGCAGCGTAAGCGTAACCAGGCAGGCCAAGTAGCAACCAACCACTCATGTCTGATGCACCAGCAGAAAGTGCAGCAGGCCATGGGCCTAACGAACGACCACCTAGGAAGTAGTCAGTTGAGTTAGATGTACGTTTGTAAGCAATAACACCGATCGCTAGCATCATAATTAGATACGCAATGAACGTCGTCGTTATTGCAAAACTGTTTTCTATCATTTGATAGTCCTCATTTTGTAGAAAGCCTTCCATGCCTAATTCAATGCAAGGCACTCACCGTAAAGGCAAGCAAATGCATTGAGTTAGGTATTCAGGCTCCAAAGCACTAAGGGTTAAATCCAAAAATGGAAAAAACCAACAATGGAGAAACCAAAAGTGCTTAGAGCCAATTTTACTGAAGGTTAGTGAGCTTCGCTTCCAAGTTCGAGCAAGGTCGCGTTACCGCCCACGGCTGTTATATTTATAGTTCGCGTACGCTCGGTAATGAAGCGCAGCGATAGGTGTGGATCATTAGCAACATTCATTGTCGCCAGATCCGTTTCAGCCACTAAACCGACGATTGCACCGTCACGCTTAGCAAGCTGTAAATTGATAGCTTGTGCCGTTTGTGAATTACCCACGTAACCTGCACTTCGTACATCGCAAGACAGCAGCTGTTGAGCAGCGTCGTACGATGAAACCTGTACTAAGTTGGTTGGTAGATTCGCTTGTTTTGCAGCATCAGCAATTAAGGTGTTGAACTGCACGTCATCACTGCACAATTGAACGCTGTTACCTGCCAATAGTGCTGCAGTAATCATCGCCGTTGCAGTTTGCAGTGCCGGCAGCTTCTCTTCGCAATCATCAACAATCACCAAAGCCACACCGCGGCCAGCGGCATACAGCTCATTGGTTTCGCCCGTAGGACCCGCCATTAGATGATGCTCAGAAAGCAGCGCAGACGCTTGCTCTAGGTGATAAGTCGCCACTGCAGCCAAAGGCGCAGATTGGCTTTCGATCTCTGATTTAAATGAAAGTACCTGAGCACTCTTATGATCAAAGTCGGTAAGATTCCATTGTTCCCACGCTAACAAAGCATCAGAAAAACCTGTCACTTGATGAACCATGATACTGCTCCTTATGCCTTGTCTTGTGATTGAGAAAAATGAACATCTGTAAAGCGGTATAGGTAGTGAGGACCACCCGCTTTAGGGCCAGTACCCGACAAACCTTGACCGCCGAATGGTTGAACCCCAACAACAGCACCCACTTGGTCACGGTTGATGTAGCAGTTACCCACACGAATGTGTTTCTCGATCCAACGATAAGTTGTTTCGTTACGGCTGTGGATACCCATAGTTAGGCCAAAACCAGTTTGGTTGATTTGATCGACCACTTGCGCTAACTCACTCGCTTTGAAGCGAACAATGTGCAGCACAGGGCCAAACTGTTCTTCTTTCAAGCAACTGATGTCATCAATTTCAAACGCACTTGGTGGAACAAAGTCACCATGTTCACAATCCGTACCTAGAGAAAGTTGAGCCACCTTCTTCTGGGTATTGGTCATGTTTTCTAAGTGTGCCATTAGCTTCTGTTTCGCGTTTTGGTCGATAACAGGGCCGACATCGGTTTTATGAAGATGTGGAATGCCAACACTCAATTCGTCCATTGCACCGTGAATCAATGCAATCACACGGTCTGCGATGTCTTCTTGGATGTAAAGCACACGCAGTGCAGAACAACGTTGACCTGCTGAAGCGAATGCCGAACGAATAACATCACGGACTACCTGTTCTGGCAGTGCGGTACTGTCGACGATCATCGCATTCTGACCACCGGTTTCCGCGATAAACGGAACAGGCTTAGCGTTACGACTCGCCAATGACACGTTGATACGTTGTGCTGTTGGTGTTGAACCCGTAAAGGCAACGCCCGCAATCGCATCATGACTGGTTAGCGCACTGCCGATCTCAGCGCCACGGCCCGGTAGTAACTGAATCGTGCCAGCAGGGAAACCCGCTTCATTCATCAGTTCAACGGCGCGAGCTGCAATTAAGCTTGTTTGTTCTGCAGGCTTAGCCACAACCGTATTACCCGCAACCAAAGCTGCTGTAATTTGGCCAAGGAAGATCGCGAGAGGGAAGTTCCAAGGGCTAATACAAACGAACACACCACGACCTTGTCGAGAAGCGATACGTGTTTGGCCATCAAAACCTTTTAGTTCGAAACCTTGTAGGTTATCCGCTTGTTTTGCGTAGTAACGACAGAAGTCGACTGCTTCACGCACTTCATCAACACTATCGTGAATCGTCTTACCCGCTTCTTGATGACAAATCGCCACCAGCTCAGCTAGGTTGTCTTCCATCAGGTCAGCTAACTTATCAAGTGCAGCCGCTTTGGTTTCAACCGAAGTTGCGTTCCAATCAGCGAATGCAGCATCTGCGCCAGTGATCGCTGCGGAAACATGATCAAGGTTAGCAAAAGCCACCTGACCCACATTAATACGACGATCATAAGGTGCAGTCACTTGTTCAACGTTCTGATCAGCCTTGATCATGCTTTCGGCAAGAGATTCACCGTTGATCACAGGGCCAGCAGTCCATTGATTGTTTAAGAAGCCTTTTACTTGCTCTTCAAACTGATGCGCTTCGCTTTCGATATCAATGTTCACACCGTATGAGTTTTTACGCTCAGGGAATACCGCTGGAGGCAGAGGAATCTTAGTGTTGTTCAATGTATCGAACGCCAGAAGCATATCGACAGGGTGTTGAGTCAGCTCTGCCACTGGGCAACGAGCGTCAACCAAACGGTGTACAAACGAGCTGTTTGCGCCGTTTTCTAGCAAGCGACGTACTAGGTATGGCAGTAGATCTTTGTGGCTGCCAACCGGTGCGTAAATACGTACAGACTGTTGGTAAGCTTCCATCGCATGGTTGTAAAGAGAATCACCCATACCGTGTAAGCGTTGGAATTCAAAGTCTTTATGATCGGTCATTACGGCAATAGCAGAAACGGTGTGAGCATTGTGGCTCGCAAACTGCGGGAAGATATTGCCACGAACACTTGGGCTCAACAGGTAACGTGCACACGCAAGGTAAGCTACGTCTGTCGCTTCTTTGCGCGTATAAACTGGGTAATCAGTAAAGCCCGCTTGTTGCGACCATTTGATTTCGCTGTCCCAGTACGCACCCTTCACTAGGCGAAGCGGGATTAAATCACCCTGCTCTTTCGCTAGGCGGTTTAACCATACTAGAACCGGTAGTGCACGCTTTGAGTAAGCTTGAATAACCAGACCAAATTTACCCCACCCTTTTACAAGGTCAGTGCGGTACAGTTTTTCGAATAATTTAAGAGAAAGCTCTAGGCGATCCGCTTCTTCCGCATCAATCGTAATTGCAACGTCTAGCTCTACTGCACGGCGCAATAGCTGTTCTAGCGTGTCGCAAAGTTCCGTCAATACTCGGTCTTCGTTCGCCACTTCATAACGTGGGTGAAGCGCAGAAAGCTTGATAGAAACAGACGGTGCTGGGCTCGATTTTGAAGAGACGTATGTGTCTCGACCTACGGCTTCAATCGCCATTAGGTAATCTTTGAAGTATTTGTTTGCGTCAGCAGTGGTCAGTGCCGCTTCACCTAGCATGTCATATGAGTAGGTAAAACCTTTATCACGCATAGACTTACCGTTCTTTTGCGCTTCAGCAATGCTGCGGCCAAGAACGAATTGATGACCCATGACCTTCATTGCTTGGTGCATCGCTTTACGAATTACCGGCTCAGAAAGCTTGTTCACTAAGCGGTTAACCGCTTGACCTGCACTCTGCTCTTTAGATGAAAGCCCAACTACCTTACCCGTTAACATTAATCCCCAAGTGGATGCGTTAACAAACACTGAGTCAGAATTCTTTAGGTGAGATTTCCAATCCGCAACGCTGAGTTTGTCGCGAATCAATGCATCAGCCGTTGCTGAATCAGGAATACGCATCAAGGCTTCCGCCAGACACATCAGCAAGATGCCCTCTTGAGTATCTAAGCTGTATTCAAGCAACAGTGCATCGATCATCTGGATAGAAGTCTTATCCGCACGGATAGCTTCGATCAATGAGGTCGTTTTCTCTGAAATTTGCTGCTTTTCTGACTCAGAAGGGGTAGCTAGCGGCAGAAGTTGCTCTAGCCATTGGGTTTCATCCACCATATATAATGGTGAGATAAGCGACCATAGATCAGTAAGCGACTGCTCATTGAATTCTGGCTTTAACACATCAGTAGCTGTAAACATGCGTTTTCCTTAATCTCACACCCGGAATTAGCCCGGGATCTCTACAATGGCTGCAGTGTATTTAGAGTATATAAGGATTACTTGTCAAAAACTCCGAGTTTTTTGCTAAAAACTCGCTTTATTAACAAAACAAACACAACGTCACATATGAAACTTTAAAATAATATGCCGTTTTGTTTCACTATTTAACAGAAATTTTCTTTTTGTATTGGGATGGAGACATGCCTTGAAGGCGTGAAAAGGTGTGAGTAAAAGAGGATTGACCGGAGAAACCAGCCAGCTCAGCGACCTGGCCAAGGCTAAGATTACCTTGTTCAATTAAACGGCGAGAACGGTCGATACGCTTACCAAGAACATATTGGTGAGGGGTAATGCCCATTTGCTCTTTGAACAGCATATGGAACTGGCTTTCGCCCAAGAATACGCTGCCCGCAAGCTGAGCGACAGAGATCTTATTCGCGAGGTGTTGTTCGATGTAGCGATCCAGTGCTTCAAGATCAAAACGCGAGTCTTTAATTGAGGTTTCAAATGCCGAGATGTGCCTTTGCATCAGAGCGATCACCGTGTCATTACAGGCACGGCTTAACAATAGATCATCCGGGCTCGCCTGCATTTCTTGCACCAACATATGGATAAGCTTTTGAATTTGCGCGTCTAATTGGAAGTAGACGTTCGATGATTCTAACTGGTTAATCTTCTCTAACATCAGAGGGTCATCATCGGTTGGCACTGGCATATTGAGCACTAGGATATCCGACTGACCGACTACCCCACCGAAAGCATGATCAGAGCTCGCTGTTACCACACAACCTTGACCCGGCCCGATAAGATTACCTTTACCGCAAACTTCAAATTCTGCCTGACCTTTTAAACCAATCACGACCTGAGAATAATGGTGATCGTGACAATCCATATGCGAAGGCAAAGTAATGATCTCCGCAGGGCGAGGGCCAGTAAGGCCTAGCGGGGACAAGTCTAGGTTTGGAAAGGGTAAAGGTTTTGGCATGACAGCAAAATACTCAGATCGACATAGTAAGAATAATACTCTGAAATCCGCATAAGATGAATTTGTAAATGATCATGAGAGTCATTTCCTCGCGTTAAACAGAAGATCATTACCGCGATCGTCTTGATCATGCCTCCGGAAAGATGATCAAGAGTGTACAAACTACGGGCATTGTAAAACCAATCGTTCCGGCGAGTTTAGGGGCTTCACAAGCAATCACACAAGCGCGAAAAACCATGTGGTCAATAAATGCTTCTTCACGCCAACATAATGAATAAATTTTCTTATATAGCTCAAATAATTGACTATAAACCTGTAAAAAGTGTATCCGAAGTACCGAAACTTGGCTTTTGAGTAGATTGGATAGCAATAAAACGGTATAAAGACGGGTACTGTGTTAATTGCTAATAACTAGTGACTCACAACTAGGAAGTAGACACTTTATTAACGAGCCAATTTTCAATCTACAAGTTGCAGGGACCTATGACTAACTTTCGAATTTCAGCGCTTTTACTTGCGCTATCCCCACTTTGGGTATCTGCATCGGTATCCGCTGAAGAACTGAATCAAGTCGATCCCGTTTCAGCTATCGATGCAAAGCTAACAGAGAAAAACTCAGATATTGAGCGTATTTCAGCAACCAAAGTATCGGCGACTGAAAACCTAAAACAACTTCAAAACAAGAACAGCAAGTTGTTACGCGAAGGTGAAGAACTTAAGGCAAAACGTAACAGAGCCAAGTCTGTACTCGACAAACAGTACAGTCGCTTGCTTGAAGATCCAGAAACGGATTTGGTCTCTTTCCAGAAAAGTTACCAAGACGCTTGGTCTGCGGTTAAAGAGAACCAATCGTCTCAACTAGATAACGAACAAGCGATCAACGAGAGCGAAATTCATCTTTCTCAAATCAAGCAAAAGCAAGCTCGCCTGAATAATGAGCTGGCAAACTTGAGAGAATCAAAAGTTGAAGCTCGCGTAAAACGTATCGCAACAGAACTGCGTGAAAGTGCGGTACTTGAAACCAACTACACCACCACATGTTCATCAACAATGACACTGGGTGAGTGTACTGCACAGGGTAAACACCTGACCAATCAAAAAGCTGTGCAAACGTTCAAGAGCAAATTACTTGAGCAGCTCACAGAAAGCACACTTGCGAAGCAAAACTTACAAGGTGTTCAGCTGAATATCCATGTTCAAGACAGCCAAGCGATCAAGAGCGGCTTCTCTGGTAACAACTCTTACTTCATGCAGATGCAAGCTCAACTTCAAGCAAAACCTGAAGCAGTGGCAGCGTGTAACCTATTGAATGTTTCGACTCGCTACTGTTTAACAGGCAGTGACGCAGCAGTCGTTAAGAAGAGTGACAAACAGTGGGCTAACGTGACGGTACGTTCTGATCAGTACAACGACTCAGTAACCATCAACGGCATTAAGTATGGCAGCACCCCTCTTGAGGTTGCGCTACCAAGTGGTCGTCACCAAGTAACCATTTCAAAACAAGGTTACGAGTCTTACAACCGCACAGTTACCATCAACGGCAGCGACACGATTTGGGTTAAGCTTCTTCCTAGCAAAGAAAGCTAAACACCCTTTCTATATAGAGCTGAGCCAATTCAAACGCTTAGCTCTATATCAGATAGCCGTGCCTATTTCACAAAGCTGAATGAACACTCGCCATTTTGTTGATAGTTATAAACTGTATGATCGTTACAAACTTGTATGGTCGTTATAACCTTATTTTATCGTTATAAACAATAGCTGCAGACGAAATGGCGTTCTCGTTTAGAATATTCGATTAACCTAAATTACGATTGAAGTAGCCCATCATGCGCCAAGGTCTTCCTACTCTATTATTTGCACTTGCTCCCTGCTTAATGACGCCAGCTGTTTTTGCTGAGGCAACACCACCAGCGATCGCGTCATCTGTCACCGACATTGAAAGCTCACTTTTCGAAAAGCATGCCGACTTAACGGCTGTTGAGAAGAAATTGGCTGACAAACAAAATGAAGTCGACAATCAGGCGCAGCAAACGGCACGTCTAGCTGAGTTATCAGCTCAAGCAGAGCAAACACTCACAAAAGCGAAAGCCAGCCTAGAGCAAGATTACACGCGCATGATTGATGAGCCCGATTTCGATATCTCGCTTGCTCAAAACCGCTTCCAAGACGCTTGGAAAACCGTAAAAGAGGGCAAGCTTGCGATTTCAGACTCAGAGCAGAAGCAGCAGGGCTTGGTGATGGAGCTTGAGGCTATCCAAGCCGAGAAAGCCGCGGCAGAAGCTTCAATCGCAAACCTGAACCAAGATAAGCTAAGAGCAAGAGCAGAGCGACTAAGAAACGAAATCACTCAGACGGAAGAGCAAACCGTTAGCTTTACCAACCGTTGCAGCAGCGATATGACACTGGCGCAATGTTCAGACCAAACGGTGACATTGGCACTTCAAAAAGCGGTAAAACAGTTCCAGCATAGCCTAGTGGACAACGCGACTGAATCGAAAACAGTGAAAGAGCACCTTGCGTCTGCTTCGCTGAACATTCACGTTCTGCAACACAAAGTGAAATCCTCTGGCTTCTCTGAAGATAACCGTTACCGAGCGGTGATTGCGGCGAACCTAGAAACTCGTCCAGATAAGAACACCCCTTGTCGCCTACTTGGTATTCAGTCATCAAATTGTTTCTCTCAAAGCGAGCAACAAGCCAACGACCAACAAAAAGAAGTCGCTTGGGTTAACTTGGTGGTTCGTTCAAATCAATACAACGACAATGTCTCTATCAACGGCGTAAACTATGGCAGTACACCGGTTGAAGTGATGTTACCGACAGGCCAACACATGGTCACGATCGAAAAAGAAGGCTACCTTTCTTTCCATCAAGAGCTGAAGATAGCCCGCGATCACAACCTACGAGCCGTATTGCAAGCCAAACAAAATTCATTGAATGTCGGCACCAAGTTTGCCGATCCGATGGGTAACGACATTCAGAGCCCTGAAATGATTGTTGTCGGCTCGGGTCGCTACCTACTGGGTGAAAACAACGCACAACAAGTGACGATCAAACAGCCGTTTGCATTAGCAGCAACGCCAACCCGTGTTCAAGACTTCAGAGCATTCGTAAAAAGCACTGACTACCAGACAGACGCTGAGCTGATGAATACCTGCGATACGTTCGTCAATGCAGAGATCACAACCGTTTCAGATAAAGACTGGCAGAACCCAGGCTTTAAGCAAGCTGATAACTCACCGGTAGTTTGTGTTAGCCAAAACGATGCCAAAGCTTATACACGTTGGTTATCTAAAAACACCGGCTTCACTTACCGCTTGCCAACACCACAAGAGTGGGAAGCTGCAGCAAGAGCAGGCCAAGACACCAACTTCTGGTGGGGCAGTGAATTCCGTTCAGGCAAAGCCAATACTGGCTGGGCGGGTACACCTTGGTCAAACGTTAGCACATCTCCAGTTAAGTCATTCCTACCAACGCCAACAGGCTTCTACGACATGGTGGGTAATGTATGGGAATGGACAACCGTTCAGAAAGGCCTAGCGAAGGGTGGCGCGTGGAGCTTCTCTCCTGAAGAGGCAAAGGTGTTTAACGAACTGTACGTACCGCCTTCAACGGCAGCGAACTATCTAGGATTCCGAGTAGTACGAGAGCTGTAGGCTCTCAATCACAAGCTCAGAATCCCAAATATTTACTCTAGGTTCTCAATTATCACATTGAGCAGCATTTATAGGGGAATTCCCCCCTTATGCATAAGCACTCCTAGGAGTAGATTCGTCGATAGAGTAGTAAGTCACTCTGGGTATCAAATTGATGCCTCAGTTTAATTTACCTGACCCTCGTAAATTAGACTGAAAATCTTCTACATGTCGACAAGGCATATCTTG
Source organism: Vibrio sp. 1CM8B (assembly GCF_023161685.1). Classification (NCBI taxonomy): domain Bacteria; kingdom Pseudomonadati; phylum Pseudomonadota; class Gammaproteobacteria; order Vibrionales; family Vibrionaceae; genus Vibrio; species Vibrio sp. 1CM8B. The sequence continues at coordinate 521,367 of NZ_JALNTU010000001.1, forward strand.
TCTTTAGCCAGCCCCTCTTCAGGCTGGCTTTTTTTTGCCTGATTATCACCCTTTATGCCCATCGATTCTCCGTGATTGACACAGTTAAACAGCAGTCCGTTTAACTGTCAGTCACCCCTTATTTTTCGTACTCTAATTGCCATTGCAGCGCTATAAGAAACTGATATTATTGCCATACCTCAGCTTACGAGATAAAACCTTGCCAGATCCACTCAACTCCATACATCGTTCTTTATTCGAACAACTTCCAGGCTGCTGGGGCTGCAAAGATACTGACTCGGTCTTCGTGTACGCCAACCTTGCTTACAACCAATTGATTGGCTTAAAACCCAATGAGACTTGTACTGGCTTGACCGACTTCGACATGCCCAGTCAAACCACTGAGTGCGCACAAGATTTCAGAGCTCAAGACAAACATGTGATGGATACACGCAGTACCCTTAAGATCCTCGATATTCACCCCTATCCAGACGGACGCTGGCACGCCCATATCTTTACCAAAACCCCTTGGCTTGATGATGACGACAACGTCCAAGGCACCATCTTCTATGGCCAAGAGCTTACCGATACCGCGATCTTAGAGGTCGGTCATTGGGTTTGTCAGGCCACAGGGACAAAAGGCGATCAGGCATCGCTTGCGGGGTCAGAGCCGCGCGTGTCTAAGCTGCAAAAGCGGCTGACTTCGAGAGAATCAGAGGTGCTGTTCTTACTGCTTTTCGGCAAGAAACCACAGTACATCGCGTCGACGTTAAACATTTCAATCAAAACGGTCGAAGGTCATGTCGCCAGATTGAAACAGAAGTTCGATGCACGCAGCAAAAGCCAATTGATTGAGTATGCATTGGATTCAGGATTGGGCTCAGTGATCCCAGAAACTCTGCTCAAAAAACAGATATCTGTTGTTCTACACAGTGATTGATTTACTAATCAGCTGAAAATTCAGACAAAAAAATGCCGTTGATTTGATAAGTCTAATCAACGGCATTTTTGGATCTGTTAGCAGCTAAGCGATCAAGCAGCCTAAGGTGCTAGGCGATCAATATCCCAACTATTGTCTTGGCGAGAGAACAAGAAACGGTCGTGCAAGCGGTGTTCACCACCCTGCCAAAACTCGATGCTATCTACACGTACACGGAAGCCACCCCAGAAAGAAGGCACAGGAATCTCGCCTTTGGCAAACTTCTGTTTAAGCTCTAGATACTTACCTTCTAAAATCCCACGAGCTGAGATGCGGCTACTCTGCTTACTTGCAATCGCGGCCAATTGGCTCTCTTTTGGACGTGACGAGAAGTATTTCATATTTTCCATAGCGGTCAGCTTTTCAGCCGTGCCCGTAATATGAACTTGTCGCTCAAGTGGATGCCAAGGGAAGTGCAAACTGATTTTGCTGTTGTGCTCAAGCTGGTGCGCTTTACGGCTACCTAAGTTGGTGTAAAAAACGAACCCGTCTTTATCAACATTCTTCAGCAGAACAATGCGTTGGAATGGCTGACCATTTTCATCAACCGTAGCAACTGTCATGGCAGTAGGGTCCGTCAACTTCGCTTCAATGGCTTGCTCTAGCCATAGATTGAATTGCTCAATCGGGTCTGCGGCCAAGTCTTTACGTCTCAATCCACCCTTAGCGTATTCGCGACGAATATCTGTCAGTTCCATTTGGTTGCTCCTTTTAATTTTTTTGTGATTTTGCGCCGTAATCCTTTGAAACACAAGTCTAAGCCATGGTTTTGTCTCACAGAAGGTGCTCTGTGTTAACAAGATCTCGGTACTCTCTCCATCATATTGATAATCTTTATACAAACCGATGACAAGCAGAGATCCGAGTGACCAAAATACTGCCTAACCTAATGACGCCCTTTGTTTTATTCTCATTGTTATTGGGAGCTGCAGGGCTGACTGCAACCCACTTTATGGCAGTGCAATTCCAAGAAAAAATCGTCACTCAGCAACTCGATGAAGCGGCGAATAAAGCCAATCTACAAATCGATTCTGAACTGGATAAATTCAAACAGATCCCAGATTTACTCAGCCATGACCCACGCTTGCTCTCTTATTTTGACTCATCACCGCAAGCAGACAAGATTTCCGCTGCGCAGCTCAATCAATTGCTGTTTGAATGGTCGAATCAAAGCCAAGCCGACACCATCTATATTCACGACCCGAGCGGTACTGTGGTCGCTTCCAGTAATTACCAAAAGCCTCGTACTTTTGTAGGTGAGAACTTCTCGTTTCGTCCCTACTTTGCTTCTGCCATTCAAGGTAACAACACACAATATGTCGCGCTAGGCGCTCGCTCGAACGTACGCGGTTATTTTCTATCTTCACCTCTGTATATCGACAAGGAAATTGTTGGCGTTATCACCGTAAAAGTGAGTTTAGAGAACCTCGAAAACATCCTGACCAGCGACGACTTTGAGATCGTAGTACTCGACTCTAACCAAGTGGTCTTTCTATCAAGCCAAGCTCCATGGCTTTATCATTCATTGTTGCCACTAACGCAGCAACAACAAACGGATATCGCACTTCAACGCCAATACGGTCAAAGTGAAATTTCGATCATCGAAGCCTTTCGTTCTTCAAGCTCTCAGTCAGAAGCTAGCAACGCCAATCAATCTAGCAACCTTCAATCCAATGAAATCCGAAAAGAGCTCACCGCCAACCAGTTATTCAAGCTTGGTGCATTTAATCTTTACCCCGCTACCATCAGCAACAATCAGTACCAAGTTGTCGCCCTAAAAGAGACCAAAGCTGAACTTATTAAAATCTTTCAGATCGATGTCATCTTCGTAGTGATTTACAGCTTGGTGATGCTCATCGCTTGGTCGTGGCGCCAGACTTATCTCGCGAAAGTGGCGTTGACCCGACTCAACCAAAACCTAGAGCAAACCGTTGATAAACGTACCCACTACTTGAAGCAATCCAATCAACAGCTGCAACAAACCCTTTTTCAATACCAAGAGTCGCAATCCAAGTTAAAGCAGACAGAACAAGAGCTGACACAAACCGCGAAATTAGCGGTACTCGGCGAGCTGTCAGCCAGCATTAACCACGAAATCAACCAACCACTAGCAGCACTGCGAACCTACAGTGAAAACAGCTTAAAGCTACTGGAAATGGAACGAACCGATTTAGTGAAAAGCAATCTTGAGAAGATGATTGGCCTCAACAACACCATTACCGACATCATCGCGCGACTCAAAGTCTTTACTCGCAAGGTCACCAAACAAGAACATCATGTGGCGAACCTGCATCAAGCGGTCAATAACGCCACCAGCATTCTCAGTGCGCTGATGATCAAGCAAGGTATTACGCTGAGGCTAAGCACGGTGCCAGATGATATCAATATTGCGATTCATCCAACCGAACTAGAACAAGTACTGGTGAACCTGATTCACAACGCGACTCAAGCGCTTCAACAGCAAGTTCTTGAACAGAAAATCTTGCAGGAGCAACAAAACCTGGAAAGCGTTGACCAACAGGCTAGCCCACAGATAGGCATCGAATGGCAACTGCATCATGACGCTTGTCAGCTGATCATTTGGGATAACGGAATTGGCATGCCGAACGATAAGCTAGATCAGCTGTTCGACCCGTTTTTTACCACCAAACCGGAAGGCTTAGGGCTAGGGCTTTCAATATCGAAACGGATTATTGAAGCGTATCACGGCACGATCAGCGCGAACCGGTTAGAGCCTTCAGGCATGGTATTCTCGCTAAACATCCCGTTATATAACGATAAGGGCTAACACGCCGTTGTTATCGCTGATTAGAAAACGAATCTCACATACTGCTAAGGACTCGACTTTTGCACTCTATGCCTAAACTCTACTTTGTCGACGATGAACCCGCCATTCGAGACTCCGTAGAACAAGCCATGCTCATTGAAGGCATCGATATTGTCTGCTTTCCCAATGCTATTGAGGCATTAAAGAAAATAGATACCACGCAAGCCGGAATTGTCGTCACCGATATTCACATGCCGGTGATGGATGGCATTCAATTGACGCAAAAGTTACTGAGCCAAAATCCTCATTTTCAGGTCATCGTACTTACCGGACATGGTGACGTGCAAACCGCGGTGTCCTCGATGAAAGCCGGCGCTTACGATTTTCTGGAAAAGCCCTTTGTGGTCGATGCCCTACTCACTGCCGTTAAAAAAGCCGCAGATAAACTCGCACTGGTTGAAGAGAACAACCTATTGCGTAAAGAGTTGGCAATGCAAAATCAGGTTGGCCCAAAACTGATTGGTCAATCGCCATCGATGCAGGCATTACGCCGAGAATTGATCACCCTAGATACCAAAACCAACCCACTTCTATTGTTTGTTGGTGATTTAGGGACGGGGAAAAGGGTCACTGCACAATACACCCATGATTTACACAGTCATCAAACCGCAGAGCTTTGCCCTGTCGCAGCATTTAATTTACCACGCAGTGACGAAGCAACATTCCATCAGTTTATTTTGCAACTGTTCTTGAAGCATCAAGGTGGAACACTCTATATCCATGAAACAGAAGCATTAACTCAGGATCAATGGCAGTGGTTAGCGAATCTAAAACCCACTCTACTTCGTGAAAACTCATGCAAGACCAATGCAACTTGTATCATTATCGCAACTACAGTAGTTCCGACTACAATTACAGGTGAACTGCGCCGATTTAATTTACTACCCTTGGCGCAAAGAACGGAAGATATTGGCTCTTTGTTTAAACACTTTGCTCGCGGTGCAGCCAGTCGCTATCAACTGCCGCCACCCGTCATTACGGAAAAAGAGGTTCAGCGACTCATTGCAACGCATTGGACGGAGAACATTCGCCAACTTCGCCAACATGCCGAACTAAGAGTGCTGACTCAAATTAAACAGCCGTCGCTCGACAGCGATACTAATGAGCCAAATGACGACAATGAACTCGATATAAGCATTGAAGAGCAACAACAGTCGTTAAACCAACGCACCGATAGCTTTGAACAAATTATCTTGATTGAGGCACTACATCGCCATCAAGGTCGTTTAAAAGAAGTACAACAAGAGCTGCAGGTATCGCGAAAAACACTGTATGACAAACTAAGAAAGCACCAGCTCGATAAAACGGATTTCAAGAACCGATAGGTCTTAAAAAATATATAAATTCAAAGATTTAAAGGAACAAAATCTTAACATTTATCAGAAGTAAGAATACACTCAATAGGCTTGCACTTTTATTTAGCGAACAAGGACTGTTATGAGTCAGAAAAATTTCAGCAAATTGAACGAGACCGAGCTTGAGTATGTCGATGATAAAACAGCGGCACTGCTCCTCAATACGCCCACCAGTGCGCGTATTATGTTGTGGGTGATCGTTCTGTTTTTTATTGCTGCTATTGGGTGGTCTGCCTGGGCAGAGATCGACAAAGTTACCGTTGGCCAAGGCAAAGTCATCCCTTCCTCTCAGATCCAAGTGGTGCAAAACCTTGAGGGTGGCTTGGTTAAAGAGATCTTAGTTAGAGAAGGCCAAAGCGTTCAAAAAGGTCAACAACTACTATTGATCGATGACACACGATTCCGTTCTGACTTCCGCGAACGTGAACAACAAGTCGCGAACTTGACCGCCAACGTGTTAATGCTTTCCGCTTCCCTGACCAGTGTTGTCATCAACGAAGAGTTCTCTGAAAAGGAATGGAAGAAAAGTGTCACTCTCGATTATGGCAAGCTTGCGTTCCCACCTAAATTCTATGAACTTCAACCTCAACTGGTTAATCGTCAAAAAGCAGAATATCGTCAAGATCTCAATAATCTGAGAAACCAGCTTTCCGTTTTTGATCAACAAGTTGAACAGAAACAGCAAGACCTAGTTGAGATTAAAGCGCGTGTTCGAAACCTAAAACAGAGCTACCAGTTTGCTCGCCAAGAGCTGGATATCACCAAACCTCTCGCCGATGAAGGGGTGGTACCACGAATTGAATTACTTAAACTGCAAAGACAAGTGAACGATACTCGCCGAGAAATGACCTCAAGCGAACTAAAAATTCCTCTTTTACGCTCAGCAATCAAAGAATCCATGCTCAGCCGTATTGATGCCGCACTGAACTTCCGCTCCGAACAACAAGAAAAACTCAATCAAGCCCAAGACAAGCTCTCTGCAATGACCGAATCGGCCGTTGGCCTTGAAGACAGAGTAAACCGTACCGTGGTGGTTTCTCCTGTAACAGGCACCGTTAAAACATTGGGTATTAATACTGTCGGCGGTGTTATCCAGCCGGGTATGGACATCGTTGAGATTGTACCGACAGAAGACTCTCTATTGGTTGAAGCGAAAATCGCCCCGCAAGATATCGCTTTCCTACGCCCAGAATTGACTGCCATCGTTAAATTTAGTGCCTATGACTTCACTAAATACGGTGGTCTAGAAGGCGTGCTAGAGCACATCAGTGCCGATACCACTCAAGATGAAGAAGGCAATAGCTTCTATATCGTGCGCGTGCGCACCGAAAAACACAATTTTGGACAGAACGAAGAGTTGCCAATCATTCCAGGTATGACCGCCTCTGTCGATATCATCACGGGTAAAAGAACCGTGCTTGAGTACATGTTGAAGCCACTATTAAGCGCTCAAAACAATGCACTAAAAGAGTAAGGACGTTTGATGTTTGATAACGCCTTTCAATACACAGTAAATAGACAAGAGCAGAGGCTATGAAGTCTCGGATTTCGCTATTGCTGCTGGTCCTCACCTCTTTTACCTCAGTGGCGCTCAACAAGAGTGACCAACGGTGGATAGATGCGGTGACCAAAACCTACGGCGACAGAGCCGGAAAGCGAGTGGCAACATGGCGCTCAAATATGACGTCATACGACGGGTTAAGTGAACAAGAGAAGCTCAGGTCGGTGAACCAGTTCTTCAACCAGATGTACTTTGTCGATGACAACATACTGTGGGGAAAGAATGACTACTGGGCAACACCACTGGAATTTTTAGGCAGCAACGCCGGTGATTGTGAAGACTTCACTATCGCAAAATACTTCTCTTTACTTGAACTGGGCGTCCCAGATAAGAAATTACGATTGGTGTACGTAAAGGCACTTGAGCTAAATCAGTTCCACATGGTGTTGGCGTACTACTCAACACCGAGTGCAGAGCCACTAATTTTAGACAACTTAAACCCTGAAATTAAACGCGGTTCCAAACGCCCAGATCTACGACCAATTTACAGTTTCAACGGTAAAAACCTTTGGTTGATCAAGTCGGCGGCAGGCAGCGGCAAGTTAGCAGGGAAATCTTCAAGATTGAGCTTATGGAACGACTTACGTTCCCGTGAGCGCTCTCTAAAATTAAACAAACCCATTATCAATTACGATGAGTAGGTACAATGACTTTATATAAACAGCTTGTGGTCGGGATGGTTGCAGTGTTCATACTGCTGATGACGTCAGTTTTTATGATCGAATTTAATACCACCCGTGGATACTTAGAGGAGCAGCAACGCTCTGAGGTAAGTAATACCATTAATACTGTTGGACTGGCTCTCGCCCCTTACCTAGAAGAAAAGGACAAGGTGGCAGTGGAGTCTGTTATCAACGCCTTGTTTGATGGCAGTTCTTATTCCGTCGTTCGATTAATCTTTCTCGACAGCGGTGAAGACATTCTCCGCTCATACCCTGTAAAGCCAACCGGCGTACCAGAGTGGTTTACCAACCTAAACCTGTTCGAACCTGTTCATGACCGCCGCGTGATCACCAGTGGCTGGATGCAATTGGCCGAAGTCGAGATCGTAAGTCATCCAGGTCCTGCCTACGATCAACTTTGGCAAGCATTCATCCGCTTACTGAGCATCTTTGGCACGATCTTCTTGCTCGGTTTGGTATCTATTTCTTGGATCCTTAAGCGCGCTTTACGCCCGCTCTCGTTGATCATTACCAAAATGGATCAGATCGCCAAAAATCAGTTTGGTGAACCTCTAGCTCGTCCAAAGACAAAAGATCTGACCTTGGTTGTCGATGGTATCAACCACATGTCGACTCAAGTTGAACTGGCATTTAAAAACCAAGCGAAAGAAGCTCAGAAGTTACGTGAAAGAGCGTATATCGACCCTGTATCTCAGCTAGGTAACCGTGCTTACTACATGTCTCAGTTGACTCAATGGTTAGAAGAGTCGAGCTTAGGTGGTTTAGCGGTACTTAAAGCGGAGTTTATTAGCGAAGAGTACGATGAAAAGGGCTATCAAGAAGGTGATGCCTTGGTTCATCAACTGGCTGAACAGCTGCAAGCTTCAATCTCATCACCAGATATCACCATCGCTCGTATTTCTAGTGACGAGTTCGGTTTCATCATGCCAAACATTGATGAGAGCGAACTGAAACTTGTCGCGAGCAGCATCGTAAACTGTATTCAGAGCCTAGGTTCAGACCCAACAGGTACTGCGAACCCACACATTGCTCTTGGTGTGACATACAGCAACAAGCGTAAGACCAGTACTGAAATCATGTCGCTGGTGGATAACGCGCTTTCAAGTGCCAAGGCGAATCGAGAACTTGCTTACGGCTACGTAACCGCAGACGATCACGGCGCTGTGATGGGCAAACAACAATGGCGTATGTTGGTTGAAGAAGCGATCATTAACGACCTCATTACCTTCCGTCTGCAGGCTGCAAACAATGCCTTTGGTAAAACGTATCACCAAGAAGTATTCTCTGCGATTGAAAAAGATGGTGTGCGTTACGGCGCCAACCAGTACTTATACGCGCTAGAACAGCTTGAAATGAGCCACATTCTCGACCAATACGTTATCGAGAAGATGATTGAAAAGCTCAATGCAAAAGAAGTAACCAGCCCTGTCGCTATTAATATTTCGCCAAGCAGTATTTCTCAACCAAGCTTCATCCGTTGGATCGGTAAGACGCTTGAACAGAATGCTTCAATCGCTCACCTGTTGCACTTTGAGATTCCAGAAAACTGCTTCATCAACGTTCCGCACTACACGGCACTATTATGTAACACCATTCGCAACGCTGAAGCGGTGTTTGGTGTCGATAACTACGGACGTAACTTCCAATCACTGGATTACATCAACGAATACCGTCCAAGTTATGTGAAACTAGATTACCTGTTCACACATAACCTTGATGACGAAAAACAGAAGTTCACCTTAACATCGATCTCTAGAACCGCTCACAACCTAGGCGTCACCACCATCGCGTCACGAATAGAAACTCAGACTCAGCTAGATATCCTGTCTGATAACTACGTAGAAGTGTTCCAAGGCTTCATTGTTGATAAATAGTTGTAAGGGTTATATCACATGCAAGATCCACTATTGAACTCACTGATCTACGTTAGTCGGTATTACGGGTTAGCTAACTCGCCCGAAGCGTTGATCAATGGGCTACCACTATCAGACGGAAAGCTAACCCCTTTCCTATTCCCACGTTCTGCTGAGCGAGCGGGATTAGTGGCGAAAGAAAACCGTTCCGACTTAGAAAAGATTCCTCACCTGATTCTGCCTGCAGTTTTACTGCTTAAACAAGGTGAGGCGTGCGTTCTCAACAGTATCGATTTAGAGAAGCAAGAAGCGGAAATCATTACAGCGGAAAGCGGAATGGTGCCAATCATCATTCCTGTCGAAGAACTGAAAGAACAATTCATCGGTCGCTACTTCTTGGTAAAGAAACAGTTCCGTTATGATGAACGTTCACCAGAGGTTCTAAAAACACGTAAAGGGCATTGGTTTTGGAGCACCATTTGGGAATCTAAAAACATATACCGAGATGTGTTGATCGCCTCCATTCTGATCAACATCTTCGCAATTGCCGCGCCGATGTTCACTCGCTTGGTGTACGACAAAGTAGTCCCTAACCTCGCCTTTGAAACCTTGTGGGTGCTAGCGAGTGGTATCTTCGTCGTATTCCTATTCGATTTGCTGCTCAAATTGATGCGCAGCTACTTCATTGACGTTGCCGGTAAGAAATCCGATATTCTCATTTCCTCCAAGCTGTTTAGTAAGGTGCTAGGGATTCGCATGGAAGCAAAGCCTGCTTCTGTCGGCGCTTTCGCTAAAAACTTGCAAGAGTTCGAATCCATTCGAGAATTCTTTACCTCTGCAACCATTGGCTCGTTAATCGACTTACCCTTCGCACTGATGTTCTTAGCACTCATTTGGTTAATGGCAGGAAACCTTGTGTTCGTTCCCGTTGCTGGCGTGGTTATTTTGATCATCTACGCGTTGCTAATCCAAGGCCCACTGCGCCGTACCATTGAGGAAGGCTCTCGTCTTGCTTCGCAGAAGTACGCGAACTTAATCGAGAGTTTGGCAGGGTTAGAGACGGTTAAGCTGTTCAGTGCGCAAAGCCAATTCCAATTCCGTTGGGAAGAAGCTGTTGCTCACATGGCGAATTGGAATATCAAAAGCCGACGCATCACAGACAGCATCCAAAACACCGCCGGCTTTGTTCAGCAAAGTACTAACGTTGGTATGATCATCTTTGGCGTGTATCTAATTGCAGAAGGTGAACTTACGATGGGTGGCTTGATCGCTGCAACCATGCTGAGTGGCCGAGCGATTGGTCCGCTTGTTCAGCTGTCGCTACTTTCGACTCGTTACAACCAAGCGAAGTCATCAATGACTCTGATTGAGCAAGTGATGTCGATGCCTGATGAACAAGAAGAAGGTAAACGCTACATCCACCGTCCAATTATTCAGGGTCATATCGCGCTAGATAAAGTGACGTTCCACTACCCTGATTCACCAGTGGCCTCTATCAGAGACTTAACCCTCAATATTAGTCCTGGTGAGAAAGTAGCAATCATTGGTCGTATTGGTTCAGGTAAAACCACACTAGAACGTCTGATTATGGGCCTCTACAAGCCCACAGAAGGCCATGTACGCATTGATGACACGGATATGGAGCAACTGCATCATGTCGACGTACGACGTAATATAGGGTGCGTGCCGCAAGACAGTAACTTGTTCTACGGTTCGGTAAGAGACAACATCACCTTAGGTCGCCCTTTGGTGGATGACCGTGACGTGATGGATGCAGCGAACCGTGCAGGCGTAACTGCGTTTACTCAGCAAGATCCTGCAGGTTTAGAACGCCAAGTCGGTGAAGGTGGTGCCTTGCTGTCTGGTGGTCAACGTCAGTCAATTGCCATTGCGAGAGCCTTTCTAGGACGCCCGCCAGTATTGCTAATGGATGAGCCGACCAGTGCTATGGATAACCGTTCAGAGATGCACATCAAACACCAACTAAACCAATTGCTACCAAGCGAGACGTTAATTCTAATTACACACAAAACGTCGATGTTGGACATTGTCGATCGAGTGATCGTAATGGAGAAAGGCTGCATCATTGCAGATGGTCCAAAAGCACAGGTTCTTTCAGACCTTAAACAAGGCCGAGTGAGAGCCGTTAGTTAGAGCGCTCAAGCCATCTAAATAAATCATTATCAGTAGAAACCAAAAGGGGAGCATTAGCTCCCCTTTTTCTATTTGTCAGTATCGTCACCTAAGCCACACATCACTCATGTTCAACACAAAACCTACAAAGCAATATCCTCTTGCTCCATCTTGAATGAACATTGGATCTCGTATTGGTTGAATGAGAAAACACTTCCGCCGTGAGTTCGCTTGGTTGTGACTGTCTCATCACCAAATTGAATCGTCACTCGGGTATACACTTTTTCGTGTACCTCTACCGTGCATTCAGCAAGGTTGGTTTCAAACTCCGCTTCGAGTGTATCTAACTGCGATTTTGTATTTTCAATTGCGAGGTTGTTCTTCTCTCGTTGCTGCTCAATTTCTAGAGCTTGCTCTTCGCTTCTCTCGGCTTTCGGACGCTTCTTAAATTCTAATTCTTGGCGAATCACACCCATGGTTTGCTCTTGCGTATGTTTATAAGTTTCCTTCAGCTCAGCTATCTTCTGTCGGTAACCATCGTATCGCGCAAAGCCATGTACTTTAGTTGCGGTGTCTCCCTCAACGCCTAAGAAGACACATTCTACTTTCCCGCCGACTTTGGCTTCACCACCGCTGAGCGTGCCGTGTTTTTTCAAACTGTCCATCACGATAAGGTTGTTACCACAGCGAATGTCATTACTCATACTGTGCACACCAAGTCTAAGGTCGTTGGCCGTTTGTAGCTCGGCATTCTGTGCGTAGCTTGCTGTGATAGAGCCTTTGCTAAATACCTTACAACTTTTTGGCTCACCCTCTTTGGTCGTATGGCCGATAATGCCTTTGGCGACTTTGATATCCCCCTGAGCTTGAACTTCGGCCGATTCGATAAAGCCACCAACCGTAACACTTCCGGTCGCCTTGACGATCATCCCCGGCTCGATGTTGCCAGAGACAAACACATTACCTTTAAATTTAACGTGCCCAGTTGAGACATCGACGTTGCTGACACATAAGGCGTCGTCCACTTCGATGGTTCGATCTTTAATGATGGGCAATCCAGGGTGTGAGGCGAGTAGTAAGTTGGGATCTTCAGGGGAGATATAGGTGCCCTTTCCAGGCTTGATTAAACTGTCTTGTCCAGGAAGCGGTGGGATAATTCGGCCTTGAACGGTAAAGCCAGCTATACCTTTGGTAGCGGGGGTACGTTTCATTAAGTGATCATTTTGACCAACGGTAATGGTTTGTCCCAAGTCTCGCATATCAATCTTGCCTTCGTCCTTACTGCGAGGCTTCAATACTTGACGAGTAATATCTTCAACCAAAGCGGCAAACTTAGCGTCTTTACCTTTTACTGGTTGTGTCCCTTTAGCGACTGGCTGAGTAAACTTTTCACCGGGCTTAAGTTTGCTACTCATCATCAGAACTTTTCTGAGCGCTAACTTATTTATTCCTTTTGTTATTTGAGCTTGAGATAAACAATGAATGATGTCGCTGCCACGCAGTGGGTGTCCATCGTATGGACCAGTGACCACGAGACTCGCCAACATCTCATCATCAGACAGTTCGACCGCAACAGTGGCATTTCGAACTTCGGCAATCAAGATTCCTTCATAAGCTTCACCCTTACCTTCTTTAGCAAGAGTAACGAAACGCAACACCTCTTCTTCGAAAAGAAAATAGTTTGATGCATTCAAAGCTTCCAAGGTTGGTGGCAGCGTCTTGTTATCAAAGCTTGCGTCAACCACAGTCCCGGTTGGCAGACATGCCATTACTTGTTGCTTGTCTTCCGACAATGTAACGATGTTATCCCACATTCGAGTTGAGTATCCCTAATGACTCAGTTGTTATTCAGTCTATATAATTCATTCTGCGCTGAGTATCACATTATTAGAATAATCAGCGTCACATCACTTACTTTCGATTCTGCAAACATGACTCATAAATAAGACTTACACATTTTATGATCTGCTTCGCCTTTACAAATACATAGGAAAATTTTTTCAGAATATTTCGTGTGATTGAATGTCGATTCGATATTGGTGCAAGATAGTAAAGGCGAATAGCTTTAGAAGATTAAAGGCTGTCATGGAGAGATGAAACGGAAGTGATGAAACAGATAATCAGGGTAAAAACGGATTTCAATATGGAGCTTCAGTTTACAGTGTAAATCCAACATTCTAATTTACACTGTAAATCTAATTTGTAGCGATCAGTCTATTTAAATGATGGCTAGCCTATTTACACTGTAAATTTGCTAACAGAGCATCGACATCTTTACGAAACTGAATCTCTGCTTGTTTACGACCAACCAGATTAAACTGTTCGACACAAGCCCCCCACTCTTTCTGCTGAACAACCTTTGCGATGAGTAAGTCAGAAATACCTATGTTTCGATCGTTACTGAGTAGAATCAAGTTCAGTACGCTGAAGCTGATCGCATCATAACTGTTGCCACCGTTCACGTAATTTCTAACTAACTGAGTTTCAAACTCGCTAACAGTTTGGACACTCTTTGGCAGCAGAGCTTGCACCATATCGGTTTCAAGTGAAACCAAAGAACCTGAAACAAGAAAACAGTAGCTACGCTCGAAGTGATTTTGAACTGGATTTATCCAACTTTGAGAGTTTGAGTTAAGCGCCTTAACCATCAGAACCGAGTGACAGCCACTGGCCTGATCTCGCTGGTGGCCGATGTGCACAGCTTCAAAATCACTACCACGCCAAAAAGAAATCAACTCGCTGGTCGCGCCAAAGCTTGTCGCCAGATAATCTGCTTGGCTGGTTTGATGTGATAACTGAGCCAACATCCAACGACCAATACCCAAACCTTGATGACGCGTTGAAACAGCAATGCGCATAATTCGAAGGCAACAACTGGTCGCCGCATGAGTACAGCCAAGTTGGTTTGCCAGTAATACAGGAGCAAGGTGACCTTGAGGCCTACGTTTTCCAAGTTGAATTTGAGCAATCAACTCGCTATCCAAACCACCCTCTTCCGTCACTAACATACAACCTAAACATTCATTTTGCTGCCAAGCGGCGTACAAACGGATTGCTGGATTGTTGAGAAACTGCATTAAGTCATTTGGCGACGTCTGATAGTGCGCATCCACAAGAAGAGAAAAACATTGTTGTAGCTGCTCAGGATTAGCCAAGCATTCTGCTTTTGATAACTCGACCAAGTTTAATTGGTTGATTGCGTCAGCAGAAAAGCCTTCGATTACATCAACCGTTGATTCAGTGACTGATGCGTCATTACCAAGTAGGAAGCAATCAAACAACCAAGCTTCTAGCGGATCGTTGTTATTCCAACGAATCGGCTGTTCGAGCTTAAAGCCTTTCCACCCCGGACGATGCTCAGAAAGCCAAGATTCAAACTTAATTCCGAACCCTCGCCCACTGCCTTCGTAACCATGTACCGTGGTTGAAAAGACCATACGGTGATAGATGTCGACCATGGATTTAAGCATCGGAATTGGAATTGCAGCTGCTTCATCAACCAATAACAGATCGCAATCAGGCTTAGATTTAAGTAATTCATCTGCTGCGACGAATCTTAAACTGCCACCTTGATGACGAATGTGAGTAGCGTTTACCACTTCGCAAGATTCTAACCCTTGGCTAGCATGAGAAAATACCGGCTCTACCGCTTTCACTGAAGGCGCGGTAACAATAATATTAAACCTGTGACGCTCAACTAACAGCTGCGCTGCGGCAATACCCAATGTCGAGCTTTTACCACGCCCTCTATCCGCAGTGAGAATCAAAGGACGTTTACGATGTCCAGACACTACCTTTTTAACTAATTCAACAGCCGTGTTTTGCTGTTCAAATTTATCCAATCCGTTTTGGGCGCTTTGCATCTCAGGAAGAGCGTGAGTTGCTTGAACTACATCGCCGACTTCATTGTGCTGTGAAACAGAAATCAGTTTATCGAAATGATGTTTTAGCCAACGTTGACCAAAGCTCTCGCTATCTTCAGAGGCATCAACTTTTGGCGGCAACACCAACAGCAGCCCACCACCGACTAACGAACCCAGCGCAGCACTAAAACCATTCGCATCAAACTGCTCTCTAAAGTCACAAACCAGAACTTGGCACTCACGACCAAGCAGTTGTTGGCCTTTTTTTACTGGAGCATGAATCACACCTTCAAATGGCGTACCGCCGATCTGGAAGGTGCTCGGAATGAGTGAGTCTTGAAGGAAGGTAAAAACAGCAGAGTTTTGCCAATCAAAATCGCCATCAAAGACCACGCCGTAACGGTGATCATTATGTTGAGCAATATTAGAAAGTGTATGCAAAAAAGTGTTGGTTGGGTTTGTCATAGTTAGCGTCCAGATTCATCTAAACACAGTTTATCACAGCCAAATAAAAAGCCGCATAAAGCGGCTTTAGAGGAGTAATGAAAAGTCGTCGACTTAGTCGAGCTTCGATTGAACGAAGGCGAGGATTTCTTCCATTGTTGCATCATCAACTTTCTTAAGGTTCAACGCCAAGTTTAAACCCTTGCGGCTGTATGATGCACGGCCCTTAATAAGCTCAACTTTTGGAGAAGCTTTCTTCGCTGGCGCTGGCGCCAATTCAAGAATCCAACCTTCCAAAGTTTCTGTCACGTCTTTGGTTAGACGAGTTACGCCTTGAGCTTCACTACGCTGCCATACAAAACCTTCAGAAGCATCACACTTAGTAAGCAGTGTTTGCTGCTGTTCACTCGTCAATCCACCAAACTGCTTGTGCAGTTTAACAATAGTTGGACGACCAAGGTCGCTCACATTTGGGTAAGCTTGTAGCAATTCAAGTGGCAAAGCGGCCGCTTTCAATGCACCACTCACCAAAGCTTCACTGCACTGGAACATTTTCGCCAGTGCTTTCTGGTCTTCAGCTTCGCCTTTATCGAGCTTCGCTTGCATCTCTTTACCCTTCTCATAAAGAGAAAGCGGTTTATGAGCGTTAGCTACGTCTGATAGGAACTTAGCGTGTTCGCCGTTAATGTTTTCAGCAACATAGATTAGGAATTCTTTGTCAGCCAAAATACATGACATACGACGACGGCTACCATCAAGAACTTCAATCTTACCGTCTTTGTTCTTACGACCAACCGCAGGGTATTGCTGACCACGTTCTTTCAATGTTGTAAGAACATCAGAAAGCGCGTGCTCGTTTAAGAAAGATTGCTCACGAGCGTTCTCTTCAAAAACAACCGTTCGAGTTGCCACTTCAGCCGCGGGGATTCGAACCAATTCAAATGAAACCAGATCTTCTCCAGCAACAGAAAGCTCGATCACTTGAGCCTGTTCTTTTGCCGCGGTTTGCGCTTCTTGTGGTGTTGCTACGCGACGTTTGTTTGCTTTACCAAATAGCTTTGCATTTAAGTCAGATGTTTTAATTGCCATTGTTGTTATCCCTGATTAAGTGAAGGCCAGTTGCTATGTAATACGCGCTCTAATTCTAGAGCACTTTTTTGTACTGCGTCTTGAGCAACAGCTAGAGTTTTCTTACCGCCCTCAAAGTCGCTCACCGTTAGATCGAAAACCGTGCTGTAAGTATCGGCACAGGTTTCAAAAGCACGGCTTCTTGGAATGGTTGCCATCATTACTTGGTCATTCAACAGGTAGTTCATTTCAGTCAGAACTGACACCTGTTTCTTGTTATCGTCTTCAAACATGGTTGGCATTAGACGAACAAATTCTAGCCCTTTCCAGTCATCCGGGAACATTTCGTAAACCGTTGGTAAGTGCTGGAAGAAGTTAACCGTTGAAGCCCAATCCAAACGCTTAGCAGCACATGGAATAAGAAGTGCGTTCGACGCGTACATTGCATTCCATACTAGAGGGTCAACGTGCGGGCCGGTATCAATCATAATCACATCGAAATCATCGGCGATTTTGTCGATAAGCTTCTCTTTTAACAGACGAACAATATCAAGTGACTGATCTTGTGAAAGGCTTTGCCACGCTTCAGCGTTAAACATCGCATCTTCTGGGAAAGCAGAAATTGTCTTCAGGTTTGGATACTGAGTTGGCAATAGTACGTTCTTACGAAGAAACTCTAGATCGACGTCTTGGCCTTCAGGCACGTTGTCCAACATGATATCGACAGCAGAATAGATGCTGTCGTGCTCTGCCCCACTAATTTGTGGATTTAAGAACAGACGCAAAGAGCCCTGTGGATCCAAGTCAATCAAACAGATACGGTAGCGCTTATCTAAATTCAGAGACAAACAAGCAGCTAAGTGAACCGCTGTCATTGATTTACCCGTACCACCCTTCTGGTTTTGTACGTTGATAATCCATGGCTTATTGTCAGCGTGCTGCTTACGCTCATGGAACTTTGGCACTTCTGCCGCGTCCATCAGCATGTGAGCTTCTGTCAATGAAATCGAGTAATGATTGGCGTTGTTCTTTGTAAACTGATGGCCATCAGCTTCAAGTTTAGTGATCGCTTCATCGAGTTTACGACGCGTTAAACCAGAACGAGTCTCCATCATAGCTTTAGACATTGGAGGGAAATGTTCATCACTTCGCTCTTCCAAAATAATCTCAATTCGGTCAGCCTGAACTTGTTGAGTTTGTTCGGCTAGCTGATAGAGCTTATCAATCGTTTGTTCTCTTTTCATTGCCAGTTTCCGTAATGATTAACTAAGTACAAATTGTACAGCGATTAACAACAAACACAACAAAAACATGAACATACATTTATGAGTAAAATCACATAAAATAGACCGCGTTTTTACAATTTGATGAAACATCGCCTTAGACAAACACAAAAATCACCGTTTTTATCATGCATAACCATGTTATTTCCACCCTACATTTAAAATGTTACAGCATCACTTATTTACAATGTAAATGGAATTTCAGAGAAAAACCTTCGGAACGATTGAAATACAACCGTAGATTACGGTTGGTGTGATTTGCATTCGAATTTATAGATTTTCAATACAATAAAAATAAAAAAACGCTCAATGAACAAAAAGATTCAAAACAGAAGAGAAGACGGGGTGTCAAAAAACAACAGAGGATTGAAGCCTAACCGGAAGAATGATCATGGAACACATCCAGTGTAAGATAATTAATAACGCCAAATTATGAAGCATGATCAAGGCGTAAACTGAGCAATATTGATCCGAGCAACTGCACATTGGAAATGATCAACTTCCGGAAAAATGATCAAGTAAACATAGTTCCGGAAGCATGTAATTTATGAGCTAAGTTACGGAGAAATGCTTTTGGAATGGGGATTCAACGCCTATAAGGGCTCAATGATTGAAAATTCAATCGACACAGACCGAGAATACATAAACATGACAATTTCATGATCATGCTTCCTAGTTAAGACCCACCAGCGCTAAATACATCAAAGCAATCCATTTCCAGCGGATACAGACTAAATTTTGCACTCAATAGGGTAGGAACGATAAAAAAGTATGCTCTCTTGATCATTGTTCCGATAGATTGGCCACCACAAGTGTCCACATAGACAAGTCAAAAGCGACTTAGAAACCGATGTTGAATTCCGATCTGTGGATAAGCTGTATAAGTATAATGATCATGCTTTCGAACCAATAATGATCATGCTTACAATGACTTAATGATCATCGTTCTGATGTTCTGTGATCATGCTTTCTTAAGTTTAATGATCATAGTTTCGGAACCTTTATGATCATGCTTTCCAAGGCGATTTATTTTAATACTTTAAATTCAGCCACTTAAAAGCAAAGCTACGTCCAGATCATTAGATCACTTAATCATTTAAGATCATATTAATCAAAAAGATCAGTTATTTAAAAGCCAATAAATTCTCTTTATTTATGATCATTCTTTCTTTATCATTCAGGAACTATAGTGAAATTACGGTTAGTGTGATACGGATCAAAAATGAAACCAGAAGAGAAATTGTTAATTAAGGCACGAAGCCACAAAGATGGTCATTTATTTGAGGTATCTGAAACAGCCGTTGAATGGATAGAACAATATCAACACTTCAAAGGTGTCACCAAAAGCATAGTTGAGCTTCTTAACCTAATTTCACTTCGTGGGTTTAGCAGCAAAGACGGATACGTTTCCACCACTGAGATTATTGAATCAACCGATGGTCAAGTCACTCGCGCGGCCTTACAGCAAAGGCTGAGAGCAGCAGTCAATATCGGGTTGTTCAAACAAATCCCCGTTCGCTTTGAAGAAGGCCTTGCTGGTAAAACCATGTTGCATCGCTTTGTGAACCCAAACCAATTGATATCGGTACTGGGTGCCACCAGCTTAGTGACAGAAAGCGTGAAGCAAAATGAAAAGCAAAAGCGCTCTAAAGCCCTAGCTCAAACCAAAGTAAACAAGCGCTTACTGAATGAACATGGACTGAATACCCCGCCAACGATGAAAGATGAAGCGGACCAATTCATTGTTTCGCCAACCAATTGGGCGGGGATTATTGATCAAGCGTTAGCGCCACCTAGAACTCGTAAGAGCTACCAGAAATCCATGGTTTCGATCTCTGGTACTCGAGCTGTGATCGAGACAAGATCTTCTAAAAATATCATGACCGTTGACGATCTGATGACGCTATTCGCGCTATTCACACTCACCGTTCAATATCATGATCATCACCAAGATGATTACCATCTAGACGCGAAACACACGCCGAACAAAACACCACTCTACATCACTGATATTTTGTCTTTACGTGGCAAGAAAGACAGCGGCCCAGCTCGTGATTCGATCCGCGATAGTATTGATCGTATCGAATTCACGGATTTCCAACTGCACGAGCTTACAGGCCGTTGGCTTAGTGAGAACATGCCAGAAGGCTTTAAGAGTGATCGTTTCCGATTCTTAGCTAGAACCATTACCGCATCGGAAGAAGCGCCTACAGAGGGCTCTGACGGCGAAATTCGCATTAAACCGAACCTATACATCCTGGTTTGGGAACCTTCGTTCTACGAAGAGCTGCTGACGCGTGATTATTTCTTCCTATTTCCGCCAGAAATCCTGAAACAACATACCTTGGTCTTCCAAATGTATTCGTACTTTAGAAGCCGCATGGCACGTCGCCATTCAGATAGCATGTTGCTCAGTGAGCTCAACCAGAAATTGGCGCGTAACATCGATTGGCGTCGTTTCTCGATGGATCTGATCCGCGAGCTTAGAAAGCTGGGTGAAGTCGGTGAGCAAGAAGATACCTTCCTGGTTAACCTTTGGGGTTATCACTTGACGATCACCGCGTTGATCGAAAAAGGGAAAACGACCGATTATCAGGTAGATATCAAATGTAATGTGGAAGAGGTCTTACGTTACTCAAGAGCGCGTACCACTAACGCTGGTAAGCGTAATATGGCACCAACGCTGCCGAACCCACTTCGTAACGAGATGGTGTCTAAGCAGAAGCTGGAAGAGCTGTCTGAGATTATCGATGGTGAGTTTGAGCCAATTCAGCGTAAAGCACCGTCGCCAAGAGGCAAATTGGGACGTCGAGTTAAGCAGCGTAAACACTCCGTTGAGATCAACGCTGATGAGATCATGATTACCCTCTCTAAATATACCTCTGCAGAGGCTCTAGAACGCAGCATAACGGCTTTATCTGCTATGACAGGGCACTCACATGCCTCAATCAAAGAAGAGTGCTCAGAGCTCATTGAGAAGCTTGATTGGTTGAGAGTAGGGGAGGACGTTATCCCATACGAAACACTGAGTCGCTTGATTGAGCTATACAACGACCGAGATAGCACCAGCAATCGACATCTGTCCATTGAACGTTTGATCTCTGGTTTAGCGGTGCGTCGTAAAGTGTGCAAACAAGTTCATGAAGGTCATTTAGACGAAAACGTGTTCCTTGCGCTCGATGAAATGGCGATTGGCCACTAGTGATTATCCTATCGCAATAAGCCTGTTTTATCGTGGCTGAATGGATAGTTTTGAACACATTAGGTGCTGATTAAAATCGCACCTAACGCTGACAAAGTGATGACAATGTAACGCATCTAGTTGATTATTATTTATCCCGAATAGACAACCTTTGTCCTTTCTTATGATTAATAGATTGGCTCATATTTTGTTACATCATACTGAATAGATTTTTGCGAGTTCCTAAGGGACTCGCTTTTTTTTGCCTGAAACTCAGCAAATCATTAAAATTCAATAGCTTACATAATTAAACGCCGAAGCATGATCAAGGCTAGATCATGCTTTCTACGGATCTAGCTCTGATGAGATTTTGATTTGATGTTTGATCGAGAAGGGCTTGATCAGTGCAGATGGCGTTGAATGCTGCCTTGATCATCGTTTCGGGGATGGGTTGCCATAAAGCGTACATGCGATTCGATCAATTTCTCTGATTCTGCTTTCCAACGTGGTTCTTGCTGTTGGTTCGTAAACTCCAAAGCCAATACACACAAGTGTTGTAGCCGCTGTGTACACCATTCTTGCAATCCTGCTTCTGATTTTGGGTCGCATGACACCGCTTGCAGCTTACTGTAGGCAAACATCAGGTATTGATAGGCTTTATCTTGATGGCTTGAGCTGCTGGTCTTCTGCGAAGCCAACTCCGGATCCGATGAATCCGCGAGGTGGCGATAGAAAGTAAAGATTCTCAGGCACCCGTCTAGCCAACATGCGATGCCTTTACTCTGCTCATCTGTGATCAATGGCCCCCAGAGCGCATCTGGAGGCGTTAAGATCAAAGGTTCTAACCGGTCCACTTGATCATGCTTTCGGTTTTTGTACCAATCTCCGATCCGCTCTAACCAAGTGTCTAGTTCATTCATGCAACGTTATCCCACTGTTTTACAAAGTGATTATCAGCAACTTGTTTGATTTCATGCTGTATTTCACTGCTCTGCTCTCGAATACGATCAGCATCTATTGAATAGTTTGGCTCATTTTTGACGAGTTCGCCAAATGGCAGATCGGGATCAGGGACGGCAGAGATCAACAACTTAGTGTACGGGTGTTGTGGATTGGTTAAGATCGACTGGGTTGATCCCCATTCAACGATCTGCCCTTTGTACATCACCGCTGTCTCTTCTGCGATGTAATGTGCCGTGGCAAGATCGTGGGTTATGTACAAAAAGCCAATCCCCAACTCTTTTTTCATTTTTTGCATTAGGTTCAACACGCCAAGTCGAATCGAAACGTCCAACATCGAGGTGGGTTCATCAGCAAGAATAACCTCAGCGCCAACGGCCAGTGCTCTGGCTAGGTTAACCCTCTGTCTTTGGCCTCCACTGAGCTCGTGTGGGTATTTAGCGAGCGTTTCGATGGGTAACTCCACCAGCGTTAATAACTCTTTGAGGCGCTCTGTGAGAGCCTGTTTAGTGGCTACCTGTTTATGGATCTTAAGTGGGCGGGTTAAATGGTGCTCAATGGTGTGGGTTGGATTGAGTGAACCAAAGGGGTCTTGAAAAACCATTTGCACACGGCTGCGATAATCCAAGATATCTTTACGGCTTTTCAGCGTAGAGATGTCTCTGCCTTTGAACAGTATCTCTCCCTCTGTCGCAGGGTAAACCTTGGTCATCAGTCGTGCGCAAGTGCTTTTCCCGCAGCCAGATTCGCCAACCAGTGCCAGTGTTTTGCCTGCATGTAAGTCAAAACTCACACCATGCAGTGCTCTAAAGATCTCTTCTTTGCCAAATCCACCACCAACAGTGAATTCTTTAACGAGGTTTTTTACTTGAAAAATAGGTTGTGACATGGAGCTCTCCTAGCACGCCGTCGCGTGAGCATGTTCATGAATATTAGGGAAAGAACTCCATAGCTTTTGGGTGTAGGAGTGTTGTGGGTTGTTACGAATCTCATGGGCGTTATTGACCTCAACTATCTTGCCGTGGCGCATGATGGCAATGCGATCGCACAGCTGGCTCATTAGTGCGAGGTCATGGGTGATAAAGAGTATCGAGAAACCAAACTCCTCTCTGAGTTGGTGTATCTGCTGCAATATTTCGCGCTGTACAACCACATCCAGCGCTGTGGTTGGCTCGTCCATGATGATCAGCTTTGGGTTAAGGGCGAGAGCAATGGCAATCACCAAACGCTGACGCATGCCGCCACTGAATTGATGCGGGTACTCTGTTAGGCGATGGCGTGGAATATTCACAAGGTCGAGCAGTTTCTCGGCGCGATCTTTGGCCTGTTCATTACTCATGCCTTTGTGGTGGCGCAATACATCAGCAAACTGCTCTTCGATGGTTAATACGGGGTTGAGTGAATTCATGGCGCTTTGGAACACCATCGCGATCTCACTCCAACGCAAGGTATTCAAATGGCTGTCCGATAAGCTCAGTAGATCTTGCCCACCAAACAGTATCTGGCCTCCTGAGATGAAAGCTGGCGGCTTATGCAGGCGGTTAATGGCAAATGCGATGGTGCTTTTGCCACAACCGGATTCTCCGGCTAAGCCGAAAATCTCGCCTTGCGCTATGTTAAAGCTAACGGATTTGACTGCATTGAAATCACCGTCATCGGTGATGTAGTCGACACATAGATTCTTCACTTCGAGAAGTGGTTTCTCTGAATTTCCCACAGACATGATAAATACTCAGTTATGATATTGATAACCATTATCATTAGCGTATGTTGGATTTAGTGGAAGCGACGAGCACGAAAAGGATGAAGTGCCTCGAAATTTATCTTGGGTTATTTCACGAATTTTCAGCAGAAGAGAAGCATTGAAAGCGGGGAAAATGAGAGTTGGATCAAACCACATTTCTTATGGGGAATCTTTTAAATGTAATTGCAGAAAATGGCTTTGGCAAAGTTTAAATGAGGCATTTATTAATTAGCTTTGTGAAGCGTCGGAATCATCACACTTCAGTACAGAATTTCTTAACAAGCGAAAAAGCATTTGCTACAGATTACCTGTCCATTACATGGTGCTTTTCGGAGGAAAACATGTCCATTAATTCTATCAACCATAATGAAATGACAAATATTGCAAACAAGTGGGATGCTGAAGAAGAAGTATCTTTCAAACCAGAAAAGAAAATGAAGTCTGCTGAAGCTCGTCGTCGTATCGAGACTCTAAGAGAAATTAGAGAAAGCGGTTTGAGTCTGGAAGAAGCGAGGGAGCTAGGTCTTATTCACTAATAATCCCCATTGCATTTAGAAGGGTGGTACAACGCCACCCTTTGATTTATAAGTACTTTTTCATGGTTCCTATCTCGATTGAATCAACCCCTTGATTCTTTAGCTCACTGTCCCGTTTAGCCTATCCCTTTTGACATTACGCTTTATTAGATGAAAAACACGTACATGGCATACTCTTGAACTAAGTTGTTTGACAGTAATATTCAACGCCACTAATTTTAAAGTTAAAGCAAAAATATGCGATGTCGTTGGTAAGGAGAAGGCTATGTCTAATTCTGTGGCTCAAGCTAAAGAAGTGCTGTTTTACGAACCCGAAGATCCGAACGGATACCTGTCAAATTTTGCCGCTTGTCCTATCAAGGTGGGTGATCAAGTTTGGGCAACCAGCGAACATTATTATCAAGCGATGAAGTTTGCCTCCGAAGCGCTACGCAATACCATTTTGGAAGCCAGTACACCTGCTGAAGCGTTCTCTTTAAGTCGTGACTACGAAGACCAAGTTCGCGACGATTGGTATGATATTCGTGTTGAAGTGATGCAGTTTATTGTGACGGAGAAGTTCAGACAGAATCCACAGTTTGCGCTGTTTCTTACCAACACCGGAGATTCGGTGATCAAAGAACATTCGCACAAAGATCACTTCTGGGGCGATGGCGGCGATGGAACCGGCGAGAACCATTTGGGTAAGATTCTGATGGCAGTGCGTCACCAGCTTCGTACTCAGCAACTGCATTTGATTGCTTCGCACTGATTCGTCGATTCAGATAGCGGCATGCTTATGATTACCCCTAAGACGCATTTAAAAGGCCGCCCTGCTATCTAGTATTAAGTAGGGCGGCCTTTTAGGTTTTAGAGAGTCAGGCATCAACGAGAGTTAAAGTGCGTTATCAAGCTATCCGTTGCTAAGTTCGACGTAACGCTGGTGCTACAAGTAACTCTGTACGATGTCGTCGAGCTGTCCATCGTCTTTCATTGTGTCTAGCCGTTGATTGATGAAGCTTTGCAGCTTAGGATCCATCTCAGGGTCAAACGCCAAATGGATAGGGTAGTTATTGATTACAGAACCAAACTCTTGCATCTGGTAATCATCAATACTCAGTTTTTGCTCGTTTAGGTTGTATTTGATTCGTGATTCCATTTCCACAAACACGGTATCGCCAGGTGCTCGGTTCAGGACACGAAACGCAGCAGTGTAATCTTTTACTCGAATCTCGTTGAGCTTGCCCTGTTGGATATAAGGTTCCAAGTTCGGATACTCAAATCCCACCAGCAATACCACGGCTTTCCCGTCTAGATCATCGATTGTGTTGAACTCAAATGGCTTTTTACCACTACTCAGTAACACGTGTTTTACATTGTAAATCGGATCTTCAGATAGGTTCACAGATTGGATGTTTCCCCAACTAGGGCTGCCATAGGTAACCCAGTTAGGGTTCTCTCTCGCATCGAGCTTGTCGATCATTCGATTAAAAGGGTAGGTGTGGTAGTTGATCTCATATTGGCTGTCATCAAACACGGCTTCCACAATATCTGAAACGATTCCTCTGTGAGATGACCCGTCAGTTTCGATCTGAAAAGGTTGCGCTTGGCTCGCAATAATGTAGTAGTGAAGAGGTTCGCTTGCAAAAGCATAACTGCTTGAAAACAAACTGACTATGGATGCAAAGATAAGATGTTTTTTCATAACCTTCCCTAGTTATTTGATGAATGACTACTATTATACTAGTTGAGTAATTGTAGTTTGCTAGGATAACAATAATGGTAATTTGTGTATGGTGACAAAAGGAAAACGCTATATTGGACTCTCCCGACAGTTGATCGGGGTAATCATCGCAATCAGCACCTTATTCACTGTTATAGTGACAGGTCTCGGGTTGTATGTGGAGTACCAAAATCGAGTTTCTTTTATCAGCTCTCAGGTCGAACAGGTTAAGGCCGGTTATCTCTCCGGTTTAACGTCCAGCTTGTGGGTCGAAGACCGTGCTCAACTGTTTGTGCAAGCAGAAGGCATCTTTCGTCTGCCGTCTGTGAGTTACCTTCTGATTGAAAGCCCCGATGAAAAAATTCTAGAGTTAGGTCAAAAGACCGAAGGCCAATCTTATTCCCAGTCTTGGGAAATGGTGCACCAAATGGGTGGTACAGATTTCCCATTGGCAACGCTCACGGTGCAATCTGATTTAAGTATGATTCTCAATGACTTTGAAGAACGAGTGCTACTGTTGCTCGCCTTCGAAGCCGTCAAAATATTCTTGCTGTCTCTTGTATGTTTAACCATAGTCTATCGCCTTGTCGTAAAACGTTTGATGACCATGTCTTCTCAGATCAACCAGCAACAGGTCGAAGACAACAAACCGCGCTTCTTAACGCCAACTGACTCTATTTACAAAGATGAGATCTCGACACTCGAGAGCAGTTATAACCAGTCTATTGAACGTATTCGTCAACAGTACAAAGAGCTGGAAAAAGCCAAAGACGTTGCTGAGGTGGCCAACCGCAATAAAAGTGAATTCCTTGCCAATATGAGTCACGAAATCCGTACCCCAATGAATGGGATTATCGGGTTGTCGTCTTTGCTTTCTGAAATGGATATGCCGAAAGAGCAAAAAGAGTACATCAACATGCTCAACACCTCTTCGCTTACTTTGCTCGACTTAATCAATGACATTCTTGATTACTCGAAGATCGAAGCGGGGCGACTAGAGCTTCAGCAAGAGCCGATGAAAATGATGGGCATTGCGGCCGACGTTGAATCAACCTTCCGAGTGAAAGCGGAGCAGAAAGGGCTTCGATTCCAATTAGCGATCGACCCTAAGATCCCAACTATGGTGATTGGCGACGGTACTCAACTAAGACAAGTCCTAAATAACTTAGTAGGCAACGCGATTAAATTTACCGAGCACGGCCACGTCACGCTCTCGCTTCGTTTGGAAGAGGTGGTTGAGCCTGAGCAAAAACTCAGAGTGAAGTTCGAGGTTGTCGACAGCGGTATCGGTATTGCAGAAGACAAACAGAAATCGGTGTTCGATAAGTTTCAACAAGCCGACGGCAGTACCACACGTATTTACGGAGGCACAGGGCTTGGTCTAACAATATGCGAGAAGATCGTGACATTGATGGGCAGCAAGCTTGAACTCACCAGTGTTGAAGGTAAGGGCAGTACATTCTTTTTTACGGCTGACTTTGACCCGTGTTTAGAAGCCGATGAAAGCAATATCGATTTCAATAAGGTTTCGGTTCTGCTTGTGGATGATAGCCAGCTGAACATGCGTATAACGTCTACACAGCTTCAATCTTTCGGCGTTAAGTCTGAGTGCTGTGAAACGGCAAACCAAGCGTTAGAGTTGGTTTCAGAGTCTGTGGCTAAGTCATCACCTTATGATCTCGTGCTGATAGACAAAGTAATGCCGTCCGTTGATGGCTTTCAACTGGCGAGAAGCTTAGTTGAACGCTTTGGTAGCGAGTGTCCTAAGTTAGTGATGATCTCTGCTGACCCTAGAAAGCAAGATGAAGCTCGTGCTAAACAAGTCGGTTTTGTTGCCTACATTGCGCGTCCTTACCAAGATAATCAGCTTAAATGGACCATCAGTGAGGTACTCGCGAGAGCCGCTGATACTTCAGTCTTTACTTATCCGAACAGAGGAGAGGTTGCGTTTAAAGACAATGAGCCTGTGCCGCTAACCAAACCTGCGGCGGTTGGTAAAGAGGCTCCCACTGTTTCTGTAAACGCCCCACAAGCCGGTAAACAAGCTCCAATTGAAGCAGAGTCAAAACCTGTCGCGGCTGCCGGAGAATTTAGTGGTACGGTTTTGGTTGTTGAAGACTCTCGAGTGAACCAACAAGTCGCCAAGATGATGCTCAAGAAGCTAGGCTTTGAAGTTGATATTGCCGACAACGGTGAAATTGGTGTCGATAAATTCAAGGCCAACGAATACGAGATGATCTTTATGGATTGTCAGATGCCGGTTCTCGATGGCTTTGAAGCGACCAAGCAGATCCGAGCGCTCGAAGAAGGGTCTTCAAAGCACATTCCAATCGTTGCGCTGACAGCCAATGTCGTACAGCGAGACAAGCACCTATGTTTTGATGTGGGTATGGATGAGTTTTTACCTAAGCCTGTTAACCAGGGGAAACTGAGAGAGATCGTAGCCAGTTTCTTGTCGAAAGAGACCGAATCAAGCAAGGAACACGAGCAGAAAATCGTTTAGTTGAGTATCTCTAATCTTACTTTCATTAAAAGAGTAATGAGGCGAGTTAGACATAGTCTTTTATGCCGTTGGTTATATTTGAAGTATCGTGTGAAAGAAATGATAAAGGTGGCCTGAAAGACCACCTTTTTTGTATGTGTCGGTTTGAACTTAATCTCTATCGATTGCGAACGCAGACCATGCTTGACGTGTCGGCATTACTTCGACTCGGTTAATGTTGATGTGATCTGGCAAGGTTGCGATATAAAACATCTGCTCGGCAATATCCTCTGCTGACAACGGTGTGGTACCTTGGTAAAGATTGTCTGAAGCCGTCTGGTTACCTTTGGTTCTTACAAGAGTAAATTCCGTTTCTGCGATGCCTGGAGAGAGGTCAGTTACACGCACTCCAGTGCCTTGTAGGTCGCAACGTAGGTTGTAACTGAACTGCTTTACGAATGCTTTGCTGGCACCATACACATGGCTTCCTGGGTAAGGCCATTGTCCGGCGATTGATCCAACATTGATGATCGAGCTTCCTGCGCCACTCTTAATTAACGTTGGCAACAATGCATGAGTGACATTGACCAAGCCAGTGACATTGGTATCGATCATTGTGTGCCAGTCTTTCAAGTCTACATCAGGCGAGCCTTCTGGTGCCAAAGCTAACCCAGCATTATTAACCAATGCGGTAATCGATGAGAATTCAGCAGGTAGTGAATCAATGGCTTGTTTTACGGCGTCTGCGTCTCGAACGTCGAGTTGAATTACATGTACAGGCACCGTTAATTCTTCCTTTAGGTCGAGTAACCTTTCGATTCGGCGACCAGACAACACTAACGACCAGTTATCTTCTGCAAAACGTTTTGCTGCCGCTTTGCCGAAACCAGAGGTTGCCCCTGTAATGAACGCTATCTTATCCATAAATACATCCTTCTAATTTGAAATTAACATAAGTAGTGCCATGCCGATCAAAATCGGCGCGGTCGTTGTTTTTGCAGACAAGTTCGGTACTGATAGGTACAGCTTTTGCCCCAGTACATTGCCAATCAAAGCTGCCGGTAATAGCCATAAACCTGTGATGAACGATTCTTGGTTAAATGCGCCAATCCATATGAAGCCAACCAGTGAAATTGCTGAACTCAGCAGAAAAAACACAATCGCGGTGGCTCTCTGTTCACTGGTTTTAATGGTTAGGTTCATCAAATACGTCACTAATGGCGGCCCTCCCGAAGAAGCGGTGGTCATGCTAAACCCCGAAATTGCTCCCGCCCAAAACGCGTGTCGTTGGTGTAGCCAAGTGAGGCGTAAGTCCAAAATAATCAGCGTGCCAGCGACCAAAGACATCATCGCTATAAAGGCCTTCAAGCCTGATTCCGATATCGTGCTAATGAAATACAGCGAGAAAGGCACCGCAACCAACATGCCAATACACAGTGGTGCAATAAGCCGGATATTGATGGTGGTTTTACTTCGCTTGAGCAGGGGAAAGGTACTTAAAAAGTCCAACAGGATAGCGATGGTTACCGCTTGCAATGGTGGAACAATAAAGCTGAGGGAGAGCGCTGCGATAATCGCAAACCCAAACCCTGAATAGCCTCGAACTACTCCTGCAAACAGAATCAATGTCATCGCTAATCCTAATTCCACTCTTGCTCACCTCTTTGCTTTTGATATTGCTGCTGCGTTAATTAGCGTTCGATGAGACTTGTCTCGTCTGCCTTTCAATCTATTCACACCTAAGAATTTTGAATAGAGCCAGATCGACGATTGGATTGGGTCAGGCTGTTGGTTGGATCGGGGAGCAGGTTTGGGCTGATTCACTGGCCCACGATTTTGTTGAAACTGACACTATGACCTCCGCCCTGTTTGGGATGAAGATTATTCCATCCGATAGCGCAGCCTTTTCAATGTCGTGTTTTGTGTCTTTCATTCTCGAAGACGAGCCAAGCACGAGCGGCTGTGAATCTAGTGTTGTTAATGGAGACGATGAAATGGAAGTATCAACAGAACAGCTTGTGAACCAAGATATTATCGACCTCGACAAGAGCGTATTTCATTCTTGGTCGATTCAAGAAGCAGCGGAGCCTATCGCCATTGCGGGTGGGCAAGGATGCAAAATGTGGGACTACGAAGGTAAAGAGTACCTTGATTTTAGTAGCCAACTGGTTAACACCAATATTGGTCATCAGCATCCACAAGTGATCAAAGCGATTAAAGATCAAGCGGACTCATTGGTAACCGTTGCCCCTGCGACTGCCAACCTCACTCGCGGTTTGGCGGCCAAGCGCATCTTGTCGAAAGCGCCAAGCACGTTTAAGAAGGTGTTCTTTACCAATGCCGGCGCAGACGCTAACGAAAATGCGATTCGCATGGCGCGACAATTCACAGGGCGTGACAAGGTGCTATCTGCTTACCGTTCTTACCATGGTAATACAGGCACTGCGATTGCTGCGACGGGGGACTTTCGTCGAATTCCAAACGAGTATAGCCGTGGGCACGTTCACTTCTTCAATCCATTTCTCTATCGAAGCGAGTTCAACGCGGCGACTGAGGCAGAAGAGAGTGAGCGTGCCCTGCAGCATTTAGAGCGAGTGATTGAATGCGAAGGGCCAACGGCGATTGCGGCGATTATCCTAGAGACCATTCCGGGAACGGCTGGCTTTCTCATTCCGCCCAAAGACTACCTTATCGGCGTGCGTGAGCTAGCAACCAAACATGGCATTCAACTGATCTTTGATGAGGTGATGGTCGGCTTTGGCCGCACGGGTAAGTGGTTCGCGTTTGAACACTTCAATGTTGTACCGGATCTGATTACTTTTGCTAAAGGGGTTAACTCAGGTTACGTGCCGGCTGGTGGCGTGGTGGTCAGCGAACCGATCGTTGAGCACTTTAAGTCAAACTTCTTTATGGGCGGCTTAACGTATTCTGGTCACCCTTTGGCAATGGCCTCTATCGTTGCAACGCTCGATGTGATGGAGCAAGAGGGCATTGTCACACATGCTGATAACGTCGGTAACAGCGTTCTAGGGCCGCTCCTACTGAGTCTTCAAGAGTTGCACCCTATGATTGGTGATGTGCGCGGTAAAGGGATGTTCTGGGCGGTAGAGCTGGTGGAAGATCGTGAAAGCAAGACACCTTTGAGCAATGAAAAAATGGGGCAATTGAAAGCGCAATTGACCAAGCGAGGCCTGTTGACCTTCATTGTGAATAATCGCATTCACGTTGCGCCACCTTTGGTTATTCAGCCAAGCGAGATTAAGAAAGGCGTTAAGATCATTGATGAAGTGTTGTTTGAACTCGCTTCTTAATTCTTCAATAAGATAGCCAGCACAGCAACCAAGGCACTTTGGCAAAGGATTCCCCGTTCTTTTCAACGTGCCAAACCTAACCTTCAGAAACGACAAAAGAGCATCGATTGATGCTCTTTTTACGTTTATTCACTAAATCACTCTGCTCAAACCGCTCTTAAGTGATGCTAGATCTTCATCACCTCTGACAGCTCTTTGATACCGGGTGCGATCAGATCTTTGTCGATGGCGTGAAAGCCCAATCGAAAATAGGAGTTGGGATCATATTCTGACAATGCTTCACAGCCCGATTCCGTCTCGGTATTAGTCATGAAGTGTGAATACCCGGTTTCAATCAGTATTCCTTTTTGTGCGGCTCGCGATGCTAAACGTTGGCTATTGATGTGGCTGGGCGTTTGTAACCACAGAGAGTTGGCCTGCTCGCTTTGAGCCAGTCGCTTGCAGTCAGGTA
Organism: Vibrio sp. 1CM8B; assembly: GCF_023161685.1. Lineage (NCBI taxonomy): Bacteria > Pseudomonadati > Pseudomonadota > Gammaproteobacteria > Vibrionales > Vibrionaceae > Vibrio > Vibrio sp. 1CM8B. Next base: position 553,762 of record NZ_JALNTU010000001.1, read on the forward strand.
GGTATTTCAAGACGGCATCGTTGATCAGCTTCCAGCGTTGACGTGTGTTTTCCCTAAAGCGCCTCACAAAGCTGTCGTAGTAGCCTTGTTCAATAAAGTGCGCCACTTCCATCTGAACGCGGCTTGGCGCGTGTCGATACATCAAGCGACGCAGTATTCTAAGGTCGTAGATCAACTCTTCAGGTGCCACGATGTAGCCTAATCTTAAGCCGGGTGCTAATAGCTTAGAGAAGCTGCTGACGTAGATGACGCGTCCTTCCTTGTCACTGGCTTTTAGCGCGGGTTTAGGGTTCCACTCCACGTTGCACTCGGCGTCATAGTCGTCTTCGATAATCACCGCGTCGTTGGCTTTGGCCATTTCCAGTAACTGAGTTCGACGCTCGTCACTCATGGTGACGCCAGTTGGGGCTTGATGGCTAGGCGTGACATAGAAGTGATCGCACAGTGAAGAGTGCTCATTGAATCTCAATCCTTGTTCATCCACTTGATGCGGGTGTAACTGCGCGCCAGATAGATTAAAGATGTGATTCGCTTCTTTGTAGCCGGGGTTCTCGACTCCGACTCGGCTCTGATGGTTCATGAGCAAAGTCGAAATCAAATACAGCGCATTCTGCGAACCTAAGGTTATGAGGATCTCATCACTTTGGGCGTGAATACCACGCTGAGGAAGCACCCTTGTGCGTATCTGTTCGACCAGCATGTCGACGTCTTTATCGACCTTGTCACACAGCCAGCGGTGGTCATTTGGATCTGAGGTGACCTTTCTTGTGGCTTCCCGCCATTGCGCTAACGGAAAGTCATTGATAGAGGGTTGGCCAAAAATAAAGGGGTACTGATAGCAGCTCCAATGCGAGGGTTTGACGATGCGAGGGTATTGACTCAATTGCAGTTTAACTCGCTTGCTCCAATCCGGTGCATTGTCGTTGTCTGTTGATTCAAAATGATCCAAGTTCGCGTCTATTTCTTCGCTCGGATTTTGATACTTTTCTGACAGGTAATAACCACTGCGAGGCTTGCTGATGAGATAACCATCATCGAGCAAACTGTCGTACACCAACGAGACCGTATTGCGTGAAACGCCCAATTGGCTAGAGAGCTTGCGACAAGACGGAAGCGCTTGTTCCGCAGGAAAAATACCATTCAATATCGCCGTCACCAAATAGCTACGCACTTGTTCTTGCAGGCTTCTTTTGGAATCAAACTCGATGAAACAATTGTGATTTATCGCCATGAGATACAGTCCTTATTCTCAGTAAACCTCGGTCCTATTTGTATAAAAGAGCAAGAAGTGAGCCAGAGTTCATATGGATGTTCTAAGGACTGGCTTTTGAACGGTATCTAATGAGAAAGGTGCCCTGTCCCAAACCCGAAAGTTACTTTGTCCCAAACTAGAAAATTGCTCTGTCCCAACCCGAAAATTAAATTGGCTCTACGTCTTCGAGGCATTCCGTTCATAAAGTAAAGGCAGGCAAATAATCTCGATAAGGAAAGCGTATGAAACAGGGAATGACGATGAAGGCATGGGTTTCAGCAGCGGCAGCAACAGTCGTACTGGGTTGTTTTGGTATCGCACAAGCATCCGAGCTTGCAGCCATCGAAAAGCAAGGTTTTATGAAAGTGGCGACAGAAGACAACTATTCGCCATTCAACTACATCGATCGTGGTAATCCGGCTGGGATTAATAAAGATCTGCTTGATGAACTGCGTGAATATTCGAAGTTCGATATTGAACAAGAGATCTTACCTTGGACTGGGCTACTCGCGTCAGTATCCGCAGGCCAATACGATGTGGCGTTAACCGGAGCAATCATTACCGACGCCCGTTTAAAGGCCTTTGACTTTACGCCGCCTATTGCTTCCGCGCAGCACTACTTCTTAACCCGAGCAGGTGATGACGACATTAATACTGTCGCGGATCTAGACGGTAAAACTGTTGGCTTACAAGCGGGTAGTGCTTTGTTAGAGCGACTTCCTGAGCTGGAAGAGATGCTAGAAGCACAAGGCAAGTCTTTGGGCAAAGTCGTTCAGTATCAATCTTATCCAGAAGCGTATTCCGACTTGGCAATCGGTCGTATCGACTATGTGATCAACAGTGTGGTTTCAGTTAACGAGGTAGTGAAGTCCAAGTCAAAGGTATTCAAAAAAGGCGAAGCAGTCTCTGGCCCAGGTTTCGTTAGCTGGCCAGTTCCTAAAGATAATCCTGAGCTTTTGGCTTACCTAACGGAATTCTTCCTACACCTTGAGCAAACAGGAAAAATGGCAGAGTTGCAGAAGAAGTGGTTCGGTGAATCGTTCGACCAACTCCCTTCAGAAGCCATCACTTCGGTTGAGCAGTATCACAAGCTAACAGCCGTTCAATAGATGAATAAGCATGCGCCGACACAAACAGTTAGCGGCTGTTTGTGTCCATGCCAATGGGTTCAAAGCGGTTTAACCCATGAGTCATTGGCGCACAATCTATCGAAAGAAGTCGCTGATCAAAGAGGTCGTTTATGGATTATTACGCTTGGGAACAGTTACTACAGGGCGCGTGGGCAACGGCATGGATATCGGCAGTATCGATTGTATTAGGTGTCGTCATTGGCTTAATGATTGCCTTGGTTAGAATGATGAAAATCCCGTTTGTGGATCAAATGTTGGGCATTTATGTTAGTTGGGCACGAGCAACGCCTTTGGTTACGTTGGCTCTGTTTATTTTCCTTTCTTTTCCGTCATTTGGCATCAATTTAGATAAACACGTTTCTGCCATTTTAGCTCTCACACTCAATACATCGGCATTCAATGCAGAGATTTGGCGCAACGCCTTTCTTAACTTTTCAAAAGGGCAAATGGAAGCGGCTGAAGCCATTGGTATGAGACGCATCACTTACTTTCGCCGCATCATGTTCCCGCAAATGGTGATCATGAGCCTACCTGCGCTAGTCAATGAGATGTCGTTCTTAATTAAGGGCAGCCCAGCGATTGCGGTGATCGGTATTGTCGACCTAACTCGTGTCACCAATCGAATCTCTGCGGTTACCTATGAACCACTTGGGCCGATTCTGTGTGCCGGCGCCATATACATGTTGATTATTGGCGTGTTGGTGAAGTTGCAAGCGGTGGCTGAAAACCGAGCCACTTATCTGCAGCAGTAAGTGTGGCTAGCAGTCATCTACCTCAGTCACAGCTATCAACAACAGCCATAGTTTAGCCGTCACGGCTACTTGGTCAGAAGCACCATTTACCTGCTTGTGATGCGTTATTGAGCGGGTAAGTTTAAGGAGTAAATATGGAAGAATGGAATATTATCTGGCAACAAAAAGAGCTGTTTGCTTCAGGGTTTGTGACCACATTTTATCTTTTTGTTTCGTCTTCAATCTTGAGTTTCATCATTGGCATCAGTTTGTTGTATTGCCTCGAAAATTCAAAACTTGGTGTGAAGTACACCATCAATAGTTTGATAGGCATGATGCGCACCTTGCCGTTTCTTATCTTAGCGTACCTGCTCTATTACGGGCTGCCGCAGGTTGGTATTCGACTCGATGCGATTACAGCGGGAATCATCGCGCTAAGTCTCTATCATGGTACCTATTTTTGTGAGATTTTCCGAGGTGTTCGTAAGGGGCTAGAGCCAGGTTACATCGAAGCAGCGCACGCTTATGGCTTCTCTAAATTCAAAACCTTTACCCGAGTTATTACCCCAAATGTGTTGTTTAAATCGGTTCCGCTGATCACGAACCAACTCATCATCTGCTTAAAAGACACTGCGTTTCTTAGCATCATCACTGTCGCAGAAATTACCGCGGCCGCTAACAGCATTCAATCGACCTACTTTATCCCATTGAATGCGTTCATCATTGCTATCGCGCTCTACTGGGCTGTGAGTATTGCACTTGAAACCATCACCAAACGAATCCAAACCAAAGTTGAACTTAGAGGGCTTAGCCATGCTTAAACAATCAGAGATTATTGAAACGGAAGCACCGATTAACCCTTCTTCGAGCGTGAGTTTGGAAGTGATTGAGTGCGAGCCACTATTGGAAGAACGAGAGACGATCATCAAGGTTGAAAACCTGTCGAAACAGTTTGATGGCATAGAAGTACTGCGAGACATCAACCTCAACATCAACAAAGGCGATGTGGTGAGTATTCTCGGTTCGTCAGGTTCGGGGAAATCGACGTTATTACGTTGTATGAATTGGCTAGAGCAGCCAGAGCGCGGCATGATCTTTATGGGTGATGAACGCATTGGTATCAACTCTGAAACGGGTAAACCACTCAAATATAAAGAGCTGGCGAAACTCAGAGAGCGCCTTGGTATGGTTTTCCAAAGCTTCAACTTGTGGCCACATCTAACCGTGTTGCAAAACGTCATGGAAGCGCTCGTTCACGTTAAGAAGATAGCGAAATCAGACGCCGAAGAGATGGCTCGTAAGCAACTCGATAAGGTTGGGATGTCGCACAAACTAGAGAACTACCCGAGTATGTTATCGGGTGGGCAAAAGCAACGTGTCGCCATTGCCAGAGCACTCGCTATGGAGCCGGATGTGTTGCTGTTTGATGAACCAACGTCAGCACTCGACCCGGAATTGGTCGAAGAGGTGTTATTGGTGATGAAGAAACTGTCGCAAGAGGGCTACACCATGGTGGTGGTGACGCATGAGATGGAGTTTGCGCGTCAGGTGTCGGATCAGGTGGTGTTTCTTGAGAAGGGCATATTGATTGAAAAATCCAACCCAGAGAAGTTTTTCACTAACCCAGATTCATCAAGGGTAAGACAGTTCCTCAAGCTTGATTCATGAGTTGATAGCTTGCACAGCTTCAAGGTTCGACCGTTAAAAAACTCCGACAGAATTTGTCGGAGTTTTTGTATGTTAGCTTTTTCTTCCTAAACCTAAACCTAAACCTAAACCTAAGTCTAAAACTAGGCAAATGGTCATGTGATGTTAACCAATACTGTCAATATGAATGACCACAGAGTCCGGTCGCCAGTATTCCAGTTCGCAGTCCATCAACTCGCCATCTTGTTTGTAGTTCACTCGGCAGATCTTCAAAACAGGTTGGCCCTCTGCCAAATTCAGTGCTTTGGCGACATGCGCAGGGGCGGAGGTGGGAATCACATCAAAGCGTGAGCGCTTGGTCTCGTAGCCGTATTTTTCTCGGTAGATGCCTGTCAGTGACATGGTGAGGTTTTCCGACAAGACACCATCAAACAAGGGCGCTTTCAGTACATTTTCAACAAACAGCACCGCTCTGCCATCAATAAAACGCAAGCGCTCAATCACGTGTATCGGGGTGATCTGTGCTATCTCTAATGCTTTGGCGTAATCGCCTGCCGCCATCTCTGTGCGGGTGCTGAGCAGTCTGGTTTCTGCTATGCGGTGTTGTTCACGAATCATTTGATGAAAGTGAGAACGTGACAATGGGTTATAGCGAACACGTTCGGGTGACACATACCAACCTCGGCGCTCTTCTCGATATATCAAACCTTCGGTTTCTAATGATACCAACGCATCTTTGAGCGTGATTCGTGTGGTTGAAAACAGCTCGCTGAGCTCTCTTTCGGATGGCAGTTTTTGCCCTTCGGTGAAGATGCCTGATTGAAGCTGTTCTCTGATGCTTGCCTTAATTCTGCCTAGCTGTGTCCCTGATTGCCCTGTGGCCAATGTTCTCATTGCTGATCTAGTCCATAAGTTCGTGTGCCCAATAAGGTAAACCACGGAGTTAACAGGAATGTGACAGTAAACAAAGGCTTATTGTCATATGAGTGAAATATAACTGCCACGGAAATGCATCCTAACTGTCAAATAACTTGCGCGAAAGCGTCACACTCCGGCGATAGCATACAAAACGAACTTACTGACCTAGTCCAGAGGGATAGAGACAATGAAAACTTTGCTTAGCCGTTCAACTGTATCGCCAGCCAAACTTATGGGTTCATCCACAAAGCTAATCGGCGCAACGTTAATAACGGCAACACTTTCAATGCCAGCGATGGCGAAGGATGCTGATCTTGAGTCACTGATTGAAGCCGCTCAAAAAGAGGGTGCGGTTTACAGTGTGGGTATGCCAGACAGTTGGGCAAACTGGAAAGGCACATGGGCTGACCTGAAAGCAAACTACGGTTTGAAGCATCAGGATACAGACATGAGCTCGGCTCAAGAGATCTCGAAATTTGAAGCAGAGAAAAGAAACGCAACTGCAGATATCGGTGACGTCGGTTTCGCCTTTGCACGTGTCGCTGTGCAGAAAGACGTAACGCAGCCATACAAGCCAACGACTTGGGATGACATTCCAGACTGGGCGAAAGACAAAGATGGTCACTGGGCTCTGGCTTACACAGGTACTATTTCGTTCATTTCAAACAACAACCTTGTTGAAGATGCACCAAAATCTTGGAGTGACCTACTCGAAGGCGACTACAAAGTCACAGTCGGTGATGTAGGCGTAGCCGCGCAAGCAAACAACGCAATTCTAGCGGCTGCATTTGCTAACGGCGGTGACGAGTCGAACCTAAAACCAGCGATTAAATTCTTTGGTGAGCTAGCGAAGCAAGGCCGCCTGTCTTACACAGATCCAAGCATCGCGAACCTTGAAAAAGGCGAAGTGGAAGTAGCAATCATGTGGGATTTCAACGCACTGAATTACCGTGACAAGATCGACCGTGAGCGCTTTACGGTAAGCATTCCACAAGATGGTTCAGTGATCTCTGGTTACACCACCATCATCAACAAATACGCGAAAAACCCGAACGCGGCGAAGCTGGCTCGTGAATACATCTTCAGCGACCAAGGCCAAATCAACCTAGCAGAAGGTTACGCACGTCCAATCCGTAGCAGCGTTACGTTACCTCAATCAGTACAAGACAAGCTGATCTCGAACGAAGAATACAGCAACGTGCACCCAGTATCTGACTTCTCAGCATGGGAAAAATCAGCACGTCGTTTGCCACGTCAATGGCAAGAAAGCGTATTGATTCACCAGCAATAACCCCGCTTAACACGCCACCTGTAACGGGTGGCTTATAGAAACAAGCAATAGAGAATAGACCATGAGCAATAAGGTTATCCTTGTTGTTCTAGATGGACTGAACTATCAGGTAGCCCGTGATTGCATGGGCTACCTGAACGGTCTTCTAGAACTAAGCGATTTGCAGACAAAACAGGGCGGTTTGCAGAATAAACAGAGCACTTCGCAGAGCACGCAAAAAAACAAGCTGCGCGCCACGCTTTACCCTGTGCAGTGTGAGCTGCCATCCATGTCACGCCCACTGTATGAGTGCATTTTAACTGGGGTTCGCCCTGTCGAGAGTGGCATTATTAACAATCAAATCGTGCGTCTGTCGAATCACGAGTCGATCTTTAGCTTGGCTAAGTCACAGGGCAAAGTGACGGCTGCAGCCGCATATCATTGGGTGAGTGAGCTGTATAACCGAGCGCCATTTGATGCTGTACGCGACCGTTTCACTAACGATGAAACCATGAACATTCAACACGGCTGTTTCTACCATTGGGACCACTACCCTGATGAAGCCTTGTTCTTGGATGCTGAGCACCTGCGCGTGACTCATCAGCCTGATTTCTTGCTGATTCACCCAATGAACATTGACGACATAGGGCACAAGCACGGGCTGGATTCTCGCCAATACCGCAATAGTGCTCGTGGCGCGGATATCTACCTGTCGAACTACCTAGAGAAATGGGTAGACGATGGTTATCAAGTGATCATCACCAGTGACCACGGCATGAACAATGACTTGTCTCACGGTGGCATTCTGCCTGAAGAGCGTGAAGTGCCTTTCTTTGTGATTGGCGATAAGTTTACACACCAAGAATGTTCAGTGAAACAGACCGACATCTGCGGCAGCGTGTGTCAGCTACTCAACCTTGAACACGATAAATCTTACACTCAGGAATTGTTGGCCCTATGAGCAGTTCTGTAATCACGCAGACCGATGGCTCTGCGCTTAAACCCAAAACCAAATCTTTGTTTCAACGCTTCAAGCCCGCCTTGTGGCTTGCGCCTTTCGCACTGTTTTTCTATCTGTTCCAACTGGCACCTATGGTTTGGGTGCTGATCAACAGCTTCTTCTACGATGATGAGCTCTCTCTCGAAAACTATTCTGAAATATTCGACTCTGCCTTCATGATGCAGGCTTTTGGCAACAGTTTATGGCTGTCGATTTGGTCGAGCATTGTTGGCTTGGCGATTGCGACTCTGCTCGTTTCTTCATTGCGCCGCGTTGATTCTAAAATCCGCGATGCGGTGATTGCGTTTACCAACATGAGCAGCAACTTCTCAGGTGTGCCTCTGTCATTCGCCTTCATCATCATCTTGGGCACCAACGGTGCTATCACCTTATTGCTCAAACAGTATGGATTGCTGGGTGATTTCGACCTGTACGGCAAGTGGGGCTTGCTGGCGATTTACATCTACTTCCAGATCCCATTGGCGGTGTTGTTGCTGTATCCAGCGTTCGATGCCCTGAGTGACGACTGGCAAGCAGCTTCGGCATTGCTTGGCGCGAAAACTTGGCAGTATTGGACCAAAATCGCGCTGCCTGTGTTATCTCCTGCCTTGTTTGGCACCTTCATCATCTTGATTGCTAATGCGATTGGCGCCTATGCGAGTGTGTATGCGTTGACCTCGGGCAACTACAACGTGATTACGATTCGAATTGCGAGCTTGGTATCGGGTGACTTGTTCTTAGAACCCAACCTAGCCGCTGCAATTTCTGTGATTCTGATGGCGATGCTAGCCTTCATCACCGTGATTAACCAATGGCTGATCAGCAAAAGCTACGCAGGGAAGAGAAAGTAATGAACACCGTCAATACTCGCTTTCATAAAACGGTTGTCTATTCGATTGTCGGCATCATGATGATCCCGATCTTGGCGACCTTTATCTACTCGATCTCTTCTCGTTGGGGCGCGACGATCCTGCCGGATGGCTTCACGTTAGATTGGTACATCAACCTGCTGACCGATCCTCGCTTCTTACAAGCCTTTGGTCGTTCACTGTTTATCTGTGTGGCTGCGCTGTCATTGAGTGTGGTGTTGGTTCTGCCTGCGATTTTCGTGGTGTTTTACTATTTCCCGAAGCTCGACAAGGTGATGAATATCTTGATCTTATTGCCATTCGCTGTGCCACCCGTGGTGTCGTCGGTTGGCTTGCTTCAGCTATATGCCGATAGTGAAATTTCCTTGATAGGCACACCGTGGATCTTGATTGGTACTTACTTCACCATCGCGCTGCCATTCATGTATCGCGCGATTGCCAACAGCTTTGAAGCGATTAACTTGCATGACTTGATGGATGCAGCACATCTGCTCGGTGCAAGTACCACCAAGGCGTTCTTGTTGATTATTCTGCCAAACCTTAAGAAAGGCTTAATGGCGTCATTGTTCTTGTCGTTCTCGTTCCTATTAGGCGAGTTCGTGTTCGCCAACATCTTGGTGGGTACACGCTACGAGACACTGCAAATCTACCTATACAACATGCGTCAAACCAGCGGCCACTTCACGTCAGCCCTTGTGATGACGTACTTCCTGTTTATTTTCTTACTGACTTGGTTGGCAAGTCGTTTCAGCCAGGGAACAAAATAATGAGCTATGTAAATGCAAAAAACCTCACCAAGAGCTTTGGTGACAACACGGTGTTTGAAGATATTGAATTTTCCATCGAGAAGGGCGAATTCATTACTCTGCTTGGCCCAAGTGGCTGTGGTAAATCGACTCTATTGCGCAGCTTGGCAGGCCTGAATCCTGTTGATGGTGGCGAGATCTGGGTGAACGGTGAAGAGATTACTCACCAAGTGCCACAACAGCGTGGCATTGGCATGGTGTTTCAATCTTATGCGCTTTTCCCGAACATGACGGTTGAAGGCAACATTGCGTTTGGTCTTAAGATGAAAAAGCTTGCTGCTGACGAGATTAAACGTGAAGTCGCGAAAGTGATTGGGCTGGTGGACTTAACGGGCAAAGAGAAGTTCTACCCGCATCAGTTATCGGGCGGTCAGCGTCAGCGTGTCGCCTTGGCAAGAGCCTTGGTGGTCAAGCCGCGTATTCTATTGCTCGATGAACCGCTTTCGGCGCTGGATGCGAAGATCCGTAAACACCTACGCCAACAGATCCGAGATATTCAAAAAGAGATGAACCTGACCACGATCTTCGTGACCCACGATCAGGAAGAAGCGATGATCATGTCTGACCGCATCTTCTTGATGAACAAAGGCGAGATCGTCCAAGCGGGGACACCCGAAGAGATCTACACTCAACCTGCCAATGAGTTTGTTGCTGGCTTCATGGGCCACTACAATCTGGTGCAAGCGAACAAAGCCAAGCAACTTTTCAACATTGAAACCGAGTGGAAAGTGGCGATTCGCCCTGAATCTATCTACGTTAAAGAGCAAGGCCGACAATATGGCGAACATATCTCTGCGCCGAAAACGGGCACTATTCGTAACCACCAGCTGCTGGGCAATGTGATTCGCTACCAAGTGGACGTTGATGAATGTGAATTAACTGTCGATTTACTTAACCGCTCCTCTGAACGACTGTTGGCAAACGGCAGCCAACTTGAACTCCTGTTTAACCTTAACGAAATTCAACCTGTGAGAGCCTAAGATGTTCAAACCTTTGTATGTATTTGATATGGACGAAACGCTGATCAATGCCGATGCCGCGATGCTATGGAATGAATTCTTGGTTGAAAAGGGCATTGCTACTGCGCCCAACTTTATTGAAGAAGACCAGCGCTTAATGGGCCTGTATTCGGAAGGTAAGCTGAACATGGAAGATTACCTCACGTTCGCTATGCAGCCACTGGCTGACATGCCAACAGAGCAAGTGACTGCCTTGGTGGAAGAGTGTGTTGAACAGCATATTTTGCCTAAACAGTTCAAACAGTCGAAACCTTTGATTGAGCAGCTAGAGAATGATGATATCGATATGTTGATCATCTCTGCCAGCGTGACTTTCTTAGTAGAAGCGGTCGGTCGTAAGATTGGTATTGAGAACGCACTCGGTATTGATTTGATTGAAAACCAAGGCCGTTTCACGTCTCAAATCTCAGGTGTGCCAAGCTACCGTGAAGGCAAAGTGACGCGTTTAAAAGAGTGGTTAGACAATCAAGAAACTAACTACTCAGACATTCACTTTTATACGGATTCAATCAACGACTTACCTTTGTGTGAGCACGCTGATTTTGCTTACCTAGTAAACCCATGCCCGCGTTTGAAAGCGTTAGCCGATCAACCGAATTGGTCGATTCTCAACTGGGATTAAATTGAATCTTATATTCGAATTAGGTTCGTTCTAGAACTCATCAAGCCGCTGACTACAGCGGCTTTTTTGCATCATCAATCTAATGTTCGATTTATCACCTTAGCTGATAAAATTGCGTATGTAACAATTCGATAACATCTCTTGCTCTGCTGTAAATCAAACCACCATCTTTCAATCCCTTGATAGCACTCACTTTGTTGTTGTGAGGTTTTGTGTGTAACAAATATTTTACAATTTGACGGGTTTTTAGCGTTATTGCCCATTTCCTTCTATCCATTCCAATCTTTCCGCTTGTGGGCCAAATTTAATTAAGGACAAAAACCACGTAATACAAAACCAATAGGTACAAGGAGAAAGTTCATGGTGGATACATACAACCCGCTTGGCACGGATGGATTCGAGTTTGTTGAATACACGGCCGTTGACCACAAGGGAATTGAGCAACTTAAAGCGCTGTTTGTGTCACTTGGTTTTGCTGAGATCGCCAAGCATCGTTCAAAAGAGGCTTGGCTGTATCGACAAGGTGACATCAACTTTATCGTTAATGAACAACCACACAGCCAAGCGGAGGCGTTCGCCAAGGTGCATGGGCCATCGGTCTGTGGCATGGCTTTTCGTGTCAACGAAGCAACCGCTGCCATGGAACAAGCGTTTAAGGGCGGTGGTGAAGAGTACAAAACAGAAATAGGGCCAATGGAGCTGAGCATTCCTGCTATTTACGGTATCGGTGAAAGCCTGCTCTATTTTGTGGATCGCTATGGCAAGCAGAGCATCTATGACGTCGATTTCCGATTCTATGATGATGCTGAAGAGCGTATGGCCAAAGCCAATGTTGGTTTGTATGAAATCGACCACCTCACGCACAACGTGAAGCAAGGCAATATGGATGTGTGGTCTGGGTTTTATGAGCGCATCGGTAACTTTCGCGAAATTCGCTACTTCGACATTGAAGGTAAGCTGACAGGCCTTGTGAGCCGCGCCATGACCTCACCGTGTGGTAAGATCCGAATTCCAATTAATGAATCTTCAGATGACAAATCACAAATTGAAGAGTTCATTCGCGAATACAACGGCGAAGGTATTCAACACATCGCACTCGCCACAGATGACATCTACAAAACGGTGAAAACTCTGCGTGATCGCGGCATGGACTTTATGCCAACCCCTGATACCTATTACGAGAAAGTCGACGAGCGTGTGAAGGGCCACGGTGAAGATACCGACTTGCTGCGCGAGCTTCGCGTTCTGATTGATGGCGCACCGACCAAAGACGGCATCTTGCTGCAAATTTTCACACAGACGGTAATTGGGCCTGTGTTCTTTGAAATCATTCAGCGTAAAGGCAATGAAGGCTTTGGCGAAGGTAACTTCAAGGCGCTGTTTGAATCGATTGAAGAGGACCAGATTCGTCGAGGAGTATTAGACGATGCATAAATGGATCTCGTTTCCTCATCGGGAGGGTGTGTGCTCTAAACAAGCGCATGCCGACTTCCCTGAAGAGGCAATCTATGAGCGAGAGGCGGGTCGGAGTGGTTTCTTCGGTCCTGCCGCTCACTTTCATCACCAACATGCCCCAACAGGTTGGTCGGAGTGGGAGGGCGATTTACGCCCTCGCGCTTTTGATTTCACGCTGGTGGAAAAAGCCAGCCAGATAACCCCTTGGGCGGTGCCTCATCTTTTGCACAATGCAGACTGCAAAATCCGCGTATGGCGCATGGATGAGAAGATGGATTTCTTAGTGCGTAATTCCGATGGTGATGAGCTGCTGTTCATTCATCAAGGCAGCGCCGATCTCTATTGTGACTATGGTCATCTAGCCGTGAGTGAAGGGGATTACGTGATGATCCCGCGCTCGACCAACTGGCGTTTAGAGCCAAGCGAGCCGATGTTTATCTTGATGATTGAGAACACAGACGCGGCTTACTCCTTGCCAGAGAAAGGCATGGTTGGCAATCACGCGGTGTTTGATCCGGCGGTGCTCGACATCCCTTCTATCAATGATCAATTCCGCGCTCAGTATTCAGAAAACCAGACTCAGGTTCAGGTGAAGCGCCACGATAAAGTCAGCGTGATCACCTATCCGTTCAATCCATTGGATGCAATTGGCTGGCATGGCGACTTAGCGGTGGTGAAAGTGAATTGGCGCGATATCAGACCGCTGATGTCGCATCGCTACCACTTGCCACCCTCAGCGCATACAACGTTTGTGGGTGCTGGCTTTGTGGTGTGCACCTTTGTACCACGCCCGATTGAGAGCGATCCTGGTGCGTTGAAAGTGCCGTTCTACCACAACAATGACGATTATGACGAAGTGCTTTTCTATCACGCTGGTGACTTTTTCAGTCGCGATAATATTGAAGCGGGTATGGTGACTTTCCACCCTGCGGGCTTCACTCATGGGCCTCATCCTAAAGCCTTTAAGGCTGGGCAAGCGCATAAGAAGAAGTTTACCGATGAAGTGGCGGTGATGATCGATACTCGCCATGCACTGCAGTTCTCTGACGAACTCGATAGCGTTGAGAACAAAGAATATGTTTACAGTTGGCAAGAGAAGTAAGGGGCAACAAGGATGAAATTAGCAACCAAGAAAAATGGTACTCGCGATGGTCTATTGATGGTCGTGAGTAAAGATCTTAAACAATGTGTAGCTGCCACTGAAATCTTCCATGCGATGCACCTTGCCCCCACCATGCAGGTTGCGTTGGATAACTGGGACAGCGTTGCACCTCAGTTAGGGGAGCTATACACCTCGTTAAACAACGGGCATGTGACAGGCAGTGAAGTGTTTGCTTCTCAGTATTGTGAATCACCATTGCCACGAGCTTATCAATGGGCTGATGGCAGCGCCTATGTAAACCACGTTGAACTGGTGCGTAAGGCGCGTGGTGCTGAAATGCCAGAAAGCTTCTGGGTCGATCCACTCATGTATCAAGGTGGCTCAGATGCCTTTATTGGCCCTCGTGACAACATCGAATTTGCCAGTGACGAGTGGGGCATCGATTTCGAAGGTGAGGTCGCGATTGTCACCGGTGATGTGCCTATGGGTGCCAGTGCTAAGCAGGCGCACGATTCGATTCGCTTGCTGATGCTGGTGAACGATGTGTCGCTGCGCGGCTTGATTCCGGCAGAGCTTGCTAAGGGCTTTGGCTTCTTCCAGTCTAAACCGTCTTCGGCGTTCTCCCCCGTCGCCGTTACACCTGATGAGCTTGGTGAACAGTGGAAAGGCAGCAAGGTGCATTTACCCCTGATATCGACCTACAACGACCAGCCTTTTGGTTGCCCGAATGCGGGCGTCGATATGACCTTCAATTTTGCCGAGCTAGTTGTGCATGCAGCGAAAACTCGCCCGCTGTCGGCAGGCGCGATCATTGGCTCAGGCACGGTATCGAATAAGCAAGGCACTGACCACGGCACCTCAATTGCAGAGGGCGGCGTGGGCTATTCATGCATTGCCGAGGTACGCATGATAGAGACGATTCGCGATGGCAAACCTTCGACTCAATTCATGTCGTTTGGCGACTCGATCAAGCTTGAGATGTTTGATGCGGCGGGTGACTCGATTTTTGGCGCTATTGACCAAAAAGTTAGCCAATATCGAGCGTTATAGCCCATATTATAAAGATTCAGCTCGAGCGAGATCATTGTATGAATCAGAACATGACACTTTACGGTTACTGGCGCTCTTCGGCCGCCTATCGGGTGCGTATTGGATTGAACCTAAAGCAGCTCAACTATGAATCTAAATCGGTGCATTTGGTGCGGAATGGCGGCGAGCAGCATGAGCCACAATATCGTGAGCTCAATGCCAGTGAATTAGTGCCTGTGCTAGTGGATGGTGAAGTTAAACTCAATCAGTCGCTGACTATCTTGCAATACTTGGACGAAAACTATTTATGTGAGAGCAGCCCAGACTCCTTGTTGATTCCAGAGCAAACACCATTGCGCTATCAAGCGTTGGCAATGGCTCAGGATATTGCGATAGAAATTCACCCTCTTAATAACCTGCGTGTGCTGCAGTATTTGGAGCGAGAATTATCGTGCGAGCAAGAGGCAAAAATGGATTGGCTTCACTATTGGATGAGCCAAGGTTTTTCGGCATTAGAAGAGAAGCTTTCTAAGCATCGTCAAACACACGGTGACTCGGTGTATAGCCTCACCGATTCACCATGTATTGTCGATATCTGCTTAGTGCCGCAAGTTTACAACGCGCTGCGCTTTGATGTTGATATGTCACCTTATCCGCTGATTAACTCAATTGTCGAAGCGTGCAATCAGTTACCCGCTTTTATCGACGCGATGCCAGAGAACCAAGCGGATGCGAATGAGTCCATGTAGATTCACTGATGTAAACGAATATACTCTTCCCTTGGGCTACCAAAACCGTTTCTTGAAAGAAGCGGTTTCCAAAATTAAATATATTAAATGCAGTAAGCGTATGAATATTTATCCCGTTTAGCACTAATATGGACCTAATAAAAAAGCCTCGTTATTAAATAAGAGGCTTTAACCCAAGGTTTTATATTAGTGGTGATTATCATTCGATAATATTAATAATAAACAATACCTTCGCCTTTCGTAATCAGAGTACCAGCTTCATTGGTGATTATTTTATCTAAATCAAATAATGAACCAATCGCCGCATTACCCAATCCAGCTTCAACGAATTTACAAACGGCATCAATTTTTGGCCCCATAGAACCAGCAGGGAATGAAAATTCTGCTAAACCAGCAGGCGTTGCTTGCTTCATTTCTGCTTGGTCTTCTTTACCATAGTTACGGAAAATCGAACCATCGGTTAAGATAATAAATAAGTCGGCATGGATTTTTTCAGCCAGTAATTCAGCCGTAAGATCTTTGTCAATTACGCACTCTACGCCAGTACTCTTACCCTGTTCAATACTCACGGGAACACCGCCGCCGCCACAAGCGATAACAAGATTTTCTGTATCTAGAAGAGTTTCAATTTGCTGAATTTCAACAATGTTTTTTGGCATAGGAGAAGGCACAACACGACGGTAGTACTCGCCATCAGCTTTAAACTGCATTGTGCTTTGAGCCATTAACTCTTTAGCTCGTTGCTCTGTATATATAGGGCCAACAAATTTAGTCGGGTTAGCAAACGCAGGGTCTTTTTTGCATACTTCAGTTTGCGTGACTAGCGTCGCTACGTCTAATTCAGGGTCAATGTTTCTTAGTTCTTGCTGTAACATGTAGCCCACCATGCCACAGGTTTGAGAGCCTAGTACATCCATTGGATACGGGGTCGTCTCTGGTGAATATTCGTTATAAGCCGCGTTTTGTTCCATCAACAAACCTACTTGTGGGCCATTACCATGAACGATAACAATCTCATGCTCGCGTGCGATCGCGGCAATACTCGCCGCTGATTTGATTATATTTTCACGTTGGTTTTCAGCCGTTAATGCTTGGCCTCTTGCTAAAAGAGCGTTACCGCCAAAAGCTAATACTATACGCATGATAATGTCTCCGATCATTTAATAATGATTTTATTTTACGTAGGGATTAACCGCTTGTTTCTAATTAAATTCAAGCTTGTTAATAACAGTGACTAAGTTTTTAATTACTCTTAAGTAATTAACATGCCGAGATAGTATGGGAAAATAACCGTCCTAAATGTGATAGTTATCAAATTATTATTTCACTAGAAATGGAGCTGTGGAAATGGGAGTTATTGCAATTCGATTAAATATCCATAAGCTTGGATACAATCTAGCGGTGGAGTCTTTTTTGGAATAAATGATTCGTCTTTAGTGAATATTATCTCAGGCTATAAAATGATTAATTTTCTATTTTTGTTTTAAATATGATGAGCAGATCGCATTAAGAGCTTTAGAAAAAGTACGGGGCTATACTGAGGCGAGGGTTCACAAGCTTAAATAGAAGTTTAGATTCGGTTTTCAATCGGCTGCCTTTACTCTAGGTGTTATCTGACAGCCAAATGAAAATCGGAGATAGTTAGTCACTTTCTAAGGTTCAACACTAAAGCGAAACAACACTCTTTATCTCTTCCAAAACCTCGGCGTTAGCGATAGCCCCGAGGTTTTCTACACTCTTACTATTGATCACCTGTTTCACCGCCAACTCCACCAGTTTTCCTGAGCGTGTTTTTGGCACGTCGCTGATCGCAAATATCTGGCTTGGTACATGCCTTGGTGAACAAGATGATTTGAGCTTGTGCTTAATGGCGGCCAATAGCGTTTCATTTAGAACCACACCTTTCTGCAGTTGGACGAACAACCAAATCTGCTCATTGCGGTCGACATCTTTACCGACGGCGATGGAATCTATGATGCCCTCAATGGTGTTCACTTGCTGATAGATCTCGGCTGTACCAATTCGCACGCCACCGGGGTTGAGTGTGGTGTCGCCTCGCCCGTAGAACAGGTAGCCGCCATGTGCGCTCTGTGCGACTTCATCTCCGTGATGCCACACATTATCAAACCTATCCCAATAGGTGCTGTGATAGCGCTCTCCGGTGTCATTCCAGAAGCCAACAGGGAAATTGGGTAGGGAATTTGTACACACCAGTTCGCCACGTTCGTGATCGACCTTGTGACCAGAAGAGTTGAACACCTTGATGTCGACGCCGAGCCCGGCCTGTTGGCACTCTCCGCGATACACCGGCGAGATAGGGTTGCCTAAAACAAAGCAGCCACAAATATCCGTACCGCCAGAAATTGACGCTAAATGCAGGTCTTGCTTTATGTGCTTGTAGACGTAATCGAACTGCTCTGGGTAGAGCACAGAACCCGTCGAGCACAGTGTTCTTAATTGAGGCAGAGAGTGGCTGTCGAGCGGTGAGAGTTCGGCTTTCTCAATCGCTTCTAGGTACTTAGCTGAGGTGCCAAATGTCGATACGTCAGCACGCTGTGCTAAATCCCATAGAACGTTAGGTTGCGGGTAAACCGGGCAACCATCAAAGATAACCAAACAAGCACCGCTCGCGAGCGCAGAGACGTGCCAGTTCCACATCATCCAACCACAAGTGGTGTAGTAGAACACGCGATCTCTTGGTTTAATATCGCAATGAAGCTGATGCTCTTTTAGGTGGTTGATGATAGTGCCACCGACAGAATGCACAATGCATTTAGGCTTGCCCGTTGTGCCGGAAGAGTAGAGTACAAACAGTGGTTCATTGAAGCCGACACGCACAAATCGTACAGGTTGTGGCTGATAGTGATGAATGATGCTGTGCCAGCTTAGAATCGACACATCATGTTCAACTTTTTTCTTCTTTAAATCGCTCTTCTCTAAGTCATTACTCGGTTTCAAATAACCGATCTCACACACCTGTTTTAATTCGTTTAAGTGTTCGATGATTTCACGGTTCTTGTCCGTCATATCGAACGTTTTTCCATTGAAGGTGTAGCCATCACAGGTAAACAGCACCTTGGGTTTCACTTGGCCAAATCGCTCAATCACACTCTCGACGCCAAAATCAGGCGAGGTTGACGTCCAAATCGCCCCTAAGCTGGTGGTTGCCAACATCGCGACCACGGTTTGCGGCAGATAAGGGGTATAAGCGGCGACCACATCGCCTTGTTGCACGCCACATTCCACGAGCCATTGTTGAATGCTAGAGACTTCCTCACGCAAGGTTTGCCATGTGTAGCTTTGCTGTTCGCCATGCTCGTTCTCAAACCAAATCGCTAGTTCGTTTGGCAACGCTTTTGCTGAATGCAGCAAGTTTTCGGCGTAGTTAACTTGAGCATTCGGAAACCACACCGCATCGCGATTCGATTTCGGCTGCTGCCAGCGGCTTTCACCTTGAGTTTTGATGTGCTCGCTTTCTACCCTGTTAATACAGTCTTGCGAACCCACCATTCCACAAAACAGCCACACGTTATGCCAAAACGACTCCGGCTGATCCACAGACCATTGATGAAGCTCCGTGTAGTTTTTCAATTTCCGCTCGAATACGCCCTGCTGATCGAGGTTATTCATAAATCGGGTTACGTTGGCGTGTGCGATACGCTGGTCACTGGGTTGCCAAATTGGCTTATTGCTCTCGTGCATTCCTTTACCTTTAACAAAAAGTTAACGATTTCAGTCTGGTATTTAGGTTTTACAAAGTCAAAAGATCAGCAAAATAAGGGGTTGTCGGAATTGTGTAAATAAAATGTTACACGATCGC
This sequence comes from Vibrio sp. 1CM8B, assembly GCF_023161685.1. NCBI lineage: Bacteria > Pseudomonadati > Pseudomonadota > Gammaproteobacteria > Vibrionales > Vibrionaceae > Vibrio > Vibrio sp. 1CM8B. The sequence goes on from NZ_JALNTU010000001.1 coordinate 573,181, forward strand.
CTGTTTCGAAAAATCGTGCAAATTGGCGGATATAAGGAGTGGAGATAGGCTTAAAGTGAGACATTCGAAAGGAGGTGTGTAATGACTCAATATCATTCTAAGCCCGTGAGCCAAGAGGGATGGGTTGAGTGGAGCCTCGAAGAAGACGCCATTTGGCACGACTTAGTGAAAAGGCAACTGGACGTGATTAATGACCGCGCATGCGATGCTTATTTGCACGGTTTGACCCTGCTGGATCTGCCATTAGACAGAGTTCCCCAGCTGCCAGAGATAAACAAAGTGCTAATGGAAACAACAGGTTGGCAAGTTCAGCCTGTGCCTGCATTGATCGATTTCGACCGTTTCTTTGATTTGCTCGCCAATAAGAAGTTCCCAGTTGCGACATTTTTGAGAACGCGAGACGAGTTCGATTACTTACAAGAACCTGATTTCTTTCATGAAATTTTCGGTCACTGTGCCATGCTCACTAATGCCGATTTCGCAGCATTCACTGAGCATTATGGAAAACTAGGCCAAGCCGCTACATCCAAACAGCGCGCTTATCTTGCCCGTTTGTATTGGTTTACGGTCGAGTTCGGTTTAGTAAAAGAAGGCCAACAACTAAAAATCTATGGCGGTGGCATTCTCTCGTCTCCGGCGGAAACCATGTACGCATTAGGCGGTGATTTGGCGGTTCGTGAGCGGTTCGATCTGCAAACGGTGTTAAGAACTCCTTATCGTATCGACATCATGCAGCCGAAATATTACGTGATCGACGAGCTATCTGAGCTCTTCAAAATCAGTCAGGAAAACCTATTACAGCAAGCTGATCTCGCCATCGACGCGGGGTTACTACCACCACTTTTTGAACCCAAGGAACCAACACATGTTGAATGAACAAAAATGCGAAGCCTGCAGTATCGACGCGATTGCCCTAAGTAAAGATGAACAACAATCTTTACTGTTGGAGTTGTCAGACTGGCAGGTCATCGAAAGAGACGGCATCCCGCAGCTTGAGAAGGTGTTTAAGTTTAAGAACTACAAACAAGCATGGGCATTCAGCAACAAAGTGTCAGAGTTAGCAGAAGAAGAGTTCCATCATCCATCGATCTTACTGGAGTGGGGCAAAGTCACCGTCACTTGGTGGAGCCACTCAATCAAAGGCCTGCACAAAAATGACTTCATCTGCGCTTCCCGTTGTAATGTGTTCGCGGTGAGTGAGTAGTCTTGTTGGGTTAGGAGTTACTCTTGCAACCTCTGTGATGCGATTAACTCATTATTCGACTCATTAGGTGAGTCGAATACGTGATACTTTCTCCTCAAGGGGCGTCACTTCTCTCAAACTAGCTTGACCTGCATCAGCGACTTGCTTGGTTTCTTGTCTCATAAACCCTTTCTGTTACTCATAGTATTGGTTTTATGAGGCTGCTCTATGATATATTTCTCGGCCAAGTGTATTACAGACGAAGGCTAATAATGTCTATCAACCTTTCACTCCTTCCACCCAGCGAGAAAAATAAAATCGAACTGGATAAGCAAGCATCGTTTCTTGTATGGAAACTGAAGCAAGCGAAATGTGGCCCTGAAGCCATTGTTGAAGAAGCAATGAAGCTAGGTGACCCAGAAGAAAAGGCTTGGTTTGATCAGTCTGTAGAAAAATACAAACGGGTAATGGGTGTCGCATAAACGCAGACAAACCTTGCCCAGCATTGCTGTAGAATTGAAATGACACAGTAATTTGCTAGAATTTGCACCGTTAATTGAATCAGAGAGAAGATCCCGATGGGAAGAAGTTTTGAAGTGCGCAAGGCCTCAATGGCGAAAACTGCAGGCGCAAAAATTAAAGTTTATTCTAAATACGGTAAAGAGATTTACGTACTGGCTAAGAACGGCAGCTCTGACCCAGACATGAACCTACCTCTTAAGCACCTGATTGCTAAAGCGAAGAAAGACCAAGTACCAGCTCACGTTATCGACAAAGCGATCGATAAAGCGAACGGCGGCGGCGGTGAAGACTTCCAACCAGCTCGTTACGAAGGTTTTGGCCCAGGTGGCACAAGCGTAATCGTTGACTGTCTAACTGACAACGGCAACCGTACTTTCCAAGACGTTCGCCAATGTTTCGTTAAGACTGGTGCGAAAATCGGTGTTGAAGGTACTGTTTCTCACATGTTCGCTCACCAAGCTGTATTCCAGTTCAAAGGCGAAGACGACGAGATCATCCTAGAAACGCTAATGATGGAAGACGTAGACGTGACTGACGTTGAGCTAGAAGACGGTGTTATCACTGTATTCGCTCCAACGACTGAGTTCTTCAAAACGAAGACTGCACTAAACACTGCGTTCCCAGAGCTAACGCTAGACGTTGAGGAAATCACTTTCGTTCCTCAAACAACTACGCCAGTAGCTGAAGAAGATTCTGAGAAATTCCAGAAGTTCTTAGACATGCTTGACGACTGTGATGATGTTCAGCAGGTTTACCACAACGCTGAGCTGTAATCTTTACAGTAACAACAGTTATTAAAAAACCGAGCCTAGTGCTCGGTTTTTTTATGGGCGTAATTCAGGCGTTTATCCATGAACAGAGTTTTTTGATCGAGCTCTTTGGTGGCAGAACCTAGGTTATAGCGCCTTGGTCATAAGTCCTTGATCATCGTTCCGTGATGTCAGGTTCGCAAAGCGTTCTCGGGCGACAAATCCATGCTGATAGTTTTCTGATCAAAGGGAGCACGGTGAGGTTGAGCACGATGGCACACGGCCAAGCGATGAAAAAGCTTTGCATCCAGATTGGCGGCCATTCGTGGCTAAATCCCATTTTGTAGCCAGAAATTAACCCAGACATGATGGTCGCCATGGTCAGTGAAGATAAAATCGCGGTTACCCAAAATTGTTTGTTGTTCATACTGTGTTTCTCCCGTGATTTTCTGATGTTGATGAGATAAGGTTATATTTATCCATTAATGAGAAAAATAGGTACATGTAGAAGTATGAATTCCATATTTGGAAACATTGATGATCTGTTCTTATTCTGTGCAGTGGTTGAAGAGGGCTCTTTGCTATCGGCCTCGAAACGGCTGCAACTGCCTGTGTCGACTATGTCGCGTCGGTTAACCGCATTGGAAGATCGCCTCAATATCCGACTTTTAGAAAAGAAAGGTCGTGAGCTGGTGGCCACCAAAGATGGTGAAGCGGCCTTTGCTGCACTGAGCAGCGGCATGGAGTCGATTCATCACGGTTTTAATAGCTTGCTGGAAGAGCGTGACGCTATCCAAGGCAAGATAAAGCTTGCCGTGCCTCATAACTTCTACAGTGGCTTTCTACGGTCGACGGTAGAGCAATTCCTCACTCAATATCCAAACGTTAAGCTCGACCTTACCTTGAGCCAGCAGCAGCTCATTCCACAGACCGACCGTGACTTACTGATCACGTTTAAGATCTCGGACATGGAAGGCATGATTGCTCGACCGCTGTTTAAAGCCAAACACGGGTTTTATGCAAGCCCAGAATACTTAGATTCGCGTGCAGCAATAGAAAAGCCGGACGACCTGGAGCTACAAGATTGGATTAACGTCGATGATGTGTTTGATATGCCGCTCTACAAATCCGACCGCTTAGAGCAAATGATCACGATTAAACCTAAGTTCATCGTTAACGATATTCATGCGGTGGCGGCCGCAGCGCAAAAAGGCCTAGGGCTCGCGTCATTGCCTTTTCGTCATGTATCCCCAGAGATGAATCTGATTCAAGTGCTCCCTGAGTATCATCGGGGTGATCGCCAAGCGTATTTAGTGTACAAAGAAAGAAAATATCAGCCAAAGGCTTTGACCCTGCTTATTGATGCATTGATTGAGAGTGTTCGATCTTTTCATAGCGATGGTTTGGTCAAATAAAAGGAGAAAGAAATGAAAGTAAGTTTTATCGGGCTAGGCGTTATGGGTTTCCCAATGGCAGGCCACCTAGTCAAAGCCGGTTTTGAAGTAACGGTATTTAACCGCACTCACAGCAAAGCGCTAGACTGGGCTGATAAACACCAAGGTAAAGCGGCAGAATCTGTGGCTGAATGTGTAGCGGAAGCTGACGTGGTATTGGTTTGTGTTGGCAACGATGATGACGTACGCAGCATGACAACCAGCGAAACAGGCGCATTGGCAGCAATGAAGCCAAACGCGATTCTTGTCGACCACACTACAACGTCTGCAGTTCTGTCTGAAGAGCTTGAAGTAGCTGCGAAGCAAGCCGGTATTCGCTTTATGGATGCACCTGTGTCTGGTGGTCAAGCGGGCGCAGAAAATGGCGTGCTAACCATCATGTGTGGCGGTGAACAAGCGCTTTTCAACGACCTTCAACCTGTGTTCGAAGCTTACGGTAAGTCGTCAGTTCTGATGGGTAAAGTCGGCCAAGGCCAACGCGCGAAAATGGTTAACCAGATCTGCATTGCAGGTGTATTGAATGGTCTTTCTGAAGGTTTAGTTCTTGCTGAAAAATCAGGTTTGGATATCCCAACTCTGGTTGATTGCCTTAAAAACGGCGCTGCTGGATCATGGCAGATGGAAAACCGTGCTACCACAATGGCACAAGATAAGTTCGATTTCGGCTTTGCAATTGATTGGATGATCAAAGACTTAGGTTTCTGCCTAGATGAAGCTGAGCGCCAAGGCATCCAGCTTCCACTAACTGAAAAGACCAACAACGCATACAAGGCATTGTCTGCCGAAGGACAAGGCCGCATGGATACATCAGTATTGATGAAAGCCGTGGTTGAAGAGACAAAGAAGTAGAAGCTAGAAGTAATAGAAGCTTCGCTTGGATAATTAAAAATAGCCGCTGATTAGCGGCTATTTTTGGGTTTGAGCTCTGCCGAGTGCGTTAATCCAAAATAAATCCCCTCCTAGCCTCCCCTTGATTCATATTTTTGATCCCTTGCTGCTCGAGGAAAGGGGAGGAATTGTGGCTAATTATGCGAATAGTGTTCGTCTAGTTCCTATAAGGTTGAAACTCCACTCACACCACCTCTTAACCATTCACTCCTCATTATTACCATTCGTCGCATTGATAAAACGGCATGACAAATTCTAGTTAACCTTTCAACGTCAACATTTGAAAGGGATTAGAAATCATGACTACTTCACACTCATTTAATTCAGGCTCTACCACCTCTCTGCTTAAGCGTTCATTACTGATTGCGCTTGTTTCGTTTGCACCGTCGTTAGCTTTAGCGAACCCGAGTTCAGACGTGCTCGATATCTATAACCAAGCCGCGCAAGGCAATGAAGACTTGGTTGAGGTGGCGTATGAACGCCTTAATGACACGCTGCAAAAAGATGGCGCAACACCACTGACTTTGGTTTACCTAGGTAGCACAGAAACCCTGATGGGGCGTGATGCGTTCTTGCCTTGGAACAAGATGAAGTATGTGGAGAAGGGCTTATCAACCATTGATAAATCACTGGTGCTGCTGAAAGACGAAGACCAACCGATTCATGAGCAACCTCGTGTTCAAGGGCTGCCAGATTCTTACCTAACTCGCGCAATGGCTGCGGTGACTTACACCTCGCTACCAGACATGTTTAACCATTTTGATCGTGGTTATGACCTGTTCCTCTCGTTACTCGCGGAAGATGATTTCCAGCAACAGCATTTCGCTGCAACCTCGTGGATTTACCGTTATGCCATTACCGCATCGATTCGTGCTGAAGACTTCGAGCAAGCACAGGTGTGGCTTGAAAAAATGGAAAGCACCGATGCCGGAAACATCGAGACAATGACGGCTAAAGCCCTAATAGCGAAAGCCAAGTAACAGTTGCCAAAGCCAAATAACAGCTGTGAAAGCTCAATTGCGGCTTACGAGAGCTTGATAATGGATTGGTAATAAGAGGACAACGAAATGATTGAATTTAAAGATATCGGCAAAGCATATGTCACGGGCGGTCAACGTGTTGATGCATTAAACGGGGTCGATGGACACATCCAACGTGGTGAAATGGTGGCGTTATGTGGGCCATCAGGTTCTGGAAAAAGCACACTTTTGAATATTCTTGGTTTGTTGGATATGAGCTATCGAGGGCAGATCGATATTGATGGCCAACCGTATCCGACAGAGCAAATCGCCGCTGCACGTTTTCGTCGTCAGTCGTTGGGTTTTGTGTTTCAGCGCTTCAATCTGGTTCCTGTAATGACAGCGTTAGAAAACGTCGCTTACCCATTGATGTTGAACCAATACTCTAAGCAAGAACAGCAGAGCAGAGCGCAAGACATGTTAGAGCGTGTTGGGCTAGGGGATTACGTTCATCACCGACCAGACAACCTTTCAGGTGGCCAGCAGCAACGTGTCGCGATAGCCAGAGCGCTGATCCACAACCCAAGCTTAGTGATTGCCGATGAGCCGACCGCAAGCCTAGATAGTCACACCGCCAACCTTGTGATCGACATTATGAAAGAGCTCGGCCATGAAATGGGCACCACCTTTATCGTCGCAACACATGACCCAAGAATGGCGCAGCGTTGTGACCGAGTGATTGAATTAATCGACGGTCAACTGGCTCCACAAGCCACAACAACGGAGGCGATCTCATGGGCAAGCTAACACAAAAACTGAGCACTTTTTTGCTTCCTACCTCGGTGCGTTTGGCGTGGCTTAATCTATTAAGAAATGGTCGACGAAGTCTGCTCTCGGTGTTGATCATCGCCATCGCGGTATTTGCGCTGACCTCGGCTGGAGGTTATGGGCTTTACACCTATGAATCTCTGCGTGAATCGACCGCGCGCGATACTGGTCATCTTACTTTGAGTACGCCGGGATATTTTGAACAAGACGAAGACATGCCGCTGAGCAATGGTCTGGATAACGTTCAAGCGCTCACAAAGAGCATTATTGGCGACAGCGATGTGCGCAGCGTTCAACCACGAGTCTATTTCAGCGGCTTGGTTTCTAACGGCAGTAAGTCGACCATCTTTATGGGAACGGGTGTTAATGAGCGTGAGTTCGACATGAAAGGACCGTTTCTTGATGTGCGCAGTGGTCAAACTCTCTCTGATGTGAAATCGCTAAGATACGACAGCCAAGAACCCCAAGTGATGCTGGGAACTGACCTTGCTCGTAACCTCAAAGTTGCCGTTGGCGACTGGGTCACATTGCTCGCGACTACCAGTGACGGTGCTTTGAACGCTTTTGATTTTAAGGTGCAGGGTATCTATTCGACGGGTGTGCCTGAGCTGGATAAGCGTCAGCTGTATGTTCATATCACCACTGCTCAAGAGCTTTTGGCTTCAGACAAAGTCAGTACCTTGTCGGTGTTCCTATTTGAGACAAGCAAGACCTCGGCCGTTCAACAGCGCATCCAAACTGCTTTAGAACGAAATAGGGCGAGTCAAAGCGATCAAGGCACAGAGATCGAGATTACCCCGTGGCAAGATCGTGCGTTTTTCTACACCAAGGTTAAAGATCTTTACGACCGGATCTTCGGCATCATGGGCGCGGTGATGGCATTGGTAGTGTTTGTGTCGCTGTTTAACACCATGACGATGTCGGTGACCGAGCGCACTCGAGAAATTGGCACCTTGTCGGCACTCGGCAGTTACCCTTCTGAAATCGTTGCAGGCTTCTTAAAAGAGGCGGGATTGCTGGCACTGATTGGCAGCGCGATTGGCGCTTTAGTGAGTGGCTTAGTGTCGGTGTTATTGCTGGTGGTTGATATCCAAATGCCACCACCTCCCGGCAGAACCGAAGGTTACCCACTCAACATTTACTTCTCATTGGAACTGGTTGGTTACGCCACTTTAGGCGTGCTGACAATCTGTTTGCTGGCTGCTTATTTTTCTGCTCGCAAAGGCGTGAATAAGCCAATCACGGAGGCGCTGGTTTATGTATAAATTTACTCGTTCACTCACTGTTTTAGGTTCTGTATTGGTTTTGGTTCTAGCATCGATACCAAGCTGGGCATTCGATTCACAACAAGTCACAGAGATGATCGCTAAGGCGGATAGTTACCGATTGAACAGCGCACAAGCCTCTAAGGTAGTGTCTCTGGTGGCGCTGTATCAAGACGATCAACTGGATAAAACCCGTGAATACAACGTCTATACAAGACCAAACCGAGAGTCATTAGTCGTCTTTAAATCAGCCGTCGAGGCAGGTCAAAAGATGCTGATGATTGAAGATAACTATTGGTTGTTGATGCCTAAATCGCGCCGTCCAATTCGTATCACACCGATGCAAAAACTATTGGGTGAAGCCTCGGTGGGCGATATCTCGACACTCACTTGGAGCGAAGATTACCAAGGTGAGTGGGTTGCTGAGCAACGAGTTGAGATACCAAGTGGCGAGACGCTCGATACCCATCACCTAAAGCTAGTGGCGAAAACCAAGGGTGCGAGTTATCAGTCGATTGATCTGTGGTTAACGACAGACCGAGCGTTTCCAGTTAAAGCGGATCTGTATCTGCGTTCTGGAAAACTGGCGAAACAAGCGTGGTTTACTGAAGGCGTGCGTGATGGATTACCCACAGTGATGTCGATGACCTTGCTCGATAAGATTCAGCCAAGCAAGAAAACCGTGATTGAGTATCGCGAGGTGAGCGAACAAAGCTTGGAAGACAAGTATTACAACCCTGCTTACTTATCGCGTAACAGCGTGTCTGGGCTGTAGGTGAGTACCATGAAAGCTTCCAATCGTCGATTCCACATTAAGTCTTCAATCGCTACTTTGCTTGCCTTGTCTTGTGTGAGTCACCCGATTCAAGCGGACGATCTGAGCTTGGCGTGGGATTGGCAACTCAGTGCAGAAGCGATTGAATCGCGAGAGTCGCCATTTAGCCCTTTACCATCTGATAATCGTCAGTCATTCAATGGCTTGCTGGATCTTGAGGTTGGATATGGCAATTGGCTTGGTCTGTTCGCAGTGAAAGCCAACGATATTCTAAGCAATAACCCTCAACAACAAGACGCGAGCTTTGAGTCGGAATTCATTGTGCGTGAGTTGTTTTGGCAAGGTGGTGTCGAGCTGTCGAATTCAGTCATTGGTGACCACTATCTTGATATCACGCTTGGCAAGGTTCGCCTAGATTGGGGTGTCGGTTATGGCTACCGACCTTTAGACATCATCAAGCCTTATCGACAAAATCCAGTAGGCATTGTCGCAGAAGAGGGCGCAGGTGTTGCCTCAGCGTCACTGTTCGATATGACGGGCGAGTGGACACTTCTTTACAGTGATTCTTCGTGGACTTCTCAGGACGTGAATGAGTTCGAAAAGCAGAATCAGCAACAAGGCTTTGGGGTACGTCGTTACAACCTAGTGGGTGATCACGAATATCAATGGGTCGCTTATTATGACGATGTGCGACATAGCTTATTTGGGGTGAGTTTGGTTTCAGTATTAAACCTCGCTTGGGAGTTTCATGGTTCGATGGTTTATCAGCGACAAAGCCTTGGCTACAGTCAGCCGGATTCAATGCTTAAACCGGTTTATCTTGAAGAGCAGGGCGAGGCCTATCAAGCGTTAGCAGGATTAACATGGGCCAATGACACCGGCCACAATGTGGTACTGGAATATTGGTTTGATAGCCGAGCGTGGAGTGATTCTGAGTGGCAAAGCGCAATAGAAAGTGCAGAGTCTTTGTCGGTGAATCCGATGACAGCATCACTGGCTGGTTCTTATGCGCAAGGCTATCAGCACGCCAATTTGGTTCAACACAACATCATGTTTCACTGGTCTCTGGATTCGACACATGGCTGGCTTGAAGATATCACGCCAACATTCGATGTAATGTTGTCTCCACAAGATGGCGGTTTTATTGCGACTCAGTGGCTCAATTATCAGGCTTTAGATAATGGCGATTCATCGTTGGATTTGGAACTTGCTGCACGCTTTCTAGGCGGTAAAAGTGATTCTGCTTACGCCAACTTACCCGATAGTCATATGATTCTTTTAAATATCAAAGGACGATTTTAATGAGCACTTCTTCAAACAGTCAGTTTTCATGGATTAAGAGCTTCACGCTCACCACTCTGTTTTGTTTCGTCATTGCCATCACCACTCAAACGATTTGGGGCGGAGACCTTGTGGTTAACCTCGCGATCAGTTTTGGCTTTGGTTACAGCGCAGTGGGTTCTTCTTTCATCTTAGTGAAGTTGTTCAAGAGAACATCCAGAACGCTTGAAGTGGGTATCTCAATGGTGATCGCGATGACCTTTGGTACCTTGAACGCCCACTATTGGTTGAACGGATATTTCGGAGCCAATATTTCTGACCTTAAATCCGTAGTCTTGCTCGGTGTGATCTTCTGTTCGGTTTGTTATTACTATTTCTATACCCGAGAGCAACAACTACGCGCTGATAACGAATTGGAAGTGGCCAAGCGTCGTCAGGCCGATCAAGAAAAGGTTGTAGTGCTGAGTCAGCTTAAGCAACTGCAAAGCCAAATTGAACCGCACTTCTTGTTCAACACACTTGCGACCATCAATGTGTTGATTGAGAGTGATAGCGAGAAAGCTAAGTTGATGCTCGAAAAACTCACCGACTTGTTACGTGTGACTTTGAAAAACAGCCGCACCGAGCAATCGACCATCGCACAAGAGGTCGACTTGTTAGATGCTTATCTTAATATCCAAAAGATACGTTTGGGGGAGCGCTTAACGTTCTCGATTGAAACACACGAGATTAGTGATTTGCAGGTGATTCCACCGTTCTTGATTCAACCTTTGGTCGAGAATGCACTCACGCACGGCATCGAGCCCAAAGCCGCTGGTGGCCAAGTCAATATTCGTATTACTCAACAAGCCCAGCAGCTAAAAATTGAAGTGGCTGATAATGGCGCGGGGTTGAAAGCGCCTTCTTCGAATACGGGGCACGGTGTTGGGTTAAGCAATATTCGTCAAAGAATCGAAACCCTGTATGGTGATAAGGCGAGTCTAACGATTACTGAACACGCTAAAGGCGGGGTAGTCTCGACGATCTTGTTACCGCTGATTGACGCAGCCGCCTAGAATTACAGATCAGAAAGCACCGAACAGTGACGAAAAATAGACGATTTACAGTGTGAATTTAAAGGACTAACCATGAACAACCCAGCAGTACAGCCGAGCGTAACGGCGATTATCGCAGACGATGAAGCACTGTTAAGGCACCATCTCGACAATAGCCTTGCTGAGGTTTGGCCGGAGCTAGAAATCGTCAGCAAGGCACAAAATGGTTTGGAGGCGATGCAGAGTATTCAGCAGCTTAAGCCCGACGTGGCTTTTCTCGATATTCGTATGCCTGAGCTGGATGGTATCTCGCTGGCGAAACAACTCAACAAGCTAGATTCACCGCCATTGATTGTGTTTATCACGGCTTATGACGAATACGCGGTCAAAGCTTTTGAGCACAATGCGATGGACTACCTGCTGAAACCCATCAACGAAGAGCGCTTACTAGCCACATGTCAGAAGGTGCAAGCGCGTCTGTCGAGCAATCAAACACAAACAGGTAGCACTCCGGAACAGCCCGATATCACAGCGTTAATGGCTCAGCTTCAACAGCTATCACAATCGACTTCCCAGCAAAACAAGCAACAGTATCTCACGTGGCTCAAAGCCAGTGTCGGAGAAGACATCCATCTTATCGCCGTCGATGATGTGGCTTACTTTAAAGCGGAAGACAAGTACGTCTCGATATTCAAAAAAGGCCAAGGCGGTTTGCTAGAGGAGTTTATTCTTCGCGTGTCTCTAAAAGAGCTGATCGCCCAGCTTAACCCGGATGAGTTCTGGCAGATCCATCGCTCGGTGGTGGTGAAAGTGTCGGCCATTGATAAGGTGAAGAAAGGACTCTCTGGTCAGATGTCGGCTTATGTGTCAGGGGAAAAACTACCGATCAGCCGTGCCTCGCAAGGGCTCTTTAAAGGGATGTAGCGAACAAATAAAAGGCGCTACATATCGGCTTTACAATTAATTCATGTAATTTATAAATTAAACACTTTCATACTTATATCGAGTGACTCTAAAATTTTAGTCGTTTGATTTAATGGCGAATTATTACACTTTGGCGATCGGATATATTGGAGGAAAGCCCTTCAAAGAGATCGTTATGAAAGCATACTATTTAGTCGTCGTATTGAGCTCCACATTGCTAGGTTGCAGTTCTACTCCTCAGCAACAAACGTTATTGAAATCCGATCCATATTGGGTCACGGGTGAATTAGATAACGGTTTAACCTACCATGTTTACCCTGACCGAGAACAACCAGTATCGGTACGCTTACTTGTGCATGCCGGCTCTTTTCAAGAGAGCGGTCAACAAAAAGGTTATGCCCATTTTGTTGAGCACATGGCGTTTAATGGCAGCAACAATTTTTCAGGGAATGATGTAGTAGAGTTATTTGAGCAATCTGGTGCTAGCTTTGGCGCTGACTTAAATGCTTATACCTCTTATCAAGAAACCCTCTATAAGTTAGATCTACCCGACAACAAGAATCTAGATAAAGCGTTGGCATGGTTTAGAGATATTGGCGATGGTTTACTGCTGTCCGGAGCTGAGATCGAAAAAGAGAAAGGAGTGATATTAGGGGAATTTCGACACACACTAGTTGAAGATAAGCCTCTCTCATTTAAATTCTACGATCATATGGTTGAAGGCACGAATTACCAAACCAACGATCCCATTGGCAATAAAGAATCCGTTTCTAATGCGAATGTTCAAGAGTTAAATAATTATTACCAAACCTGGTATCAACCTCAGTTAACTGAGGTGATTGTCTCTGGTGATATCACTCTGGCAGAAGTGATCCCTTTGATTGAAGATACTTTCTCTGATTGGCAAAGAGGCACAACACCGGTTCCCGTGAAGAACACGTCAGCGGATTACAATACTCAAGATTTTGTGGCGTATGGATCTGGGAGCGAGCCACCGAGCATCGGGATAGTGATTGAGCGTGGGCAAAGAGTGACACAGAGCCATGAGCAACAACATCAGCTTTGGCTAGATGATATTGCTCAACAACTCATCCAGCAAAGGTTGAATTCAGATTTTGTTGACGCTGCATTGCCAGTGCAATGGGTTGCTTCGACTCCCTATTTCTTAGAGTACCAAAGGTATTCCATTACTACGGTTGGCTTTCCTATCGATAGTCGAGAGCAAAGCCAGCAGCAGTTTATCTCTACTCTCGCCTCATTGCGTGATCATGGTGTGAGCGAATATGAATTTACGAGTGTGATACAGCAATACCAAGCGAACCTTGATGACATTCAAGCTAACTGGGAGAGAATGGACGCAGTAGCTCATGCTGACGGTAAGTCGACGGCACTGGTGATTAACCAAACGGTTCAATCACAGCTTGATTATAAGTCGAGCTTGAAAGAATTTCTTTCGAGTACGGATCTGGAAGCCGTAAATGATAATTTAGATGATTTACTTTCTAACCCATATATTTTGGGATTAGGCTTATCGTCTAAAGAAGACTTGCAGGCAATGAATAACGAGCTAACAGGTGTCAGAAAAGCCTATAAAAAGACAGGCAACAGGCCATTGCTCGTTACTGCAAGCTCGGCGTTTAGTGTGCCAGCGTCTCAAGGCGAAATTGTAAAACAAGTTCAGGTGAGTGACGATCCTAATTTGAAGCAGTGGACATTAAGCAACGGTATTGAAGTTTTGTATCTCCGTAACTCTGAGGCAGGTAATAGTGTCGGGGTTTACTATGCAAGTGAGGGGGGAAAAGCGGCGTTGGATCCTTCGCTGTTTCCTGCTGTAGAGATTGCCCTGCCAGCTTCGATTCGTAGTGGTGTTGGTAAATTTAGTGGTTCGGAGTTAACCGCTCACTTGAGACGCGAAGACATTGAAATCTACCCCTTCATCAATTTTACTCATCATGGCTTAGAAATAAGCGCCAAGAAAAAGACGCTTGCAGAGGGTTTAGCTGCGCTCCACACCATTGTAACCGAACCTAAAATAGACAGTGCCCAGCTTGAGGCTGTGAAGTCTGAATTTGATCAAGATCGTACAGCATATTTAGAAACACCTGTTGGTCAGTTTATTCAGATGGTTAATCGCAATAGCTATCAAACAAGCAGCCGTCACATGATGCTTGAAAGTGATGATATCAAAGCTGTCACGTCGCAAGATATACTAGACGTACAGCATCAACTCTTTCAAAAATTAAGAGACAATACATTGGTTATTGTTGCTGATATTAATCCCGCTGAAATTAAGCCTCTTGTGCGTCAATATGTTGCATCATTGCCATTAGAAGCCGCTGTGTCTCCGGATTATCAGGTGGCTTATAGTACTGATTCGAAAGAACGAATGGATATATCCGTCAATAATGAAGACAGCAGTCAGTATTTATTGCGTGTGATTTCCCAGCAAGCTCGGGATAAAACCGCAAAAGATGTGTTTATGGACGACATGCTTCAGCGTGTATTGTCGAGCCGTTTAACGGCTTATGTTCGTGAAGAGTTAGGTTTGGATTATGCGCCTTATGTGTACTCGGTCGCGCAAGACAGTGAGCCTAGTTATGATTGGCTAATCGGCTCTTTAACGGCTCCAGAAAACTCAGATAAAATTGAACAGGCGATTGATAAGGTCATCGCTGAAGCGGCAAAAGGGATCTCTGAAGATGAGACTCGCACAGCGGCTAAACAGCTAGTAGCAGACCTCACTCCACTAAAATATAAGCCCACTCAACAAGCTTGGTTTATTTCTCGTTATTTGATTCATGATTATGGTTTTGAGGCGTTGTTCGACCTACAGGGAACGGCTGACTCAATTTCTAGCAAAGACATGACAGAGTACGCTGAAGAAATTTTTGGTGATAACAGCTATCAATTGAAGAACTTGTTAAGACCACAAGGGTAAGTCTATTGAGGTAAGTGGTTTTTCATGAAAGCCGCTTCTACTCTATATGTGGATTCACTTAGAAGCCAAATGTTCAAGCATTTGGCTTTTTATTGCACTGATAAGCAAGTCTAAAATCGATGTAATAGGCTCTTATCAAAACCCTGCTTTAAATGAGCACCGGCGATCTTACATAACGATTGGTGATTTATAAAATAAAGATCCAGATCACAAAGATACTCATCCGGTTCAATATTAAATAATAATCGTTAGCTCAATCTGTATATTGTCGATGAATGACATTAAGAGGTTGTTATGAAAACATATTATTTAGCCACGGCTCTATGCCTCACCTTAGTTGGCTGTAGCTCAACATCAAAAACCATCGAAACGCCAATCCAGCCGGATCCGGCATGGATTTCAGGCCAACTAGAAAATGGCCTTACTTATCATGTTTATCCAGATCATGAAGAATCCGTATCTGTGCGTTTAGTCGTGCACGCGGGCTCAATTCAAGAGACTTCTCAACAAGAAGGCTACGCGCACTTCTTGGAACACATGGCATTCAATGGCAGTAAAAACTTCTCTCAGAACGATGTGATTCGCTTATTCGAAGACGCAGGCGCTAGCTTTGGTGCTGATATTAATGCCTACACCTCTTATGAAGAGACGGTCTACCAGTTAGATTTGCCAGATAATATCCAATTGCAGTCTGCTTTGACGTGGATGCGCGACATTGGTGATGGTCTGGATCTATCAAGTTCAGAAGTCGAAAAAGAAAAAGGCGTGGTTCTTGGTGAGTTCCGTATGGCTCGCCTCGATGATAAGTCATTCGGAGATATATATTACGATTACTTCATTGAAGGCGGCCCGTACGAATCGCAAGATGCATTAGGGACTAAATCGTCGATCGTGAATGCCACTCCTCAAGGCATCACCAACTTTTATCAGACTTGGTATCAACCTCAAATAGTTGAGCTGGTCGTTTCTGGTGATGTGGACATCAAAACCGTGATTCCACTCATTGAAGAAAAGTTTTCTAGCTGGGAGCGTGGTGATACGCCGAGACCAGAGAAACAGAAAACGACGTCATTCAATGAAGATGATTATGTTGAGTACGCAGGAAGAGAAGCGCCAAGCATCACTCTGACGTTTAACCGAGGTTTAAATAGAGTTGAAAATCATGCTCAGCAGCATCAACGCTGGTTAGATGAAACCGCTCAACAATTGATTCGACAACGATTAGAAGCGGTATTCAATGATGCTGCGCTGCCGACTCAATGGATAGCATCTGATGGCTATCAGATGGGCGCTCTGCACTATTCATCAATAAGTGTTGGGTTTCCGGCTGGAGACCGTGAAGTTATCCAACAAGATCTGCTTTCTACATTGGCATCATTGCGTGATTTTGGGGTTTCGGAAACGGATATTGCTGGCGAACTGTACTACTACCAAGACTTGCTGGATAACATCGAGCATAACTGGGATAAAATGGACAGCGTTGAACACGCGAATTACAAAGTGAGTGCGTTAGTCAATGATCGAATCGTCCAATCACAGAAAGATTATCAAGCTAGCTTGGAAGCTTTCATCGCTAACTTGAGCCTTGAAGTGATCAACGACAACATCAAGAATCTACTTTCTGATGATTACTTTATTGTTATTGGGATGGACGACTCTGAAGACAGAGCAGCGATCATCAACTCTCTCGATAGTTTAAAAGCCACGTATAGCGAGGCGGGAGTTGCACCGCTTGCGATTGGAACAGCCAGTGCTTTTGCTGTACCTAGCTCGCAAGGCGAGGTTGTACTTGCTGAACAAATGTCTGTCGACCCATACATCCAAAAGTGGACGTTAAGCAATGGCATCGACATGTGGTACCTGCGTGATTATGAGGCAGGTGATGATGTTGGGGTGATGTACATGAGCCTCGGCGGAAAAGCCGCTTTGGATCCGAGCTTGTACCCAGCGGTTGAGGTTGCGTTACCTACCTTCGCTCGAAGTGGTGTCGGTGAATTTACGGGGTCTGAGCTTTTAGCGCATTTTGATCGTGAAGATATTCGAGCCGATTCCTTTATTGGCAACACCCGCCATGGTGTTGAATTTAGTATTAACAAAGATGGGCTCAAAGATACGTTTGCTGCGCTGTATACCTTCATCACTGCGCCTAAAATTGTTCCCGAGCAGTTAGAGGCAGTGAAGCAGGAATTTGTACAAGGTCAAGAATCTTTCTTGAGTAGCCCTGTTGGTCAGTTTGAACGAGCGGTAAACCACAATATTTATCGTCAGGAAAGTGGTCATTATCTTGTAGATAAAGAGCGTGTTGAAACGGTTTCTGTGGAAGACGTCGCTAATCTTCATCAGCAGCTGTTTGGCCAATTGAGACATAACCAATTGGTGGTCGTGGGTGATATCGACCCAAGTGAATTAAAGCCTTTGGTTGAGCAATACTTGGCTTCGATTCCATTAGAAAATGCCGAGGTTCCGGACTTTAAGGTGGCTTACAAGCAGCCATCTGAATCACGCATTGATTTGGCGATCAACAATGTGAATAGCGCAGAGTACGTCCTAAGAGTTATCTCTGAACCTGAAGCCGAAACCAACCAAGGCGTAACGGCAAAAGATATCTTCACGGAAAACTTGCTAGAACGACTGCTGGCGGCGCGTTTAGATGCTTATATTCGTGAAGAGTTGAGCTTAGATTACTCGCCATATACGTATTCAGCATCCGCAGATAGTGAGCTGAGTGGTGAGTGGGTTATCGGGGCGATGGTAGCGCCGGAGAACGTTGACCAAGTTGAAGTGGCGATCGATAAAGTGATTGCAGACCTTTTACAAGGCGTCTCAGAAAAGGAAATGCACGCAGTCGTGAAACAGTTTGAAGCTGACTTCACGCCTCTGGAGACGAGCTCTATTGACCAAGCATGGTACCTGTCTCGTTATTTACTTCATGGTTACGATATCGAAGCTTTGTCTCAAGTTGAGCGAGTGGCGAGGTCGATCACTGCGGAAGACATGAATCAACTTGTCCAACGCATCTTTGGTGAAAATAGCCGTAAGGTTAAGAACATCATGCGTCCTAAAGCCTAAAGCCTAAAGCCTAAAGCCTAAAGCCTAAAGCCTAAAGCTTGAAGCCAACAGAAAGAGACAGCTGAAAGCCAAGCGAGCACCGCTTGGCTTTCTTGTTTTTCTACTATTCATAACATCTATCCATCACCAGTTGTTAAGCCGTTTTAGATCTATGTAAATCTAAATTGCGAGGGTGCTTAATCGGTTGCATCGAATCATTTTCTAAAAAAATGTTTTAAATCAAGACAGCGTTTCATTTGTATTGTAGATTGACGATCTACGAGAATGTTGTTTGGATATTAGATTGCTTAAACTGGGTACCCGATTAGTCTTAATGTTGTTTTTACTGAGCTTTGGCTTAGTGAATTCTAACGGCTATTCGTTTCCTTCTAAGCCATTTCAAATATACTCAGCTCAAGAGCAATCTTCACAAAATGATCTTTGTAAACAAGCCGCTACGGATAATCCGTCGAGCTACTTAGAGTGCGATAAGGCTCAGTTTGGCACCGTGCCTTCTGGTGACAGTTCCAACTATCACGACACCGAATCAAGCCTTCAAGCAGCAAACTTCAGACGTATGCTCAGCAACGAGCAAGAAAGCGTGGCCGATCTTGAGCCTGCTTATCACCTACTGATCGACTTCTCTCCCCCTTCATTACTGGCTTCTCTGCTTTTCAACACACCGTTGTTGGATTCCAAGCAGCACTGGACCAGCATTGTGAGTTCTCCGTCCTCCCGGCTTGCTGGGTGGAAAGAGGGCAACATCCAATACTCGCATTTCCGAGAACTTCTTAGCTAATCGTTTGACCCTAAATTGGTCGTATCGATGGTCACTTGTGCCCGTTGAACTCGCCAGTTAATCAAAACAAACATAGCGACATCAGCTTTAGCATCACTATCTTTCAATCAGCTTGTTCTGGTTGTGATTAGCCATTGCTCGTGTTCGCAAAACATTAGTTCAAAGAAGAGATCTTGACTGTGAAAAAACGCATTCAAAGAAAACAAATAAACCACTACTCAAAGTGGAAATACGTGGTGCTTATCGCCACTATCATCATTATGGTTCTGAGTGCTTTACCTTCTTGGTATGGCGAGAATGCATCGGTTCAAATTAACAATCGTTCTGAACAGACCATCGATGCGAGTCAAATTACCCAATACCTTGCGAGCGAAGGCATCCAAGCCAAATCTGCATTTCAAAAAGATCAACGTTTAGTCGTGATCTTGGAAGACGCAGAACAACAAGCGAAGGCTAAAGAGGTGCTGAATGAGCGCCTATTGGACAACGCGACGGTTGCACTAGCGATGGAGCCAGCAGCTCCGAAATGGCTGACTGACATGGGCTTCGCACCGATTCAGCTAGGTCTTGATTTACGCGGTGGTGTGCAGTTCCTACTAGAAGTAGACATGGAACCGGTTTACCACGCACAAGCGCAATCTGTGGTCGACGAGATCACCAGCCAAGTGCGTTATGCACGCGGTAAAGTGGTGAACAACCAAGTTGAGTTTAACTTCCGTACTGATGCCGATTTCGAAAAAGCACAGAAACTGATTCGTGAAGAGTTCCCACAATGGCAACGTGACCGTTCAGATAAATCGCTAACGTTAACTCAGTCTGAAGAAGAACAAAGAACGCTACGCAACCTAACGGTTCAACAAAACCTACAGATCATGCGCAGCCGTATTGAAGAGCTAGGCATCACTGAGGCATCGATTCAACGCCAAGGTGAAAGCCGTATCCGTATCGAATTACCGGGTGTACAAGACCCTGCAGCTGCGAAAGACGTGATTGGTGCTACGGCTTCATTAGCGTTCTACTCTGTGTACGACAACGCAACGCGCAATACTCAAACTCTGAAAGATTCAGATGGTAATCGTGTCGTGGTTGCTCGCAAAGCGGTATTAAGCGGTGAACACATTATCGATGCACGCAGTGGCATTGGTGAGATGGGCAGTGCAGAAGTAAACATTACGCTGGATTCTTCTGGTGGTAAGAAAATGTCTGAGTTTTCTCGCCATAACATCGGCAAGCCAATGGCGACCGTTTACAGCGAATACAGCCGTGATAGAGCCGGTAACAGCGAGAAAACCAGTGAAGTGATCAGTGTGGCGAACATCCAATCTCAACTGGGTAGCCGCTTCAGAATCACTGGTGCAGGCAGCATGGCAGAAGCACAAGAGCTTGCTCTACTGCTACGTGCGGGTTCATTAACAGCGCCTGTTACCATCATTGAAGAGCGTACCATTGGCCCATCTCTGGGTGCTGAAAACGTAACGAATGGCTTTGCTGCTTTGGCTCTTGGCCTTGGTCTTACTCTAACGTTTATGGCGCTATGGTACCGCCGCCTTGGTTGGGTCGCGAACTGTGCATTGGTGGTTAACATGACCACGTTGTTTGGTTTGATTGCCTTGCTACCGGGTGCGGTATTAACTCTGCCAGGTATTGCGGGCTTGGTACTGACCGTCGGTATGGCGGTAGACACTAACGTGCTTATCTTCGAGCGTATTCGAGACAAGATGAAAGAAGGGCGCAGCTTTGCTAGCTCTATCGATCGTGGTTTCGATAGTGCATTCTCGTCAATTTTCGATGCTAACGTCACCACCATGATCGTTGCTGTGGCTCTATACACAATCGGTAATGGACCGATTCAGGGCTTCGCTCTGACACTGGGCTTAGGTCTTCTAACCAGTATGTTTACGGGCATTTTTGCTTCACGAGCGATCATCAATTTGGTTTGGGGGCGTGACCAACGCCACGATGTAAGGATTTAAGCATGAGTACTTCAAAAATGACTATTTCAGACCGCTATTTTTCAAATAGCTATATTTCGGATAAGAATATGACTCGCCTTCGTAAGGTGATGTCTGTGATTTCTATTGTGCTGTTCATGAGCTCTGTGATGCTGGTGGCGGTGAAAGGTTTTAACTGGGGCTTGGACTTCACAGGCGGTGTGGTTGCCGAGGTTCAGCTCTCTGATCAAGTAACCAAAGATGCGTTAAAAACAAAACTTGATACGGCTTTCCAACAAGACGTGCAAGTGGTTGGTATGGCAGAACAGGATCGTTGGACAATCCGTTACAGCCAACTGACAGACGCTCCACAGCCAAACTTAGTGGATGCTTTGTCTTCTGTAAGTGACCAAGTAAAAGTGCTTAACAGCAGTGTGGTTGGCCCTCAAGTCGGTCAAGACATGGTTGACCAAGGTGGCTTGGCGGTATTGGTGTGTTTCCTAATGATCATGCTGTACCTGAGTGTACGTTTTGAATGGCGTTTAGCACTCGGCGCCCTTGCAGCGATCATCTATGACGTGACGCTTATCTTGGGTCTGTTCGCTTTTACTCAGTTTGAGTTCAACCTGACCGTATTGGCAGCCGTGCTAGCGATTTTGGGTTACTCATTGAATGACTCGATCATCATTGCTGACCGTGTTCGTGAAATGCTGCGTGGCAATCCAAATGGTGACACTGATAACCTGCTTAACGAATCGGTTAAAGCGACCTTCTCACGCACCATGGTGACTTCAGGTACAACGCTAATCACCGTATCAGCGCTTTGGCTACTGGGTGGCGCTGCGCTGCAAGGTTTCGCGATTGCACTGGTTGTAGGTATTGTCAGCGGTACGTGGTCTTCCGTTTCGGTAGGTATCACACTGCCTAAGTTACTTGGCCTACAGCCTTGTCACTACCAAGTGAAAGCGCCGGTAGAAGTTGAGGGCGAGTACCCTTAAGCTCTCCATTGGTTAACTGTACGACTTAGTCAGTAACGTCAACAAGCCCTTCGTTTATAACAAAACGAGGGGCTTTATTTTTTATAAGAGTCAGACAGTTACAGAAAAGAGAGCCTATTTCAAAAAACGATGGATTGAGTAGGCAAGCCCTCATGATATGAAGTATGTTTAGATGACGTTCGTAGAAATGAGGCAAGGGAATGGAATATCGACATCAATGTCATGTAGGCGACCATGGTGATGCGCTAAAGCATCCAGTATTGAGTGCACTTGTTCAGTCATTAATGCAGCAGCATTCACGTCTCAATGTTATCGACACGCACTCTGGTACAGGGTGTTATGACCTCACTACTGCACCCAGTAATCATGCTGGTGAGTTTGCTGAAGGGGTCGGGTACTTGTGGCGAAACAAGGCTTATCTACCGCCAGCATTTAGCTCTTTTATGTCGGTGCTGGAATACTACAATCCGAATCAACTTATCTCTCTCTATCCGGGCTCAGCAGCCATCACCTACCAACAAGGCCGCAGCCAAGATAGCTTCTATTTTTCAGACATTCAGCAAGATGAAGCCGACCTATTACAAACCAACATTGAGAAGCTGCAACGCGATCTTGATGTCTCAAGTAAGCTCACCATTACCGCGGGCGATGGCTTGAAAGCACTGCCTGATGACATAGCAAAACACGACAACCATCACCTGATTGTTATCGACCCGCCCTATGAAACCGATACTGAATATCTCGCGGTGATCGATGCCTTGGTTAAGGCTTATCAACAATCTGAGAAAGTCTCTGCGCTGATTTGGTATCCGCTTTACACGGATGATAAGAGCTCACTGATTCTGAACCATTGCGTGACAGCGGTGAAAGATGGCTTGCTACCAAGTCCGATTAAGTCGGAGCTTCGCCTTCGAGATCCCAAGGGTGATGATCGCCTGATCGGCAGTGGCTTGCTGTTGTTCAATCCACCACAAGGCATTGCGGGAACGGTGGCAGATACGCTCGATTATTTACACAGCCAACTCGCGACTAATGGTGAAGGTTACTGGCAAATGAGAAGCTTATAGGTCTGATTTTTATGGGTTTTATGATGGTTTTCTAGACATCAATCACTAAATCACTGTTATCTATGTGGTTTAAATTGACCAAACGCTAACTTTTATCGATTGATTAATTGCAGTGAATCATTTAAAAATAGAATATCAATGCGCACAAGTGCATAATGGCTCATAAGTTAAATAATTAAACTAGATTGTGGTTTACCCCCTAAACTGCATTAGGCTCGCACTAGTCATGCGAGCCTTTCTTTTGCCTGAAGGAAATGTTTACAACAGTTGCTCTTCAATCTTTAGCGCTTTCTTGATGAGTTTTGCATTGAAATCTGCGGCTCCCACCGAGTAGTGTGCTTCTCGATGACAGGTAGGACAAAGTGCGATCACATTTTCAGGGCAATCAGCGCCGCCATCTGCTAACCGTGTCAGGTGGTGTACTTCTAGGTAAGGACCTGACTTGGTCTCAAAAGGTGAGGGCACTCCACAACCTTCACAGATACCATTTGCCCTCTTTTTTGCGTAAAGCTTAATGGCTTCACTGCGATACTTCACATGCGTGAGTTGTTCTTTGGGGTCAGCTTTAAGTGGTGTTGAAGCTAAGGCGATGTCTCGTAATTGCTTCAATGATTTACTTTTAGTTGGCTTCGTTAAGTATGAAGTTTTTGGTGTTTGAATGCTATTGCCGACACTTTGTGGGACGATATCTAGATGGAAGACTATTGCATCACGAAGTTGGTCGTTCTTGTCGGGGCGTTGCTCAATGTGATGACAGATGTAGTTGCAGACTCCGACGAATCTAACAAAACCAGTTGAGACAGATTCAAATAAGAGAATCTCTTTAAGGTTGCTTTGGTGTTCAAAGATGGCCAAGTTTCCTTTAACCATCTGCATATCACCTTCTTGCCCTTCTCCTGTATATCGGAAAGTGCCGTCTGCACTAAAACCATCAGAGTAGCCAAATTCTTCACCAGCATCGCTAGTGAAGATAAATACATATGGATGGGCTGCAGGTGTAGCGATACCACCATATTGCTGACCTTTGTAACGACCGTGTATATCTGTGCGTCGATTGTAAACCTGTCCTACGTTGAACAATGGAGAGTCCTCGTTTATTCGTCTAAATTCTAATTATTATTGATATTTCTATAATTTAAATTTCATATAAAGTTCAAATATAACAGTGATTTAGGTCAAAATATGCAAGTGGATTATTGGGTGTGAAAAGGTATCGGATTGGTCACGTTTCTAAAGAGGCAAGCCTGCAGGACTCATGCAGGCTTGGTGCGTGTTTAATGCTATACAACTACAACGCCGGATAATCGATATAGCCTTTTTCGTTGCCGCCGAATAACGTAGCGCCATCAAGTTCTGATAGTTCGCTGCCGTTTTGTAAGCGTGATACCAAATCTGGGTTTGCAACGAATGGGCGACCGAATGCGACGAGATCGGCGTAGCCTTTGCTTAACACTTCTTCGGCGCGTTCTGGTGTGTAGCTGCCAGCAACGATGATGGTGTTAGAGAACAGTTCTCTTAGTTCCACACGGAAGCTTTCCGGTATCACAGGCGCATCATCCCAATCGGCTTCTGATAGGTGTAGATAAGCGATATTACGAGCTTGCAGTTCCTTTGACGCTTCTAAAATCGTTGGAACGATGTCTGGGCAGTTCATGTCTTTGAAGGTGATGAATGGGGCTAAACGTACGCCCACTTTGTCAGCACCAATCGCTTCAATTACCGCATCCACGACTTCAATTAGAAAGCGAAGTCGGTTCTCACGGCTGCCACCGTAGTTGTCGGTGCGTTTGTTTGAGTTGGTTCTTAGGAACTGATCAATAAGGTAGCCATTACCGCCGTGGATCTCGACGCCGTTAAACCCTGCCTCGACCGCTTTTTTCGCTGAGTTAGCAAAATCTTTAACAACACGGTCGATGTCTGCTTGGGTCATCTCTCTTGGTTGGATGCAATCGACCATGTTGCCGTTTCCATTCTCATCAGAGATCCAAACCTGAGTTTCGATTGGCGCCAGCGCTGAAGGGGCTATCGGCAACTCGCCTTTTTGAAACGTAGGGTGTGATACTCGGCCTACGTGCCATAGTTGGCAGAATATCGCGGCACCTTGTGCTTTTGCTGCGGTTGTTACTGACTTCCAACCTTCGATTTGTGCATCGGTATAGACGCCGGGTGTGAATGAGTAACCTTGAGAGTCATCTGAAATTTGTGTCGCTTCAGTGATGATAAGCCCTGCACTTGCGCGTTGCTGGTAATAGGTTGCCATCATGTCGTTTGGCACGTTTCCTGGTTGGCTAGTACGAGCGCGTGTCATGGGTGCCATAACCACGCGGTTTTGCAGTTCTAGGCCTTTCAGTTCTGATGTTTCGAATAGTTTGTTCATGGTTTCTACCTTGTTTTAATGCTGTGATCTTTCTTTTTGTATTGGGGCGATAAGTCGTGTTATTTGCTTTCTGCTGGGCTGAAAATAGAGTTGCTCTGTGGCTTTTCAGCTCGGTTGGCTTTGGCTATTAGCAGCAAACCAATCACTGGGACAACAACGGCTGCGAATGGAATCATGCCTGCGCCTAGTTGGCTGTCGAGAACCATGCCGCCAAGGAATCCACCAAAGGCATTGGCTAAATTAAACGCTGAGATATTCGCGGTTGCTGCTAGCTCTTGGCCTTCGCCACCGTTGTTCATCACTCGAAGTTGCATGGCTGGAACGTTGGCAAATGATGCAATACCAAAGATAAATGCCGCGGCAACGAATAGGATTTTGTTGTCTACCACAAGGCCAACTACAACCAATGAAACGATCATTGCGACGGCCCAAAACATTGAAGCTTTGCCTAGGTTTTTATCTGAAGAACGTCCGCCCAAGGTGTTACCGATGATTAAGCCGACACCCACAATCACCAAGATCCAAGTAACAGACTCTTGACCGTAGCCGGTGATGTGCATAGCGATTGGCGCAAGGTATCCGTAAAGCGTCATGAAGCCAGACCAAGCAAAAGCAGTGATTGCCAAGCTGATCAGCAGCATTGGGTTTTTGAACGCTAACAGCTGAGTTTTGATGTCTTTTGCTTCAATGTGACCGGTCGATTGGATCGATGTCAGGATTGAAATCATTGCGATGGTGCCAAGAGCTGCCACTGTGAAGAAGGTGGTGTGCCAGCCGAATTGCAAGCTAACCCACGTACCCGCTGGAACGCCAAGAACGTTAGCGAGCGTTAAGCCTGCGAACATTTGGCCAACGGCACGGCCTGCCATTTTTTCAGACACTAAGTTGGTCGCAACAACCGCACCGATGCCATAGAAAGGGCCTTGCACTAAGCCTGCGATAACACGGCTCGCCAGTAGTAATGGATAGCTTGGCGCTAACGCGGATAATACGTTGCCGATGATGAACAGTGCCATTAAGCCAATCAGCACCATCTTCTTGTTAAAGCGCGCAAGGTAGATGGTTAAGATCGGACCGCCGATAACGATAGCCAACGCGTAAGCACTGATAAGGTAGCCAGCTTGACCTTCTGTGATTGAAAGTGATGTGGCGATCTGTGGGAGAATGCCTGCGATAACAAACTCAGCGGTGCCGATTGCAAATGCTGCGAGTGTCAGTATCCAAACTTGGAATGGCATCTTTTCTTGTGTCATGGCTTTTGATTTCATGATGAGTTACCTATGTAAATTCTTGTTTGTTAGGACGTTGAGATAACACCCTAACGATTGTTCTTTATGTCTTTGCGGGGTGTTAGCCGAGTAGAGCGCCGCCATCGATGTCGATGATTGACCCTGTTACGTATGGGTTGTTAATCGCGAATAGGTAACCCATAGCCACCTCTGAAGGCTCGCCAACCTTGCCTGCAGGTAGATTGTTTTTGGCGTTGTCGTACATGCTTGCACGAGCAGAGTCGTCCATGTTTTTGTAGGCTTCCGTCATGGTCAGGCCGGGGCTAATGGCATTGACGCGAATGGGTGATAGCTCTTTCGCCAGTATTTTGGTTACGCTTTCTAGCGCGGCGTTGATGGCGGTTTTTACGTAAGTGCCAGCTACTACTTTGCGTGACAACATGCCCGTCGTGAGCGTTATAGAGCCGTTTGGCGTCATGTAGCGTGCGGCATGTTTGGCTACGTTTAAGCTGCCCCAAAACTTAGTGTCAAAAGCTGTCTTAGCGTCTGCGGTTGCTACGTCTGTTACTTTTCCTGCGGGAGCGGATGAGCCAGCCGTTACGATTAAGTGGTCAAACACGCCAATCGATTCAAAGTATTCACAAATTGATTTTTCATTGCTGATATCAAGGCCTGTATGTCGGCTAGCGACGTGCACTGTGTTGTTTTCGTTTCTCAATTTCATCGCGAGTGCATTACCGATGCCTGATGTGCCACCAATGATGACGAAAGTGCGTTGCTCTTGATTTGTCGATTCGTTAGTCATGCTCTGAATTCCTGCGTTGTTCTGCTGATGGTTGTCATTATATTTATTCGATTAATTTTGATAATTGACTAAAATATGAATTCATTATTCGGATGAAGTGAACAATGTAGCGAGGAAGAAGTAGCATGGATAAGTTTTCAGACATGGCGATGTTCGTCAGTATCGTAAAACATCAAGGTTTGGCTGCAGCAGGGCGGGAGCTAGGCTTATCACCTGCGACCATGACGGCAAGGCTGCAGGCACTGGAAGAGCGATATGGTGTGAAGTTGTTGAATCGAAGCACGCGACATGTGTCTTTAACTGACTCCGGCGAGCTGTATCACAAGGCGTGTCTGGAGATATTGGATAATGTCAGCGAGGCTGAAAACCTAATTCAAAATGGCGTCAAAGAGGTCAAAGGTCCACTCAAAATCGCTGCACCGAAAGACATTGGAAAGCAGTACATTCTTCCTATTCTCTCTGAGTTCTGTCAGCAATATCCCGACGTGATCCCTTACCTCTACTTGAACGATAACCTCTCGAACATTGCTGAATCTGGCATGGATATCGTGGTTCGTTATGGTGAATTGGTCGACAGCAGTTTGATATCCAGACGCTTGTCACCAAGCCGACGTGTGCTGTGTGCTTCTCCTGAATATCTTGCCAAGCATGGAACACCGTTAACACCACAAGATTTGGTTGATCACGATTGTTTAGCCATGCTGCGCAGCAATGAAGAGCTCAAGACATGGCACTTCCAAGATCATGATATGAAGAAGTCGATTACCGTTGTTCCGAAGCGATTTTCAGACGATGGCGAAGTGATCCGTTATTGGGCATTAAAAGGCGAGGGCATTGCTCTTAAATCGGTGCTGGATGTGCAAGACGACATCAATAACCAGCGCCTTGTGACGCTACTCAATGGCTACATGAAGAACTTCAATACCGCGATGTCGGTGTCGAGTGCCGATTTGAATGTGGTGTATATCAGCAAGAAGTATCAGCCGAAGCGTATCCGGCTGTTTCTTGATTTTCTGTTTGAACGCTTTAACGATTTGGTTGAAAAGTCTAGTTAGATTAGTCGAGAAGCTGCGCATGACAGATCTCTCGAACTCAGCACCCGGCTACGGACAGAGGACATTGAACTGGTTATGATACGACCAACATAAGGATGTGATTGGAGAGAGAAATGAAAGTCGTCGGAGATACGGTCATCCAACCTTTTCACAAGGCAACCTGCCATTGCGGTGCGGTTGAACTAGAGCTCAGCTTACCTAACGGGATAGAAAAACCACGCCGCTGTGATTGCTCTATCTGTCGTCGCAGGGGAGCGATTGTGGGCTCTGTTGCGCTGGATGGCATCAAGATCCTCAAAGGTGCAGAGCATCTCAAGCTTTATCAATTTAATACCAATACCGCGAAGCATTATTTCTGCTCAAACTGTGGCATCTATACCCATCACCAACGCCGTTCTAGCCCAAACGAATACGGTTTTAACATCGGCTGTTTGGAAGGGGTGAATCCTTTTGATATTGGTGATGTGGTGACCAACGATGGTGTCAATCATCCAGCTGATCGTTAATTTATTGAGTATTAAAAAGGGAAGAAATTATGTCTGAATATGGAGCGATCATTCGCTGGAAAAAAGCAGAAGATGAAGCCTTTAGCGACAATCAATACAGTCGCGGTCATACGTGGGAGTTCGATGGTGGTGTTACTGTGCCAGCTTCGTCCTCTCCACATGTTGTGCCACTGCCGTTTTCGGTGGAAGCGAATGTTGACCCTGAAGAAGCGTTTATTGCGGCACTTTCTAGCTGTCATATGCTGACGTTTTTGGGCATTGCCGCAAAGCAGAAGTACGTGATCGACTCTTATGTGGATGATGCGATTGGTGTGCTGGAAGAAGATGAATCAGGCCGCTCGTCTGTCACTAAGGTGACTCTGCGACCTGACATTGTGTTCTCCGGATCTAAGATACCAACCGCCAAACAACTCGACAAACTGCATCACTTGGCACACAAAAACTGCTTTATCGCGAACTCAGTAAAAACAGAGATTGTGGTCGAGATGAGAGATTGATTTAAAACAATCACAAGATTTCTTTAAAAGCTTCGTCCTTTTTATCTCGCTATCGTCTTAAGGGTATTCATGCAATTTCGTTGATTGCAAAAAGACCGAACACACTATTTGAGGACACCTCCATGACAGCGTTTAACAGTGCATCGAATTACGGTGAAAATGCGTTTATCAAAAGCCAACCAGAGATGCTAGAGAGCATTTACAACACCACCGATGTATTTCCTTACTGGGTTGCCGATATGGATTTTCAGGTAGCGGAACCGATCACTCAAGAGCTTAATCGCTTGGTTAAGCGCGGTGTGTACTCTTATGAGTTCAATGAACAGGCAGTGTTTGAGGCGCTATCACAATGGTATTCAAAGCGTCATGGTTTAAGCCTGTCTGCTGATAAATTCGTTCAGGTTCCGGGAGTCTTACCAGGCATAGCGTTGTTACTGCGCCAGTTTACCAATGAGGGTGATGGTGTGCTTATTCATACGCCGGCTTACCATCAGTTTGCTAATTTGGTGAATAAAGCAGGTCGTCAGGTCGTGAATAGCCCGTTGACTAATGACGGACAGCGTTATCAGATTGATTTCGATGGTATGGAGCAACAGATCATCGAACAACAAGTGAAGACGATGATTTTCTGTAATCCGCATAACCCGACTGGGCGAGTGTGGACAGCTCAAGAGCTTGAACAAATCATCGAAATCGCCAAGCGCCACGACGTGCTGATCATCAGCGACGAAGTCCATTCCGACATTATTTTTGAAGGTCACGCTTTTACGAGCTTAACCAGCTTCGATTACGACAAGGTCATTGCCTTGATTGGTTCTCCGGCGAAAACCTTCGGCATGCACAGCATCTCAAACGGCTATGTGTACACCAACAATAATGAGTTGTTTGAAGCGTTCAAAACCAATGTGGTGGCGATGTATCTTGATCATGGTAATGCGTTCAGCACGTTTGCAACCGTGGCGGCCTTTGAGAAAGGTGGAGAGTGGCTAGATGGCATGTTGGTGTATCTGCAAGACACGGTGAAATGGATCACTGAGTTTGCGGAGCAGCGCATTCCTCAGTTAAAGGTCTTCCAACCGCAAGGCACTTACCAAGTGTGGTTTGATTTCTCAGGCTTGGATTTTTCGGAAGAAGAGCTAAAAAATGTGGTGTTTGAGCAGGCTAAAATGGGCTTAACCCCAGGTGGTTGGTTTGGTGCGCAAAGCCCTAACTTCATGCGAATGAACATTGCCACTTCACGCGATAATATCGAGCAATCATTTACGGCTTTAGCAGACGCGATTGATGGCTTTGAGCGAGGAAATCAGACTTCTTCAACTTGTTGTGATAGCGGCGCTTCAAAAAGCTGCTGCTGAATCGAGCGTTAGGCTCTAAAGAACGAAAAACCGTGAGGCTGCTTAGTGCATCACTGGCGGTTTTTTTGTGTCTGTGTAATCCTATGTACGGTTTTAATTGAGTGACAGTTAGAAAGTTCTGAGAGATAGGTAGAGAGCTCTTGAATGGTAGGAATAGATTGGTTAGCAGAGAGTTATGTTTAGCGTCCCATTGAATAGTTTTGTACATCGTGTGAGTGATAAAAGCCAAGTGATGGCGAATGCTGCGGAATGTGGATGTCAGTTGAAACGAGTTCGTCGTTCGCGTAATTGGCTGTTGGTCGCTCAAGAGCATCAACTCGTTGAATTTAAAACGATGTTAAC
Source organism: Vibrio sp. 1CM8B (assembly GCF_023161685.1). Classification (NCBI taxonomy): domain Bacteria; kingdom Pseudomonadati; phylum Pseudomonadota; class Gammaproteobacteria; order Vibrionales; family Vibrionaceae; genus Vibrio; species Vibrio sp. 1CM8B. Next base: position 603,990 of record NZ_JALNTU010000001.1, read on the forward strand.
CCATGAAAAAGACGGTTGGATAGCAATTGCAATTGACAAAGTGCTGCCTAACCCCGTGGTGTGTTTGGCATCTCTGTTGGCCGCTACACCTTCAATGACTGTCGCCCAGCTGGTGATGGAATCTGGATGTTCAATGGTAGAAGCAAGACGTGCTATTGATGAACATGAAGGTCTGTAGGCGTATTCAAATCGTGTGAAAAGAGAATTGCGAGCAGCAAAAAGCCCGTAACGATATTGCGCTGGAAAACGTCATATCGTTACGGGCTTTATCATCTGTGCTGCTGTTAAGCTAAGCCATGCGGCTTATGAAGCATTGACTCGATTAAGAGTTCGCTACTTTTACACGAATCGTGTTTTTGCCAAGCTTTGACAAGTTCAGCTTGTTTAGTGCTGCTTTAGCTTCTTCTTGCTCTGGCATTTCAACAAAAGCAAAGCCTTTTGAGTCGCCAGTTTCTTGGTCTAAAACTAGGCTGCACTCTTTTACTGAGCCAAACTCAGAAAATAGCACACGGATGTCTTGCTCAGAGGTAGAGCGCGATAGGTTACGAACTAGAAGTTTCATAATAAACCTTGAATATGAATTTACGCCGAGCATTGTCGCACACTTTCATGCTCACCCTCACAAATAATTACTCTAATCATTTCTTTGGTAACGCGTCGCTCTATTTACCGATTAAGCGAGCTGTTTACCTGCTAGCCGCGGTTTATCGTGATATCTGATACGAATCCATGCTCTGTGCTGGTCAATGCCTGTTGCAGCATCTGAGCGGCTTCTTGCGCGGTCATAAAGCTCGAGGTATCCATGTCTTTACCGCTTGTATTCCAAAACTCGGTCGCCATTCCTCCAGGATAAACCGCGACGATTTTCATCGGATGACCTTTTAGCTCCAACCTTACCGATTCGATAAAGCCTTTCACGGCCCATTTTGCCGCGCAGTAGGTGGACTCTTCCGCTTTAGCACCTTGTGCCGCCGTCGACATCACCACAGCAATGGTGACCGATTGATCTTTGTAGCGCTGCACAAGCTCGCGAATCAAAAAGATCGAAGACTCGATATTGTTCTTCAGCATGTCGCTGATGGTGGCTGGGTCTTGCTGTTCTATTTTACCGAAGTAGCCACTGCCAGCACTGTGGATCACCAGCTTCGGCATTTCAGGTAACGCATCCAATAACTCGCTCACTGAGTGCGGGTCACAGAGATCACACGCTTGGCTAATGGTATTCGCAGGCAGGCCTTGCGCCACTTCTGCTAAACGTTGTGCATTGCGACCTGTGATGGCTACGCGCTGAGCGTCTGTTGCGGCGTTAGCATATTGTTTCGCGAGAGCTGCACCTAAACCGCTGCTTGATCCGGTAATTAAAATCATACTGTCTTAAATTTGTAGAGTTGATTCGAGATAGTAAGGGGCTAGGCTAAGATTTTCTGAGATCTATGGCTAAAGTTGATCGATAGCCTGGTTGATAGGTTGAACGGTAGGGTTGAAATAATAGTGTGGGGAAAAGTCGTTAAGAATCGACGGGGTTGGTCAGAAATAACACCGCTACAAAGTAGCAGAACTAATAAGTAAAAGCGCCGGCATAAGAGCCAGCGCTTTTGAGTAATCATAAGTGATTATTTTTCGTCGTCGAACTGTTTGATCGTGAACGCGTCTTCGATTCGGTTAAGCTCTTCTTGTTCTTTCACTCGCTTCTCTTCTTGCAGAGTCGCTCTCGTTTCGTTGAAACGTTTTTTCTCTGACTTAGTCAGGAATTTTACAGCTTTTTTGTTGGTCAGTGCGTAAGCAACTACGTCTTCACCTTTTTCTCTGCGGTCGTTTACGCGTTGTGAGAAACGTTCATTGTCGCGAGCTTTACGCTCCGCTGAGGTCAACTTGCTCATGCTTTAAAGCCTTTTCAATTATTCATGGTAGGGAATCTACGCTTAGCGAAACAAATGGGAACTGCTTAGTGTCAGTTTAGTCCATTTGTATGCTGGTGGCGCATCTTAGCACAATGGCTTGAGCATGCAGGTATGCTATTCGAGGGATCAAACAAAACAGCCCACAATTTTCGTTGTGGGCTGTTTCGCTACGTACTGTAGATGTAGTCATCGATTTAAAACTAAGAATCAGAAACCGCAGCTAAATCAAATCTTCTCGATGTATAAGATGACTTCTCCGACTTTAAAGCCAAACTTGGACATCTCAGTCTTGTTGAACAAGCGCTTGTCGTCCATCAAGAACATCCAATCGTCGAGCACCACTTCATAGGTGCTGCCGTCTACTTCAATTTCTAGATCATATTTCCAATACAGCGCTGAACCTTGGGTCTCACCATAAGCGGTTCCAACGACATCGTTGGCGGTGCCTGAATAGGTGTTTTCGCCTGTTTTTATCAGATTCCAAACGCGAGTTGAGCGCTCGCCATCAGCAAAAGAGAACCACTCTTTTATCTCTCCGTTGTCGCCGTCCCAAGTCGCGATCAGTTTGGCATCGAAGCGGCGCAGTAGGTTACCAGAGCGGTCGAGCACCATGCCGTAGGCCATGAGCTCGCCATTAAAAAAGGTTTCAAGCTTGAGCTCTGGCGTAGTGTCGACATGGTCTTCTAAACTTGCAGAGCCACAGCCCACTAGCCAAGTGAGTGAAAAAAATGCCAGAGCGAATTTTATTATTGTTGTTTTTGGATTCATTTGTTCAAACCTAAAAGTTGTTTACGGAGACCGGGTTCAGAGGTGTTTTCAGATAACCAAATCGCTAGAAACGCTTCACCAAATTGCTTGTCTTGGATAGTGCCGATCGGTTGTTCATCGAAATAAAAACGACTTACGTTATCTTCAGCGACACGAATCGTGAGTGTGCTTCCTTCTTCCACGTTCGGCCACATCGCGTACAAGGGTTTCAACCAACGTTGAATGTTGCTGTTAGAGTAGCCAAGCTTGTTCCACTGATCTTCGGTCGCGTCTACGAGGTCTTTGCTATCGATAGAGCGGTAATACTCAAGCTTCAAAGCTCGTTCGGAGTTGGTTGGAGTCGCGTAGAACTCTGCGGAGTAGAGAGTCCAAAACAGGTAACTCATTTCACCTTCCCCACGTTTGCTTAAATCATCGACAGCAGAGGCTTTAGCGTTTCCGGCAAGTAACAGCGCAGCAAAGATTAACGAGAGAGTAATAAAGCTTAAAAGTGTGTTTTTTGCTTGCTGATGAGGGCGAACAATACCTCGCTCAGGTTTGAACGTTTGTGTCGGGTTGCGTGGATAAGCCATAAGTCACCTCGTTATTGCCATTTTAGGTTGTATTAAGTTGGAGTAGCCGGCCACCAGTAAGGGCAACAAAATCCCCCAACTTATTGCAAGGGCAGCAACTACCGATGCATCTGGCCAAGTAGTAAGAAGAGCACCTGCTTTGATGCCTCCCCAATAACTACTAGTACCTGCTACGAACCCTATGACAAACAAGATCACTTTCGAGCATTTTACTAGCCAATTTAGGCTGTGGTTAAAACTGATTAAGAACATGATCCACAGGCAAACAAGCCACACAGGGAACCACGATTGATTAGCAATTTCAGAGTCGACGGCAAACACGCCGAAGTGAAGTAAGAGGCTATCAAGCAATAGCCCCAATGGTAATAAAATGAGTATCTTCAAATCGCTACTGCGAGTCGGTGATAGAAGGAAGTGAACCACTACAATCAGTGGTGTGACGAACGGGGCTTGCGCGGTAAAGAAGGCACTGCAAACCCAGGTCGCTTGAAACAGTACGAGATTAATAATCCAAAACCGCTTCATCTTTTGCTCCAAAGTAACGAGGTTTTCTTGCGACGACATGATGAGTGCTGATCACGCGCTCTTTGAATGCGCCTTCACAGTAGCAGAAGTAGAAGATCCACAAGCGCTTAAACTCTTCCGAATAGCCGAGGGACTCTAACTCTTCCCAACTATTTTCAAAGGCGATGTTCCAATCATTCAGCGTTCGAGCGTAGTGCAGGCCAATGTCATCAATTTCTTGAACCACAAGGTCTGTACTGGTCGCAAGGTGTTGGGTCATCACTGAAACTGAAGGTAAACAACCGCCGGGGAAGATGTACTTTTGAATAAAGTCGACACCCTTACGGTATTTATCGTAGCGGCTGTCAGCAATAGTAATTGCTTGAATCAGCATCTTGCCTGAGGGCTTAAGTAGCGACGAACATTTTTCAAAGAAGGTTTGTAGATACTCATGGCCGACCGCTTCTATCATCTCGATCGAAACCAACTTGTCATACTCACCGGTGAGGTTGCGATAGTCCTCTTTAAGCAAGGTGATTTTGTCGGTTAAACCAAGTGCTTCTACTCTCTGTTCAGCAAGCGCATGTTGGGCATCTGAAATCGTGGTAGTGGTGACATGGCAACCGTAGTGTTGTGCCATGAAGATGGCTAAGCCGCCCCAACCTGTGCCTATCTCGACCACGCTATCTTTCTCAGACAGTTCTAGTCGCTCACAGATAGTTTTCATTTTGTTTTGTTGAGCCTTCGACAAGGTTTCTGCGTCTTCGCTGTAGATAGCGGAAGAGTATTGCATCGAGCTGTCTAAGAAGCGCTCATACAGTTCATTGCCAATATCGTAGTGTGCGAGAATGTTGCGCTTAGAGCCTTGTTCGGTGTTGGCATTCTTACGACGCAGCAAGAGGTTTTTGATGCGAGAAATCCACTGTGTCTTGTCATCAAGCTCATCTAATTGGGCTTGGTTACGAGCCATGATTTGAATCACACGCGTTAGATTTGGGCTGGTCCATTTACCATCGATGTACGCTTCAGATGCGCCGATACTGCCGTTGATGACGACATCTCTAAAAAAGGTCGCATCATGAATCACGATTCGACCTTTCAGTTCGGCTTCTCGATCACCGAACACCGAATGCTGGTCGCGCTCAATGATCTCAAGCGTTGCGAATTGCAGGCTTTCTAAAACCTTAAAGATTAAAGCTCGATATTTACAGTTGCTTGAAACAGCAACGGCTTTAGCTTGTTGTTCAATATTGTTGTTTTGTTTGGCAAGCTGTTCCATGTAAACCTCGCTGATAACTCATTCTAATATTTTGTGCCAACTAAGCTGAGTTCTGCTCCTCGGCTGGAGCGAACCCAAGCTAGAATCGATTTCTGTTTTAAGCGCTTAAGATGTTGAGTCTGGATGCGCCACAAACGGTACTTTTTTCAGGAATAATTTGAGAGCCTGATAATAAATTCCCATCACGACTTTTATCGTCATCGCCGGAATCTTGAATACCGTTCGTCTAATGTTTGTCTTGGTTACTGACTGCTTCGTCAGAGCCAGTGTCGCATCGAAAAGCTTGTCGTCTCGGCGGCTTTCGATGTGAACTAACGTGCGTTTCGCTGGTGGCTTAATTTTCCAAAAATAAGTCATGTTCAAGTCCATGAACGGCGAAACGTGAAACTCTTTTTTTACCTTCAACTCTTGGTGCATGTCGATGAGATAGTAGTGTCTTTCTCGCCAAGGCGTATTACTCACTTCAGCCAACATGTACTTACAATCTCCAGTTTCGTCATAACAGAAGAAACAGTTAATTGGGCTGAAATAGATGCCTAAACAGCGGCACTGGGCCAGCATCGTCACACGGTTTGAATCAGACCAAACCCCACCAAGTTGTTGCACTTTGGAAGCTATACGTTGCTTAAGTGATTTTGGTTCATCCGTGGTGACATTTTCTTTTTTTTCAGCGAGATAATCCGATTCGACAAAGCGAATCGGGTTGTACCATCGAGTTCCGAACAGCGCACTGCGCGCTGTGGTTTGGGGCAGCTCATCAAGATCTAACCCCATCATATACAGCTGATAGCTGAACTCATGGGTGATGTCACCAAATCGGCGATGTCTGACGTTACCCCAATAGATACCGCTGAGCTCTTCACTCTTTTCGGATGCGATCCCCATCTCGGGTGTCAGGGTTTGACTGTTCATAGCGCGGAACTCGTACTCAAATCTAAACCGAAGCGTTTGGTCACATCGAGTGCACTGTGGACACCGTCTTCATGGAAGCCGTTATACCAATAAGCCCCAGCAAAGTGCGTCTGGTTTTTGCCACAGATCTGCTCACGCTTGTGCTGAGCTTCGACCGTGTTCGAATTAAGTACCGGGTGATGATAAACAAAGCTGCGAATGATTTTTTCTGGGTTGATGGCTTCGCTTTGATTCAAGGTGACACAGAAGGTGTCTTGGCTTTCAATGCCTTGCAGAATGTTCATGTTGTAAGTGACACAAGCAGGTCGTTTACTGTCACCATCCAACATGTAGTTCCAGCTTGCCCAAGCCAGTTTCCTGTCTGGTAACAAGCGAGTATCGGTGTGCAGAACCACTTCATTGCGACTGTATGGGATCTCGCCCAGTACCTGTTGTTCTTGTTCTGTTGCATCACCAAGCAAGCGTAAGGCTTGGTCTGAGTGGCAAGCAAAGATTATTTCGTCGAAGTCTTGTGTGCTGCCATCTTCAAATTCAATCGTGACGCCTGTTTCTTGGCGAGTCACTTGTTTAATCGATGTATTGAGTGCAACGGGTTTGTTTAAGCGTGAAAGGATGATTTCAACATAAGAACGCGATCCCTTTGGAATCACATACCACTGAGGACGGTTGGCGATATCGAGCAATCCATGGTTGTAGAAAAACTGGATGAAGAACTTTAGCTCAAACTCTTCCATCTCTTCCAAGCTTGTCGACCAAATCGCCGCGCCCATCGGTAGGATATAGTGCTGGCTGAAAAAATCGGAAAATTGATTATCTCGTAGGAAGCTGCCAAGGGTAACGTCTGGTGTGAATTTATTGCTTTCAAACTGAGCCTTACACAGTTTGTTGAATTTCAGAATGTCAGACACTAAAGACCAGAACTGAGGTTTGAAGATGTTACTCCTCTGCGCGAATAGCGAATTAATGCTGTGGCCGTTGTACTCAAACTTGGTGGTGGTGTTGTGGACGCTGAAGCTCATCTCGGTCGGTTGCCTTTCAACACCGAGTTGTTCTAGAAGCTGATTGAAATTTGGGTAGGTTCGATCGTTGAATACGATGAAACCTGTATCTATCGAAAACGCCGAGCCTTGATGTTCAATATCAACGGTCGCGGTGTGCCCCCCAACGTAATCATTCTTTTCGAATACTGTTACGTCGTGGTGCTTATCTAATATATGCGCGCAAGTGAGTCCAGAGATACCTGAACCAATAATGGCGATTTTCTTCATTGTTATACCATCCTTGAAGCGAGTTTCTGCCAAACTGGAGTTGGAAGCATTCTTAGTAGCTTCATCAACATGATGAATCGTCTTGGGAAATCGATTTCACTCTTTCCTTGAGCGATACCATTTACGATTCGCTGAGTTGCGGCCTCACTACTAATAATCATAGGCATAGAGAACGTATTTCGCTCGGTTAATGGCGTTTCAACAAAGCCTGGGTGCACAATTGAGACATGAATGTTGTGCGTTGCCAGATCAACCGAAAGTGTTCTGCCTAAGTAGGTGAGGGCTGCCTTTGAAGCGCCATAAGCCTCGGCTCTTGGCAAAGGTAAAAAGCTGGCGCTGGAGCTGACTAAAACCAAACGGCCGCCGGGCTTGATGTTTTTTAACCAGGCTTTAAGAGCGTAGCCAATTGAAATTAGGTTTATGTTGATGACGCGCTCGAACAGCTCGGCATCAAAGTTCACTGGGTCGTCGATGTACTCACAATCACCCGCATTTAAAATCAGCAGATCGAGCGGTTTGTCTTGGTCGAGTTCTGGGAAGTTGTGGTAATCAGTCAGGTCGAAACAAAGCGGCGTAATGGATGAATGCGCGACGTCTGTCTCGTGCGAATCAACTAAGGCTTGCAGCTTTTCTGGGTTACGGCCACAAGCAATCACCTGATGCCCTTGCTGAGCATAATCTTTAGCGAGGGATTGGCCGATACCTGAGGTCGCGCCTGTAATCATAATACGCATTATCGGCTCGCCCTCTTTTTGATGGATTTGATCGCGCAGCCCAGCACTGGAATGTGTTCGTACAACATAGAGCCGACGTCGAGGTAGTCTCTGTGGTAGACCACTTGACCGTCGAGCATCTTAAGGTGGCTGTGTCCTTGTACTTCGATCGGCTTTTGCCCATTTAATTGCTTGTGAGCAAATTGCATCGTCCAGTAAACAGAAGCTTCGTCGTTCGCTTCGAAAGTGTGTTCGATATGAAAGTAACAGTTGGTTACTTGGGTGTAGAGGTTCTCGAAGTAGTGCGTAAGCGCCGAAATACCGCTGACATGATGCAGCGGATCTTGGAATTCAATATCAGGGTGATAAACCGTCTTAAGCACGTCGAAATTGTCGGTTCCGAGTTCTCGATACATGTTGAGAAAGTTATCAAGCCATAGAGAGTTATCCATAATATTCACTCTAATTATTTGAAGAAGGCTAAGGCTCTCAATCGTGCTTCTTTATGCTCAACGATGGGTTGCCAGTATTCGCTGTCTATTCCGTTTTTTGCGATAAATTCATGTGGGAAATGCACATGCTTATCTGGGATATTTTGCAGCTCTGGTATGTACTTACGAATAAAAATTCCTTTTGGATCAAACTTTTCACTCTGGGTGATTGGATTGAAAATTCGGAAGTAAGGTTGAGCATCACAGCCAGTACTTGAAGCCCACTGCCAGCCACCATTGTTGGCACTAAAGTCACCGTCGATAAGGTGTGACATAAAGAAACGCTCGCCCCAACGCCAGTCAATAAGCAGGTGCTTGGTTAGGAAGCTTGCCACCACCATTCTTAGCCTGTTGTGCATCCAGCCCGTTTCAACCAGTTGACGCATTGCTGCATCGACCAATGGATATCCTGTTTTTCCTTCGCACCAAGCTTTGAAGCTAGGGTGATCGTGATACCAATCTAAACCATTGTATTTTTGCTGAAAGTTAGCGCCTTTAACCAGTTTAGGATGGTGGAACATCAAATGCTTATAAAAATCTCGCCAAATCAATTCATTGAGCCAACAAAAGGCCGGTAATTGCGTATCAAATAACAGATCGGGTTGTTGCTGAATCAATTGAATCGCTAACCAACGTGGGCTCACGGCGCCAATCGCTAAATAAGGTGATAGCCCCGATGTCCCTTTAACCGAGGGAATGTCTCTCAGACGTGCGTAGTCGTTGACTTTATTGCCTAAGAAATTGGGGATCACATTGCCCAATACATCTTGGCTTAATGGCCAGCGACTTGAATCAACACGAGGAAAGTCGAAATCATAGTCAGCGGAGAGGGTTAAGGTTTGTAAGTTGTCAGGAAGCTGTGTTTGTGAACGTTCAGCTGACTCGACAGGAGCTGGACTGCAGATGATGCCTTTCACCTGAACTTCTTTTAGCCAAGCGTTCTTAAAGGGCGTAAAGACTTTGAACATCTCGCCTTGTTTGTTGAGAACGCTACCGAGTGGCAACATAACGTCACAATCGCTCATCTTGAGGTTTAAGCCGCTTGAAATTAGCTTTTTATCGCGAGCCTGTTCATCGACCTCTGGCTCAGAGTTAGCGTAGACGCACTTGGCATCAAGCTGCTGGCATAAGTCGATGAGCTGTTTGGATTGGTCATCAAAATCGGTCGCTTTCAGGTGAAGCAAAGTCATCCCGAATTCAGCGAGCTGGGAATCGAGTTGTTTTAGATGACGATAGATGAAATCAGCTTTGATTGGTGCAAGGTGGTGTTGCTGCCATTGCTGTGGGGTTGAAATAAAAACGGCGATAGATACGCCGTTTTCAATTGCTGCGACGAGCGCTGGGTTATCGTGAATCCTCAGGTCTCGTCGTATCCATAAAATGTCGCTCAATATCCGTATCTCAGCTTAAGTTCTTGTGGGTGAGGGTTTAGGTAAACCTGTGATTCCAAGTACTCGTTTGGGTATTCCATTAGGTAGTGATTGATCAGTGTCAGCGGTACTAGCAGTGGAATCACGCCCTCTCTGAAAGAATCGATCTGGTTGGTCAGCTCTTGCTTGTGAGCGCTACTCAGTTGTTTCTTAAAGTAACCTTGCAAGTGATGCAGCGTATTGGCGTGACTGCCTCGATTAGCATGATGCGATAACGCCTTCATCAAACCTTCGATGTATTGAGCCGCCAATTCGTCGATGTCTAACTCATTACCCGCTAACAGTTTGCCTAAACTTTTGTATCCCTCAACGTGGTGACACATGACTAAGTACTTGTGAGCGCTGTGGAACTGAATCAGTTTGTGTTTGGTTATGCCTTCATCAACAAGATCGAGCCATTTTTGGTAAGTGAATACTCTAGTCATGAAGTTTTCACGCAAAATTGGGTCGTTAAGGCGGCCGTTTTCTTCAACGGGAAGTAACGGGTTACCGTCCATAATTTGTTGGGTGAACATGCCTACGCCAGTCGATTCAGAGCCGCGACCATGGTGGTGGTACACCTTCACGCGTTCCATGCCACAGGTTGGGCTTTTCTGACACACAATAAAGCCAGCAATGTGTTGGTTGTTCTTTGAGTAGTTTTGACCGAACTCGATCAGTTCGTTGGTCACATCACCTGAACCATCTGGGCGAGAAACGTGAATGATGTCATCTAACATTCTTGTTTGACGAATGGTTGGGCGAGGAGTTGGAAGGCCGACGCCCATTTCAGGACAAACCGGTTCTAACTCTACATAATCTGCAAGATCGTCTGTGCAGAAGCGAGAACGTTTGTGTCCTGTATCGAACCGAACTTTATGACCGGCGACACATGCACTAATGCCTATTTTTATTTTTTTATCCATTGGTCAATTCCTTACGATCATTGCTCATCGTTATTCTTATATTATGTGGTTTGTTGCTTATTCCACATTACTTTAGTTCGGTTTTTACTTTTCTACCTAGCCAACTGTGCAAGTCTTGTGACGAGCCCAGTAAATACTTCAATCTAATAAATGTATTTACCTAGTGGGTTGAACAGTTGACTCACGCCTTTAGTGAAGTACAAGGCATCACTTGAAACGGTTAAACAGACACAACCCTCTTTTGTTGCAGGTTGATGTGTGTGATTGCCATCCAACCAGATGAAGTCACCTTTGTTGTAAACGCCCATTTCGTCTTCGAAACTGCCTTCTAGAAGAAGCGTGATCTCGAAGCCTTTGTGGGTGTGGCAAGGCACTTGTCCATCTTTGTCGATGTGCAATAAGCTGGTGTGGTGTGCTTCGTCAGCAAAATCGAGTCTTGCTCGTGAAATTTTGCCTAGGTTCATCCAGTCCTTTCTCGCGACTGAGTTAAGGGCGCGAGGGATTGTGAATGTCGTGTCGGCGACGGTTACTTTCTGAACCTCTGGAGTCACTTCAACAGACTGAGAAGCATCGGCTGTGATTTGATCTATCGCGTCAAAATCGAAGTCCATGTCGTCCATTAGGAAGCTGTCTGGGTCTTCGTTTGAGAATACTGGCTCTGCGTCAAATGCATTATTAGCTGCTTCAGCGGTAAGCTGCTTGACTTGTTGTTGGCAGTGTTCACACAGTTCTACATGGCTAGAAACAATCAAAGAAACTGAATCAGCCAGCGTGCCATCGACGAAGTCTTTCAAGATTGCCGCGTTTGGGTGATGTTTAATCATGGTCTTGTTCCCCCATGTGAACTTTTAATTTGGCTAAAGCGAGTCTTAAACGTGATTTCACCGTTCCAAGTGGGACGCCAAGTTGCTGAGCGAGTTGCTCTTGAGACAGCTCTTGAAAATAAACGCCTTTGACGATGGTTTTCTGAGCGAGAGGCAACTTTTCTATTTGAGTCATTACGTGTCGGCTCATCAAATGGTCACCGAATGGCAAATCTTCGCTTTGAGACTCGGCTACCATCGCATCGATTGGCCAGATATCGTCGGCTATCGTTTGTTCGGCTTTCGCTTTCACTTTGCGCAACATATCGAACGCTGCATTACGCATTACCGTATAGACCCAAGTGGTCGCAGCGCCTTTATCTACATTGTAGAGATGCGCTTTCTTCCAAACGTTAGTCATCGTGTCTTGAACTAGCTCGTTGGCAGCAGCTTCGCCACCCAACTTACTAATACCAAAACGCTTAATCTTAGGAGCGAAGAACTTGAACAAACAGGTGAACGCCTGCTTGTCTCGGTCTGTACCAACCAACACCAACCAGCTCGAGAGCTCTGTCGGTACTTTGTTGTCTGTAGGTACTTTGTTATCGGGAATAATGACATGCTCCTTGCCGTTCCCTGAACTTCTGCTTTCCACTTGCATAGTAACTAACCATCATGCGAATTTGATAGGCACTACGTGAAAGGAGAAAGTCGGGATCACTTTAATTTAAATTAATTTCTACTATACAAAATTATAGTGAAGAAAAGTGCTTATTGCCCCGTAATGATTTGATTCAAAAAAGGAACTAGAGACGGAAAACTGGCTGGCTCAGTAAATTCTGTTTTCTTTTCCATTGGGATAGGCATCATTTCGAGCAATCGCGCACAAATCCATTGTGGGTTCTCGAAATCTGGAGTGGGATAGAGTGTTCTTATCGAATCGTGGTCGCGAAACAACTGAACCAAAAAAGCGGTAAACACGTTAGGCACTTTATATTCATGAGCTGGCCAGTGTGGCAACGATCTGAACTTACTTTTAATCAGGTCATCGTCGTCTCGAAACGACCCATGCAATTGCACCAACTTTTCGCCTTCAACATCAATTTCTAAGATTTGGTCATCCGACATATTGAAGTCGACGATGGTCACCTTTGTTCCCCAAGAACTGAGATGATCAGAGTTAGAGTTGTCTTGAGTGGCAATAATGAAACCATCGCCTTGCGCTGCGTGAGCGACCATCGCGAGATACTTAGGCTCAAAAATGCGCAGTCTTTGTCTGCCTCCCGGTAGAAGGAAGATGGGGAGAGGAAACACAGCGAGCTCCAGAGAAGACTCTACGGGTGTTTCTGGTTCGGCGTTTGTCCGCGTGGTCTTCCTAGGTGAATTCGGCACATAGCCCTCCTTAGTTCAAATGTGATTTGAGAAGATATACGCGGGGAGGGTGGTGTTCGATCAATTCGCTTCGGCTTATGTTCGCAAAGGGATAGGTATTTTGTTGCACCTGTTCATAAATTCATTGTTTTTACCTTTTCTCATACGCGTCATTAGGTAATATATGAACAAATAGTAAGCGAATGGGTAGTCGCCAGACGATGCTTCTATCTGACGTTCTTCTATACCTAACATCGCATCAAAGGAATGGTCATGATTGTTATTTATGGTATCAAAGAGTGCTTAAATCCAATTAAGTTGCAGCTTTCTAATGTGTTGCAGCAGTGCTTAAACAGTGAAATGGGTTTACCCGATGACAAGCGAGCACATCGGTTTGTGCCATTGGAACGAGATGACTTCTTTTACCCGGAAGGAAGAACAGAAGCTTATACCGTCATTGAGATAAATATGATGGAAGGTCGAGCGGTAAACACCAAAAAGCGCTTAATTAAGAAGATATTTTCTGAAATAGAAAAGCAGTTAGCTATCTCTCCAATTGATATTGAAATCACCATTAAGGAACAGCCATCGCACTGCTGGGGATTTCGAGGCATGACCGGCGATGAAGCTCAAGATCTGAAGTATAAAGTGAAGGTCTAGGGTTTAAACTCTTAGCTCCTAACACGTAAGACTTAAGCTTACCTATCGAGTGACGGCTTTGGAATTTGATACCAAAGCCGTTTTGTCTCGTTCTCGACACTAACTTTTAAGCATTTAAGCATCGTCACTCTCTTTTAAATACTGGTGCCAATTTTCATTGATCACATCAAAGTGCTCAACGCAGAACTCTTTTCTGTCTTTCAAATAGTCGTTTTCCACTTCATCGAGCAAGTTCTTATAGGCATCAGGATCGCTGCCATACACCAAGCATAATGTGGAGAAGTAACGCTGCAGATCGAAACTGTGCTCGTCGATGTATTCCCCCAAGTCGTAATACTCTGGGCGGTCTTCTGACTCGAAAGCGAACATGTCTGCAGCGCTGATAGCGGCATCAGCCCCATGCTCTACGTAGTTAAGCAATAGCACGGTTGCTAGGTTATCAACCGCATCTTCTTCTTTACCCAATATGGCAATGTTCTGATCTTCGATATACGCATGCCCAGCTTCGTGCAGCAGAGTGTGCAGCAAGGTATCAATAGCGCCGGTTTGTGCAGATTTCCCATACTCTTTTTCGTATTGGTTCTTCTCAAAGTAATGGAGTGACTCAGCGTAAAAACTGTAAGGGATCAGCACTTGATGCGTTTGTGGATCGTACAGCGGCCCTTCTTCCCCGCCATATTGAATGGTTAATGGCTTCTCAAACATGAACAGTTGGTTTGATAGGTCGACCACGGTGTCATTAACGCCACTGCTTTGAATCTCTCGTTTGAGCTGCTCTTCTTCGGTATTTTGCGGTGTAGAGTACTCGACGAGCAGGTTACTTTGGGTGGTTTGTTCACTAGATGCATAAGTTGTGGCAAACATTGCACTTAAGGCTAGGCTGCAGGTCAATGTTCGTTTCAATAATGTCATCGGCTATCCTGATTTAGTTATTGCGTTAGAGTATAAGTTTAGACGGAATTTTGATGCATCGAGGACTGCAATTTTTGATGTAGGCGCTATCCTATCAATGAATAATCCGCTTAGCGTTTCGCCACAAAGAATAGGTGAGCTGAATGAGCGGTATCTATGTGATTCGTTTCTGTTGGTAATTAACAGATAAATTTCGGTTCGACAGAACCCTTGTGCTATACTCCGCGCCCCAATCCGAATTGGCTTGTTTAATCTTAGGAAATTATTATGAGTGTTAAAAACGAACTTCAACAAATTAACAACCGTCTAGACAAGTGTCGCCACAAGTTAGATGCTGCTAAAACTCGTAATGATCGTCCTGTTGTTCGTCAGTTCGAGGAAGAGATTAAGAAGCTAACTAAGAAAATTGCCCAGCTTAAACACAAAGAAAGCTACGATGTGAACCAAGAGCGTAAGTCTCTGGTTGATATGCCATTTAGCCGTGAAATCACTAAGGCTGAGCAAGCGGATATGGGTAAACTTAAAAAGTCTGTTAAAGGACTCGTAATTGTTCACCCAATGACGAAGATCGGTAAAGAACTTCGCATTGAGGTTATGACTGGTTACGCACCGAAAAAATTCTAATTACCAGCGATGGTGATGAAAGAGGAGCTAGAAATAGCTCCTTTTTGCTTTTTTAGGTATTAAGAAAGCAGAGTCAGCGGCATAGATACTCACGCCGTTTTCAACTTTTAGGAGGTGATTGTTGTCACAAATCCTTTTATCTCCTATAAAAGTTAACGTGCTACTAACATGGCACTAAGCGATCGCAGTAATGTGTTCGCTTTTCGAATCCACACTTTCTCTCCAGTTTGTATAAATATAGGTAGAGCAGCACAAATAATTACAGATAAAACTAGACTCATTAGGGAAGATGAGAACGTAAAAAAATAGAGGTTATATGAATCAATTAATTTCAATTGGACCATTAGAATCCTTCCTAATCGCGATTAGTGTTTTGTTTCTAGGTCATTTCGTCAATGCAAAGCTTCCGATTCTCAAAAAGTACAACATTCCAGAGCCCATTGTCGGCGGCTTGATTGTCGCTTTTGCTATTACAGCCCTGCACTTTAACGGCCTTGACCTTGAGTTTTCTTTGCCCCTGCAGAACACGTTTATGTTGATGTTCTTTGCAACGGTCGGCCTTGCGGCGAACTACACGCAGCTGATAAAAGGTGGTGCTAAGGTATTCTTATTCTTAGGGGTAGCGTCGGTTTACATCATTATCCAAAACGGTGTAGGCGTAACCTTAGCAACGGCACTAGGCCTTGAACCCTTGATGGGTTTGATTGCTGGCTCTATCACGCTTTCGGGTGGTCACGGTACAGGCGCGGCTTGGTCTCAAACTTTTGCAGACACGTTTGGCATTGCAAATACGCTAGAAATCGCAATGGCTTCAGCGACCTTTGGTTTGATCATTGGTGGTATTATCGGTAGCCCAGTGGCGCAAAAGCTGATTGATAAAAACCAGCTTGAGTCTGAGTACGGTACTGGTACGCAAACGCACGAACGCTTCCCTGAACTTGTTACTTACAACGAGTATGAAGAAGATAAAGTGACGGCGAAGAAGGTGATTGAAGTGTTGTTCATCCTTCTTATCTGTATCACGGGTGCGAAGTACCTAGAGCAGTGGGTGGCGACTTTTGAAATTTCTTGGTTGATGATTCCTGACTTCGTTTACGCGTTGTTTATTGGTGTGTTCATCACTAACGTGTTTGAAGTGACTAAGCTGCATAAGACTGACAGCGAAACGGTCGATATTCTTGGTACGGTGTCATTGTCACTGTTTCTAGCAATGGCGCTAATGAGCCTTAAGCTTTGGAACATCTTTGACCTTGCGATTCCGTTCTTGGTTATCCTTGCGGTTCAGGCGGTGGTGTTAGGTATCTTCTCTTACTTTGTGACGTTTAAAGTAATGGGTTCTAACTACGACGCAGCGGTTATGGCAGGTGGTCACTGTGGTTTCGGCCTAGGTGCAACACCAACAGCGGTAATGAACATGGGCTCTTTGGTGAACCGTTTTGGTCCATCGCCACAAGCCTTCATGGTGGTGCCAATTGTTGGTGCCTTCTTTATCGATATCGTTAACCTGATTATCCTTCAGGGTTACATCTCGTTTATCGGTTAATGTTCGCCTGTGCTTAAATGCGATGAGCTCATCGCACTAAGATGAACACAAGAAAGCCAGTCTGTTGACTGGCTTTTTTATTGCTTGCTTATACTCGAGTTGCTCTAGTATAAGCATCAAATTTTCCCGAATTTGATGTGCATTTTTGCGTTTAACACAGCCGAACATATGTAATGAGTCGACGGCTTTTACACCTTTGTACTTATGATGGTGAACTGATTTGCAACTCCTTTAGTAAAGGAAATGCAGCCTTGATGTGCTCCCCCGTGACAATGAATCCAACCAACTGGTTATCTTCATTGAAGCCCTTAGCGACAATGCCTTTAGGATCGAATCGAGTTTCCCAGCTCTGAGCTGTGTGAATATCGCGCCCTGCGAGCTGAATAGGATAACTCGGTGTTTTCACCTTTGTGATCATATGAGGCAAGCTGAGCTTTGCTTCGCCCACTTTGATGTCGCCTTTATCCATAGTCAGCTGCTTCGCCAACACGTTTGCCGACAAGATTGCTGGCTGTAAATAGGCCATCACACGACCTTCAATTTCAGCGCAATCACCAATCGCATACACATTGTTGGCACTGGTTTTCAGGGTGTCATCGACCACAATGCCTCTGTTGACGTCTATTCCCGCTTGCGTGGCTAAAGCCGAATTTGGCCTTAATCCTGCTGCGGCAATCACGATATCTGCTCGTATTAATCGAGAGGCGGTAGTTTGTAGCCTGACTCCATCGTGGAGGTAAGTCGCTCGACAAATCGCAGAGTCGGTTTCGACGGTAACCCCTGCTTTTGCCAGTTCCCTTTCCAATTCAAGTGAAACGAAAGGTGGCACTAGGTTATTCAATAGATAACTTGCGGGTTCGATAATCGTGACATTTTTGCCCGCAGTTTGAAGGTCGAATGCAAGCTCGACCCCAATCAAGCCTCCACCAATCACAGAGATGCGTTGTGCGTCATCAACCTGAGCCTTGTGTTTCTCGAACTCTTCCAAGCTATTGAGAGTAATGGTCGCGCTGCGTTTTAACCCTTCCGCTGGTGGTATGAAGGGCGTTGCGCCAGTCGCTAATACCAACTTCGAATAGTGGATAATTTGCCCGTCAACATGAACACACTGCTGCTTAGTATCGATTTCACTGACGAAAGCCTTGGTTTTGATGACTACGTTGTACTGCTCAGCCAATTGCTGAGCGTTATTAACGGCTAACGACTGTGGTGTTTGAGCCTGGCTGAATACGTGTGAAAGATTCGGCTTACTGTACTCAACCCCTGCATCTGCCGTGATCATGGTAATCGCGACATCTTGGTCAATTTTACGTACCATCTTTATGGTTTGTAGGGCGGCGAAACCACCGCCCACAATCACAATGTTCGACATGTTACTTCTCCACAAACACTTCTTTACCTAAATGGCATTCAGGGCAAAGGAAATCATCTGGCACTTGTGCCCAAGGTGTTCCCGGTTCAACGCCTTGGTAGGGTTCACCTAACTGTGGGTCGTACACCCATTCACACACAGTACAGCGCCAGCAAGTGCAATCTGCGCTATGTACAGGCTTATCTTGCGCTTCTTCTGACTTCTGCTCTGTCGTGTCTTTTAGCTCTGTTGGGGTGCTTGTCGGTGCTGATTCAATACGTTGAACGTTGCGCTCAACTTGTTTAGGCTCACTAACCTTGTCCGCATCGGTGCGCCAAACCTCGGCCAGTGTCATCCCGTAATCAATACATTGACGAAGTGCGTCTGTATCTGGTTTCCAGTGGATGTGCTGAGGTGCGCTCACCTCGAAGTTGGCTTCACGTAAGCGAGCATCGATGCGCTTTACTGCGCCGCCAGTCCAACCTGAAGATCCAAATGCTGCGGCTCTTTTTCCTGCAAAGCGCAGGCCGTGTATTTCTTCAAGTAGCGCGGCGATTTGCGGCATCATCACGTTGTTCATGGTCGATGACCCAACAAGCACACCCTTTGAACGGAAGATATTGGCAAGGATGTCATTCTTGTCGTGCTTAGAAATATTGAAGACCTTGATTGCCGTTTCTGGGCTGCCTTTACGGATACCCTTTGCGATCGCGTCAGCCATCATGCGAGTGTTGTTGGACATGGTGTCGTAGACAATCGTGATACGATCTTCTTTGTAGGCTTTCGACCACTCGTAATATTGCTCAACGATTTGAGTCGCGTTGTCGCGCCAAATACAGCCGTGAGAAGTAGCAATGACATCGATCGGCACACCTAAGCTCAGTACTTCTTCAATCTTTGCTTTAACCAGCGGCGCAAACGGCGTCAGGATGTTCGAGAAGTAACGCAGACATTGTTCATGCAGCTCAACTTGGTCTAGTTGGTCATTGAATAGGTTTTCGTCGCAGTAGTGTTGGCCGAAAGCGTCGTTACTAAACAGGATTTCATCTCCAGTTAAGTAAGTCGCCATTGAGTCTGGCCAGTGCAGCATTTTCATCTCTACGAAGATAAGTTGCTTTCCGTTACCGACATCAAGGGTGTCACCGGTTTTGACGGTTCTGAAATTCCAGTCTGGTTGGTGGTGGTGACCAACAATGGAGTTTACACCCGCTTCAGTGCAATAAACCGGCGTGTTCGGAATTTTAGCAAGCAGCGCAGAGAGCGCGCCTGAGTGGTCTTCTTCAGCGTGCTGACAAATGATGTAGTCGATCTCATTGATATCGATTTCCATCTCTAGGTTTGCAAGGAATTGCTCAGTAAAGCGATGATCGACAGTATCGACAAGCACTGTCTTCTCTTCACGGATCAGGTATGAGTTATAGCTCGTACCTTTGTTCATGTGGTATTCCTTACCGTGGAAGTGCTCGGTTTCCCAATCGTGGACGCCGACCCAATGAACATTTGATTTAACGTGAATAGTCATAATGATAATACCTTATTGAAATATCTAAGGCTCTCATTGCACTAGTCATGCCATGCTTTTAAGTGTTTGTTTTTATGTCGTTTGTTTGGTTTTTAATCGCCATGATGTGTCTTTATGACATTGTAGTTTGTGTAATCGAAATAAACACAGTGTGTCTTTATGACTAAGTGGTTGGTGGTTGATGGTTGGTAGTTGCTTGGATAAATAACAGATACAAAAAAGGCCAGACGAGCGTCTGGCCAAATAAAGCAGTGCGATTTGTTTGTGTCAGCTATTACAGATCAGTGTCTATTACAGCGTAGTAATGACTTCATCAAGAGCTAGGCGCGCTTTTGGTTTGCCGTAGTTGTAGTCTTCGCCGTCTTTGTGGTAGCCGATAGCTAGCGCTACATCAACAACGTGACCTTCTAGTTCGTCAGCAAACTCTTCGCTGATCATAGCTGCATCTACACCTTCCATAGGTGTTGAAGCGATACCTAGACGAGCTAGTGTGTGCAGTGTGTTACCTAGTGCGATGTAAACTTGAGACTTAGTCCAGTTACCGTTGAAACCTGTTTCGTCTGTGTTCATTTCTGCGAATGCGTAAGCACCTAAGAATTGCTCGTACATTTCAGCTGGTAGGTGACCAGAGCTTACTTCTGTATCTGCACGCTTCGCGAATTTCTCTTTTGTGTACTTAGGATCGTGAGCAAACAGGATCGTGTGTGACGCTTCTTTCGCATGTGGTTGGTTAAACTGGAACATGTTTTCGAAAGTATTGTGGAAGCGTTGTTTTGCTGCGTCGCTCTCAATGATGATGAATTTCCAAGGCTGAGAGTTGATAGAAGAAGCTGACAAGCGAAGTGCTTCTTTGATTACTTCCATGTCTTCCGCAGAGATGCGTTTTTCTGCATCGTATTTTTTAGCTGTGTAACGAGTGTTTAGATCAGTAATGATTGGATGAGTCATGTTGAATCCTAATATCTATCAATAATAAATGTTGTAGGGTTTTATGTTCAGTCACGTCAACAATAAACGGATAACGAATTTAAACGAATTTCAATAGATTGAACGTCTAAATAGTTATCGAACATGCCCCAATAAATCGAGTATCTGCGGTAGCTCAAGTCGATGGGTGTAAGATAATAGAAGAATGACTCGGGAAAAATAGCGAACATATCAAATCACTATGGTTAATAATGTCCATAATGACTCGATAAATGTGATCTTAATGGAGGTGGAATCTCTAGATTCAGTAGCTTAGTACGCCTTGATACCATATTGGCGCAATAATGGCGGAAGTACGCTGTCTAGGTTGGGGATATCTTCTGGCGTGATTTCGATTAAACCAAAACCATGCTCTTCATAGATTTTTCTCGTCGCTTCACGTTTATCTTCGGCGATGGGCGCAGAATCGGTTCCCCAGAACTGGATGTACACTTTGCCACTTGGTAGATAAAAATCGCTGATCACTTCTTTTGATATTGGCAGCGGACGCTCGTACGCATGAACCACTCCTGCCATATAAAGCCAGTTATCGATGATCAGCTCTCCCTTTGAACGTACGTAATGCCCATCTAAGCTTCGGTGCTTCGCCTCAAATTTCTGACGAAAACTGGAGAATGACACATCGGTCGAGTGGCTTTCAGCATCATGCCCTAGGAATTCAACAACAGACTGCTTCAAACGTTTATTGCGAACCAGTGAGTCGTGCCATACCACGAATAAGTTTTGAGTCGCTTTATCTTCTCTTTGTTCACCACCGGCTTTTAAGCCTGTAGAGGTGACATGCCAACCGTCTTCTTCTTTTGTTATCCAACCAAGTTCATTGAGCAATAAGTTGATCTTCTTTGCGCTAAGTTGAAAAGCACTACCCAGTTGAGTCGCAGTTAGTGTTTTTCCTGAGAATGAGTCCAAATCGATAAGTAGTTTCTCTGGCCAGACAATAAAGACACCAAACTTCTTGTGTTCGACATATTCCCCACCAAAGCTTTCTCCCCGTTCTGTGAGAATCCAACGCTCTTGTGAACGCACTATATAGCCCGCTGTTTTTAGATCGCTAAATAAAGCTTTAGCTTCTATGCCTTTTTGTTTAGCGAGTGCGGATGTGGAAATTTTGTCTGACATAGTCTTTTCTCAAATAGCGGAGTCATCAGCTTATGGGTGTTGGAGATATATATGATGCGATAGCGTTGGTAAATACCATATCACATCTATCAATACTAACTGCAGTTCAGTGGTCTATGTTTTTAGTAGAGCGTTAGGTCTCGTTTTGTATTTTTAGCAAAATGTAGCCCAGACTGTAATTAAATTACATTTATAGCGATTTTGCTCATCTGGGTGCATATTTTATATGCGTGACACGATGTTCTTTTATACGGTTTATATAGATCTCAGATGCTATATTTTACTAAGTGTGATTTTGATCACTGTTTATTTTTAAGTATTACAAAATAAAATGTGATCTTGATCGTGTGTTAATGATATCTATTCTCATTAATTTGGCTTTGTAATTTAAATTCATGGTGTTTTTGTGATCTAAGATGTGCTTGTTAACCCGAAAGTGTTTTTCGTGTGTGATGGCCATCACGAAAGTTGGGCTAGGGTGCATTTTGGAAATGTTGTGATACATTTTAATCGACTTTTGAGTACACACTTTCGGTCATTTGACCAACCAATACACTACGGGGTTCTACCTATGTTATCACCAGAAGCAAAGATTAAGGTTCAAAACTTTGGTCGTTTCTTATCCAATATGGTAATGCCAAACATCGGCGCATTTATTGCGTGGGGTTTCATTACTGCACTATTCATCCCAACGGGTTGGTGGCCTAACGAAACGTTAGCATCAATGGTTGGTCCTATGATTACATACCTACTGCCACTATTGATTGGTTACACCGGTGGTAGAATGGTTGGTGGTGACCGCGGTGCGGTAGTGGGCGCTATCACAACAATGGGTGTTATCGTAGGTACTGATATCCCAATGTTCATGGGTGCAATGATTGTAGGTCCACTAGGTGGTATCGCAATTAAGAAATTCGATGAAGCTGTTCACGGTAAAGTGAAGAGTGGTTTCGAAATGCTAGTGAACAACTTCTCTGCGGGTATCATCGGCATGATCTGTGCGATCATCGCGTTCATCGTGATTGGTCCTGCGGTTAAGATTCTGTCTGGCGGACTTGCGGCTGGCGTAAACGCAATGGTAGAAGCGGGTGCACTACCTCTAGCATCTATCTTTGTTGAACCTGCGAAAATCCTATTCCTAAATAACGCAATCAACCACGGTATCTTCTCTCCACTAGGTATCCAGCAATCTGAAGAGATGGGTCGTTCAATCTTCTTCCTAATCGAAGCAAACCCAGGTCCTGGTTTTGGTCTTCTACTTGCTTACATGGTGTTTGGTAAAGGTAGCGCGAAGCAATCTGCTGCTGGTGCATCTATCATCCACTTCCTAGGTGGTATCCACGAAATTTACTTCCCTTACGTTCTAATGAACCCACGCCTAATTCTTGCGGTAATCGCAGGTGGTATGGCTGGCGTATTCACTAACGTAATGTTCGATTCTGGCCTTATCTCTCCAGCATCACCAGGTTCTATCTTCGCAATCTTACTGATGACGCCAAAAGGCTCTTACATCGGTGTTGTATTGTCGGTTATCGCAGCAACAGCAGTATCTTTCGTAGTCGCTTCAATCCTGCTTAAGACTTCAGCTCAAGATGATGACGAAGACTCTCTAGAAAAAGCTTCAGCACAAATGAAAGACATGAAAGCGTCTTCTAAAGGTGCAGCAGCAGAAGCAAACGTAAACCTAGCGGATGTAAAAGCAGTTTATGTAGCGTGTGATGCGGGTATGGGTTCAAGTGCAATGGGTGCAGGTCTACTACGTAAGAAAGTAGCAACAGCTGGCCTAGACATTGAAGTGACCAACTACGCAATCAACAACCTACCGGCTGATTCGCAAATCGTTATTACGCATAAAGACCTAACAGACCGTGCTCGTAGCACTGTGCCAGGTGCGATGCATATGTCTCTAAGCAACTTCCTAGACGGCGGCGTATACGACCAACTAGTTGCTGAGCTTGTCGATGCTCAAAGTGGTGAAGCGAAAGTAGAAGCTCCGGCTCCTGCAGCAGCTCCAGCGCAAGAAGGCAACAAGCTTGCACTTACTGACGACAGCATCTTCCTTGGCCTTAAAGCGACTCAAAAAGAAGACGCAATCAAGTTTGCTGGCGAACAATTAGTAAAACTTGGCAACGTATCACCAGAATACGTAGATGGCATGTTTGCTCGTGAAGAGCTTGTGTCTACTTACCTAGGTGAGTCTATCGCAGTACCACACGGCACAATCGAAGCGAAACAGTACGTACAAAAAACCGGCATCGTTTTCTGTCAGTACCCTGAAGGTATTCAGTGGGGCGAAGATGAAGATGATATCGCGAAGATGGTTATCGGTATTGCCGCACAAGGCGATGAGCACAACATGGTGCTGATGGCTATTACCAATTCACTCGATGATGAAGAAGCTGTGGAATGCCTACAGAACACAACAAACCCTGCTGATGTTCTACGTATTCTCAACGGAAACTAAAAAGCTCTAGTCAAGCTCCTGAGTGAAGGAGGCCGGTATCCCCCTACTGGCCTCATTTTCGGTCTTAATCTTTCTAACAAGATTCAGTCTGAATAGCTTACTGCTTAATGCCTAGGGCACATCGTCAAGGCATGTTGTTGAGCAGTTAGCTATCTAGATTCAAATATTTATAAGGTCAAAATTATGAAAGCGTTACATTTTGGTGCAGGTAATATCGGTCGTGGTTTCATTGGTAAGCTTCTTTCTGATGCTGGTATGAAGGTTACGTTTGCTGACGTAAATGAAACGGTTGTAAATGCGTTAATTGAACGCCAAGAATACCCAGTTAAGATTGTTGGCGAAGAGTGTGTTGTCGAAGTTGTTAAGAACGTGACAGCAGTAAACTCAGCAACAAGCGCAGTAGTAGATTGCATTGCTGAGTCTGATCTTGTGACGACTGCAGTGGGCCCTACGGTTCTTAAAATCATCTCTAAGTCTATCGCTCAAGGCATTGAAAAGCGTGCAGCAGCAAACAACACTGCACCAATGAACATCATCGCGGCAGAGAACATGGTTCGCGGTACTAGCCAATTAAAAGCAGCAGTGTTAGAGCACCTTTCTGATGAAATGAAAGCGTTCACTGAAGAGCACATTGGCTTTGTTGATTCTGCGGTTGACCGTATTGTTCCACCGGCAGAAGCGGGCGAAACAGACCCACTAGCGGTAACAGTTGAAACGTTCAGCGAGTGGATCGTAGACCAAACACAATTTAAAGGTGAGATTCCAAACATCCCAGGTATGGAATGCACTGACAACCTAATGGCTTTCGTTGAGCGTAAACTGTTCACGCTAAACACGGGTCACTTGGTAACGGCATACCTTGGTGTGCTTGCAGGTCACGAGACAATCAAAGACTCTATCGAAGATGATGTAATCCGCGCTGAAGTAACGGCAACGATGGAAGAGAGTGGTGCGGTTCTGATTAAGCGTTACGGTTTTGATCCAGAAGCTCACGCTGCCTACATCCAAAAGATTCTAGGTCGTTTTGCTAACCCGTTCCTACGTGATGAAGTAGACCGCGTTGGTCGTCAGCCAATTCGTAAACTGAGCCCGCAAGACCGCCTAGTTAAGCCTCTAAACGGTACATTAGAGTACGGCCTACCGAATGCTCACCTAGTAAAAGCAATCGCTGCTGCGTTCCATTACAAGAACGAAGACGACCCACAAGCGGTTGAACTTCAAGCAATGTTCGCAGAAAAAGGCTTTGCTGAGACATTAGCGCATTATTCTGAGCTGAATAGTGACTCAGAAGTTGTTAAACTAGCGGAAGAAGCTTATCTAGCATTGAAATGATAAACCATCAAAGTGCCACACCAGTGGCACTTTCTTATTGTCGAGCCGTTATGCCAATACAAACAAGCCATGAAACTGAATTACTCGAAGCCCTTTCGGAAGCTGAGAGTGCTGGCGCCTGCCTAATGGCTGCTTACGATGCATTGGACGACACGGTAGATGCCGTATTAAAAAACATCTTTAAGAAAGACGACACTGCAATTAAGTTCGTTGTCGAACCACTTCTCAACAGTGGTGGGCCGTTAGGCGAGATCATGATTCGTGCTAAGTTGCTACTCGGACTTGGCGTGATCAGTAAAGAACTCTACGACGATCTCGAGGTTTTCGTTACCTTGAAAGAGTGGGCGAAAATACAGGGTGAAGACACCAGCTTCACAGAAGTTGATGTGATATTTGAGCTCAACAAGGTGCACGCGATTCAGCGTATTATGCCTATCGAATATGACGCGGAGATGGTGGAAACCATGTCTGGCCCAATGCTTGAAATGTTCTTGGGGCGACATAATCAAAAGGTGAAGTCGACGATCGTATTGGCTATCACTGACATTATCACCACCTTATGCCGAGATAACGCGCTGAGCTCTTAGCTCTAGTTTGTAGCTCTGCTTATCTTGTTTCACACCCTACATATCTTGTAGCTGTTCGTTCGTTTCAATACAAAGTTTAAAATGATGGCGGTTTCTCTCGTTGGAGAAATCGCTTTGTTGTTTTTGTGCTTCTAAAAAATATCCGAAATATCTTCCCATTAAATACAAAAGCAGCAGGCACAAAAAAAGCCACATTCAGTGGCTTTTTCTATTCAAGACTATAGGAATTATAGGTCTTGGATGTTCTCAGCTTCTAGCTCTTGGAAGTAGCGTAGAGTCTTAACTTTTAGCTCTTGTTGAGCTGGCTCATCAGCAACGATGATAGCTTTACGGTGCATCTGTAGAGCTGTAACAGTCCACATGTGGTTTACAGAACCTTCGATAGCCATTTGAAGCGCTTGAGCTTTGTTGTGGCCTAGAGAAAGGATCATCACTTCTTCTGCATCTAGAAGAGTCGCAACACCGATAGTTAGTGCGTATTTAGGAACTTGGTTGATGTCGCCATCGAAGAAACGAGAGTTCGCGATACGAGTGTCTTCAGTCAACGTTTTGATACGAGTGCGTGAAGATAGAGAAGAACCTGGTTCGTTGAATGCGATGTGACCGTCGATGCCTACGCCGCCCATGAACAGGTTGATTTTGCCGTATGAACGGATTTTCTCTTCGTATGCTGCACAGTGAGCATCGATGTCTTCAGCTTTGCCGTCTAGCAGGTTGATGTTTTCTGCTTGGATATCAACGTGGTTGAAGAAGTTCTCGTGCATGAATGTGCGGTAAGATTCTGGGTGGTTTGGTTCGATACCAACGTACTCATCCATGTTGAATGTTACAACGTGCTTGAAGCTTACTTCGCCAGCTTTGTAAAGTTCAATTAGCTCAGCGTAAGTAGTTAGAGGTGTGCTACCAGTAGGAAGACCTAGTACAAATGGACGCTCAGCAGTTGGAGCGAATTTGTTGATCGAATCTGCGATATGACGAGCAGCCCATTTACCTACTTTTGCTTTGTTGCTTAATGGAATAAGTCTCATTGATTTTGCCCCTAGAAATAAAATTTTATAGTGTTCTGAAACATTAATTCGCATTATAAAATAAGTTATCCAGTTCCGCTATTGTTTTAGGTCAAGTTTTTGCTTTTTTCGTCGTAACTGTGACTGGAACTCTCAAAATTGCACAATTATTGTATGGATATTTGGTGGCGTTAAACAAGATTAATACGTTTGTCATATACAGCAATATTGATCTAATTCAGCACCTGAAAGGGTTGGTGTGTTTCTATGCCTTGATACGATTGTTGCAATAATGGCATCGCTCGAACCATTGACGAATTTTGGTGCATTAACGTGTTTCGCGTATAAACAAGCGTTGGAAGTAAAGTTGAAACTAGAAAAATAATGATGGCAATGGAGCGCTATCGTGATAAAAGACAGGGGCAGGATGAAGAACGATGAATCTCAGTGGGATGAATACCCATAAGATTGAACGAGAGCTGTGTTTTAGTCACGCTATCGCTATGAATTGTATGTAAATATTGGTAAAAATGGACAGGTTGGCTAAACTTACCAATTACAAAGAAGATGTGTGTTTGAAGGCAAAAAAAAGCCCAAAGTGATGAGGTATCACTTTGAGCGATTTTACTAATCTTCTAACACTAACTCACTTTCGTATTCTTCCCTAGATACGTCGCCGCGTTTGCAGCCGTTTAGGGTGTGAAAGCGACGGCGTCCACGAGCCAGTTGAATGTACTTCAACCAAACACGCTCTAACTTGGACTTTGCCTTATGAGGGTGAGACAACACTTTAATGAAGTGTTTTTCTTCTGCATTGATTGGTGCTAGTTCACCAGTTTCAAGTGCAAGCATAGTGTCACCAAACAAGGTTAGGATTTCCTCTTCCGAAAGAGTAAAATCACCCGACTTAGCGAACCCTCTCGGGAATTTAATGGTGTCATAAAAACGTTTTTTTCCGTGTCGGAATTCGGTCTCAGACATATCAGCCTCAGTAATGTGGTTAGATAGAAATTAGTGTTTATTGCTCACGCGAAAATATTGTTAAAAGGCTAAAATAGGAAACAAAACGTTTTTGCCTTTACGATAAACAATCCTAGATCGGCTAGTTAGCAGATTTATTACAGAGATGTATTTGATGGATGTGAAAGTATTTAGAACCTTTCTTGAGGTTGCAAGGGTGCGCCATTTTGGGCGTGCAGCTGAAAACTTGTATTTAACACAAGCGGCGGTGAGTGCGCGGATCAAACAGCTTGAAGGCTATTTTGATACTCAGCTCTTCATCCGTGACCGCAATAACATCAAACTCACATCTTCCGGTGAACGTTTGATTGGTTATGCCGAAGTGATGGTGTCCACCTTACAACAAGCCAAATTTGAGCTGTCGTTAGAGAGTGGTAAAGCTTTACAGCTAACGCTGGGCGGCACGCCGAATATTTGGGATGCGTATCTGCAAAACTGTTTAAGTGTGGTGACCGACTCTTTTGGCGGTTACGGCTTTATGGCAGAGGTGATGGGGCGCGAGCAACTGAACCGCAATTTGTTAGAACGAACCTTAGATATGGCTTTTGCGTTCGATCAGATCAAAGCAGAAGAGCTGAACTGTAAAAAAGTCGCTGACTTGGTTTTGGTGTTGGTATCAACGCAGCAAGATGACCTGGAATCTGTATTCCAACACAAGTATGTGTATGTGGATTGGGGAACGCGTTTTGGTTCTGAACACGCAGAACGTCACCCTAAAGTGCCAGCACCTTATTTACGCACCTCTACAGCGCGTATTGCCCTCGATTTCATTTTAGAGAAAGGTGGCAGTGCGTATCTTCCGGTGTCTCTAGTCGAACCTTTTATCGATTCGGGTCAGCTGCATAAGGTGAAAGGGGTTGAAGACTGGTATCGCCCAATTTATCTGAGCTACCGTAAAAGCAGTACTTCGGTTGATGCGATCATGCAGGTTGAGAAGTTGGTTAATGAGATTGACCCATCGACTGCTTACACATTGCAGCAAGCCGCTGAACAAGCGCCTGAGTAACGGCATTCGCGGTAAGCAATGGCTTTGTTGATTAGATTCAATAAAAAATGGCTCCCAACTAGTTATATAGTCGGGAGCCATTTTTGTTTTAAACCAGAGATGATTTTCTTTTCCAAATCAGAGATAACCCTAACTCGGATAAAACCGTTTAAGCCTGGTATGCGTAACCTTTTTTAAAAGCCCTATCACTTCAAAGCACTATTCTTCGAAAATTCTAGAGATTCATTAGATTCTCAATAGACTCTTCAAGAGAGTGTGACATGTACGAATGGATTTGACTGCCATCCGTTGCGTCAATCTCAATCATAGAAATCCCGTTGTCCGCTTTGTCTTCAAGAAAGCTTAGAGACTGCTCGACTGATTGACTGGTGAGAACCTGTTGGTTTGATAAAACAATACGACATGTGTGAAGAACCATAGCCTTTTCCTTTTTATATTTATATTCGATCGGTCTCTGCATCTTGGCGTGCTAAGTACCGATCGTTGACGTTGTGAGAAGATTGCCTTCTCTAGGTTAAATTTAGTCGAATTGAATAAAATTAAAACCCTTTTTTGTGATTTATCTGACCTTCGCTTCCGAAAGTGGCTAGCGACAATGGTGGTTCACGGTAAACTTTTAGGTATCGGATCAAACGCTATTGTAAATGGGAAGAGTACGGCATGTCGAAAAAGATCAATCACAACAGCACCTTAACCAGTGAGCAGTGCCATTTGGCTCGATATGCGCGAGATGCTCGCTTTGATGGGATGTTTTTTACAGCGGTGAAAACGACAGGAATTTTTTGTCGCCCGATTTGCCCAGCAAGTCCGCCCAAAGAAAAAAACGTCGAATATTTTTCCCATCAAGCTCAAGCATTGAAAGCGGGGTATCGTCCTTGTTTACGTTGCCGACCAGACAGCGCGCCTTTTTCGCCGGCTTGGAAGGGCGTCGAAACCACTTTCTTGCGTGCGATGCAGCTGATTGATAATGGCGCACTGAATTCAGGATCTATCGTCGACCTTGCAACGCGGTTAGGTATTTCAGATCGTTATTTACGAACCCTATTCGACAATTACATCGGTGTGTCACCCAAGCAATATAGTCTGTACAGCCAATTGATGTTTGCCAAGCAGTTGCTGCACACCAGCAGCATGAGCATTACGGATGTCGGCTTTGCTAGTGGCTTCAATAGTACGCGCCGTTTTAATGATGCCTTTCAAAAAGAGTTGCAGCTTTCGCCAAGCCAAATTAGGCGAGCGAAGCCAAGTGACACTCTGAGTAATCATATTCAGCTTGGTTTTCATGGGCCTTTAGATTGGAACCACTTATTGGGTTTCTATCGACGAAGAATGATTGAGGGCTTAGAAGATGTTGGCGAAGATTATTATAAGCGCACGGTAAATATGAACGGATCAAAGGGTTGGTTTAAGGCGACGTTAGCCAAAGAAAACCGCTTGGATATTGAATTTGAGTTGGACGATATAAGTCAATTAAGAAGCTTGATTGCGAATATCCGCCGTATGTTCGATCTTGATGTCGACATCGCCAAAGTCGAAGCTTTTTTTACGACTATCGATCCTAACTTGGTGGCTAAGAGTGGTATCCGTATTCCCGGCGTATGGAATCCTTGGGAAGCAGGAGTGAGAGCGATCCTCGGGCAGCAAGTCTCGGTAACCGCAGCGATTGGCCAGCTCAATTTATTGGTTAAAGAGCTTTCTGATGCATCTGAGAAAGCGTATTTCCCAACGCCTAAGCAGATAGCGGAGGCTGATGTTAGCTTTTTAAGAATGCCGGGAAGCCGCAAAGAGACCCTAAAGCGTTTTGCCGAATACATGGTCGACAATGAAACTGAGCATCCTTCTAAATGGATTGAGCTAAAAGGCATTGGACCTTGGACAATTCAATACGCGCTGCTTCGCGGGTTAAGCGAGCCTAACCATTTGTTGGTTGGTGATTTGGTAGTGAAGAAGTTCATCGAGTATCGTCCTGCCATTAATACAGAGAGTGTTTCACCTTGGGGGAGCTACGCCACGTTCCATTGCTGGAATCAGTCTTAATAGAAGCAACCCGCGAACATGAACAATCCACAAACTGTTGCAATCCACAAACATTTGCAGTACCAGGCTAGGAGATATTATGGCTAACCGTTTTACATATTATGAGAGCCCATTGGGAACCGTAACTTTACAGGCGAACAATGAGGGCTTGCTCGGCCTTTGGTTTGAAACGCATACCACTAAACCTGAACAGTTAGGCGTTCAAGATGATAGCTTTCCAATCTTTGTAGTGGCGATCGAGCAGCTTAATCGCTATTTCTCAGGCGAAGCTATCCAATTTTCTGTGCCGATCGCAGCCAAAGGCACTCCATTTCAGCAGTCGGTTTGGCAGGCGCTGACTACCATTCCTTATGGAGAGACTTGGAGCTATGCACAACTGGCTGATGCGATAGGTAATCCGAAAGCCGTTCGTGCTGTTGGCTTAGCGAATGGCAAAAATCCGGTTTCTGTGATTGTGCCGTGTCACCGTGTGATTGGCAAAAATGGCAAGCTGACGGGTTATGCGGGTGGTGTAGAACGCAAACAGCGCTTATTGGTGATAGAGGGCAGAGAGCAAGACTAGTAAGCGATTTGGCAACGAGCCTGTCGCGATGCTGGCTGAGGATCTCGTACTACTCAATGGTGAAGGCGAGTGGTTCTTAAAATGTGACTTTGCATTAAAATCAACGCTTTCTGGAAAATGTCGATTTGGTTGCATATTCTTTGACTATGTTCTCTAGGCAAGGATGCCCAAATGAATAGTCACCATTCACTTATATTCAGCTGCACTAGCGCGTTATTGCTGTCTGGTTGCTTAACTGACACCAGCCAGCCCTTCGAAGTACCACAACTTGTTTTTTTCAAAGGTATGTATGAGAACGCTGATAATGGCAGCTATTTGCTTTTTGAGTCAGGGGAAGTGATTTATCAAACAACGGATAACACGGTTACGCGTAACTACAGTATCGACGATGATTTGATCACTATTGAGTTGAATTCAGGAAATAGTCGAACCAAGTCTGGCTTGGTTATGCGAATTCAACAACAAGGTAACGTACTAACCTGTAATCAGTGCCCAGCGATGCAGTTAAGCAACGTCTGGACACGCGTTGAACAACCTTTGAAAGGATCATCGAATTAGAAAAGCCCGCCATTTAGCCATAAGTGAGCAGCGATACTGACGGCATAGCCAATCATGATCACTGGCATCCATTTCAAGTGGCCAAAGAAGGTGTATTTGCCATGCGCTGCCCCCATTAATGCTACTCCAGCTGCACTACCAATAGATAATAAGCTACCACCAACCCCAGCGGTTAAGGTGATCAGTAGCCAGTTGCCCATCGACATTTGTGGCTCCATGGATAACACGGCAAACATCACCGGAATGTTATCGACAATCGCAGATAGAATCCCGACCATAATGTTGGCCCAAATTGGATCCCATTGGCTATACATCACACCAGACGCGAGTTCCAAGTAACCAAGCAAGCTTAAGCCACCGACACACATCACCACGCCGTAGAAGAACAGCAGGGTGTCCCATTCGGCATGCGACACTCTTCGAAATACATCAAAGGGCACGACTGAACCGAGTCGTTTCAATGCCCCCTCATCATTATTGGCAATCGCCACTGCCTTTTTCTTCGCTAGTGAATTCGGTAAGGTCTTACGTAAGAAATACCCAAAGAACTGTAGATACGCCAGCCCCATCATCATGCCGATCACTGGCGGGAAGTGGAGCACGGCATGGAAAGCAACCGCAGTTGCGATGGTCATGATGAACAAGAACACGATGCGTCTAGCACCGCGTTTTAATTCAACGTGTTGATGAACCGTATCGGGTTGGGTTGTTGGTACAAAGTAGGACATGATCAATGCGGGGACGAGGTAATTCATCACCGAAGGAATAAATAGGGGAATGAACTCACTGAAACTCACATAGCCAGCCTGCCATACCATTAGCGTTGTGATATCACCGAAGGGACTGAACGCGCCGCCAGCATTGGCGGCGATCACGATATTCACACAGGCTAGGTTAACGAATTTAGGGTTAGAACCTGCGACCTTAAGAACTACTGCACACATCAATAGAGCTGTGGTGAGGTTGTCGGCGATAGGTGAGATAAAGAAGGCCAGAATACCGGTTAACCAGAACAGAGAGCGGAAATTAAAGCCTTTGCCCACCATCCACGCTTGCAGTGCATCAAACAGTCTTCTCTCTTCCATGGCGCTGATGTAGGTCATGGCGACGAGTAGGAAAAGTAACAGCTCGGCGTATTCGAGTAAGTTGTGTTCGAGCGCTTGTTTAGCCACTTCAACAAGGTTGTACTCTTGGTAGGTAAAACCGATGATTATCCAGATCAATCCAGCTGCAAGTAACACAGGTTTGGATTTCCGGAGCTTTAGGTACTCTTCCATCATCACCACAATGTAGGCAATAACAAAAATGGTCAGTGATAGGTAGCCAACAAATGAGTTAGTTAGCTTGAGAGGCTCTCCTAACTGAGAGGTAGTCGCGCCCGCTACCGAAGAAAAGAAGAATAAAGAGAGAACAGCAGAAAGCTGGATACCTAACATGGATTACGCTCCGAAGTTAATAAGTTATTAACACGGGTAAAAGCGTAGACCTAAATAATCATGTGCAGTGTGATAGATATCTTAATAATTCAATAGATTATAGTGAAAGCATTAGACTGTGATGAAAACGAAATACTTGTTTGAAGAGAAAAGAGAAAAGAGAAAAGAGAAAAGAGAAAAGAGAAAAGAGAAAAGAGAAAAGAGAAAAGAGAAAAAGCCCTATCGGACTCAGTGCCGATAGAGCTTACTCGGAATTGCCAATACTATGCAGCATTGAGATCAAACGTCAGCGTTTGTTCTGCAGCACATACTTCAACAGGCCAGCCATAGGATCGGTATTCCAGCGCAAGTTTGTCCGCTACTAGGCGAGATACCGTTGCTGTAATCCACATGCCTTTGCCCATTACTTGATATTTAAGCGTTCTCATTTCCATTGTAATCACCGTTTCCTTTAATATTGGCTGCGCGAAGTCTATAGCACCTCTGAGGGCTGAAATTTCGAATCAAGCTCAAATTCTTTATAAACGGGCTCACCGTTTTCGCTAGGCTCAAAACTCAATCAACTAAGGGTAAACGGTTGCATTTTGGAAGCGAACTCACTCTTTAAGTCTCTGTATTATAATTGAATTAAAATTAAACAAAAAACCATGTAAGAGATCACTTACATCATTATCAGAGATCTGATTAGGTAAAAAACTCTCACTAGAATCCTGATTTGTGTGTTGATTGTGTGCGTTTTTGGTTGCGGTGTTGAAGCAAGATTTGTTTAGTTTTGTATGTGAAATATTCTAATTTATTTAGCGTATAGTCCTGCTTTTAAATCCAAATCACAGTTTTATATGTTGCTGTGCTTCTTTTATTCAAACCGATACGCTATTTGATTTTGGTCATTAACCTTTTGCTCATTAGTTTGCACTATCTATACGTGTTCTGTTCCACATAAACGAGATGTATAGAGGTCCTTATGACTAATCCAACCAAAACCGATCGTAAAGTCACGATCGGTAGCTATATCGCACTCGCATTCGCGATTGTGTTCTTTTCAGGCTTAATGCAGTCCAATGAATGGTATGGAGTGTTCGATTTTACAACGCTCAACGGTTCATTCGGTAAGGTTGCTTACGATGTGAGTGAAACGGCTGATGGTATTCAAGCGGCAACGACGTCACTGCGTGGTAAAGGTGGTAGTGGTGCTCGCGACGGTTTCATTTTTGCTTTGACACTTATTCCGACCGTGATGTTTGCACTGGGTATGATCAACGTACTTGAGCATTACGGTGCACTGGATGCAGCTCGTAAACTGCTGACACCTCTGCTTCGCCCTCTGATGGGTATTCCGGGTAACTCAGGCTTGGCATTGATCGCTTCTTTGCAAAGTACCGATGCGGGTGCAGCGATGACACGTCAGTTGAAAGACGAAGGGCATCTAACTAAGCGCGAAACTGATGTCTTCACCATGTTCCAGTTTACGGCGGGTGCAGCGATCGTTAACTTTTTCTCTTCAGGTGCGGTGCTGTTCACTCTAACGGCGATGGATGGCTCTTTAGCGGTAACATCGTCAATTGGCTTGGCTGTCGCTGTGATGTTCATCTTTAAGTTTGTCGGCGCGAACCTGTTCCGTATCTACCTGAATATTACCGAAGGCAAAGAAGACAAACCAAAATCAGACAAAGAACAAAAACTGGAAGAGGAAGTAGCATAATGAGCGAAGTGAAAGCAAAGAAACCAATGGTTACTGATATTTTCGTTGAAGGTGCTAAGAAAGGCTGGGTTATTGCGACTACCTCTACGGTACCGAATGTTCTGATGGCATTTGTGATCATCAAGGCATTACAGATAACTGGTGCGCTGGATTTGATGGGCAGTGTATTTGCTCCAATCATGGCGGTATTTGGTTTACCTGGAGAAGCGGCAGCGGTATTGATCGGTGCGTGGATGTCGATGGGGGGCGCGGTGGGCGTGGTTATCACGCTGTTTGACCAAGGCATTCTGAACGGCAACCATATTGCAATTTTGGCACCGGCTATCTATTTGATGGGTTCTCAAGTGCAATACATGGGTCGTATTATGGGGCCAATTGGTACTGAAGGTCGTTACATCCCAGTTATGATCGCGATTTCGGTATTGAATGCTTTTGGTGCAATGTTCTTGATGAACATTATTTTGTAACGTGCCTTTGAACGGTTAGCTGCTAATAGCTTTTAGACGTTACAAAAAAGGAAACCCCGTTTGGCTTTCACCAAACGGGGTCTATTCTTTTCGTAGCCATCCTGCTACTGCGCATTACTTATCTTTCAATAGGTAACTGGTGCTCCCTGCATCGTTCCTTGACGTGGCTAAATCCTTTAACCTATCCAATTCATCGCCGTCCTAGCGGTGTCCTTGCTAACTCATCATCCTGATAAGTGACTCTATCCTAGAGTATAACTTCCTTGCTGATAACTCATCCTAAGTCATCAAATCTTCATCCTGAAGATACCTAATCCGTTAGGCTTTTTCCTGTTCCTGCCAACTCCCTGTCGACATGTGTATTAAACACTGCAGAGGCTTTACTCACAATCTACCTCAAGAAATAAATGTGCTCATAAACCAGAAGAAATATGCGTGGATTCATACAAAACAAGGGCTTGGGTTTGTATTTTAGGAATTTTCTGCGAAGCTTGATTGTGATCTCTTACGTTCGGTGTAAGAGATCTCTTACAAGTGCTCGGGCGTGATTTTCATTTTATCTCGGCGGTTATTGTCGAACAGATAAGAAAGAACACTGAGTAAATACAAAATAATAGGGAAATATGATGGTTACAGCACTTTACGCAGCCTTGCTGACGGTCGTAATGATTTGGTTAGCAATAGAGGTGATCAAGCAAAGGCGAATCAATCTTGTTGCTCATGCTGATGGCGGTGTTGAGTCGTTACAGATAGCACGTTCGGCACAAAGTAACGCTATGGATTACATCCCAATCACCGTTATTTTGATGGGATTGTTAGAGATGAATGGTGCCGGTGTGTGGCTGATTCATGTCATTGGTGTGGCGTTTATTGTGGGGCGTGTGATTCATGCGAAAGGGATCTTAGCGAAGAATTTCAAAGGTCGAAAAGTGGGGATGGTGTTAACGCTTGTCTGCATGATCTCTTTGATTGTCCTAAACTTAGCTTACCTACCTTTTGATAAAATGTTCTAGGGAGCATTATGGCGTTGCGTCTTCCTCCTGCTTGGGCGATTGTCCTTGCAGGTTTGATACTCAACATCATGGCGATTGTCATGTCGAGCTTGGTGCTCGATAAAATTGAAGCTGAGAAAGCGGAATACAACGATCGAAAATACGGCAATGTGTACTCAATACAGCTTGCTTGGAATACGATTGAAACCCTAGAGCGCAAGCGTGAAGCGATTTTGATTCACCTTGATAAACCAGAAACGGTGCAGCCAACCACAGTTCTCGATGAAGCACTGCGTGGGCAACTTAGGCGTTGGGTGAGTAGCGAAGTGCCAAGTATCTCTTTGGCTCACCTACCGAAACTGATGATGCTGATAAACAGTGCGCAAGAAGCGCAACGAACTCGAATCGATGACTACTATTTGGATAACCTGACCTTGGTTGAGTTAATCCAAAGGCTTGATGAGAAAATGGCTTTCTATAAGAACATAGCCCTGTTTCTTCAAGTATTTGGCTTGGCGCTTATCCTAGCGCGCGATCTTGCTAGAAGACCTTAATCTTTAACCTTACTTCCTCCATTTACTTATCGACTTGTATCGTTAGCGAGACTCATTTGGCAAGTTAGGGTGCTGTTGGCCTTGGTACTTTGGTAACTGTTCTTTTAGCCCCTTAAACGTGCTCAGTGCACTGCCTATCGATAACTTGTTCATCAACCAATTTGGCAAGATGCCACCTGCGTTCGCATACGCGGTGTAGGTGATGTAGGTATTGCCATTAGTCAGCGGTTGTAGCGTCCAAAGTGCGTCCACATCGTAGATTCGAATGTACCCCGACTCTTTCGCCAAATAGTTCGACGCATCCTTTATCGACAAAACAAACTGCCCATCCTCGATGCTGTATTTTGAGTAGGTCACCATGTCTCGATCTCTGGCAGGCCACGGTGCTTTGAATTGGGTATAGACGATGTTTTCCGCCTCAGATAT
The DNA here is from genome assembly GCF_023161685.1 of Vibrio sp. 1CM8B. Taxonomy (NCBI): domain Bacteria; kingdom Pseudomonadati; phylum Pseudomonadota; class Gammaproteobacteria; order Vibrionales; family Vibrionaceae; genus Vibrio; species Vibrio sp. 1CM8B. Next base: position 641,775 of record NZ_JALNTU010000001.1, read on the forward strand.
CTGCATCAACACACGGCTTTGCGACACGTTATCTATCCAGTTTGGCACGTTCTCGCTGTCTTCCAGCAACAACAGAAAACCGGAATAAGTGGTGGGCGTTTGCATCTGTGCTCGTATTTCGACCAAGCCTTCGCTGTGTGGCCTTTTATCAATCATTATGCCATCTTCACTTTTGACGAACTGCCACGGGTTGGCATAACTCAGTGTCGATAGGGCGCAGAGGCCGAGTACCAAAATCCTAGGTAATGTCATTATTCTTCCGTAAAAAGAAAAGCTTATCTGCTAGGAGTATAGAATAAAAATGGGCTTAGTAGGTGTTGCCTATCGTTTTGGGTTTACCTACTTGGGGAAGGTCACAGTGAAAACGGAAACGTTCGGTCGCTTCCGTTTTTGTTGGTGGGCAATGGATAAGCGCTGTAGGCTAAAACTTAAAACTTAAAACTTAAAACTTAAAACTTATAGCTTATAGCTTATAGCTTATAGCTTATAGGCTTCTACGGTTTTGATGGTTGTCCAGTTGTTGTTGGCATCTTGGATGAATTCTTGGGTATTCTCTAGCCAGCGTTTTTGAACCGATTTGTCTAAGTTCAGATACAACTTCCCATCTTCCACCTTCCAAGCGAGAGGGTCGGTTTCAAACTTCTTACCCATCGCTACCCCAAAGGCGCAGTAACCGCCATATTGAGGGGCATAGGCTTCTGGATTGGCTCGAAATTCATCTCTGTTTTCACTGCTTGCAAAGTTATAGATCGCATTCTTATAGGTCGCTGTGAACTCAGATGTGCCTTTAACTGGCCCTTCATTGGCAAAGTAAGCGACAGGGTCATAGCCTTTGATCGCGAGATCATTGCTGTCGACACTCATATCAAGGTCTGCTGCCATTAACGAAAAGCTAGTGCCTAGTAACGCGGCCAATAGAGTGATTTTTTGACTGGTCGATTTCATGTGTGACATATCAAGTTCCTTGTCAGTGTTGGTTATCTTGTTTGAAATAATTTAGCCCACTCGTCCGGTCTATAGAGGGACAAAAGAACTAAAAACTAAGCGAATCGTTCGGAGGGTGCATGGATCTGCTTTCACAACTAATGAAACACTTCTCGATACGTACCGGCGTTTTCTATTCAGGAAACCTGTGTGGGGTGTCGTCATTTAACGCGCAACAAGCTAAAGAGGGGCATCTTCATGTATTGAGCGCGGGGGAGTTGAGCTTGTCTAGTGCTCACACGGAACACCGGCATTTGTCGCGGCCTTGCATTGTTTATCTGCCGAATAGCACACCACATGTGATTGAAGGTGTGGGAGACGGCGCGGAAGTCGTGTGCGCGAATGTGGAGTATCGTTCAGGACAGATGAATCCTTTATTGTCGGCTCTGCCTGACGTGATAGTAATTCCGTTTGAGGAGGCACCGAATTTGATGCCGGTGATTGAGGTGTTATCTAACGAGTCGAGACAAGAATCGTCGGGGCAGCAGTACTTAATGGATAAGTTGAGTGATGCCTTGATGGCTTTGATTTTCCGTCATCTCATCGAAAAACAGAAAATTGATAGCGGCGTTTTCTCGGCTCTTGCTCACCCACGATTGGCTTCTGTGGTGACGGCTATTCACCGATTGCCTGCTCGTCATTATTCGATTGCCGAAATGACCTTACTGGCCGCGATGTCTCGCACTCAGTTTATTGAAGCGTTCAAACGGGAAGTGGGTGAAACGCCGGGAGATTATGTGCAAAAGTGGCGAGTCTCTGTTGCTCAATCTCTGTTATTGCAAAATAAGCCGATCAATTGGGTCGCTGATGAAGTGGGTTACAATAGCTATTCAGGATTCTCACGTGCTTTTCAACATGTTGCCGGAGTGTCGCCACGCCGTTGGCTAAAGCAAAATGCGTCGTGAAACGCCGGGCAATCCCTACTTGGTTTATGGCTATTCGCATCAGGCTGGTCTATGTTTTAGCGGAAATTGTATGTAGTTTGTTCTTTTCTCGGAACAGGGTGTAAAAAGGTGGACTTTATAAGCTCGTTGTAACATCCTGCCCGTCCTATTTTATCTAGACACCAATGAGACGAAGTGCCTGCTGAACATTATTCAGCCTCCCGTATCTCATTAAAGTATTAAGGAGTTCAACTTGAACCTATTTGTAAGAGACCTTACCGTTATCGATTCTTCATACATCTGTGAACACAGAGGGGTCGTAGGAGACAGTTGGATTTTAGATGTCACCATGTCTGGTGAACTTAATGAAATGAGCATGGTGCTGGATTTTAGCAAGGTCAAAAAGCAGATCAAACAGCTTGTCGATCAGCTCGTTGATCACCGTTTGCTGCTGCCAATGCAAAGCGCTGCAATTGTTCTTCAAGCGAGCAAAGCGGGCTACTCTAAGGTTGATGTGTTGCGTGGTGATAAGAGCCTTCATCTACATTGCCCTGACGAAGCTTATTGCCTGATTGATGCAGAAGCGATCACCATCGAGAGTGTGACCGCACACGTTTATCATATTCTTCGCGATAACCTACCAAGTAACGTCACAGGGTTAGAGATCACCCTTCGTCATGAGAACATTAATGGCGCGTTCTATCACTACACCCATGGTTTGAAAAAGCATGATGGCAACTGCCAACGCATCGCGCATGGTCACCGTTCTCCAGTAGAAATCTTGGTCGATGGTCAGCGTGACGAACAACGCGAGCAGGCGTTTGCTCAGCGCTGGGAAGACATCTATTTAGGCTCTAAAGAAGACCAAGTTTCAGTTTCATCACTTAACCTGAGTGAACACGCGAAAAGCGTTAATGATGAAAGCCACTATGGTTTTAGCTACACGGCGCCACAAGGTGAGTTTGAGTTAGCGATTGCTAAGAGTGAAACAGAGATCTTGCCAACCGATACCACGGTGGAATTATTAGCAGGTTACATTGCGGATCAAGTTGCTCCAAGTTTGACAGAAAACCAATCACTACAAATTGTGGCTTATGAAGGGGTAGGTAAAGGCGCGATGGCGTTCCGATAACACCTCATGAAAGGCGTAGGTTCACTCTTTATCTGAACAAAAAGGCAAGATACTAAGTTATCTTGCCTTTCTTTTTTGTTGCTCTTTAAAACTGATTTAGCGAAGTAGCACGCGTCGTAATGGTGTTTTTTCGATCCCAACAACTAACCCGAAGCTCAACAATACGGTGCCAAAAAATACGGTCACGTCTTTTGCTAACTCAGTGATACCCAAAACTCCGCAGACGTTGAACAGCACGATAATGATCAAAAGGTGGCAAACGTAGATACCCAACATACGATTCGAGATCGCGCGAACCCACGCATAGTCGCCGATGTTTGGATTAGCCAAAAGCCACATAAACACGCCCATTCCCCATAGTGCCGTACCAAACAAGAAATCATTCATGTTGAACCCGACGTCGAACGTGGTGAGCCATGCCGCCTCAGCAAAGTGAATCAACATGCCTAACACTAATAACACCAACGCTTTGGCTGACGACACCTTCCATTGATTCTGACGAATGAGGAAACCTAAGGTCACCATTAACGTGCTAAAGAACGGGCCGTTACGAGTAAAGAAAGGTGCGCTCAGGTCGGTTAAGTTCGCGTAGCTGCCCGCTAAAACACCATAGACGTAAAGCAGAATAGCCGTTGGTAATAGTAGTTTGTCGAGTTTCATTTCGACCATTAGAGCGATGATCAAAACGGCACACACAAGTGCAGGAATAAACCACAAGTGCACCAACCCACCCTCTAAGAAAGAGTTGAGCGGGGTGTTCATTAAAAAGCCCCAATAGCCTTGGCGTTCGCCTAAGTAACCGAACTCTTCCACCTTCGCGAGGTTGAATGGCATGACTAGGCAAATGATGCTCCAAACTAACCAAACCTTGAGTAGTGGCTTGGAGTAGTTGACCACGGTTGTCCAAGGCGATGCGGTCAGCTTAGGTTGAATCAGATACCCTGAGATAAGGAAGAAAAGAGGCACAGCGAAGCGAGCGGTTTGGTTAAGTACATAGCCAATCCAAGGCACTTCATCGATTTGCCAATAAGTAAGTGCCATTTGGCCATGTAAGCCGATGATCGCCAAGATAGCAATCACTCGACCCAACTCAATACTGGCGATGCGTTGTGAAGGCGTATGTTGAACGGAAGACATATCAGATCTCTTAGTAAAATTTTTACGAAATCTAGCAGTCTTTATGCCCAACTAGTTAGTCCTAAATCAAGGCTTATGACCTTTGTTTCAAGGCTTGTGTTGGTTTTTTGAAGCCTGTCGCAGCTATATTAAATCCATTGCAGTAAGCGCAAAGATGCCAAGTGTACAAGTGATAAGCGAAGCCATAGTTGTGAGCGCGATAATATTGGCAGCAAGCGTTGCATTTCCACCCATTGCACGTGCCATGACATAACTCGCGGCTGCGGTTGGTGCAGCACTCATCAGGAAAATTAGGCCCAGATCGAGACCTTCAAAGCCTAAGGCCAATGCTGCTAATGTGATAAGTAAGGGGGAAACAATTAATCGGTAACTTGAGGAAAACCAAGTAGCGAGTTTCTCTTGTTTGAGAGAGCTGATATCCAATGAGCCGCCTGTACAAAGTAAAGCCAAAGGCAAGGTCAATTTTGCCAAGTATTGCCCGGCGTCAGTGACCATTTTTGGGATAGGAATCGAAAGTGCATAGAAGACGACCGCTAAGAAAATAGCGATGATCAATGGGTTTTTGGTAATCGACTTGGCGATTACTTTAATCGCTTTCGCGCCAGTGTCTTCGCCTTTGGGTGTCAGTGCAATCACGGCTTGAATGTTATACAGCACGGTTAGAGATGCGACATAGATAGCCGCCAATGCCACGCCTTGGTTGCCATAGATATTAGCCACATAGGCGAGGCCGATGATCGCGGTATTAGCGCGAAATCCACCTTGGACAATCACACCTTGATCTTTCGAACCTTTGAATACCAACTTGGTCGAGAAAATCGTGAACAAGAAAAAGATAAAGTTAGCGATGACGCCAAAGGCAACTAACGCGCTACTGGCTGAAAAGTTGTGATTCGATTGAACAATACTCAGAAATAGCATCGCGGGCAGGGTGACTTGAAAGACCACCTTAGATGCGACATCAATGAAATTGTCATTGATTAAGCCGATTCGCTTGAGCATCACACCAAGAAACAGCATTAAACAGATAGGGCCTGTTACTGACGCCGAAAACGCAAACTGTTCCCAAAGTGTGTTCATTCTTCTTCCTTTGTTAGTTGATTTCAATTTCCTTTGAATACTGTCGCATTTTTCCATAATTCTTTGATAAGACAAAATGAATACCAAGGGTTAAGTAAAAAATCTTGAAAAAAAGAACGAACGTGCTAAAAGTAATGTATCAGATTTATTATTGGTGAATAATGAGCAAGGGAAAGATAACCAAAGAGTATATTTTGAGCCATGCATTCGCGCTTGCGAGTGAGAATGGGCTTGAGAGTTTGACGATTGGCGAGTTAGCCAAGCAGTGTGGCATGTCTAAGAGTGGCTTGTTTGCACACTTCAACTCTAAAGAAAACCTGCAACTCTCTGTACTCGAGTATTCCAACGCCATATTCACCGAAAGAGTCATCATTCCCGCAAGAGAGCTGGGAGATGGTGATATTGAAGCGAAATTGAAGCAGCTGCTCGATAACTGGCTGGGTTGGAATCATTCTTTCCAAGGTAGCTGCATGTTTATTGATGCATGGAAAGATGCGGGCAGTGAAACGTCTGTGATTCAGAAAGCACTGCAGAAAACCATTTCAGTGTGGATTGACTACTTGACGATTCAGGTAGCAAAAGCGGTTGAGAGCAAACAGTTCAGAGCCGATTTAGATCCTAAACAGGCAACTTTTGAGTTATACGGTCTCTATTTGAGTGCGAACTTGTTCTACTCTTTACGAGGCCAACAAGCGAGCCATACCCATTTTTGGAGTGGTGTAGAGCGCTTAATTGCTAGCTGGAAAGTGGTTTAACTCGCCAAGCCACTTGGTTCGGAAAAAAACCATAGAGTTCGCAAACCAGTTAGTTTGCAAGCTTCTTAGCCCGCAAACTATTGAGCTCGCAAAGCATGTGACTTTGCTTAACTAAGTTTTGCAAAAGATTTGAAGAGAAGTGGCGGCAAGCAGTCATAAAAAGCGCTATCGCCATTTTTTATACTAACAAATAGCACGGTCGTTCGATTTTTAGGGCCGAGCTCGATCCGCCAATGATAATGGCGATACAAGGAACGGTCATGAGTGACAAAATCTACTTTAATACATCGAACAAATTCAGCTTCAAGCGCAGCTTGATTGGCGCAACAACCAACCTGCATTACATTCTAGCGCCGAGCCATGCGAAGAAAACGGCACGTAAGCTGCTGCTCACTCCAATGCGTACCGAGCAAAAAAATGCTGATCCCCAAGGGCTTATCAAGAGTGAAATTGAAGGTCGTGATGGCGTTTTAAAAACCTATTCTTTAGGTACGGGGCCTGTTTGGGTGCTGACTCATGGTTGGTCTGGCACCGCGAGTCAGTTCTTCCCTCTGATGGAACACATCGCCGCCAAAGGTTTTACGGCTCTGGCTTACGATCATCCTGCTCATGGTGGCAGCGATGGTGTACATGGTCATATTCCTGCGTTTGTGAACGGTCTTGAAGCCATTCTCGATTCGGTGGGTGAGGTAGCTGGTTTGGTCGGTCACAGCATGGGTACCGCTTCTGCGTTGGAATGCAAGCACGTTAAATTGGAAAACAAGCCATTATTACTGATTGCACCTGTACTGGATTATCTAGAAAACCTATTTGGCAGCGTCGCGCGTTCAGGTTACTCAATGAAACTGTTTGAAGCGGTAGTCGGAGAAGTCGAAGAGCAGTTTAACTACCCAATTCAGTCTGTTGATCCCTATGGAAAGCTAGCGCTTCGTGAGTCTCAGACGATCATCGTTCATGATGAGCAAGACAAGTTTACTAAGTTTGATGTGTCTCAGCGTGCTGCTAATGAAATGGGTCGCGTTACTTTAGTTGCGACTCAAGGACAGGGCCACGGTCGAGTAATGAAGTGCCCAGAAGTATTTGAGAGCTTTGATAACTTGATTGGTTAACTTTAACTAATCAAGCCAGTAGAACGCAGGTTAAGAAAACAAACACTAAAAAGGCCAACCAGACATTATCTGATTGGCCTTGCTTTTAGGTGTTTATTTGACGCTTAGTTCGCGTTTAGCTCAACCCTATTTTTAGTTAGCAGCTTGCAGGACCGATCTCTTTCCACACGCCCCATTGGCCTGTCGTTGTTGGATCTTCACCTGTTGTCCACCATTTCGCTTCCCAAACCTTACCGCCTTGAGTCACTTGGTCGCCGCCAGTGTAAACCGCGCCTGAATCCCAAGCGTTAGTACACGTACCGCCGCCTGTGGTTTTCTTAATAACTTTCACTGAAGTAGCCGCTACTGATGTCTCTGTGCCATCGCTGACCGTTACAGAGAAGTTCAGCGTTGTATCTTGCGTGTATTCCGCCGCGACAAAGCTCACTGAAGAACCTTGAACCGTTGCATCAATACCAGCAGGTACATCCCATGTGAAGGTCAATGTGTCTTGGTCTGCATCGCTTGAAGCCGAAGCATCAACTACGACTACATCACCCGCATTAACTTCAGCCGGAGCCGTAACCACAGCAACCGGTGCTGTATTGACTGGGCCTGTGTCCTTAGGAGTTACGGTTACAACAGCGGTGTCAGTAGAAGTAGCGCCTTCGTTGTCAGTTACCGTCAGGCTGAACGTGAGTACTTCTTGTTGCGCGACTTCAACCACATCGAAGCTTGCAACAGCGGCATTAGCGTTGGCTAGCGTTACTGCTGTGCCGCTTACTTGTGACCAAGCATAGCTCGCAATCGTACCGTCGCTGTCTTTTGAAGCGCTGCCATCTAGAGAAACAGAAGCTGGGCCTTCAACCGATTGGTCTGCACCTGCAGCTGCCGTTGGTTTGCGGTTGACAGGATCTGTTGTACCGCCAGCAAGGCCTTCATGCATTGCATTTAGGATATCGCCGTTATCTGCATCAATTTCCCAAGAGAATAGACCTGCAAGGCCAAGGCTACGAACGTACGCGCCTTTTGCTTTTGCCGAGCGGTCATCATCAAATGTGATCAGCTGACCTGAAGTGCGGTTCCATACGTAAGGCGCTTCTGCCATTTCGTCGTAACCGTATTCGAAGCCATTGATACCTTGGTTATTCGCACCAAGCATGTTCGCCTTAATGCCTTTGTAGTCGATAACGCCATCTTCCCAGACGCCTTGCGCAGAGCTACCTTTCAGTTTGCCGTTACCAACACCTGTCATAGGGTCGCTAGGATCCGAAAGTGATGAGGGTAATACACCTTCCCAACCACGACCGTACATTGCTGCACCTACGACAAGCTTGTTAGCTGGAACGCCTTGTTCGAGCAGCAATTGGATGCCGTTGTCCGTTGTGTAAGCTGGGCCTGTGTATGGTTTGCCATTTTCATCAATGCCTGAGCCATCACACTGACCAGGGCGCATGAAGTTACCGCAGTGTAATGCTGCTTGGTGACCTAATACGTTGTTCCAACCGCCGTAGAAGTCGTAAGTCATCGCAAAGATGTAATCCATGTATTGGATAGCATCGCCGTAGTTCACGTCTTCAATTTTATCGTGGCCAACACCTATCGCAGATGTTAGCTCGTAAGTACGGCCATTTTCTGCTTCTAGCTCATCGAGCATCGCACGTAATTCTGCCATCAGTGCAATGTAGGCTGGGCCATCATTTTCTGGGTCACCAAGCTCTGGCGCAGCACCGCCACCACCTTGGTATTCCCAGTCGATATCTACACCATCGTAGAATTTCCATGTGTTTAGGAATTTTTTAACAGATGCAACGAAGGTGTCACGGTTGGCTTTGGTTGTAAAATCAAAGAACGGGTCAGATAATGTCCAGCCACCAATTGATGGGATGATCTTCAAATCAGGATTACGCTGTTTGAGCGCCATCATCATTGCGTAATTACCCTTGATCGGTGAGCTGTATTCGTGACCCGCTTGAGGGAAGCTCTTCTGGAAAGCCGCCCAAGGGTCATGGATCACCACCTCGTAATCGTTAACGCCCTGACATGCCGTCATGAGTGCGTTGTAGCTGTTACCACCTACTGATTTAACTGATTCGTTCGGACCACAAATTGGGATGAAGCCATAAAGGATATGGGTCAAGTTGTCAGCGGGTAGGTTATCTACCGTGTAGTCACGACCATAAATACCCCATTCAACAAAGTAAGTACCTACTACCGTGTTTGGATCTGTGTTGTATGACTTGTTGTTTGGATCCACATTCATCGCAAGTGGCGCTAAGTGGGAGCCATCGGTATCTGCGATGGTGATTTTAGCGGGTGCGCTCTTGCTACAACCAGTTTCGTCACACGCTTCAATTTCCATATCGAATAAGCCGCCTTGGCCGTATTCGAATGAAGCCGTGGTTTGGCTGCCAGTGATTGGGCCGGTGGCTACTTTAACGCCATCAAAGTAGATGTTGTACGTGTTTCCTGACGTTCCGCTCCATTGGTTGAACTTGACGTCGACCTTTGCTTTATCGTGATATTTCACCATCTGGTTGTAGCCAGAGGTGGTTTCCATCGCGAGTTCAATTTTGGAAAATTGCAGGTTGTTGGAACCGTACATGTCGATGCTAGGTGCTGTTGGAGCAGCTAATGCTGTACCAGATAGCGCTAGAGCAATGCTCGCAGCACAGGTATTTATACGAATCATACTATTTCTCTCATTCCTTGAAGATTACGAGAACCAATTGGCCCCATAAACGGCTCCAATCAGTTTTGAAGGAGCTTCCCAGTCAGTATTCGAGAGAGTTTTAATTTCATAACTGAAAATAAATCCGTTTTCGATGGACAACTAAAAAATTGTATCTTGTTACAACTCTGTTGCTTAACGAATGAGAGGCTGAGTCCATGTTTTATAAAATAAAACATCCTTCAGTAGGAAAATCTCACAAGTGAAAATTCACGACATGAAGTTATGAAAAGGTGCGACAAACTATAAGAAAATACTGTGGATTGAAGCAGAATCACAAAGTGAAGTCTGTTGAGTGAGCGAGGTCGATCGAAGAGTAAACTTGAAGGCGAATGCTGTTCTGAGTATGGAGAAGCGAGGTCTATCTTTTGAATTGTTCAGCTAGGGAAGCGCGTCGTTGTTGCATGACACTATGGGTATCACCAGTCGCAGTATCTTCGTAGCCTTCTTTAATAAATTGCTGAGATGGTACGCTTGGCTCTAGTCGCTTTAAGCGAGGCGAATCGTAAGTACCACTGATGGTGTAAACGGTGGTTCCAGAGCCAGTGTTGATCGTGACGATCTTACCGTCAAAATCGAATGAGGTAGTGATAAGACGATGATTCATCATCACACCGTTCTCTGAAAGTGTCAGGATATCGGTGTTGTAAGGTGGCGCCGCAATCTCTATCCATGTGCCATAGACGTTACTTGGGCTGACAGATTGCTGGTGGGCTTGGTAAGCAAAATAGCCGGCGGTGAGGGCAACCATAAAGCCAACTAATAGGAAGCCGTAGAGTAACGAGTTGGCAAATAGATCTCTGCTTTTAGTCGGCTTTTTTGCCATTATCTCTTCATTTTTCGACTGATATTGTTTTAGATTCTATTAACTAAAACCTTAGTTTGCAAAAATTGTTCTAAGAGTTAGAAGCAGGATCGAATGTTCTAATAAATGTGGTTGCGTTAGTGGTTTTTAGCCTTGCTCCTCAGTATTTACGCTATCAATGAAAGCGAATTCCAGAAATGCTTAAGCTATGCGTATTTATTTCTTGTAGGAAAGTCTCGAATTGGTTAAAACAATTATCACCTAAATTTACGCATAGGCTTACTCGGTGAGCTCAATAATTGCAATTTGAAGATAACAAGGAAGTACAATGATTAAAGAAAACACATACTTTGAAGGTGGCGTTAAGTCGTTAGCGTTTAACCAATCTGGTGCTGATGTGAGTGTTGGTGTAATGGCGGCTGGTGAGTACACTTTTGGTACTGCGGCTCCAGAAAAGATGACCGTTGTTAAAGGTGCTTTGATTGTAAAGCGTGTTGGCGATGATGATTGGACGACATACCAATCTGGTGAGTCTTTTGACGTTGCGGGTGATTCATCATTCGACCTACAGGTAAAAGAAGCGACGGCTTACCTGTGTGAGTACTTGTAATTAGATCTAAATTTGTTCAATCAGGGCATCGTTTGTCTCTGATTGAATAGAAAAAAACCACGCTCTAGGAGCGTGGTTAAATAAGTGATAGTAACCGGCAGTGGATAGTGTCACTTGTTTTTGTAGTCATCAAATGGATGACCAAATCGTTGTTCGTTGCAAAATCTCTTCAATCTTCAATCTTCAAAGCTCAAAGCTCAAAGCTCAAAGCTCTAAGCCAAGACATCAGTAAGTCTCAAACACACCGTTGTTGTAGTCTTGAATTGTCTGTTCAATCTCTTCCATCGAGTTCATGACAAACGGACCATAGTGCACAACAGGTTCATTAATCGGTTCGCCAGAAAAAATCAGTACCCCTGAATCTTCCAAGCTACTCAAAGACAGCAAGTCAGCTTTGGTGAGCAGGGCAAGTTGACCTTGGTTGATCACTTTGTCGCCGATCTTAATACTACCCTTGTACACGTAAGTCATGGCATTGTGATTAACATTAGTCCCTAACGTGACTTTTTGCCCAGAATGAGAGCGCCAATCCGCAACGCTTAATGGCACACCTGTTTTCTGTAATGGACCCTGCGCTCGTAAAGCCTCTGCATCATCGTCAGTTTGGTTGTACAGCTCAAACCCTCCGGCAATTACTCTTAACAAACCACTTTGTTCACTTTGATGCTCTGCGATGCTTTCACTTTGGAAATCGTGATACTGCGCTGGCTGCATTTTGTGTGTCGCAGGTTGGTTTATCCAAATCTGGAAACCATGCAGCGCACCTTCTTCCATCATTGGCATTTCACTGTGAATGACACCGCGGCCTGCGGCCATCCATTGCGCGCCACCGCTGCGTAGCTCTCCAACATTCCCCATATGGTCTTTGTGTTGGAAGTGACCTTGGAGCATGTAAGTGAGCGTTTCTATCCCACGGTGAGGATGTGGAGGAAAGCCGCCAACATAGTCTTTGCTTTCATCCGACTTAAGTTCATCAATCATTAAAAATGGAGAGAAACGTGCGTTATTAAAACCTGCGAGTCGTTGGATTTTGACGCCATCACCATCTGAGGTGGCATGTGCTGTAATCACATGATCTACTGCTCTTACATTCGTCATTTTGAAACCCTCATAAACTTGAATAGCTGTAGTTTATGTAATTTGATTTAAAAAGAAGATGGCACAGCGTTGAGTGACTTATTCGAAAATCTTGAACAGGTAACAATATGAAATTATGTCTATACTCAATAGAGAGTATATCGCCAAGGAGGCCGCTATGGCAGTTCAGCAAAAACATGGCGAAAGGCATAGTCGGATGGGTTTTGATAACGACTTTACAACGGAGCAAAGTCAGCGCTTTACAGAGGTTGCAAACAGCGCAGTTAAACGCCGCGTGAAAAAACGTGAGATAGAAGCGCCGTTTATTCAGTCAGCTAAGCAAGCCGCTTTTAAAACCGTGGTGAGGCGACCTAAAGGGAATAACCCAAACCGAACACGTCAAGTCATATGGATTATTATGATCGGGTTAGTGAGCCTTTGGCTTATGTACTTAGCAGGTTAGCAGCGCCGCTCCGTTATAGGAATGGCTAGCGTTGACGCGCTTTTAATAGCGTAACATTGTTCCCTTCGATCTTCGCTTCAAAGCAATCTTCAAGTTCAGATGAATCCGGTGCTGAGCTAACAACGCTCGTTGGTAGTTCTTCTATCAAAGTCGATACTGGGTTGTCGTGGTAATAAGCGTAGCGGTTTTTTCCTGAATGCTTGGCAACATACATCGCTTTATCAGCACATCTCGTCAGCTCATGTAATTCTTGGGCATCTTGCGGGTATAAAGCAACCCCAACACTTAATGTCAATTCTTTGATTCTCTCGTTTGTTTGGCAGCCGCTTTCGAACAGCCCGCAAATCCTATCTAGAATGCCGTCTAGATCTTTACGTGTAGGGATATCGTAGAGCATCAGAACAAACTCGTCTCCAGCAAAGCGCGCGATGGAATAATCGTATTCATGGCTTTTTCTGTCTCTGGTTCGAATGTTGTTGCTCAAGCGATTGGCAAAATGCTGTAAGACACTGTCTCCCACATCGTGCCCGTAGCTGTCGTTAATGCCTTTAAAGTCATCTATATCCAAAAAGACCAATGCCGTAAGTGACCGCTCACTATCGACTGTAGCTAGTTTTTCTGTCGCCCAGCGTTCAAAGCTCCAACGGTTTGCCAAGCCAGTTAACTGATCTCTGTAAGCGAGATCTTCAATGCCTTCTTTATACAGACGCTGAATATAACTGACGGCTTTTGTGTAGTAATAGGCGGATGTGTGGCACACCAAGCTCATGGTAAACAGGCTAAGGACAAATCGGTGTGTGCTGTTAAATGGTAAAGAAAAGTTGCTAGGCATTGCTGTGATCAAGGTGCTGATGAACAGGCAAAACGAGGTGCTGAAGATAATGCCAATTCGGAAATCATTAATGAAAATGACCGCGGCTAGGATTGGGTAGAGCCAAAGTATGCGATCTGGGATGGCGTGACTGTACAAGAATAGGATGACGCCTTGTACTAGAAGAACACCACTCAGAATCAATTCGGAATATTCAGGATTGACGACTTTTCTTACATATAAAGCGTTAGAGATGGCAATGATGGCGAAGCACAATTCGAACATTGACAGCGTGTAATGCTGACCTTGGAAGTAAGCCCAAATATAGAAAATGAATAACGCAGCGGCAGTCAGTGAAAAGGAGTGGACAATTTTTTGCTTGCGGGTGGATCGTATGTCCGCCATTTCTTCTAGGTGTCTGCCGACGAGCCTTTTCATGTGATCTGTGCCAAAGTTTTTGATAATGGTGTTAATAGTAGATTAAATAACAAGCTATGCAGAGGTTTAGATGTCTATTTAGTGTGACTACTATCAAGGTTTCATATGAAAGACTGTTTAACCAATTCCAAATAGTGATGTATATCACCGATGGTGCTGGTCATCTCTAGAAGATTAGATTTAAGCATCAAACTTGTAACCGTTGTTTGATATCTACTTGCTTTCCAGTGAGTTACTCCACATAGTTTGTAAACGACCAAAATTAAGAAAGGCTCATTATGTTAATTACCTTTAGTTGTAAAGCTCATGCTAGCGTCACGATGTTTGGTGAAGTTGGCCTTCAGTTTATCAAGATGCTTGGGCATAGCGGTTCCATCCCAGGCGCTATGGATGCTTCAGAGGTTCCTAAAGCTCTGGATAATCTACGTGCTGCGATTGCAGCAGAGCAGAGCAAACCCGTAGAGCAAGAAAATACTGATGACGACAATGAAGAAGAGGTGGTTGAAGCGCCTGTTAATATCGGTAGCCGAGCGTTCCCACTGGTTGAATTATTAAAGGCCGCCATCAAGGATGAATGCGAAGTGATGTGGGAAGACGGTAGCGGCAAGCGACTGTAGTACGATTCGCGCGAAACGTAACAAGCCTATTGAATCTATTTTAATAAGAATGAATGTTGAACTAGTATCGGTCACACCATGGAGTTTTATGGTGATGAACCGATACTGGTGTTTTATTTGATCAGCGATTTAGAAGCTAATAACTAATAATTAATAACGAACCGCTCATAACGAAAAGCTAGCTGGCTTTGTTAAATCGAATCGATTGTATTTTCTTTTCACTACCATCTAGGTAAGCGTAACTTTCTAAGATCCAAAGTTGGCTATTGAGCATACCCAATTCAATGCGAACATCAGCACTATTTACACCCTCATAGATGACATCTTGGATGTTAGTTGGATAAAAATTGTAACGATTATTTTGAGATTGAGGCTCGCCAGCAAAGTTGACATTCACCTGGGTAGCTTGGTTAGTGACATCCATTTGGTAGCCTTGAGCTTCATCGTAAGAGAACTGAGCCGTTAGGTTGACTCCTTGTGAATTAGCTACGCTCACCTCTGCTTGACTAATGCTGTTCAGTTTTCCTGTCGACTCTAAGTCCGAGATAGTATCCAGAGTGTTAACGTGATTGTGGATAGTGACATCCCATTCGCCAATGAAATTATTGAGCTCTTCCCAATTTTGTTGCTTCGTCTCTGTGGGTGCTGTTGCTGTTACTGCTGCGGCGTTCACGTTGGTATGCGCAATGGCTTCGTTACGGCTATCGTGACGGATGTTGTCTCGATTACTTCTAATGTCGTTACCTGCACCTGCGACCCCGCCGGCTACTCCGCCGACAACGGCACTTTTCATTGCTAGCTCTGCATCACCAGTTAATGCACCTATCGTGAGTCCTAGCAGTGCGCCACCGACTGCGCCTTGCTTGGTGCTCGCATTGGGATCATCTTCACCGGGTGTCACACACCCAGCCAGTAGTGGAAGACTAATAGCAATCGCAAGTGATGATTTGACCATTGAATTCATAGTTGGAACCTAAAAATGTGTTTATAAAAGGATCCAAACTTTATCAATGCAATGTCAGGCAACCATTATGAATAATGCTTTGTTTGTTGCGAAGTGTTTCACTTGTTTCTGTTTGTTTACAAGGTTCGTCCGCCTTGAAATGAGAGACTTTTGTTATCGATATATCAATACATAACAGACCGTAAACAAAGTGATGCTGTTCACGCTTTCTTGACTCCCAATTCTGAACTAAGAATTTTTCCTAGTTATTCTAAGACCCTCTCTCATGCGGTCGATTTTTAGACTCCTTATTATTTCCCTGTCAAATAACAAACAATGCATGGTCGCAATTATGCCGTGCAGACCTCATAAATAATAAGAGAGTTCACAATGTTAAAGTTCCTAGATCAGGTTCGAAAACCGACGCTGGATCTTCCGGTCGAAACTAGAAGAAAAATGTGGTTTAAACCATTCCTACAATCTTACCTAGTCGTATTCATTGGTTATCTAACCATGTATTTGGTCCGTAAGAACTTCAATGTCGCGCAAAACGACATGATTTCTACTTATGGGTTATCGATGACGGATCTAGGTCTTATCGGTCTGGGTTTCTCTATCACTTACGGTATCGGTAAAACTGTTGTTTCCTATTATGCCGATGGTAAAAACACCAAGCAGTTCCTGCCATTTATGCTTGTCCTTTCTGGTATTGCCATGTTGGGCTTCAGCTTCAGTATGGGTGGCGGCAGCGCTAGCTTATTTTTGATGGTTGCCTTCTATGCGTTGAGTGGTTTCTTCCAAAGTACCGGCGGTCCTTCAAGCTACTCGACCATCACTAAATGGACGCCTCGTAACAAGCGTGGTTCTTATTTAGGCCTTTGGAATATGTCACATAACGTGGGTGGCGCAGGTGCGGCTGGTGTTGCTCTGTTCGGCGCTAACTACCTATTTGATGGCAACGTGATCGGTATGTTCGTGTTCCCATCAATCATTGCGATTGTGGTTGGCTTTATTGGTATGCGCTTTGGTAATGACTCTCCAGAAGCCTATGGTCTAGGTACGGTTGAAGAGTTGTTTGATGAAGAAGTCAGCGAAGAAGATACGGCTGCTGAAGAAAATCAAATGACTAAGAAAGAGATCTTTGTTGAATACATCCTAAAAAACAAAGTGATCTGGTTGCTCTGCTTCGCGAATATCTTCTTATACATTGTTCGTATCGGTATCGATCAATGGTCTACCGTTTATGCGTATCAAGAGCTAGGTCTATCAAAGGAAACGGCGATTTCAGGCTTCACTCTGTTTGAGGTTGGTGCACTGGTCGGTACGTTAATGTGGGGTTATCTGTCAGACCTTGCGAACGGACGCCGTGCTTTGGTTGCTTGTGTGTCGCTTGGCCTTATCATCGTTTCTCTAGAGTTCTATCAACATGCAACTAGTGAGTTCATGTACTTAGCATCATTGTTCGTACTTGGCTTCCTAGTGTTTGGTCCTCAGTTGCTGATTGGTGTTGCTGCAGTAGGTTTCGTGCCTAAGAAAGCAATCAGTGTTGCAGATGGTGTGAAAGGCACATTTGCTTACTTAATTGGTGACAGCTTTGCCAAACTTGGCCTAGGTATGATTGCAGACGGCACGCCTATTTTTGGCTTAACGGGTTGGAAAGGCACGTTCGCAGCGCTTGATACGTCAGCTGCCATTTGTATCGTGTTACTGCTCTTCGTTGCGGTTGCGGAAGAGAAGAAGATTCGCCACGCTAAGAAAATGCACTTAGCGTCTCAAAACGCGTAGCGAGTCTCACGTGCTTTATCTGATTAAAGCACGTGAGATCATACCAATCGTTAGTTCGATTCAGTATCATCTCTATCAATAAACTTAATTTTAGATAGCTCCTGTTGGGGCTATTTTTCTTTCTTACTCTTAATTCTGGTTAATATCATGATTAATGTTGCGCTTGTTGATGACCACGTCATTGTTCGATCTGGCTTTGCTCAATTACTCAGTCTTGAAGCTGATATTACGGTCGTGGGGGAATTCAACTCTGCGGCAGAAGCGCGCCTAGGATTGCCAAGCTGTCACCCTGATGTCGTGATCTTGGATATCTCAATGCAGGACGAAAGTGGCCTGAGCTTATTGGAAGAGATTCCATCTGGCATTGCCAGCATCATGTTGAGCGTTCATGACTCTCCGGCGATGGTTGAGAAGTCATTAGAGTTAGGAGCCAAAGGTTATCTCAGCAAGCGCTGTAGCCCTGATGAGTTAATCCAAGCCGTACACACGAGCGCAAATGGTGGCTGTTATCTCACGCCCGATATCGCTATAAAGCTTGCGACGCCCATGAAGAATAAAGCCTCTTTAAATCAGCTCACCCGCAGAGAAAGCGAAGTGTGTCAGCTATTGGCAACAGGGCTCGATGTAAAATCTATCGCTGTTGAGCTAGGGGTTAGCCATAAAACGGTGCATGTACACCGTGCCAATGCGATGGACAAACTCAATGTTAAGAATAACGTCGAGTTAGCTAAATTGTTTACACAAGACCAGTACTAATGCGTTCTTACCTAGCCACCTCCCTGTGTGGGATTTTTATGGCTGGCTGTGCATGGTTCTGTTTGTGGGTTATTGCCTTCTATTTCATTAATGACCCTGAGTTAGCCATTCTGCTTTTCCCATTTTCACTTCGATTGGGAATGACGCTGCACACTCGCACCCACTATTGGCCTGCTATCTATATTGCAGAGTGGGGGCTTGCGATCGCTTTAGCTTTACTGCTTGATGAGCCTCAATGGCTGACGATACTCATCGCTAGTGGGTTGAGTATTCCTGCCACTCTCATTGCTAAGCGTTATTATTCTGGTGACCAGAATCGTCACTTGTTAGTGATGGCGAGCTTAATCATGGTCACAGCATTTATTAACGTTGCCGTGGTGGGTTCTCATGTTCCGGCTGTTTACATGGTGTGGTTGGTGAGTATTACTGGCGGACTGATGCTGGTACCGATGTGTTATCTAGTCTGGAACTATCTATTCCAAAACAAGTGGGCGCCACTGAGCTCTTACTTAATCCATAATGTTGTAGAGTTCAAAATCCGGCATATCGCTTTATATAGTGTGTTGTTGGTGGCCAGTATTTTAATACAAACCAGTTTGCCTGATGAACTAAGGCGCTTCGCCCCGTTCTGTATGGCTATCCCTATTATCTTGCTCGCCGTTCGTTACGGATGGCAAGGCGCTCTGCTTGCAACAATGTTAAATAGTGTCGCGTTGATTGCAGCCCACAGCGGAACGTCAAAACTTGAAATTACCGATTTGCTCTTGTCTCTATCTGCTCAAACCATCACAGGTATACTGCTTGGTTTAGCGGTTCAAAAGCAGAAAGACCTCAACTCGAAATTGCGGAGCGAGCTCTCTAGGAATCAAAACCTTTCACGTCAGTTAGTGACGGCTGAAGAGTCGGTTCGTCGTGATATTGCGCGTGAGCTGCATGATGAAATCGGCCAAAACATCACGGCAATTCGTACTCAGGCAAGCATAATTAAACGCGTCGATGCCGCTGAAATGAGCGTTCGCTGTGCGGGTACGATTGAGTCATTGTCTTTGAATGTTTATGACACCACCAAACGACTTCTTACAAAGCTAAGACCTAAGATGTTGGACGATCTTGACCTAAAAGATTCCGTGGAACAGCTTATTCGAGAGATGGAGTTTTCGGATCACGGCGTTGATATCCAGTTAAATTGGCAAGGTGATTACTCGTGTTTGAGTGACACGCTCAAGGTCACGATCTTCAGGCTGTGCCAAGAATCTCTAAACAATGCCTCTAAATACGCCAACGCGAGCGAGATTAAAATTGAACTGATTTTAGGTGACCAAGCTGACCTTCGGATCACAGATAATGGCGTTGGTTTTACAGCGCAAGATCTTCTCAAAGGAATGGGTGTTCGCGGTATGCAAGAGCGTGTTCAGGCGCTCGGCGGCAAGATGACAATCAACGCTAATGGCTCATCTTCGGGTACCAATATCAGCGTTACATTACCTAAAGTGTGAGAACGAATATGTTTGGATTTCTGCGCTCAACAACGTCCAAGAGTCATGCTCTAACTGATGATGAGGTCAACCAGAGTTATCGCTACTGGCGTCTTCATATCATGATAGGAATGTATGTCGGCTATGCAGGTTTTTACTTCACTCGTAAAACCTTTAATTACGCTGCGCCTGCAATGATCACCGATCTTGGTTTGGACAAAGGCGATATCGGCTTAATTGGTACGCTCTTTTATCTTTCTTATGGCTTATCGAAATTTATCTCAGGCACGATATCGGATCGGTCGAACCCTCGTTACTTCATGGGGCTTGGCCTAATCGCGACTGGTCTGATAAACATCGCGTTTGGCTTTTCGAGTTCGTTAGCGGCTTTTATCTCGCTATGGGTACTGAATGCATGGTTCCAAGGTTGGGGCTGGCCATCGTGTTCCAAGTTATTGACGACTTGGTATTCTCGCTCCGAAAGAGGCTTTCGCTGGGCAATCTGGAATACAGCGCACAACGTTGGTGGAGCGCTTATCCCTATTCTTGTGGGTTATCTAACGCTGCAGTTCAGTTGGCGAGCTGGGTTTATCTGGCCGGGTGTGATTGGTGTTTTTATCGGTCTTATCGTTTGCTGGCGCTTACGTGACAAGCCCACCACCATGGGACTTCCGACGGTAGGGAAGTGGCGTAATGATCACCTGGAATTAGCGCAAGAGAGCCATGGGCAAGGGTTAAGCTATCGAGAGATCCTGAAAACTTATGTGTTCAGCAATAAGTACATTTGGTTGCTCGCCTTTAGCTATGTGTTGGTTTACATAGTAAGAACGGCAGTTAACGACTGGGGCAACTTATATCTCACCGAAGAACACGATTACAGTTTGATAAACGCCAACGCTGCGTTGTCTCTGTTCGAGATTGGTGGTTTTGTTGGTTCACTTGTTGCTGGATGGGGATCAGATAGGTTGTTTGGTGGTAACCGCGGCCCGATGAACATCCTGTTTGCGATTGGCATCTTCCTTTCGGTATCGGCTTTATGGCTTATGCCTTTAACCAACTTTGTGTTTCAAGCAGCTGGGCTGTTTTGTGTAGGCTTTTTTGTTTTTGGCCCTCAAATGCTTATTGGCATGGCGGCGGCGGAATGTTCACATAAAGACTCTGCCGGGGCGGCGACAGGTTTTGTTGGCTTGTTTGCTTATATGGGAGCAGCACTTTCTGGTTACCCATTAGCGCTCGTTCTAGAAACTTACGGTTGGAGTGGGTTCTTCATTACCATCTCCACTTGTGCGGCCGTTATTGGCTTGCTGCTACTGCCTTTCTTGCAAGCTCAATCACCTCAGAAAAGTGCAGAGGTTCGTTCTGGTTTTTAAGGATCTTTCTCGATAACAAGAGAGTCACTAGTGTCTGTATTCATATGCTTGTATCGCTGCTGTAACCAGTGTGATACAAGCCGCTATCTTATTCTCAGCGCTTTCTAAACGTGATATTCAAATGTGACTCTTTTCACGCTTTTCATCGTTCTCACCTGTTTCTAGGAATTTTTCCTATTGCGTCTAAGACCTCATCTCATGTGGGTTCTAGCTGCGCTCTGTAGTCTTTCTAATCATTTACGTTATTAGAAATCAGCTCTCTGAATTGTGTTCAAAGGGCTCACTATGGAAAACGCCATGTCATTCAGCCACTTCTCAGAACACTCATTTTTCCCAATGGAAAACACCATCCAAAATTATGCATGGGGGAGCATTTCTTCGATACGTGAACTGTTTGGCTTTAAGAATGAGTCACAAGAGCCGCAAGCGGAAGTTTGGATGGGAGCGCATCCGAAGGGCTGCTCAATGGTCAAGCTGGACCAACATTTAGTGCCTCTATCTGAGCTGATTAACAAGAACAAACCCGCTTATCTATCAAGCGATATTGCGCAGGAGTTCGGTGAACTGCCGTTCTTATTTAAGATCTTGGCAGCAGAAAAAGCGCTATCTGTTCAAGTTCACCCAAACAAGCAGCAAGCAGAGGTTGGTTTTGCAAGAGAAGAGCAAGCAAGAATCCCTCTAACAGCAGGGCATCGTAATTACAAAGACTCAAACCACAAGCCTGAATTGGTTTACGCGATCACTGAATATCAAGCAATGAATGGCTTTCGAGAATTCGATGAAATATTAGGGTTGTTCAGAAAGTTGGATTCGAGTGAGCTGGCTGGTTTGGTTGAAGAGTTTGGCAATAACCTTGATTCTTTAGGTTTAGAGGCGTTTTTCCGTGATTTGCTAACGCTAAATGACCAACGTAAACACCGAGCATTAGAGCAACTTCTGGCTTACGCTGCATCTCATCAAGACCAAGCTGAGTTTGCTTTGGTTACTGAGCTTAGTCAGCAGTACCCGAACGATATCGGTCTGTTTTGTGTTTTGCTGCTTAACTTGATCACACTGAAGCCAGGTGAAGCGATGTATTTGAATGCGAACACTCCGCATGCATACATCAAGGGAACTGGGCTCGAGATTATGGCCAATTCAGACAATGTGCTGAGAGCTGGCTTAACGCCAAAACACATTGATGTCGCTGAATTAGTGGCGTGTACAGAGTTTACGCCAATCCCGTTCGAACGCTTGTTGTTAGCTCCCTCAAAGTTAGGTCAGTGTGATCGTTATGATATCCCGGTCAGTGATTTCAATTTCAATATCTTTCATCGCCCTCAGCGAGAAGAAGTCATCACAAGCGGTGCTGAAATCTTAATGGCAATCGATGATGATTTATCGCTAATGAGTCAGAAAGGTGAGCATTTAACCCTTACTAAAGGGCAATCGGTATTTATCCCAGCCTATATTGGTCATTATGAATTGAGCAGTAAAGGACGAGTGGCTAGGGCGTTTAATTAGAGATGGTGTTTGTGGTCTAGATTGAGCTCCATCCCTACGAAGTTATCATCACTATCATCGCCGACTTGATAGCCAAGCGATTGATAAAAGTTAATAGCACGAGCATTACTTTTAAAACTCGATAGAGTCACTTGGCTTCGTTGCTCTTCCATGGTTCTCTTATGTATGAGAGCCATGACTTGCTTGCCAAGCGAACGACCTTGGTATTTAGGGAAAATGATCAGCAGGTGAATATGGTATGCGTTGTCATAAGGCTTAAAGCTGGCGAGTCCTACTCTTTTATTTTCGCGATATACCCAATGAAACCAAGATGGATGGTATTCGTTTAAAAGTCGTTGGCGTTGGAAGTTGTCATCCCAGCCGAAAATGTCATCTACGTGTATGAAAAGACCTTGTTTAACACACGCAAATAGTTCATCGAATTCAGAATTTGAAACACGTTGGAACTGTATATTTTCTTCTGTTATTGCCACTTTACTCGCTTCCTTATCAAACGCCTTTGAATAAGCAAACAGTAACATAATTGAAGAGGTAGGCTGCACTTAAGGTGCGGGTTGTTTTGATGCAAAAAAGCCACGCGTAGAGCGTGGCTTCTGAACTCAATAACAAGGATGTTCTATGCGTTAGTCGTTGTCTTCTGCTTCGATTTCACTCGTGATGTACTGGTTGTTAACCTTGTAAGCTTCAGCCTCAATACGTTGACCATGTAAAGTATGGAAACTTAGACCATCTTCATAGCGAGTGTTTTGGTTAACGTAGACAGTTTGATTGCCAGATTGCGTTTGAATGACAAAGCTCAATGCATCGTCATTTGTGCTCTGAACTTCACCTTCAAAATCAACGTCATTATTATTCCAATCTTGTGAATCATCGTCGTGTTCAAATTCGATTTCGGTAGCAACATTTTCGCCGTTGGCTTGTTTCGTTGTTACTTCAACTTCTGTACCTACGGTCAAGTTTGACTTATTGCCGTCTTCGTAACGAGTATTGTCATTGACAAGAAAGCGACCTTTGTAGCTTAAATCAAATGATGATTTGTCGTTAGCTACCCAAGTAATAATGCCTTCGATTTCAGTGTCATTATCGATTTCGTCAAAATCTTCGACTTCCACTTCATCTGCTTTCAATACAGAGCCTACCATTGAGCCTGTCACTTCAACCCAAAGACCGTTAGCTAATCTATTGCTGCTTCCATTGTTGTCGACATGGGCAATTGAATAATCAACACTTAGATTAGCACCAAGTTTGAAAGTCGATTCATTTAAATCGCTTATTAGCCCTTCAACTTCAACGGATTCAGTTAAGTTAGAGTACTCAAACTTAACAACAGACAATACTTTGTAACCTGCATTCGCTGTCGGTAAAGAAGAAACCATCACCCAATCACCATTTTCAATTTCACGTGACAGATCTGTAAAGGTCAATTCGATGCCATTGACTTTAAATGTGCCATTATTGTGGTTGGTGTCTGAAATAAGACCAACGATGGTCGGCTCAAGACCAACTTGAGTCCCGCCAGTGTGAGTTGAAGCGCTACGAGCAATAGATGAAATAGAGACCATCATGTTTTTTTCTAGGTCTGCAATTGCCACGTCTTCGCCTGCATAGTTCGCACTGTCTACTTGATAGCTATAGCCATTTACAACAATGGTGTTGCCAGAAACAGAGTCAATAGTACCTTGAACTGCTGATGGAGCTTGCGTGTTGTTATCGTTGCTTCCATTGCTATTACTGTCACTACCGCCACAGCCAGTTAGAATTAAACCGACAACCGAAATCAGCGCTAACTTTTTCATCTATATACTCTTTATTTAGTTTATTGAGGGTGTATCTTATAAACTCAAACGTGAAGCACTCGTGAAGAAAGGTGAAATAAATCGATGAAAGTTTTGATCGTTGATGACAGCCACAATGTTGCAGAAACCATTGCCGATTACCTAGAGTTAGAAGGGATGGTGATCGATTGTGCTTATCATGGTGAAGCGGCGTTGAAGTTAGCATCTGATAATTATTATGACGTGATTATCATGGATATCATGATGCCTAAATTAGACGGCATCTCCGCAGTTAGAAAGTTAAGAGAAGAGGTGCAGTGCCCTACGCCAATTCTATTTTTAACCGCTAAAGATAGGTTGGACGACAAAATTGCGGCTTTTCAAGCGGGCGGAGATGATTACTTGGTTAAGCCTTTCGCCATGCAAGAGCTCAGTTTAAGGCTCAACGCATTGGCAAGCCGAGGACCACGCCAAGATATCGGAAAGCTGAGTTTTGCTGATATTACTCTCAACTCGCAGACCGACGAGGTTTATCGAGAAGGGAGGCTTATTAAGTTGAGTCGAATCCAGTTAAAAATACTAAAAGTCCTTATGCGTCATGCGCCATCAATTGTTTCAAGAACTGAAGTTATTGATTCCGTTTGGGGTGATGAATCGCCAAGCAGTGATGCACTTCGAAGTCATATCTATGGACTGCGTAACGCGCTTGATAAAGGGTTTGAACATTCACGATTAGAGACTATTCATGGACAAGGTTACCGACTCAAAGCATAACGGTTTAAGCCACGGCGATTACCCGAGCATCTACCGAAAAATCCGTCGCAGCTTTGGTTTGATGACCTTGGTCATGTTCGGCCTTTTCTGGACAGTTATTTATATCGCTGAAAACCAGATGGAAGTGATCAGCCTGCACCACTGGCTAGACACTGAAGCTAATCGTTATACGTCAGAATATCAGTTGCTTGGCGAAGAAGCGCTGTTGCCGAATAAAAATGAGTTTTCAACCTATTGGAGTGAAAGAGAACTGCCCAATTGGTTAGCTCGGTACAAAGAGCCCGGTTTCTATGAACATCTGTTGGGTACGGAAGATAAACATTTTTACGTATTCGAACACCCGTCAGGCAAAGGGCTGATGTATATCTTGTTTCAAGATGACGCCGACGACTACCTCGACGAGTATGAATGGAGCCTCCACAACTACACCCTCATACTCGGTGGCTTAACCTCAATCTTCATGGTTTTGTATGGGATCTATGTTGTCCGCTCGCTGTCGAGGCCACTTAATCAGATAGAAAAGAAAATAGGGCAAATGCACCCTGAGCAGCCAAGTTTTGAAGTCGAGAC
This sequence comes from Vibrio sp. 1CM8B, assembly GCF_023161685.1. Lineage (NCBI taxonomy): Bacteria > Pseudomonadati > Pseudomonadota > Gammaproteobacteria > Vibrionales > Vibrionaceae > Vibrio > Vibrio sp. 1CM8B. The sequence continues at coordinate 667,338 of NZ_JALNTU010000001.1, forward strand.
GTCTTACGCTGAAACACGACATATTGAGCAAACACTTTTAGATTCAAAGAATCATATTTCAGGATTTTTTCAGCGGGAAGAGGAGTTCAATCGATTTGCATCTCACGAGCTACGGACCCCGATTATGGTGATTAAAGGGTCGGCTGATCTGCTAACTAAAGTACCCAATCAACCTCCTGTTGCGTTAAAAGCGATTAACCGCTTGCAAGAAGCGAGTGAACAGATGCGAGTGCTGACTGAAATGTTTTTGCTGCTTGGTAAAGAGAGTATCGATGAGCACCATTTCGGTCACTATGACCTGGTAGTCGAAGTTCAGAAGCAGCTGCTTGAAATGGCGCCTTTGTTTGCCAAGCAGGATGCGAGTTATAACCTAGACGTAAAAGGGACTGTCACTGTGTATGCGCCAGAGAGCTTTATTACTATTGTATTGAATAACTTAATTAAAAATGCGTTTAGCTACAGTGTTGGCGATGTTGGAATTGTGGTGACAGGTTCTCAATTAGTGATCACTAACCGTCATGATGGCAATGATACTTACAATGCAGGCTATGGTTGTGGTTTAGTGATTGTGCAACGAATCTGTGAGCGAATGGGTTGGAGTTTTGAAACTCAAGATGATGGGCTTCAATTCAGTACTTACTTAGACTTTTCAACGAATAATCAAGTTGGGTAGCAGGTAGTTTCGATTTCAAACAAAGAACTCTTTGAGAAGGAGAGCAGTGTGGCTAAGTTAGCCACACCAGCATATGAGTCGTTATACGATCTTAAGCGCGTGATGGCGTGTGAGTTGTTTGTGTAGCGAGTCTTTTAGCTCCATGCGTTCTACTTTGAGGTTGTGCATGCTGTCGTCATCGATAGGGCTGCCAGAGATTTCTAGCTGACGGATGTCGTAGTCGAGTTGGTGGTACTTCTGCATGTCTGCTTTGAATTTTTCGTCGTCGTGGTTGAGCTGAACAATGTCTAATTTAAGATCTGGGAAATCTAAGATAAAGGCATGGTTTTCATTGAGCATTGGCACTTCCTCACTTGTCTAATTAACTTCAGTATAGAGCCTATTTTTGAAGATAAATGTGTTCCTAAACACAAAGCCTTAAAGCGATCAAAAAAGGGCACAAACTCGTGGTATTATCCTCGAACTTGCGCTCTTTTGTATGTATATAGCTAACTATTTATAGTTATATGTTTAGAACTATAAGAGTTTAAAGCAGAAAGTTTACTTTGCTTTCTTGCCAGAGCGTTGCTGCTCTTTGTGTGCAAGCTTTTCTTTTTTGCGTTGCTCGATAAGGTGAGCAGCTTCGCCGCCTACGTGGGTTTCGCCACGAGCATTCGACAGTTGAACTTGCTTTTCACGTTCACGGAAACGGGCTTTTTGCTCGTCGCTGTGCTTATCAATACACTTAGGGCAGCTTACGCCTTTTTCGAAGTGTTCAGAGGCTTTGTCTTCGTCAGTGATTGGCAGGCGACACGCGTTACACACATCGTAACCGCTCTTTTCTAGCTGGTGGTTTACTGCAACACGACCATCAAATACATAGCAGTCGCCTTCCCACATGCTCTCTTCTTCAGGCACTTCTTCTAGGTACTTAAGAATGCCGCCTTCAAGGTGGTAAACCTCATCAAAGCCTTGCTCTTTCATGTAGGCTGTTGATTTTTCACAACGAATGCCGCCAGTACAGAACATCGCGACTTTCTTGTGTTTCTTAGGATCAAGGTTGTCTTCAACGTATTGAGGGAATTCACGGAAGGTTTCTGTGTTTGGGTTTACAGCATTTTTGAAGGTGCCGATGTCCACTTCGTAGTCGTTACGAGTATCAACCAGAATCACATCAGGATCAGAAATCAGTGCATTCCACTCGTTTGGTTTCACGTAAGTGCCGACAACGTGGCGTGGGTCGATGCCCTCAACGCCCATGGTTACGATCTCTTTCTTAAGCTTAACCTTGGTGCGGTTGAATGGTTGTTCTTCGTTGAATGATTCTTTGTAAACAACATCCGCCAAGCGAGAGTCTTGTTTGAACCATTGAAGAAGGGCGTCGATAGATTCGCGCTTACCTGCAACGGTGCCGTTGATACCTTCACTCGCAAGTAACAAAGTACCGCGGATTTGGTTGGCTTCTAACACGTCGGTTAGTGGCTGGCGAATTTCTTGGTAATCATCAAGTGCTACGAATTTATACAGAGCACATACAACATATTGAGACATGGTTTTTCCTTTCTGCGAGCTGGAACGTAAATCCAGAGCGGTTGCCTGTTGTGATCAGAACTGAGTATTTCAACTCGGTTCTGTCTTGTTGGCTTATTAAAATCAGGCGCAGTATAACCAAGGCGGTGCGGGACAAAAACCAACCAAACGTAGGGCTATATAACACCATTTTTGGTGTGGCTTTAGGTGTGGTGAAAAGGCCGTTATTTGATAAGGAATGTTAGCTCAAATAAGCAGTGGTGTTTTGTTGCCTATTGAATATTCGGCTAAGAACTTATGTAGTATCTCATCTCAATGAGTTGATGTTCTCCGACGATTTCCACTTCACGAATGAACTCAAAGCCGAACTTTTCATAGTAACCCTTTAGGTATTGATGGGCGTGGATTTCAATGACTTTGGCACCATGTTTAGAGGCGTGTTTTAGAAGTGCGCGAACAATTTTAGACGCGATACCAGATCCTCGATAAGGCTGCAGAACAGCAACACGTGCCATGGTTGAATGTCCTGATTCATCAATGTGCAAGCGTGCCGTCGCGATTAAATTATTTTCATCGGTGATGAGTGCATGATGTGAGACAGGATCGAGCCCATCAAGATCCAACGCATGGGGAATACCTTGTTCAACAACGAATACTTGATGACGAATGGACTGTGCTTTCGTTATCAATTCTGGGTTGTTACCAATCACCAATTCCATTTCATTGCTCCATGCTGTTAACGAATGTTTTTAAAATGCCCTATTTTTGAGGGGCTGTACGCTTGTGATTTGCCTTTAAACTAAGGCTTTTGAATAGCTGATTGTCTCAATATCAATGATCTCTACGGTCAGCGAAGCATTGTTTAATGGAAGAGTCAGTAATTGATCCAAAATGGACTTGGAGAGCATCGCTTTAACGCTTTCGTTACGCCCAGACAAAATACGCACAGAGACATGCACGAAGTCTTCTTTTACTTCACCGGTTTGGTAATGCTGATAGGCAAGGCTGCGTACTTTGATGTCTTCCCCTATTGGTGAGAACAACTGAGATTCCATTGCGCCGAGAAACACTTGTTGGTTGAGTTGCTGACCATCAATAGTGGATGAGTGTTCGATAATACAATGCGGCAAATTGATGTCCTTTCTGTGCTTTATGGAGACCTAAAATTAAGGCCAATGTGACTCTCTTGTTGAGAATGACATTGGCCTTTAATGCTGACTTATGACGGCTTTCTCGGTAATAAGCCGATCAGGCAGTCACCAAAGCGGTCAGTCTAGTCAGCGATTACGCTTGGTTAAGTACTTCTGTTAAGCGTTTTACCGCTTCCGTCAATTCTTCTGGATTGGCATTAGTGAAGTTTAAGCGCAGTGCGGCTTTGGCTTCATCGGCCTTTGGATAAAATACTGGGCTTGGTACAACCGCTACACCATTCGATAGTAGAGTTTTAGCCAATTCGAAGGTGTCGCACTCTGGGATCTCAACCCAAATGAACATCCCGCCATCTACGGCTTTCAGTACACAGTCAGCAGGCAGTTGTTTCTCTAGCTCTGAGAACAGCACCTCATAACGAGACTTGTACAGGGTGCGAATGTTTTCCATGTGTACGCCAAAGTCTTCATGTTTTAGAAGACCAACAAGCAGTGCTTGCATTGGTACACTTGAGTGTAAATCCGCGCCTTGCTTCACTTTGATCAGTGGTTCAAGGTAGCTGCGTTTGCCTGTTACTGCGCCAATACGTAAACCTGGCGATGCGATCTTAGAGAATGAACGAAGAACGATAGAGTTGTCAGGGCAGAACGAAGAAACCAACGGCAGTTCTGTACCTGTGAAACGTAGCTCACGGTATGGCGCATCTTCAATGAATGCCACGTTGTATTTGATACACAGCTCAGCCACTTTTTGACGAGTTTCTGTTGCCCAGCACACGCCGGTTGGGTTGTGGAAATCAGGAACGGCATAGAACATCTTCGGTGATTGCTGTGCAAAGCACGTTTCCAGTTCATCTAGGTTCGGGCCAAATTCAGTTTGAGACACGGTCGCAATGTTTGCTTGAACTAGGCCAAACACCTGCATCGCACCTAAATAGCTTGGCGCTTCCATCACAACCACATCACCCGGGTCGACATATGCACGCGCAATCAAATCCAAACCTTGCTGAGAGCCAGTACAAATCATTGCCGTGTGTGACTCCGGCAATTGGTAGCTTTGTGTTAGGTGGTCAAGCAACGGGCCGTAACCGGCAGTAGAACCGTATTGGAAAACTTCAGGCATGTTCGCTAGGTTTTCTAGCGTTGGCTTCATTAAATCGATAGGGAATGTTTTCTCGTCCGGTAAACCACCGGCCAATGAGATGACATTTGGATCACTTGCGGCTGCGAGGATCTCTCGAATGTATGAAGATTGAATCTGTTGTAATGACTGTGCGATTTCCATGTGTTGTGTCTCGTCGTTTATCGTTTTTATTCTATCGCTTGATATTACACGGCAATTGTAAAAACAAGCGTGTCCGTTTATGCTCTTAAACATGTCCATTTATGCTATTTAAACGATGTCACGTCAACACATATCGAGAATCAATGATGTCTTGTTCCATATTCACCAAGACATCAGTCAGCCTTTGTCTGCCAAAGAGTTATCTGAGATAGCGGCCTATTCAGAACAGCACTTTCATCGCACCTTTAAAAGCGTGGTCGGGGAGTCGTTGCATCAATATATCCGACGCACTCGAATGGAGTATGCGGCCAACCAATTGATGTTCGATACCAGTTCGTCTGTGGTTGAGATCGCCCATAAATGTGGCTTTAGTTCTGTGTCTTCGTTTAGTCGAGCATTTAAAGCGACCTTTAATATGTCGCCCGGAGAATGGCGTAAACACGATTTACAAGTAGCAGAAAAACCCTATTTGAAAGATCCCGAAGTGGCGGCGGGCTATTTGAATGTGGCGCAGCGAGTATTGCCCGAACCTAAGATCGTTGAAGTGCCTGAACGCATGGCGGCCTACGTTCGACATACGGGCTATAACCGATCCATTCGTAATGCTTGGTTGATATTGAAAGCGTGGGCGAATTCAGAACAGCGTGATTTTTCGAGTCAATTTGGTTTGCATCACTCAAACCCTGCTTGGGTTGAAATGGATCAGTGTCGTTATGTGGCGTGTATCGCGATTGATGAACCGATTAAGTATCGCAGTGTCGTGAACCAGATGGTGATTCCGGGCGGCTTACACGCTGTGTTTCGACTTAATGGCCGCTATGGTGAGCTGCTACCACAGATCAGTATGGTGTTAGAAAAGTGGCTACCCACATCTGGTTTCAAACAGCGCTCGACTCCTGCGTATGTGCATTATCATCAGAATCACTTTCTTAATAGTGATGAAATATTCGAGCTCGATTTCTACCTTCCCGTGAGTTTTTACTAAGCCTTTACTAGTCTAACCATTGAGTTGGCGCAGTAATTGGTTTTGTTGTGTTTTGTCGAGCGTGGCTTTACTCATTTGTTGTGGCTAATTTGCTTGCTCAATGACAGAAAGGCGTCTTATGTTGATGGTGCGATGGGAGAGAAGCTTGTTGATAATCTACTCTAAGTAAATGATGACAACGTACGGATTAAACGATAGCATCCCGCTCTAATTGCAAATAGTTCTTAATATCACCCGCTAGAATATATGACCATTACCCACAAAGATTATCTGAAAATTGCCTTCCCTTTCATCATCTCAACGGTGACACAGCCTCTGCTAGGTGCGGTGGATACCGCTGTTATTGGCCAACTTGGTATTGCTGAACTGATTGGTGGCGTGGCGATCGGCACCATCATTATGAACACCATGTATTGGTTGTTTGGCTTTTTCCGTGTTAGTACCACGGGGCAAAGTGCGATGGCACTGGGCAAGGGAAATCGCTCTGATTTGGCGGGTAGTTTGATGCGTCCGTTTGTGCTGTCTGGTTTGGTGGGTTTGATCTTTATCTTGATACAGCCACTCATCTGGCAAGGTGCAATGTGGGTGATAGAGCCTAAAACCAATGTGGCCGAGCACGCGCATATCTACTTCAGTATTTTGATTTATGGCGCGCCTTTTGTGTTGCTCAACTACACCATTATTGGTTGGTTAATGGGGCAGGCGAACGCCAAAGAAGTTCTTTATACACAAGTGTTTGGTAACGTGTTGAACATTGTTTTAGATGCGGTGTTTGTACTCTATTTCGATCTGGGTGTAGCAGGTGTGGCTTACGCAAGTTTGATTGCACAAGTTACCACCTTTGCGATTGGTGTGACCTTGGTGATGAAGACCAGCAATATTTCGATCTCTGAGTTCTTGCAAGGCTCGAAGATGACCAAGAAAGACCTATCGACAATCATCTCATCGAATACTGATTTATTGCTTCGTACCATTTGTATCTTGGTGTTCTTCAACATGATGGCGCGTACTGGCTCTAAACTGGGTACGGATGTTCTAGCGGCTAACGCGATCTTGATGCAGGTGACCTTCATAGTCAGCTATATGTTTGATGGTATTGCCAACGCATCGAGTGTGTTTGCAGGTAAGGCGGTAGGTCAGAAGAACCCTTCAATGTTGGATCGTGTTTTAAGACTTAACTTCCAATGGACGGCCGGTTTTATTGCTGCGCTGACGCTGTTGACCTTGGTATTTAAAGACAGCATTGTTTTCTTGTTTACCGATATTCCAGCGCTAGTCGCTCTATATCAAGAGATGGCTCCGTGGTTAATTGTGTTCCCGCTAGTGGCTGGCTTTGGCTTAACGGTTTACGGCATCTTTACCGGAACGGGAACCACGCGTCCGGTTAGAGACTCAAGCATCGCGACTTTGTTGGTATTCTTAGCGGTACAGGCATTCACCATCGATATTTGGGGCAATCATGGTTTGTGGTTGGCGTTTACCTTGTTTTATCTTGGACGTATTGCCTTCTTGTATCCGTTCATCGCACAAGTTAAGCAGAAGTGTTACCCAGTCGAAGATGCCGCTCAGGGTGCCATTAACTAAGTAACCTAATCACCACCTGTAATACTTTATGAAAGCGCTTTACTATTTTTACACGATAAATTTAGACAGCGCTTTTTTGTACCTGTAAAAATCACCTCGAAAGGTCAACACGCCCTAATAAAAATTGGTCAATCGAACAGCAAATAAAATACGATACAGTTCAATGTTCTCTTTTCATCATGTCGGCTAAATGATAGAGTTGTTATGTTATAACATTTATATATGAGTATCTGCGTGAACGCCCCACTTTTGTCTGTTGACCACCTAACGATCAAAACCTCTTCGAGAACCCTTTTCCAAGATATCCACTTCGATGTTTATCGCGGTGAGCTGTTGGCGATCATGGGTCCTTCAGGCATTGGTAAGTCGATGCTTTCTCGCGCTATTGCGGGGTTTCTGCCAGAGACGGTTGAAGTTGAAGGTCATATTTCTCTATCTGGTGAAGCGGTGTGTGGTTTACCTATGTTGCAAAGAACTGCAGCACAGCGCCCCGCAGTTATCTTCCAAGATTCGCTTCAAGCGTTAAATCCTCTAGTTTCAATAGAAGGCCAACTCAGCCTTGCCTTGACGGGAACTCGCACCAAGCTTAAATCAAAAGACAAAATCAAAATTACCGAGTTGCTGATTCAACTTGGTTTTCCTAATCCAGAAACCATCTTGCGGTTGTACCCGAGCCAAATTTCGGGCGGGCAACGCCAACGTGTGTGTATTGCGATTGGCTTGCTGAGTAACGCCGATATTATCATCGCCGATGAACCAACCAGTGCGTTAGATCCGGTGACAGAGCAAGAGATACTTAAGCTGATTCGACACAATGTTAAACAGCGTCAAATTGGTGGTTTACTCATCACCCATGACCTGCATAGCGCGTTGGCGTGTGACAAGCTGTTGGTCATCGATGATGGTGGTGTGGTGGCTTACGGTGCACCAAAGCACGCGCTTGAGTCGAGTTCCCATGCGTTTTGTTGTTCATTGAGAGACTTAATCGAATGAGCTCTACCTTACCACTAAACTCAGAAGCCTCGCCATTAATGCCAGTGACTGATTCAGAAACACAAACATCGACAGAGATTAAGTTCGACAATGTGAGTGTTCACTACTATTCCGTACCAAGTTGGTTGGGTGGAAAGGCGTTTAAAGCGCTACAGAACATTGACCTTAAGGTTGAAGACAAAAGCTTAGCGATTGTTGGGCGTTCTGGTGCGGGGAAATCAACGTTGATTGAACTGCTATTTGGCCTTAAATCGCCAACCGTTGGTCAAATAAACTTGTTCGGTTATTCGCTCCCAATTCGCGATAGCAAAGCGCAAGCAACGGTGTGCCGTTTGATTCAATTGGTGCCACAAGAGCCCCACACTAGCCTCAACCCTTACTATACCGTTCGACAGATTTTAGCCGAACCGCTAAGCAACTTAGATGTTTCGGGTAATCATGAAGCCATCATTGAAGAAGCGCTTTCAGACGTTGGATTGCCTGCCAGTCTGCTCTTACTGAAACCTAATCAGCTTTCTACAGGTCAAGCTCAACGTGTGGCTATTGCTCGGGCTCTTGTCGTTAGACCCGCAGTGCTGGTGGCCGATGAGCCTACTGCCAGCCTTGACCCGGTGAATCGCCAAAGGTTGTTGGACTTGATTAATTCATTGAAAAAGAAGCGTGATATGCGCCTTATTTTGGTTACGCATGATCTCGGTGCGGCAAAAGCCCTTTGTGAAGAAATACTGGTACTCGACCATGGTGAAATGGTCGAGCACGGACCGACCGATCAAGTGATGAGTAAACCTGCTCATCCTGCGACTCAGATGCTGATCGAGTCTCAGCCTCTTTCGAAATCTACTTGTTAAACACAACCTTATTTATTAAAAAAATACAGCTACAGAGAAAAAATAATTATGCGTTTTAATTCAATCAAACTGGCTTGCGCGCTTGCGTTGGCTCTGCCTTTGACGGGCTGTTTTGACTCTCAACCAGGGTCTAGCGATGCCGCAGTAAAATCTGAAATTCGAGTTGCGATGATGCAACCACCAAGAACGGGTTTATCGCCACTTTCTGATGACGCTTTTAAGTTATCTCGTTGGAGCACAGCAGAAACTCTGGTTAACCTGAGCCCAACCTCAGAAGCACAACCTATGTTGGCAACGGATTGGAAACATCTTGATCCTCTGACTTGGCAGTTCACGATTCGCCAAGGCGTTAAATTCCATGATGGTTCGACATTAACGGCAAACTCTGTAGTGAACTCTCTACAAAAAGCGCTTGAAGCAGCACCTAAGCCGCGCATCCTAGATGGCGTAGAGCTAGAAGTGAAAGCGATGGACAACTACCGTATAGAGATTAAAACCAGCTTTGATGACCCTCTTTTACCAAGCCGTTTATCAAGCCCTCAATTAGCGATTCTTGCAGCAAGTGCTTATCAAGAAGATGGCCGTGTTAGTCCAATTGGCGCAGGTACTGGCCCGTTTGAGTTGACTGAAATAAACGGCACAACCAGCGCGAAACTGAAACGTTTTGATGGCTACTGGGGCGAAAAAGCGCAAGTTGAATCTGTAATTGCAGAATACGTTCCTAATGGTTTTGCTCGCGCTGCAGCGTTGAGAACCGGCACGGCTGACGTCGTTGAAGCGGTACCCGTTTCACAAATCGCGACTATTGATCCGAACCTACTTTACGAAGTGGCAATGCCTCGTACTAATACGCTTTACCTGAACAACAAGTCAGGCGTATTTAGCGATATTGAACTGCGTAAGGTAGCGGCAGCTGCAGTAGACCGTGAGCAGATCGTGAATACTGTTTATGAAAACCACGCGGATATCGCGCAAGGCCTATTAGGTCCTGCACTTGCTTGGGCTGAGCCGATTCGACCTGAAGGTCAGACTGTAGACAAAACGCTAAAAGCAAACGGTGAAAGCATTGTTATCGGTACCTTTACCGACCGTGCAGAGCTTCCAGAAGTGGCAGCGCTACTGAAGCAACAACTTGAAGCGGCTGGTTTCAAGGTTGAGCTGGATATTCGTGAATACGCTCAGATCGAGAACGATGCGCTATCTGGTAAGTTCGACGCGTTTATCCTTTCTCGTGCAACGGTTCTAGATTCGGGTGACCCAGTGGCTTACATGATGAGCGACTTTGGTTGTAAGGGTTCATTCAACCTTGGCCAGTTCTGTTCTCAAGAGGTAGATAAAGCACTGAATCACGCTGACCTACAACCGCTAGGTGCGCTGCGTCACCAAGCGATCATCGAAGCGGAACAAAAAATCCTTAACGATTTCGCGGCTATCCCGCTGCTTCACGAACGTGTGATTCAAGGTGAAAGTGAGCGTGTAAGCAATGTCGTTCGTGACCCAAGTGAACGTCGCTTGGTTGATCAAACTACACAGGTCAAAAAAGCGACACAAGTTAACCCGGCAACACAGGCTAACTAAATAAATGTTATCTGCTGAGACTCTGCGTCGAACTCTATTTATCTTGACGCCTTGGCTATCAAGAATCGCCTCACTGATTGTGGTGGTGATTCTTGTTGGTTTGATGCCTGACATTGCAGGCATCGATCCAAGCCAATCTATTCTGCGGGCTAGGGCGGGGCAACAACACCTGCTTACGCCTGAAGCTTTAGCGGCGGTACGTGCTGATCTTCAGCTGGATCGTTCAGCCATTGAGCGCCTGATCGACTGGGTAGGAAGTGCTTTTTCAGGTGATCTAGGTAAATCATGGATTGATGGTTCCTCGGTTGCATTAAGCATTCAAAAAACAGCATCTACGTCTCTGTTTTTGATGTCTAGCGCACTTGTGATGACTTTCGTACTGTGTGGTGCAGGCTTACTGGCTACCTTACGCAGTTGGAAGAAGGGCAAACTGGGGCAGAGTTACAGCAGTTTAAGCACCGTATTAATATCGTTGCCAGAGTATGTGGTGGCCTCGGTATTAATATTGGTGTTCTCTATCTGGTTAGGTTGGCTACCACCGTATGGTTGGCAAGGTTGGCAAGACATATGGCTACCGAGTTTAGCGCTCGCACTGCCCGCAAGTGGCTTGTTTAGTCGCCTACTCAGAGACAGTTTACAACGCGTTCTCAATGAACCTTGGGTGATCACTTGGCTCAGTGCCAACGTTCATTCCAATCAAATTATTCGCTTTGCGCTGAAAAGAGCGCTGAGCAGTCTGATCCCGCAAATCGCGATGATCGTGATTGGCTTAACTGGTGGCGCAGTCGCGGTTGAGCTTATCTTTTCGATCCCTGGCATCGGGCGCATGATTCTTGGTGCAGCCAAGGCGCAAGACTTACCAACGCTGCAAGGCGGCTTATTGGTGTTGCTGCTATTTTCAATTGCCGTGAGCAGCATGAGTTTGTTTGTTCAGCAATTGATTCTTGGCCACAGCCTGAAAAGCGGCAAACTCATCAGTAGCCACTCTTCGTTTCGTTTTACCCAGAACCGCGCTAAACGTGTCACTGCTTTTGCGATCTTCTCTTTCCTAATTGCTATCGTAGTTTGGGCAGCATTTCGTGACCCATACACTAGCCAGTTTGCACGCTTAGCATCGCCGAGCTGGCAAGCACCTTTGGGAGCGGATGGCATTGGCCGAGATCTACTGGCGAGAATCGGTTCTGGTATGGTTGCAACCTTCCAAGCCGGTATATTGGCAACGTTCTTGAGCTTGGTGACGGGCATCATCATGGGTTTCAACACCCGCTTTAGCCAAGGCCTTATCGAGATCACTAAGGGTATCCCATACATCATTGCAGGCTTGCTTGTTGCAGGTTTAACGGGGATGAATCCGAACAGCGCCTTAATCGCGATTGTATTGGTGTCGTGGGCGCCGCTAGCTGCACACTGCTCAAGCTTGATCGTAGAAGCTAAGGCGCAACCTTATACGCACCTCGCGCCACTATGGGGCACCAGTAAGCTTAGAATCTTCCGTTTCTACTTGCTTCCGTATGTGTTGCCACCGTTGTTAAGACACGCGATGTTGAGGCTACCGGTTATCACTCTAAGTCTGACCTCGCTAAGCTTCATCGGATTGGGGGCTAAGCCACCGACACCTGAATGGGGTTTGATGATCGCAGAGAACCTTCCATACATTGAGCGCGCGCCATTAGCAGTCATGGGGCCAATTGTTGGGCTGATCTTGTTGGGTGCAGCCATTAACATGATGTTTGATGACTAACGAAAAGAGCCGGTCGCTGAGGTTTCTAAATTGACGATTCGATTGGGTATTCGATTTAGTATTTATGATGTAACCTTAGCCCTGCTTTTAGAGACGCTTTTTGATCGGCTCAAAAGTTACACAGACCCTAGTTAAGTGTTAAGGATTCAACATGTATCTCGTTTTGTATTGCCACAATATTGGTATGACCGACTTTTCCTTCTTTGAAACGGAAGATTTCGATAAAGAAGATGGCTATATCGTGCGAGGTAAATGGCCGAACGAGAAAGCGTTCCGTGATTACTTAACCAAAGAGTTTGGTGACATGAGCGAGTTCCAAGTGATCGACTTAATCGCCAAAGGTGCAGAAGCAGAACACTACTCGCCAGAAGAGTTGGTGTGCCTAGCTCAGTAGCCGTTAGTTCAGTAATATCTAGCTCGGTAATACGGTTTAAATCGAATAAACAAATGGCAGCCGGATTGGGCTGCCATTTTTCGTTTTAAGCTAGAGCACGTTGCTCGCAGTATGAGTGGAGCTACTGCGCGACTTCGTCCACCAAGTACAAGATTGATTGATACGGAATGCCACTGTGGTGCGATAAACCGATCTCACAGGTTCGGCTGTTACTGAAGCCACGAGTACAGTTGCTCGGAACTTGTTCCTTGAGTGGATGCACAGCTGCCTCATTCAACTCTGGCGTAGTAAAGCCTTTGTCACCCGCCCAACCACAACATTGGATATGCTCAGGAACGATGACCTCTTCGGTACAGGCTTTAGCAAGGTTTAACATCGCACCTTCTAAGCCCATACGACGAGAGCTACAGGTGACATGCAGCATTACGGTTTCTTGCAGCGGCTCAAGTGTCAGGTGCTCAAGCAAGTATTGGTTCACAAACCCTGTCGGCTCTAGCACTTCTAATGGCTTGGTGAACTGTTCAATACTGCGTTTGGCACATGGGCTGGTGTCCATCAATACTGGGTATTCACCCTGACGACTGGCTTGCCACAACACTTCTTCGAGTTGTTGCGCTTTCGATTGGGCTAAGTCGGTCATACCTTTGCTGTCGTAAGGCATCCCGCAACATTGGTCATCTAGCTTCTTCGGTAGAATCACCTCGAATCCTGCTTTTTTAAGCAGAGACATGGTCACTTCAGTTAGAGGACGTTGGTCGCCCGCATCGCTTTGTTGCCCCATGGTTCGACTGGCACAGGAAGGGAGGTAAACCACCTTCTTATGATTGCTTGAAGATTCTGCCGTCACGGGTGATGAGGTTGGCGAGTGACTATTGGATTGCGGCATCTCAGGCATCCAAACCGGTGTCGCGCCTTTAGTCATTGAGCGCAAGCCATTGGTTAGCTTGCCGACTGTATTCGCACCTAGAACCTTACTCGCTACTTGATTAGTTTTGAGGCCAGCCTTAGTCAGCTTGGTGGTGGTCGAGAAGTGCTCCGCTGTCCACTTAGCAATTGGTGTGAACTTCTCATATTTGGCGATACGAAGCTTCTTCACTAAATCGCCAGTGTTGATGCCCACTGGGCAACGCTCCGCACATAGGCCTGTTGCAGCGCAGGTATCAATGCCTTGGTATTCAAACGTCTTCTCTAGCTCGCTTGCTTCTATCTCTTCTCCTGCCGCACGGCGGCGTTGTAGCTCGCGATATAAAACAATACGTTGGCGAGGTGATAAAGTCAGCGTGCGAGAAGGGCAAACAGGTTCACAGAAGCCACACTCAATACAGCGGTCGACTAGATCATCGGCAGCAGGCATCGGCTTCAGGTTTGTGATGTGGGAGTTTGGATTGTCGTTGATGATAACGCCGGGGTTAAGCAGCCTTTCTGGGTCGAACAGTGCTTTGATCTGTTGCATTAAGGCGTAGCCATCTTTGCCCCATTCTAATTCAACATAAGGTGCCATGTTTCGGCCCGTGCCGTGTTCCGCTTTCAAAGAGCCTTGGTATTTCACCGCGACTAGCTCGGCAACGTCGTCCATGAAACCGCCGTAACGGTCGATCTCTTCTTGGCTATCGAAGCCTTGGGTAAACACAAAGTGCAGGTTGCCTTCGAGTGCATGGCCGAAAATGATCGCCTCGCTGTAGTCGTATTTATCGAACAGCTCTTGCAGCTCTCGAATGCCGTTAGCGAGGTTTTCAACAGGGAAAGCAACGTCTTCAATGATGACTGTAGTGCCGACTTCACGCACTGCGCCAACTGCTGGGAACATGCCTTTTCGGATGCCCCACAGAGTCGCGACTGTCTTCGGATCGGACGTGAAAGGGACTGATTCAACAATCGTGTAATCAGCCAATGCATCCAAAATTGATTTACATTGTAAATCTAAGTCCTGCTGGGAGCTGGCGTGTGATTCAACCAAAATAGCAGCGGCTTCCAAGTCCAAGCTTGGCATAAATGCTGGCATACCCGGTTTATCAGCCACTGAACGAAGTGCTCTACCATCCATCAACTCAACAGCAGCAACCGGTGTTTTGGATAGCGTAGTCACGGCTTTACTGGCTTGTTCGATGTCGGCAAACACCAGCAGAGCCGAAGCCTTGTTCGGATGTTCGATAACCGTGTTGTAGGTGATCTCTGCGATGAAGCCTAGCGTGCCTTCAGATCCAATCATCAGGTGTTTGATGATCTCAATTGGGTCGTGGTAATCAACTAGAGCATTGAGCGCGTAGCCTGTGGTGTTTTTAAGGCGGTACTTGTGGCGGATTCTGTCTGCGAGTTCTTGATTTGAACTAGTCTGGCGGTGTAAATCAATAATGCCCTCAAACAGGGCTTTGTGTGATTGCTTGAAAGCCTCAACGCTGGCGTTATCTGCTGTATCAAGCAGGGAACCATCACTCAATACGATTTTCATGCTCTCGACGGTGCGATAGGAGTTTTGCGCAGTACCACAACACATACCGCTGGCGTTGTTCGCGGCAATACCGCCAATTTTACAGGTGTTGATAGACGCTGGGTCTGGGCCGATTTTACGTTGGAAAGGGGCGAGGTATTTATTAGCATCGGCACCAATCACACCGGGTTGCAGGATGATCTGATTACCGTTATCGACGATTTCATGGCCGCGCCAGTCGTCGGTTAGAGTGATGAGTACCGAGTCTGAAACGGCTTGTCCTGAAAGGCTTGTGCCAGCGGCACGAAAGGTAAAATGAATACCCAGTTCGCGACAGCTTTGAATGGTGAATATCACTTCGTCTAAGTTTTTCAGCCTTAGAACCATTTTCGGCACCAAGCGATAGAAACTCGCATCGGTGCCGTAAGCCAAGCGCTTTGCCTCTTGCGTGACAATGCGTTCTGTTTCTATTTTTTGAGCCAGTATCGATTCAAGCTGCAGATAAGCTTGTACGTCTACTACTCGCTCATAGGATGTGTTTGTCTCCATCTTTGCTTCCTTGTGCTTCTATTTGGCACTGATCAGGGCGTGTTGACCTTTCGTGGTTAAATTTTGTTCGCATGGGGCCGCCTAGTCAAAAGCGTTTTAATCGCGGCGAGGGGGAAGTAGCCTAGTCACTCTAAGCAAATCCCCCTCAACAAAGAGTAAAACGCTTTTTGCGGGGGCGCCCAGCTCGAACCCTTCGGGCAGCGTTTGCTGGCCATTTCTACTACGTTATCGGCTTCTCATGTAGGCTAGCTACACATCGACGCCTCTGCCTTGTATAAATACCCAGCAACTCGCTGCAAAAATCAGCTCGAAAGATCAACACGCCCTCGTTTTTTATATTATTTTCCAGTGCTTAAACGGTGTCACAACGGCAGTGGAATTGCTGTGACACCGATTGAACTTCAGTCTAAGTAGACCAAAGCATTACAGTGAATCAACGGACTTAATCTAATCCCACCAAAGATTCACGAGTTAAGTCTTTGATTGTCTTGGCGCCTGTCAATGTCATCGCAACGCGCATCTCTTTGTCGTAAAGGTCGAGTAGGTTTTCAACACCTGCTTGTCCTTGTGCCGCTAATGCGTATACGAATGAGCGGCCAAGTAAGGTGCAATCTGCGCCCATCGCCATCATGCGCACTACATCTAAGCCAGTACGAATACCAGAGTCGACCAGAATCTTGGTGTCGCCTTTTACTGCGTCTGCAATTGCAGGCAGTGCTTTGGCACTTGATAGAACACCATCAAGCTGACGACCGCCGTGGTTTGAAACTACGATACCGTCTGCACCAAATCTCACGGCGTCTTTTGCATCTTCTTCATCAAGAATGCCTTTGATGACCATAGGGCCGTCCCAGAAATCACGGATCCACTCTAGATCTTTCCATGAAATTGATGGGTCAAAGTTGTCGCCCAACCAACCGATGTAGTCTTCCAGTTTGGTTGGAGAGCCGCGGTAAGTAGAGATGTTGCCAAGATCGTGAGGCTTACCGAGTAGGCCAACATCAACTGCCCAGCTAGGATGACGCATTGATTGAAATACACGACGCATTGCTGCATTCGGGCCACTCATTCCTGAGTGCATGTCACGGTAGCGAGCGCCGGGTACTGGCATATCCACGGTGAAGACTAGTGTTGTAACGCCAGAGGCTTTTGCGCGTTCAAGAACGTTCTTCATGAAGCCGCGATCTTTTAATACGTAAAGCTGAAACCACATTGGGCGTTCAATCTTAGGTGCCACTTCTTCAATTGGGCACACTGACACGGTCGACATGGTAAAAGGGATGCCTTTGTTGTCGGCGGCTTTGGCTGCTTGTACTTCACCACGTCGTGCGTACATACCTGTTAAACCAACAGGAGCCAGTGCGATTGGCATTGCTAGCTTTTCGCCAAACAACTCGGTTTCCAAATTTAGGTCCGACATGTCATTAAGCACACGCTGCTTGAGCGCGATCTCTGCCAGATCGGCCGTGTTGCGGCGTAGGGTATGTTCTCCGTAAGAACCGCCGTCAATGTAGTGGAAAAGAAACGGTGGCAATTTCGATTTTGCTGCGGCGCGGTAATCAGTCGATGCGGATATGATCATAATTTCAGTCCTAAATTCTTGGGATGTTGCCCTTCTATGAGAGCTTGGTTTGGGCTGCTTTAATTCTTGAAAGTCAGTGTTCGATCTTGCTTAATATTTGAAGCTGTAAACGATAAAACGATAAAACGATAAAACGATAAAACGATAAAACGGGAAAATGGCGTTAATACCCGAGGGTGTTGATGTGTTTCAGTATCCATTCCGAAACTCATCAACTGTCTTATTAGACGGTGTTGCAGTCGGGGAATTGAGTATTAACGCCAAGTGCTTTTGTAACGACTTATGGTTTACATAAGTGCGTCTGTCATTTTGAAGCCGTAGATAACCACTAGGCCGATGATTCCTGTCATCACCAAGTAGTAGAACGTTGGGATGATTGTTTTACGTAGCGTTGCACCTTCACGTCCTAGTAAGCCAACGGTTGCTGATGCCGCTACTACGTTGTGAATCGCAATCATGTTACCTGCTGCTGCCCCAACCGCTTGCAGAGCGACAACCACCGCACTAGAGATAGTCAGAGTTTGTGCCACTTCAAACTGGAATTGGCTGAACATCATGTTTGAAACTGTGTTCGAACCTGCAATGAAGGCACCTAACGCGCCAACCGTTGCACTCAGTGCTGGGAATGCGCCGCCAACTAGGTCAGCTGCAAAGTTCGCAGTCGTTACCGGCATACTTGCCAAATCAGCGCCGTTCACACCAGAGTTAATGAAGATACGTACCATCGGGATGGTGAACACCAACACAAAGCCTGCGCCAATCAGTGTTTTACTTGATTCACCAAAGGCTTTAGCCAGTGGAGCTGCGCTGCGAGATTGCATTAGAACCGCAACCAGCGCGACGAAGACTAAGATGCCGCCCGGTAGATATAGAGGTTGAATCGCTGTGCTTACGCCTGTCTCGCCTAGGATGTTGCTGAACGAAAGGCTCACGCTCTTAAGCAGGCCTTTGAACTCAGGGCTTACACGGCTAGCAACTAGAGTGACAGCAAGCAGCACGTAAGGTGCCCATGCCATCGCCATGCTCATTTTCTTATGGTTTTGATTGTTGTCATCAAGGTCGATTTTCAGAGAACCTAGCCATTCTGCTGGCCACTTGTCTTCGCTTTCAAAATCCCATTTTGATTTTGGTACGAGGAAGCCACGTTTTGCTGCAGTAACCACAATTGCTAGGCCAACCAAACCACCAATCAGTGATGGGAATTCAGCGCCTAGGAAAACACCTGTTAGTGCGTAAGGAATAGTGAAAGCAGCACCTGCGAAAAGTGCGAATGGCAGGATATCTAGACCTTCAGTCCAGCTTTTGTTTTTACCGAAGAAGCGAGTCAGCATCATCGCCATCAATACAGGCATCATTACACCAACAGAAGCGTGAATCAGCGCAACGCTTGACGTGATTTGTTGTAGGTAAGCATCCCATGTTGAGCCATGAGCAATCAGGCTTTCACCGATGTTGTGCGTGTCCAAACCTTTGTTCACACCAACGATGATAGGTGTACCAACCGCGCCGAATGATACTGGCGTAGATTGGATCATCATGCCCATCAGTACCGCAGCAAGCGCAGGGAAGCCGATAGCAACCAGCAGTGGTGCAGCGATGGCAGCAGGTGTGCCGAAGCCAGATGCGCCCTCAATGAATGAACCGAAACACCAAGCAATGATGATTGCCTGAACACGACGGTCAGCGGATATATCAGTGAATCCATTACGGATAGTGGTGATGGCTCCGGTGTGTTTCAAAGTGTTTAATAAGAAGATGGCGCCGAACACAATCCAGAGAACCGACACGGTAATGCCGAAGCCTTGGAATACAGAAGCCAGCACGCGAGTGCCAGACATGTCCCAAGCAAGTAGGGCGATAGCAACGGTTAAGGCAAATGCCACAGGCATCGCTTTTTTTGCTGGCCAGTTAAGACCAACCAGCAGAATCGCTGCAACAACTATTGGTGAAAATGCCAATAGGGCTAGTAGAGTTTCACTCATGGGTACTTCCTCGTACTGTTTTCAAACGTTCATGTTTGAAGTAAAGATCACGTTATGGTTTGTCATTATTTGAATCGCTTTGGCCTCTAAACGGGAACCTTCTTTGGGCGACTCTTGTAATTGGAATGACTGTTTTTGTAATTGTTTTGTTAATTTGGCGTGAATTTACCCCTTTATTTTTTATTGATATAGGGAAATAATGAAAATAATTAATTCCAAAATTGGCATAATCAGATGCGAGCAGACGATTTGATCCTGTTTTCACAGGTGGTAGAACTGGGCAGTTTCAGTAAAGTGGCAGAGCAAAATAACCTTACAAATTCGGTAGTTAGTAAAAGAATTGCGCGTTTAGAGGAAGAGATCGGCGTGCAATTATTATATCGAACCACGCGTAAATTGACCCTGACTGAGGCGGGTAAGGCAATGTTACACGGGGCCAAAAATGTGAAGCAGGCAGCTCAAGAGGCTATGGACGCAGTTTCAGGCTTTGGTGAAAATGTCAGTGGTCATATCAAAATGTCAGTGCCTACTATCTCCGGAGATTTGATTCTCGCAGACGCGGTGGCTGAGTTTTGTAATATGCACCCAGGTTTAACGGTCGATATGTCTCTGAACAATCGCTTTGTCGACTTGGTTGAGGATGGTCTCGACTTGGTGATTCGAACCGGCTACTTGGAAGATTCAAGCCTCATTGCTCGTCATATATTGGATTCACAATGGGTGGTGTGCGCTTCGCCGTCTTATATCGCTAAGAACGGTAAGCCGATGCTACCTAAAGACTTAGTGCAACATAACTGTCTGCAATACGCGTATCAAACAACGGGTGCCAGTGAATGGCAGTTCCTGCATAGTAAAGACGGATGTACTGACAACGACAAATACATAGTGCGTGTCTCGGGTTCATTTTCTACCGATAACGCCACGGCACTTCGTAAAGCTGCGTTGGGCGGCCATGGTGTGGCGTACGTGCCACGTTGTCTGGTGTATCACGATATTCGCAACGGCCAGCTGGTGGACATCTTCCCTGATTTAGTCGGTAAAAAGCTGGGTATTTATGCGGTGTACCCCTTTACGCGCCAGCCACCGAACAAGATTAAGTTATTGATTGAACACATCAGAACCCGTTACCTGACGATTTCACATTATTTTTAATAAGGATCACGATGAGCTATCTAAAAGAGTATCCAGTCACCAACAAACAGATCGTCAGCGATGACTATTTTGGCCAGATAATCGAAGACCCGTATCGTTGGTTAGAAGATGATAGAAGTGACGAGACCGCGCAGTGGGTAGCGAGTCAAAATGAGGTCACGTTTGATTACCTTGCTCAAATTCCGTATCGCGCTGAACTGCGAGAGCGATTGGCGAAAGCGCAAGACTACAAAAAGAGCTCGCAGCCGTTTGTGCGAGGTGATTACACCTATTTCTATAAGAACGATGGCCTGCAGAATCACAGTATTCTCTATCGTCAGAAAGAGGGGCAGCAGGTTGAAGTCTTCTTAGACCCGAATACCTTCTCGGAAGACGGCACCACATCTCTAGGCTCGGTGTCGTTTTCTAAAGACTACAGCTTAGTGGCGTACAGCATTTCTGAAGGTGGTAGCGACTGGCGCAAGATCTTCGTTATTGATACCGAGACTAAACAGCAGCTTGAAGCCGAAATCACTGACGCTAAATTTACTGGTATTTCTTGGTTGGGTAATCGCGGCTTTTATTACTCTAGCTATGACAAGCCAGACGGCAGCCAGCTTTCGGCACGTACCGAGCAACACAAGCTTTACTTCCATGAGTTGGGAACAGAGCAAGCTAGCGACAAGGTAATTTTTGGTGAGAGCGACGCTGAACAACACCGTTATGTGTCGGGCTACACCACGGAAGACGATCGTTACTTAATTATTCTTGGGAAAGAGTCGACATCAGGTAACAGACTGTTCTATATCGATTTAGGTTCAGAGTCGCAATCGCTGAATACGCTGATTGATCATGTGGATAGCGACACTTACCTCATCGATAACCAAGACCAAGTCTTCATCTTATACACCAACTTAGATGCGCCAAACGGCACGGTGGTGAGCTTTGATACTCGCGATGGACAGTGGCTTGATATCATCCCTGAGAAGCCACAGCCATTGGACATCAGCACTGGTGGTGGTTACTTGTTTGCTCATTACATGGTCGATGTGGTGTCTAAAATCGATCAGCTTGATTACCAAGGTAACTTAGTTCGAGAACTTCACATGCCTGGGATGGGAACGGCCAGTGGCTTAGGTGGTAAAAAAGAGCAAACCCAGCTTTATTACACCTTTACCAATTATGTCACGCCGCCAACGATTTTCTCATTCGATGTCGAAACTGGCAGTTCTGAAATCTATCAGCGATCTGAGTCACCGTTTGAATCGGATAAATTTGAGTCTAAACAGGTCTTCTATACCTCAAAAGATGGTACACAGATTCCGATGCTTATCTCTTATAAGAAGGGATTAAAATTAGACGGTAGTAACCCAACCATTTTGTACGCTTATGGCGGCTTTAACGTGAGCCTAACCCCTTCTTTCTCGGGTACGGTTGGCAGTTGGTTAGAACTGGGTGGTGTGTATGCCGTGCCGAACCTGCGTGGTGGTGGTGAATACGGTAAGGCATGGCACAAAGCGGGTACGCAACAACAAAAGCAGAATGTGTTTGACGACTTCATTGCCGCAGCGGAATTTTTAATCGAAGAAAACTACACCAGCAGTGATACGTTAGCGATCCGCGGCGGTTCTAACGGAGGTTTGCTAGTAGGCGCTTGCATGACACAAAGGCCTGAGCTGTTCCAAGTGGCTCTGCCTGCCGTTGGGGTGTTGGACATGTTGCGTTACCACACCTTCACGTCTGGTGAGGGCTGGGCGTACGACTACGGCACATCAGCACAAAACAAAGAGATGTTTGAATACTTACTTGGCTATTCTCCCGTTCACAATGTGGTACGTGGCGTTGATTATCCGGCGACTCTTGTTACGACGGCTGACCATGATGACCGCGTGGTGCCTGCTCACTCTTATAAGTTCATTTCAGAGCTGCAAGATAAGCATGAAGGTGGCGCGCCCGTGATGATTCGTATTGATGTTAATGCGGGCCATGGCGCTGGAATGCCGCTGAGTAAAGCGATCGATCTCACCGCCGATATCTATGCATTTACTCTGTTCAATATGGGGATTGAGTCTCTAGATTCACTTTAGCGAATGCTTGATTCTAGATAACGGGGTATTTTACTCAGACCAAAAAGCCTCAAAATCTGCCTTAGATTTTGAGGCTTTTCATATATATGAAAACCAATCAAAGCTGCACCATATTCCCCTCACTTTCACACACTGTTTTCCGTGATAGCCGCCACCATTACTGATGAAATGAAAGCGATTTCAAGCTGACATTTCACGGATGTTTGTTCATAACTTATTGATCTAAATGCAGTAGTTTTCTCCGTGAATTTTCTAAAGGTTTCATGACATTTAAGCTGATTTATCAGTGTGAACAGCGACCAACTTTTCAACGCTTTCATTGCTTAATATTTCCCTGTTCGATGAAAACTCAAAAAAATAATAGGGAATTACAATGCAAAAATTTAAGCTTTTGCCAATAACAGTCGCAGTGGCGGCGTCGCTTGCTTCACTCTCTTCTTTTGCTGATGATACTGATATAGAAGCATTAGAAAAACGAATTCAAGAGTTAGAATCTAAGGTTGTGGATATTGATTATGTTAACGATCAACAGCCCGCTGTCCTAACTGCAGAAACTAAGGTGCCAGAAGGCATCGTCTTCTCTGGTTATGCTCGTTACGGCGCTCACTACAAGAGCGGTGATGAGCGTTACGTAGACATCGGTACAACAGGTCGTTCTGTCGGTCGTTTGGGTAACGAAGCCAATGGTGGTGAGGTTCAGTTAGCTAAGCTTTTCCAAGCTGACAACGGCGCGATTTGGGACGTCGTATTCATGGCTGACCACTGGGAGGCAGACGCTTGGGCTGACGACGGCGGCTTGAGCATGAAAAAAATGTACGCTGGTGTAACCAATGTATTTGAAAGCCAACCTGAGCTTTATATGTGGGCTGGTCGCGACTTCCATCAACGTCCGCAACAAGGTTTGAACGATTACTTCTGGATGTCTCACGATGGCCAAGGCGCTGGTTTTAACAACCTAGATTTCGGTGGTGCCAAGCTAGACATGGGCTTTGTTGGCCAAGTGAAAGGCGGCCTCGTTAACGACAACGGTCGATACGCAATCACTTCTAAACTTCACTCAATTAACGCGGGTATCGGTCAACTAGACCTATATGCGAACTATGGTTTTGCTTCAGATGAAGCAGACTCAGACGTAGCGGGTGATCCAAAAGTCAGTGATGAAACGGCATACCTAGTAGGTGCAACATTAGGCTTGGGTGAGTCTAACAAGTTAGTTGTTAAGTACGGTGACGGTGCAGATTCATCAGTATTCGACCTAAAAGGTGACTACCAAACTTTGTACGCAAGTGTGGAAGGTAGCTACGCAGCATCAGACAACTTCATCATCGATTACTTAGTGTCGTACAAAGACAACTCCGGCTCAGACTTAGATCGCGAGAACACGGAATACGCAGGTATCGTTCGTCCCCAATACCAATGGGATGATGTTCACTCTACATGGTTAGAAGCTGGCTACGGCATGGTTGATTACGATGATGACGGTGAAGAGAACGCGTGGAAAGTAACGCTGTCTCAAAACGTTTCTCTAGGTGGCTTACCTTGGAGTCGCCCAATGCTTCGCTTCTACACAACTGTGGGTGATGTAGAAACGAAAGGCAACACAGTGAAGACAACCAATGTTGATACATTGTCGTTCGGCGCAATGTTTGAAGCTTGGTGGTAATCATAAGCTAGTAACAGCGGCTCTTTGAATTAGGCATATTTTCAAAGAGCCTGTGTTTGAAAGTAGTAAAGACTGTCCATTTTAGCCCTAAAGGCAGATTAATTAGGGCACGTTTCAATTAACTCCATTCTTGGGCACATTCTTTGTGCCCTTTTTTTCGCCACTAGATCAAGGATTCACCATGAGACTTTCTTCCATCGTGTCTCGAGTATATTTAGGTTTCTTTGTACTGATTGTGATCATGCTGGGCTCTGCATGGTTAAGTATCAGTAGCAATAAAGACATAACGACTCGAATCGAAAACATCACCCAGCAAGCCACCCCATTAATGCTTCAATCATCTACGCTGACGATTCGATTCTTGGACATTAATCGCAGCACCACACCCTACTTGTCCGCTAATTATGTTGATGAACTGGAGCCACTGAAGCAAACTTTCTTAAACAACATCAAGCAATATCAGCAGCAATTGAGCTGGTTCGAAGGCAAGGGTGAGGCTGGTTCGCAAATGGAAGTCATGCTCAACAACATCACTCAAACTGGCGTGTCGACGATCGATAAGATAGAGCGGGTATTGGAGCTTTACGTTGAGTATTTGGATAGCAAAGATCTCGGTTCGATGGAGCAGGCGCAATTTCAATCTGTGGTGGGGCAGCTTAACAATACCTTGGTGAATCAACTCGCGAGTGCAGATTCGGAGCAGACACAAAAGGCAGTCGAAGCTCTGTTGGTGCAATTGAGTTTGATCGCATCGGAAGCTAACGAAGCGTTTTCACTGCAAACGTCATCGGAAGTACGCGGTGTTGAGCGCCGCCTGCAAAGTCGCAAAGAGCGATTCGAACAAGCGGTAGCAGATTTAGACAACCTAGATTCATCTTTGCTGCGCCGCAGTAAACAGTCTTTATCACTACTCGCTTCACATGCGTTTTCAGCCAATGGTTCAGTATCTACCCATAAAGAAACCGTTAAACTCGATGAGTCTATCTCCCTCCAAAAGCAGGAAATTGAACAGTTGATTGATGTTCAGCTAAGTCACTTTGATGAGCTGTCTACGTACGCTGAAGATACTGCGACGCGCTTGTATCATGAGTCGATGGACTCTTCACAGCAAGCCCTTGTGATGCAGAGCGTTATTGCACTTTCTTCCGTACTTATTGCACTGTTGATTGGGTTGAATATTGCCAAAGGGATCCGTAAACCAAGCAAGCTGCTGCAAAGTGCACTCGACCAAGTTGCCAATAAAGACTTGAGCACGATGGTGCAATATCAAGCCAATAATGAGTTCGGTTCAGTTAACGACAAGGTCAACTTAGTGATCAGCCACCTGACTCAAATGATTGATAACATGCGTCAGTCGTCTACACGCTTAAAAGAGGCGTCTTT
Organism: Vibrio sp. 1CM8B; assembly: GCF_023161685.1. Taxonomy (NCBI): domain Bacteria; kingdom Pseudomonadati; phylum Pseudomonadota; class Gammaproteobacteria; order Vibrionales; family Vibrionaceae; genus Vibrio; species Vibrio sp. 1CM8B. The sequence goes on from NZ_JALNTU010000001.1 coordinate 692,881, forward strand.
AGAGAACCAAAGCACTAGCCGCTCTTTGAGTGAGGCGATGCAAGACCAAACCAATCAAACGGTGATGGTGGCAACAGCTATGGAGCAGATCGAGTGCTCGGTGACAGAAATAACTCAAGCCGCGAATCAAACGCTAACGCTTGTGACCGAAGCGGTGTCGAGTTCCAGTGATGGCCAGAAGACGATGGATAAAAGCGTCGAGTTGATGGGCAGTTTAGAACGTAAGTTGGCAGAATCAACAGCGACCATTGGCCAGCTCGAAAGCGAAAGTGCCAGCATTGGCTCCATTTTGGATGTGATATCTGGGATCTCCGAACAAACCAATTTGTTGGCATTGAATGCCGCCATTGAAGCCGCTCGAGCGGGAGAACAAGGGCGCGGTTTCTCTGTGGTGGCTGATGAAGTTCGCGTGTTAGCGGCCAAAACCAATGCGTCAACGCAAGAGATACACAATAAGATTGAACAGCTGCAAACCAGTTCTAAATTGGCGGTGGAACAAATCAATCAATGTGTGGTGGGGATGGTTCAATGTGTTGAGCAAACGGGCGAAGTGAATCATTCAATTTCAACGGTGTCTGATCTGCTTAATGAGGTTGAGCAAAGGAGTCATCAAATCGCGACTGCAACCACGGAACACCAAGTGGTTGCTTCTCAAGTCACACAAAACATCAGTCAGATACACACCTTGGCAGAGGACAACTCTCAACGATCTCAGGTTTTGTTTTCTCATGGTCAACAGCTTGAAACCATGTCGCAGCAGCAATTCTCACTAACTCAAGAGTTTAAGCTCGCCGAGCAATCAGAAAATACGGTTTAGAGGAGACTCTACCCTCTTCCATGCCCAGCTTTTGCTGGGCATTTTTGTGTCGGGTCAACGGAGCATTAATGTGAGTGCTCATGAGAGGAAATGTTCTCATACAATTTCGAAAGGCCATTGAAATAACAAGGTCACTTTCCCCGTGTATATTGCCGTCAGCTGCGGATTCATCATCAAATGACGCTTTAAAAAAATGAATTTTGGCGTACTTCTTTGATCTGACGAGCAAGTAATCGAACGTCATATTGATAATATAAACAATAATCTCATGAAACAGTTTCATGGCGTAAAGTGAATCTGTAAGCGCTTTCATGATTTCCACAACTGGCATTTTTACCTCCAACTTTAGTGTGATGACACTCACTTCAACTAAAACGTAATTTCTTAATAATCGTTTTGTAAGCGGTTACAAGCTAATGAAGTATCGAGGTTCGAGTGGCGACAATTAAACACGTATCAGAGCATGCAGGTGTGTCTCAAGCGACAGTGTCTAGAGTGATCAACGGCACTAGTAGAGTGAGTCATGACAAGAAATTAAAGGTTGAAAAAGCGATCAAGGAGTTGGGTTATCGTCCGAATTCTATCGCTCAAGCCTTGGCTTCAAGTCGTACCGGTAGTGTTGGCGTTGTTGTTCCAGAGCTTGGTGGCTCTTTCTATTCAGGCATCTTGCATAGCATAGAAGAAAACCTACGCCGCTTTGGTTACCACGCTGTTGTTGCGGCGGGCTCGAACACCGAACAAGGGCAGCGCGAGTCGGTGGAGTTTCTGTTGGGGCGTCGTGTTGATGCTTTGATTCTTCACACTCAACTGCTCAGTGATGACTATTTAATTGAATTGGAAGAACAGGGGACCCCTGTGGTTTTAATTAACCGCTTCATCCCAGAAATGGCGATGAGTTGTATTGATATTGATAACGAAGTCGGGGGGCTACTCGCTACTCAATATCTTTTGCAAAAGGGACATACAGATATCGCGTGTATTACCGGGCCTTTAGATAAAGCAGACGCTAGGGGGCGTTTGCAGGGGTATCGAAAGGCCTTGGAAGAAGCGGGTGTGCCTTACGATGAAGCTTTAGTCTCGGAAGCGGGCTTTACTGAAGAGACGGGCATCAGTGCTATGAAGAAGCTGATCAACCGTAAGTGTCACTTTACGGCGGTGTTTGCTTCGAATGATCACATGGCGTTTGGTGCCTTTGAGGTGCTGCATCAAGAGGGACTGTCTGTTCCAAAAGATGTATCACTGGTGGGTTTCGATAACACCATCTTCGCGCGCTATCTGACCCCTAGTTTGACCACCATTAATTTCCCAATCGAAGAGATGAGCACTGAAGCAGTACAGCTCACTCTTCAGAAGCTAAAAAAAATTAAACATGACGTGAACTTTAAATTGCTGCCGACGTTGGTCACAAGAAACTCGGTATCGGATTTACTCGTTACCCTATAAAAACATTAAGGATAGAACATGAAATTTAAGACCTTAGCGCTCTCGTGCGCGGTTGCTTTAGGATTAGGTACAACGGCTGTTAATGCGGCTGACAAAGAGATTCGTTTCGATGGCTTCCCTGATTTCGATAGCAGCTTGAAGGTGTTACTGCCTGATTTCGAAAAGAAGACAGGGATTAAAGTTGATTACCTTATGAACAACCATGGTGACCACCACACGAAACTGACAACGAACCTTGCAACGGGTTCTGGTGCAGGTGATGTGATTGTTGTCGACGTTGAGAAAATTGGTCCATTCGTTGGCTCTGGTGGTCTAGTTAACCTGTCTGAAAACTACGGTGCAGATAAATACGAAGAACGATTCGCACCTTACGCATGGGCACAAGGCAAAGGCGCTGATGGCGATATGTACGGCATTCCTGTCGACCTAGGTCCAGGTGTTATGTACTACCGTACCGACGTATTCGAAAAAGCGGGCATTGATGTAGAAGAAGCAATCAAAGATTGGGATTCATACATTGCTGCTGGTGAAAAACTGAAAGAGCAAAACGTACAACTTATTGCTTCAGCAGCCGACGTAGCACAAGCAATTATCTTCACGACGGTTCCTGAAGGTGAAGGTCTGTACTTCGATAAAGATGGCAACCCTGTTGTGACATCAGAGCGTTTTATTCACGCTTTTGAAGTAGCAAAAGAGATTCGCGACAAAGGTTTAGACGGCCGTATCCTAGCTTGGTCTAACGAATGGTACGAAGGCTTTCGCAACGGCACATTTGCAACTCAACTTTCTGGCGCTTGGCTTCTTGGTCACCTAAACAACTGGATTGCACCGGAAACTAAAGGTAAGTGGGCAGTAGAAAACCTACCTGATGGTATCTATGGCAGCTGGGGTGGTTCATTCCTTTCAATTCCAACTCAATCAGACAACCCAGATGAAGCTTGGGCGCTTATTGAATACATGACGACTGACCGTGAAGTACAGCTTAAGCACTTCGAAACGATTGCTGCTTTCCCAGCGAATACAACAACGTATGACGATGAGCTTTTCCAAGAAGAGATGGAGTTCCTAGGCGGACAAAAAGCCCGTCTTATTTTTGCTGAAGTTGCGCAAAACATCAAACCAGTATCTCCAGCACAAGGCGACCACGTTGCACGTTCTATCATCTTAGAGAACGCATTGATGGAAGTACTTGATGAAGGTAAAGACATCGAGACAGCGCTTAAAGAGGCTGAGCGTCTAATCAAGCGTCGCACGCGTAATCTTTAATTTGTTATTACTTTGAGTAAGTGAGGAGGCGCGGATAGCGCGCTTCCTTTTTTAAGAGGTCGTTACTATGAATCATACAGCGAGCACAACGATAGAACCTTCGGAGCAAAGCTTTTTTTCTCGTCTGAATTTGAAAGCGCTTACACCGTATGGATTTCTTCTACCGTTTCTGATCATTTTTTCTGTATTTGGGATCTTCCCGCTGTTGTTCTCTGTTTATCTTTCGTTCCATGAATGGAACCCTGTGAAGGGCATGGATGCGATGGAGTTTGTGGGTTTTGAGAACTATCACATTGCTTTAACTGACCCATGGTTATGGCGCTCATTAAAGAACACATTGTGGCTAGCAATCACGTCAGGTGTGGCTCAGCATTTAGTTGCTATTCCAGTGGCTTACATGTTGGTTTCGATGGGTGACCGTATGCGTCACTGGCTAACATCGGCGTACTTTCTACCGTTCATCACATCAACGGTCGCAGCGTCACTGATTTTCTTCAACATGTACTCTCCTAACTCAGGAATTATTAACCAAACGCTGATGGCTCTGGCTGATAGCACGCTGTTTGGTTGGGCATTTGCTTGGGTTAATGATTTTCAACCCATCCGCTGGTTAGACGATGCCACTATGGTGAAGCCGTCTATCGCGATCATGGTTTTCTGGAAATACACCGGTTTTAACATCGTCCTTTACACCACGGGTTTAATGACGATTCCTAAAGACATTTTAGAAGCTGCTCGTATGGATGGTGCCAATGCCTTCCGCCGCTTCTGGAACATCTCACTACCAATGATTCGTCCATTTATCTTCTTTGCAATTACGATGACCATCATCGGTAACCTGCAAATGTTTGAAGAACCGTTCGTACTAACGCGTGGCACAGGTGGTACAGGCCAATCTGGTTTAACTATCTCTATGTACCTCTACAAAGTGGGTTGGGAATGGCTAGAAATGGGCACGGCCTCAGCGATTTCATGGCTTCTGTTTGCACTCATCGCAACGTGTACCTTGGTTCAATTTTTATTCTTCGGTAAGAAAGGCTTAGGGGAACATTAAGATGTCGACATCAATTAAGACAAATACTTCACCACTAAGTGGCCTAATGCCAAGCGAACGCACCATGTACATCATGACTAAGATCTTGATGGTGATGCTCGGCATATTACTGGTTGTTTCTGCAATCATTACGGTGTTTCCGTTTGTGTGGTCAGCTCTGCTTTCAACACGTGATCGTTCGGAAATCTTTGGTTCGGGCATCAGCTTTGCCATTGGCGATAGCTTGGCAATCAACTATGCAAAACTGCTTGAAATCATGCCGTTTTGGAAAGCGATGTTTAACTCGATTTACGTGGCTTTCTTAGGCACCACCATCTCGCTGTTGTTCTGTAGCATGGGTGGTTACGCATTTGCTGTGTTTAAGTTCCGCGGTAAGAACGTGTTGTTCGGCATGCTGGTTGGCTCGATGGCGATTCCGCCTGTGCTTAGCTTGATCCCTTACTTCATGATCGTGAAATTCTTAGGCTTGCTGGATAACCATATGGCGGTATGGCTACCGTTCACCACCACACCATTTGGTATCTTTTTGATGCGTCAGCACGTGATTGCATCGATTCCTAAAGAGCTATTAGAAGCGGCGAAACTGGATGGTGCAGGCGAGTTCAGAACGTACTGGAGCGTGGTACTGCCACTGATGAAACCAGCATTAGCAACGCTTGCGATTGTTCAGTTCGTCTTCTTCTGGAACATGTTTATGCAGCCTCTCGTGGTGCTAAACAACCCTGACAATTACGTCATCACACAAGCACTACGAAGTGTTCAAGGCATTCCGAATACGCCATGGGGCGCGGTAATGCTAGGTACCACAATTTCTATTTTACCACTCGTGATTACATACCTGTTCGCATCGAAACAGATGATCAGTGGTTTAACGTCCGGCGCAGTTAAAGGTTAGGTTTAAGGGTTATAACAATGAATAAATTTCAACTTCCAAGTGATTCAAAGTTACGCAGTAAGGAATTTGTATTCGGTGTCGCGACATCTTCATACCAAATTGAAGGCGGCGTTGAAGAGGGCGGTCGTACACCGTCTATCTGGGACACTTTCTGCAAGAAGCCGGGCAAGGTAGATAACGGCGACAATGGTGATGTGGCGTGTGATCACTACCACCTATGGAAACAAGATATCGAGATGATTCAAGGCTTAGGCGTTGATGCTTACCGCCTGTCAATTGCATGGCCACGTATCCTGCCGCAAGACGGTGTGGTGAATCAGCAAGGCCTTGAGTTCTACGGTCAGATCATCGATGAGTGTCATGCTCGTGGTATGAAAGTGTATGTGACTTTGTACCACTGGGATCTACCACAATACCTTGAAGACAAGGGCGGCTGGTTAAACCGAGAAACGTCTTACAAATTCGCAGAATATGCAGAAGTGGTGAGCAAGTACTTTGGCGATACCATCGACGTATATACCACACTCAATGAACCGTTTGTGTCTGCATTCCTAGGCTACCGTTGGGGCGAACATGCGCCAGGTATCAAGGGTGAGAAAGAGGGCTACTTAGCATCTCACCACCTAATGTTGGCTCACGGTTTGGCAATGCCGATCCTTCGTAACAATGCACCTCACGCTAAGCATGGTGTGGTATTCAACGCGACGCCGGCTTACCCACTGACGCCACAAGATCAAGGTGCGGCCGACTACTGCGAAGCGGAGAACTACCACTGGTTCATCGACCCAGTATTAAAAGGTGAGTACCCACAGCTGGTGGTTGAACGTCAAGCGATGAACATGCCAATGATCCTTGAAGGTGATTTAGACATTATCAGCGCACCTGTCGATTACATCGGTATCAACTACTACACACGTAATGTCGCTCGCTTTAACGAGAATGGCGATATTGAATCGGTGAAACAAACCGATGCTGAACACACCTACATTGGCTGGGAGATTAACCCACAAGGTCTAACCGATTTATTGGTCAGACTGGATGCTCGCTACGAAAACATGCCACCTATCTACATCACAGAGAACGGTGCTGCAGGTAACGACGAGCGTATTAACGGACAAGTGATGGACGACCAACGAGTTCGTTATTTCCAAGGCCACATCGAAGCGGTTCACAACGCAGTTGAAGCTGGCGTGAAAGTCGATGGTTACTTCGCTTGGAGCCTGATGGATAACTTTGAGTGGGCATTCGGCTACTGCCAGCGTTTTGGCATCGTCCACGTTGATTACACCACCCAAGAAAGAACATTGAAACAGAGCGCAATTGCGTACCGAAATATGCTTCTAGAGCGCGCTGAGGAGAACAGATAATGGCTAAAGTAGAATTTAAGAACATCAAAAAATCATTCGGTGATGTTGAAGTTGTAAAAGAGTTTGATTTTACGGTTGAAGACGGTGAGTTCGTGGTTTTTCTTGGCCCATCTGGCTGTGGTAAATCGACTACGCTACGTATGCTTGCTGGCCTTGAAAGCATAAGCTCTGGCGACATTGTGGTTGGCGGTAAGTTGATGAATAAAGTCGATGCGAAAGACCGTGACTTGGCGATGGTATTCCAAAGCTACGCTCTGTACCCACACATGACGGTTTACGAGAACATCGCCTTCGCACTAAAACTGAAAGGCATGCCGAAAGCGGAAATCGACGTAGAAGTACTAAAAGCGGCGAAAATGCTGGAGCTTGATCCACTACTGAACCGTAAGCCAAAAGAGCTTTCTGGTGGTCAACGCCAGCGTGTGGCAATGGGGCGTGCGATGGTTCGTACCCCTAAGGTTTTCTTGTTCGACGAGCCGTTATCTAACCTAGATGCAAAACTGCGTGGTGTGATGCGTGAAGAGATCAAACACCTACACCGCGAGCTTAAAACCACCACGATCTACGTAACACACGACCAGATCGAAGCGATGACACTGGCAGATCGCATTGTGATCCTGAAAGACGGTTATGTCGCTCAAGTGGGTACGCCAACAGAGGTGTTCCAACGCCCGGCTAACAAATTTGTTGCGCAATTTATCGGTAACCCGTCAATGAACATGTTGGAAGCTAAGCTGATTGAAAAAGAAGGCGAATACTTCGTTGAACTTGGCGATGTTCATATCCCATTGCCGGAGCGCTTTAAGTCTCTGGCCTCTAAAAATCTAGCGCTGCATTTTGGTGTTCGTCCAACAGATATTCACCTACGTGCCGAGCAAGTGGACCACGACCGTGTACTGCCATTCCCTGTGAAAATCAAAGACAAGGAACTGCTAGGCGCGAGCATTCTTCTGAAAACAGAAATCGGCGGCCAACCGCTGATGGTTGAGACCCAAGCCGCTGAAGTGGATGTGAAAGAACTGACACTTTACTTGGATTTGGATGCCTTCCACCTGTTTGACGCACTTAGCGAGAACTCGCTAGCGAGCTAGTCAATTACGAGCTAACCAGTCAACTTAAGTCAGCCATTGAGCTGATACCAATCTACTTACAACAAATTGTTTTGGCTCCTCCTGATTTGGGAGGGGCTAGGGATAGTGATGATGAAATTCGGATATTTTGACGATAAAAACAAAGAATACGTAGCAACCACACCGTGTACGCCGATCAAATGGTGTAACTATGTCGGCACATTAGATTTCGGTGGCATTGTTGATAGCAACGGTGGCGTGTTGTTATGTAAGGGCGATCCTGCGCTCAACCGTATCACTAAGTACATTGCACAACTGCCAAATTCAGATTTTAAAGGCTCGACCCTATACCTCAAGGTGCGTGATGAAGCGGGCAATGTAGAAATATTCTCACCTTTCTATACGCCAACCTTGAAGCCGCTAGATAAGTTTGAAAACCACACCGGTTTGTCATACACCACAATCATTGCAGAAGCTTTTGGTGTACGTTGTGAAGCGACTTTCTTCGTACCAAAAGCTGACCAAGTACTGCTACAAGACATCAAAGTCACCAACATTTCAGACAAAGCGCTGCACGTTGATGTGGTGCCTGTGTACGAATTTACGCACTTCGATGCGCTTAAACAGCTACTCAATGCGGACTGGGTTCCACAAACCATGACGCTGAAAGCGCATCAGCAAGAGTCGGGTCATACCGTGCTTGAGCAGTATGCTTTCATGAAGCGTGACTACGCGGTGAATCTGATGACCGCAGATCGCCCTGCGACTTCATTTGACGGTGATCGCCAATCGTTTTTAGGTAATTTGGGCTACGGCACATGGGCAGCGCCACAGGCATTAGACAACGACGAGCTTGGCAATACAGAATGTCTGCGTGGCGATAACATTGGTGCACTCAACCTACGCTTAGGATGGTTATCTCCAGAGCAGACAGAACGTACGGTTGTACAAATTGCACAAGAAGAGAGTGTTGAAGCAGCGCTGCCATTATTGGCTAAATATCGTGATCATTCTGTTGTCGATGCTGCTTTTGCTGAGTTATCTGAACACTGGGATTCTTACCTGCAAGCCGTTCAGGTTGAAACGCCAGACCCGGCTATGAACTCAATGCTTAACGTACACAACCCACGTCAATGCCACACAACCAAAAACTGGTCTCGTTACCTGTCTCTGTACCAGCTTGGTTATGGTGCTCGTGGTATCGGTTTCCGTGATTCTTCGCAAGATACTTTAGGCGTAATTACTCACATGCCGGAAGAGGCGCGTGAGTTCATTGAGCGTCTGTTGTCTGTTCAGAACGCCAACGGTTCTGCGATGCACCAGTTCTTCCCATCAACGATGGAAGCGAACGCGGGTGACTCACGTGAAGAAGAAGATCGCCCTGATTACTACGGTGATGATCACCTGTGGATCATCTACGCGGTGACGCAATATGTGAAAGAAACGGGCAATGCAGACTTTTTGAATAAAGAGATCCCGTTCTATCAAAAAGACAAAGCGGGCAACCCAGTTGAAACTGGAACGGTTTGGAATCACCTGTGCCGCGCGATTGAATTTACCTACACCAATACTGGTGAGCACGGCCTACCGCTGTTAGGTTTTGCCGACTGGAATGACACGGTAAACCTGCCAACGGGTGCTGAATCGATGATGGTGGCTAATATGTACGGCAAAGCACTGCTCGACATGTTGGATTTGTGTGAGTTGCGTTGTGAAGCGCAACTGACGGCTAAGTTTAACGATCAGTACCAACAGATGCAGAGTACGGTGAATGAGTGCGGCTGGGATGGCGAATGGTTTGTTCGTTACTTTGATGATCAAGGTTTGCCAATCGGCTCTCATAAAAACGAGCAAGGGCAGATTTACACTAACGGTCAAAGCTGGCCTGTGATCTCTGGTTTCGCGACGCAAGAACGTGCTACTCAGGCTCTAGATTCGGTCTACAACAAACTGAACACGACCAATGGCATCAAGCTTTCAACACCGGGCTACAACGGTTTTGATCCACAGCTAGGTGGCGTATCAACGTATCCACCAGGTGCTAAAGAGAATGGCGGTATCTTCCTGCATTCAAACCCTTGGGTGATGATCGCAGAAGCGAAAATGGGCAATGGTGAGCGTGCTTACGAGTACTACCGTCAAATCAACCCAGCTTCGAAGAACGACGACATAGATACCTTTGAGTCTGAACCCTACTGCTACCCACAAAATATCTTGGGTGACGAACATAAACAGTTCGGTTTAGGACGTAATGCGTGGCTTTCTGGTACTTCATCTTGGACATACGTTGCAGGTACGCAATGGATTCTGGGTGTTCGACCTGAAGTGGATGGTTTGCTGGTGGATCCTTGTATTCCGGCGGAGTGGCCTGAATTTAAAGTCCGTCGTCAGTTCCGTGGAGCGACTTATCATATTCATGTCACTAACCCGAATAACGTGTGTAAGGGCGTGGTTGAGATGAAGGTTAACGGTGACCTGATTTCAGGTAATAAAGCACCGGTATTTACATCGGGTGAGCACACCATCGAAGTGATTTTAGGCTAGCAAAGAGAAGGGCGCTTTATGCGCCCTTTATTGCTTTTTGGTTTCGCTTTAGTGTTGCTTTATTTTGGTTGATAGCTGGCCTGGCATTGCCAAGTAAAGGTCTGAGATTGGTTCGGATTAAGCGTCAGTAGGCCAATCTGGTTATTTAATGCATCAGCAGGGCAAGTCATTGGTTCTATCGCAATGCTTTGCTCACTAGCGGGCGTGTACAGCTGAACAAATGGGTAGCTTGCATCTTGCTGATAGTGAATCTCAGCGGATGAATCTGAGCGCGTCAAAGTCAGCTGGTTGGTTGCTTTCGAGTCAAATTCAAAGCAGTGATTTAGGCTTTGATTCGCTAGGGAACCACCCAAAGACAAACGGTCAAAAGCGCGCTTTTGACCATTAGGCAGATCGTTCTCGTGCATGACCTCAGCACAAGGCGACATGATTAGTTCACACTGTTCTAGCTCGGTGCCGAGCGAGAAGTAAGGATGCCAAGCATCACCGAATGGGAAGGCAGAATCCCCAAGATTAGAAGCGGTTGTTGAGCAAGAGAGCTTGCCTGCTATGTCGATAATGAAGGTGACTTCAAGGTTAAAAGCAAACGGGAAAGCAGGGTGCAAAGAAGACGTTTGATACTGAAGTGTCACACTGGCTGACTCTTCATTGGCTACGCTGTTTGTGATTGAAAAAGGTTGGTTGTAGAGCAGGCCATGTACGGCGTGCTCAGACCAAGGAAAGTTAGCTGGGAGTTGATGGTTTTGGTTATCGAAACTGTAACGACCTAAGTTTAAACGGTTTGGAAAAGGGAATAATTTAGCACTGCGGGAAAAGAACGGATGTTGGTTGATCAGTTCATCATAATTCTGATAACCACAAATAAAAGAGAATGGGCTGTTATTTACAACGTATTTATTTATAACAGAACCAAATCCATTGATTATTTGAAGTTCTATACCGTGTTGCTTATTTATTAATGTGACAGAGTCAATATTTCCAAATTTTTCATTTATAATTTTAAACATGTTGATGTCTCCATTTTTTAAAGATATTAACAAGAAGAAAAAAATATTCAATGGCGGTTTTAAAATGAATAATAAAATTCCATATACAAGCTATTCAGGAAATTCAAAACACCTGTGTGAAAAAGGTGATGCAGTTGAATTTATTCAACCTTGGTACACGCCAATTTCTACGACACCAGAAAATACCGGCATGGCAGTGGGTGGTATTGGTAATACATTTACACTGACGCCAAATGGCAACACGCCAAACTTTAGCTTTATCCCTGGTATATTTGTGGATTGTTCAGAACAAGTTGTTAATTTTAATGATTTTTATGCTTCTGTGATGAATGTGCCAACCATCGATGCGCTGCAAGTCATTAATGAACAAGAGCTGAGCGTTCATCTGAACTTTTATCCTGCTTTGTTCGATGGCAAGAAGATTGAAAGTGTAGAAATGTCGAATGCGATTAACCATATTCGCGCGGCATTAAAAAATGGTCACTTTTATCAAGAAAATAAAACTAACTTTGCAAAGTGGAACGTTGAGTTTTCAAATAAGACTCGATTATTGATTGACTCAGATTCATCTTCAATTATTTGTCAATTATACGTAGCCTTGGATTTCTTTAATGGTTTATTAGTAAATGATACAACGAATTTATTATCCCTTACTGCAGGTGATGATAATTATATGGATAGTCTCAATGGCAGTGATATAGATAGCGTTAATGGCAGTGATATAGAATATCAAGCTTTGTATCCACTGGCTGAATATCAATATAATAGTTTTGATGATATTAAAATAAAGCGCAAGGTAGTCTCGCCGATCGTTAAACAGGACAAACGCTTGTGTTCTTTACCGATGCACTGGAATCACTTCGAATTAACCAATAATTCATCGCAAACACGCGTGATTACGCTTGCTCAGTCGCTACAAAACCTGATTGGCTCAACCTACCAAAAAGGTCGCGATGGTATTCAAGACTCGGCGTGTACTTTGTCTCAAAATCCAATCGCTCAGCAGCATCAAGCGGTAAAATTAAAGGGTGACGGTCGCAGTTTTACGGGGGTTCAACTGACGAGCGAATCGCCTTATCAAAGTGATATTGAAGGTGAAGTCGTGTTTGGTGTTCAAGCAGACAATCACTTGACGGAATCTGGCAAGGTATCGGTGTCTGTTAAGCCAACGCTTTATACTTCTAAGACTGCTCAGCAAACAGAGTTTGCACTGAAAACAGGTCGCACTAACGCTGAATTCCAAACGGGTATCTACACGGGGCGTGAAGCACTGAGCGCATTGGTTGTGGTTCAGGTTGAGTTAGAACCTGGAGAGTCTGCTGACCTACGTTTTGCACAGGTAATGGCACACAGCAAAGTGATGCTTAATGGTTGGCATTCAGACAAGGCTTACACGCAATTCTACCCTCAAACGCAACCAGCACTGCCGATGTTAGAAGATGTATTGCCAAAGCTTGAGGTGATTGAGCGACAGATCGTCGAACAACAAACGGCCTTCCTAGAGCAAGCTCAACGCAAAGTTTCACAGCCTGAATCGGCACTGCGCTATGCGACGATGGCGATGAACTCATTGTCTTTCCTAGCAGAATCAACGGTATGGGATAAAGAGGATAAGTTCCTAGTCAAAGAGTGTGTTGATTACCCATTCTTTAACTCTCTGGATGTGTATTTTTACGGTTCATTTTCGCTGCTTTATTTGTTGCCCGAACTTGATGGCTGCGTGATGAAAGAGTTCTCAAAAGCGATTTTGGCTGAAGACTTTACTCAGCGCCGATACTGGGAATACGAAGCGACGCCGAATGCTGAACTGATCGATGACAAGTACCAAGGTGTGCGCGCTATTCGAGGTGCGGTAATCCACGATTTGGGCAGCCCATTCGACATCCAGCCAGATGCGTATAGTTGGCACAATGTGAAAGAGTGGAAGGACTTAGCGCCGAAATACATTCTGATGGTGTACCGCCATTATCAAAACACACAAGATATTTCTGTGGTTAAAGAGTGCTGGCAGGCCGTAACAGAGAGCATCGATTTCTTATCGAACTTGATCGCTGAGGGCGATGAATTACCGCTAACCCGGGGCACAGACGATACCTTTGATAACCTAGCGTCTCACGGCATCTCGATTTACTGTGCTAGCCTTTGGGTGGCAGGGCTACAAGCCGCGAGTGAGCTTGCAAAGTTGATGGATGAGAACGAACTAGCCGCGAGTTATTTAGCGCGTTCGAAAAAGGCGTTAACAACGGTTGAGCAAAGCTTGTGGGATGAAAAAGAAGGCTACTACCATTTCTTCGTCACTCCCGTTCAAGCTAAGCATTTAACGGGTCAGGGCTATCAAGCGTTGGAAGTATTAGGACTTTCATTGACCGGTGACGCGATTGCTGACAAGAGCGCTCTTAACGACTATCTCAATGAGACCGATACTTCAATCAACATCAGTAAGGTGTCTCAAAGAGTCTCTAAGAAACGCTTACTAAGTGAAACTGCACCACAAGTCTTTACCCAAGAATACTTAGATTTAGTGCCAGATTCTGACAACAGCTTTGGCGATGCCCTGTTGGCTGATAGCTATCTAAAGTTGATCGGACTCGAGGGTATTTTCCCGCAACAGAATATCCAACGCGCACTAGACTATGTTTATAAGCACAACTTTGAGATCAATAGCCCTAAGCTTGGTATCGCGAATATGACGCTGGCTGACGGCTCACCGCATGAAGCGTTCCAAGCGCAAGACGTGTGGATTGGCGTGCAGTTTAGTGTCGCGACAGCGTTGAGTCTGGCGGGTAAATCTCAGCAAGCGGAAACATTGATGGATACCGTGTATACCGCGCTGTATGAGTATTCAAAAATTCCATTTGCAGCACCAGAGGGATTCAACTGCTCAGTCTCATTTGATGAGAAAGATCTTTCAGAATCTTTTAAATTGTCACAAATTGATGCGAAAAAGTGGCTTACTGCGCTTAAATTACAAAAGTGTGTGCTATCTGACGGTCGAGTGAGTCCTAACCTGACGAAAGACAGTGATAAATTTGTTAGTATGCTGCAAGGCGAGATTTCAGCGGATCAAGCCATCGCTCTTCACAAATGGCTATTGAGCACTGGGTTGAAATATACCGCAGGTCGCTATTTCAGACCGGGGATGATCTTCGCCTACATGTATTAACTTAATGACACGAGTTTCAACAAAAGCAGTGGTATGCAGATTGAAACGGGTGGGGAGCTTTCGGGCTCCCCAAATGTCACTGGATTAGGGTATCGAGATGCGCACTAAAACTAAAAAAACCACCGTATACGATGTAGCGAGGCTCGCCGGCGTTTCTCCAAGCACGGTTTCTCGTTTTCTTAATCGAACAACATATGTATCGGATGATAAAAGCCAGAATATCGAGCAGGCAATCAAAGACACTGGCTACAAACCTAATTTTCAAATGCAGGAAAACATTAATCGCCGTTCATTAACGATTGGTGTATTGGTGCAACACCCTGACAGCCCCTATACCAGTCGTATCCTTAACGACATGGAGAAAACTCTGATAGCCCAAGGCTACTCATTGGTGATTGCGACGGGGCACTGGCAAAAAAAGCTCGAGATACACGCGCTAGAGTATCTGGCTAAAAGTAACGTGGATGGCATGATCATCGTGACGGGTAGTATTACTAAAGAGGATATCGCCAAGTACGCTCAAGACATTCCGGTCGTGGCGGTGGGTTATGACATCGTTGAAGATAATGTACGCTCGATCAATATCGATAATGTGTTGGGTGGCTATATGGCGACTTTGCATTTGCTTCAACAGGGGCATGTGAACATTGCTCATATCAAGGGGCTTTCAAGCCAACCGGATGCGGGGAGTCGCTTTGAAGGTTACAAGAAAGCGCTTCAAGAGGCGGGTATAAAAGTAATGCCAAAACTCGTCAAACAGGGTGACTTCAGTAGCGAATCTGGTTATGAAAAAACCGTTGAATTGATCGAGTCGAAGGTTCATTTTTCTGCTCTGTTCGCGGCTAATGATCAAACCGCTTATGGGGCGATTAAGGCGCTACACGACCACGGATATAAAGTTCCAGAAGATGTGTCAGTGATTGGGTTTGATGATCTACCAACGTCGAAATATTTTACGCCAGCGTTAACAACACTGAGGCAACCAATTGAAGAGATTGGTGAGGTGTGTGCTCAGTCGATTTTGAATTTGTTGTCTGGCGAGAGGCATGAAGCACGATTGCCACCGATTGATTTAATCGTTAGAGAGTCGACCAAGTCTTTGTATCGCTAGTGTGTAAAGAAATGATTTGATGACAGGGAATGACATTTCAAGACCAGTTATTTCCCTTCAGAAACGAAAAATGTCGCATCCATGCGACATTTTTCTTTTGGCGGCCAAACCAGTTTTGCTATATCCATTCTAGATTTCAACCCATTAGGAGATTATTCAGAATGTACCTATAAGACGCTGTTAATCTTGATTAGTTCCCTTTAAGCGGCATTTTTTTCTGATTTATTTTCTAAGTCGAATGACGCAGCGATCAGTTTCTTGGTGTAGTCGTTTTTCGGCGCATTGAAAATCTCTTCTGCAGACCCTTCTTCCATCACTTCGCCCTTCTGCATCACCAATACGCGATCCGACAGTGCTTTTACTACCGAGAGATCGTGGCTGATGAATAGGAAGCCGATATTGTGCTTAGCTTGAATGTCTTTCAGTAGGTCAATCACGGTCAGTTGTACTGAGCGATCGAGTGCCGAAGTTGGCTCATCCAGCAAAATGAAAGAGGGTTCAAGAATCAGCGCGCGAGCAATCGCGATACGTTGTCTTTGTCCACCAGAGAACTCATGCGGATAGCGGTTAATAGAGTTCGGTTCTAATCGAACCTCAATCAATGCTTTGCGCGCTCTTTCTAAACGTTCTTGCTTGGATAGATGAGGTTGATGCACCGTTAAGCCTTCGGTGATGATCTCCCCAACCGTCATGCGTGGTGATAAAGAACCATAAGGGTCTTGGAACACCATCTGTACATCTTTCTTGAGCTTGTGACGCTCTTTGTCGTTCAACAAGCTAACGTCCTGGCCTTTGTAAACAATGCGTCCGCTGCTTGGCAGCAAGCCGATTAATGCACGCCCAAGGGTCGATTTACCTGAACCAGATTCACCAACAATGCCTAGCGTTTCGCCTTGCTTAAGATTCAACGAAATGCCTTTTACGGCTTCGAAGTATTGGCTTTTACTCTTGATGAAGTGTGATTTAACCAAGAATTGAACTCGGATGTCGTCAGCACACAATAGTTCTGGGGCTGTCGCCTCAACAGGAATCTTAGCGCCTTTCGGAATAGAGTTAATCAGCATCCGTGTGTAATCGTGCTTAGGGTTATCGAACAGCTCTTGCGTTTGCCCTTCTTCAACCAATTCCCCTTTACACATGACAAGTACACGGTCGGCAAAGTGTTTCACGACACCTAGGTCATGGGTGATGAACAAAATCGCCATACCCATTTTGCCTTGAATCTCTTTGATAAGAGAAAGTACTTCCGCCTGAACGGTCACATCCAATGCAGTGGTGGGTTCATCGGCAATCAGAATATCCGGTTCATTGATCAGTGCCATTGCGATCATGATGCGCTGTAACTGACCCCCTGAAAACTCATGCGGATACTTGGTGTAAGCCTGCTCTGGCATGGGTAAATGAACCAGATTGAAGAGCTCTAGTACGCGCTGTTTTGCTTTTGATTTCGATACATTGCGATGACACATAATGGCTTCGGCCACTTGAATGCCAACACGAAGGTAAGGGTTGAGAGAGGTCATCGGCTCCTGAAAGATCATGCCGATTCTATCGCCACGAATCGACTGCATTTCTCGCTCGGTTTTGCCAAGAATCGATTGCCCCTCAAACTCTATGTTTGATTGCTGATCAATAATCGCGTTATCAGGAAGCAAACGCATAAGCGCGTTGGAAGAGACGGATTTACCTGAACCTGATTCACCAACAATGGCCAAGGTTTCGCTTGAGTTAAGGGTAAAGTTAACCTTTTTGACCGCATCAATGATTCCATCATTGGTTGTGAAGCTAACGGAGAGGTTATTGACTTTAAGTATGGCCCGGTCCGACATGATATATCCTTATCAATTTAAGACATTAGGTGAAGATTGAACTTCTGACGTTGTTTTAAGTTGCCCAAAATGGTGATGAGCACGTTGAATTTGTTCTAGTTCGAGCATCCAATGCGAACTGCGCTGAGCGCTACAAAAAGCGATCAGGTGATTGAGCAAATCTTCGCTCTGCTTTTCCAATAACCCAAAGGTACGTTGAATCAGCTCAGTGTTCTCCAGAGAGATAAATTGCATCAGAGCGTAAGATTGATTCAAGGTATCGAAGGCTTGTTGATGCTGACCTAATCGGTTGAGTATCTCTGATTGAGCGACACTTGCGTCTCTCAACCCGGCAAGCAGGCAGGCAAATTGGCAAGGCTTAATATCGCTTTGGTATGCTGCATCTTGGATGTGATGAGGAAGTGAGGTTAGAACATCACCATACAGGCGCTGTGCTTCAGGCCAGTGACCTTGTTCCATTAACTGTTCAGCTTTTAGGTAGTGCATCCAGCATCGTTCAATTTCCATATCCACATCCTCAATTTATAATATCTGAAAATGTTAATGATATTTATTATCAATTGCAAATTAAAATCATTCACACGTTAAGTTGGTGAATTAAATGACGAGCTATTCCCAAAAATGGCTTAAATTGTGTGTTATTTGTTCAGTTGAACAGCTGTGTAGCGTAAGTCACTAAATTTGTAGGAAATTACATCTACACTGATTTTATCTACACCCAAGTAATGAAGGACTAAGGAGGCGGCGATGGCGATGCAAAGACTCAATACAGAACAGCTGTATCAGGTAGCGGATTTAGACAAGCTACCATGTAAGTCGACCAAAGAACTGGCTCCAATTGACGAAATCGTCGGGCAGGAACGGGCACAAAAAGCCGTTGAGTTCGCGATGTCAATCAAGGAAAAGGGTTACAACATTTATGCGATAGGGCGAAATGGTCTGGGTAAACGCACCATGATCTTGCGCTATCTGAACCGTCACCCTCAAGAAGTGCAGGAGCTTTTTGATTGGTGTTATATCGCGAACTTTGAAGATATTCGTACACCTAAGGTACTGAAATTGCCGCGTGGCGTTGGCAGCAGCTTAAAGCAAGATATTGAAAAATTGATGCGTAAACTGCTGAAAGGTATGCCTCTCGCGTTTGATAACGAGATGTACTTTAGCCGTGCTGACAGGCTTAAAAACCAATTAGCAGCTAAGCAACAAGCCGCGTTAGAAAGCATTAGCCAAGAAGCGAAAGACAAGGGTATTAACCTGACAATCACCACTCAGGGTGATTACCAGTTTGTGGCTATGAATGGTGATGATCTTCATACCGAAGAGAGCTTCGATCTGCTTTCGCCGGAAGAACAAGACCAGTTCGATAAAACCATTGATGGGTTGGAAGTCGGACTGCGAACCATTTCTCGTGAATTAACGGAACTTGAAGAGACGTACACTGAGAAAATTCAAAAGCTGAATGATGACACAGCACGAGATGTGATTACTCACTTTATCAAGCAGTTGAAGCAGGACTATAGTCAATATCCAGAGATCAAGAAATACCTCACTGCATTGCGTAAGGATATCGTTGATAACGCAGATATTTTTCTAGAAGAGAGCACAGAGCAAGCAGAAGTTGCAACGGCCTCTTTGGATAAGAAAATGCCGCGTCGCTACAAGGTTAATGTGATTGTTAGCCAGAAGGAGGAGGCGATGCCGATCGTGGTAGAGGAGAACCCAAATTACCACTCTCTGTTTGGCCATGTGGAAACCGCGACTTTTAAAGGTACCGTATTTACCGATTTCTCCTTGATTCGCGCAGGTAGCTTGCACAGAGCAAACGGCGGCGTATTGTTGATGGATGCGGTCAAGGTACTTGAACAGCCGTACGTTTGGGAAGGTTTGAAGCGAGCGCTACGCTCACGTCAACTGAGCTTCACTTCACTAGAGAAAGAGGTAACCTTAACGGGGGCTGTATCGCTTGATCCTGAGCCTATTCCGTTGGACGTTAAGATCATCCTGTTTGGCGACTACCGAACTTACCAGCTGCTGCAACATTACGATGCGGAGTTTGGTGAACTGTTCCGTGTGACAGCCGACTTTGAAGATGAGATGAAGCGCACCGCGGATTCTGAAATGCATTACGCGCGCTTTATTTCAAGTATTGTGCACGACAACAACATGTTGCATTGTGACCGCAAAGCGATTGCTCGCATCATCGAGCACAGTTCTCGTCAGGCGGGTGACCAAGGCAAATTGTCTCTGCACTCTGCACACATTGCTAATCTGCTTCGTGAATCAAACTACGTGGCGAGAGGCTCAAAATCGAACCTGATTCGTGCAACGCACGTTGATCAAGCATTGTCTAACCAACAGATGCGTGTCGGACGATTGCAAGACAGCGTAATGGAAACCTTCACTAACGGCACCACGCTAATCCATGTTGATGGTCAGGCGGTTGGGCAAGTGAATGCGCTTTCTGTACTTAGCACGACGGATCATATGTTTGGTGCGCCGAACCGGATCACGGCAACCACCGCTTACGGTGATGGTGAAGTGATTGATATTGAAAGAAACGTAGACCTAGGTGGCAGTATTCACTCAAAAGGCGTGATGATCTTGTCGGCTTACCTTTCTTCCGTATTTGGTAAGACAGCCAAAGTCCCGCTCACCACTAACATCACCTTCGAGCAATCGTATGGTGGCGTCGATGGTGACAGTGCGAGTATGGCCGAGTTCTGTGCGGTGGTGTCAGCGTTTTCTAAGCAGCCAAACCGTCAAGACATAGCGATTACTGGCTCGATGAACCAGTTTGGTGAGTCTCAGCCAATTGGTGGCGTGAACGAGAAAATTGAAGGTTTCTTTGATGTGTGTGAAATCAAAGGGCGTTCAAACGAACAAGGGGTGATCATCCCACGTTCTAATGTTCACAACCTGATGCTGCGCAGCGATATCGTGAAAGCGGTTGAAAAGGGTGAGTTTAATATCTGGGCGATTGACCATGTAACAGAAGCAATTGAGCTGTTCACAGGCAAAGCCGCTGGTGAAGCAAGTGATGAGGGTAGCTATCCAATTGATACTATCTTTGGTATCGCCCAAGCTAAACTGAACGCACTGCGTAAATAGTTTGAATATCTAGATAGCTAAACAAATAAACAAACAGCCAAAACGCAAAAGCCATCGATTCTAGAGTCGATGGCTTTTCTGTTGGTTACGATTTGGTTTGCCAGTGAGCTATTTGTATTTGGTCAGCTTGCTGTATTCGGTGAAAGTCGCGTGTTAAAAGGCGTTACCCGTTTCGCAAGCAGAGCTTGGTGCCATCGAACTTCAATTTGGCCAATAAGTGTTTGGCGTTAGCTCGGCCAATATCATCAAATTCGACACCGTATCGAGCGTAGTGCGTCGATTTCTGTAGATTACAGACGATGCCTCGCAATGGCGGAATCAATGGGCCATTGTAGTTCTCAGGGGTTATCTCAATAGACACTCGATCGGCAATCTGAATCGCACGGGAGGTTGGTGAGGTAACGAAACGACAACCACTTTTCGATAAGTCTCTTATCTCACAGTTTGCTCGCTGGTCATTGAAGATGATTCTTGAAGCCAGATTCACTTCATAGCGTGTTTCTTTACGCAGCTGAGTCACTTGCATCGTGCTTGGTGTCGAAAGCACAAGAATAGGGAAGGGTTCACCAATCTTGTGGTGAATTTGGCTTCTAAAGTGGATAAGCGCGCCTTCACCTCGTAGAGAATACGCACGAGCGGTCATCCAAAAACCTTCTTGAAAGAAAAAGTTCAGATCTTCATTGGATACCTCGGGAACCTCAACCACAATACAGTTATCACTGTGCGTACCGATAAACTTGGTAGTGGCGAGAAACTTCGTGCCAACGGGAGTCGAGACATTTAATGTCAGTTCACTGCCGTGCTCAATCATGGCCAGCGCATCAGTGCTATTGATGGTGGAAACGGTGCGATTACGAGGGTCTTGAAGTGCCTGATTATGCTCCAAAGGCTTCTTCAGGGGTGCGTTCATTATATGTTCTCCATGCGCCAACATGCGTCTGTTAGTTATATTGGTAACTTGCTAACAAGGGGTTATTACGTGCTAGATTAAGTGGACGTACTCACATAGATTTATAGAGTGCCTTTTATCATTGCTGATTTTATATTAAGCCGATTGCACTGAATTATTTGCTGTGTTTGTAAGTACTTAGTTTTATTTATATGCACTTGCGTTAGTCTATTACAAGGAACTCATACTTCAAACTTTTATTGTTTGTCGTATCAATTATTTGCAGGAGTTGAGAATGCAGGCAGTAAAATGGGATCAAGAAGTGAACCAGATCACGGTAGAGCTAGAACCCAACCAGTTCGCGGTCGTTAAGTATCAAAAGGACGGAGATGTACTACATATCACGTCGACACGCATTCCAGATGAACTGCAAGGCAAGGGCTTTGGTAAGGTGATGATGGAGTCGGTATTGCCTGAAATCGAACAAGCGGGCTTCAAAATTGTGCCGGTTTGTAGCTATGTGGTTCACTACATGAATAGGCAGACACAGTGGTCACATCTTCTATCCGATAAAGCATAACAACGAGTAATATGTCTCAATCAATATCGTCGAATAATCGAGCTCAAGCTACAGCAAGCTCAAGAGAAAATCAGCTTTATCAAAAAATAGCGACCTCATTGGGTTGTCATGAAGGATTTGATGTCCAAGTGATTCAACGCCTATGGGGTGGATATGGCGAGTTAGTTCGCTTGGTCTTTTCTCAAGCAAGCCGTGCTGAACTCAAGAGTGTGATTGTTAAACATGTCGCGTTGCCAGATAAAGCCGAACACCCCAGAGGCTGGAACACCAAACTCTCTCACCAACGAAAGGTACACTCTTACCAAGTGGAAACGGCTTGGTATCAGTCGTTCACCCAACAATGGGATGAGCGCTGCCCTGTACCTGTTGGGCTGCAATGTGAACAAGAAGAGAATGAGTGGCTAATTGTGATGCAAGACTTAGCGGATATAGGTTTTCCGTTAACCTCTCAGTTTGATGTGCTTGCTGCTTCTGACTATCAGGTATCTAGTTACACAAGAGAAGAGCAAAAACAACGCGATGCTTGCCTTAAATGGCTTGCTAACTTTCATGCAAAGCACATCAATATCAATCAACAACAGTCGTCATCATTGTGGCACGTCGGTACTTATTGGCATCTAGATACACGTCCTGATGAGCTCAATGCCTTGGCTGATTTACCATTGAAGAACCAAGCCAAGCACATCGACCGTTTATTAAAAGAATGTCCATATCAGACCTTGGTCCATGGCGATGCCAAGCTCGCTAATTTTTGTTTTGATTCTGAAAGCGAGCGCGCGGCTGCGGTCGATTTCCAATATGTGGGTCACGGCTGTGCGATGAAAGACGTGGCCTTGTTCATGAGCAGTGCGGTGAGGCCGCAAGATTGCTCAGAGCTTGAATCAGAAGTCCTGAATGCTTACTTCCAGCACTTGAAAGAAGCACTCACGCACTATCAGCCACACCTTTCATTCGATGAGATAGAAGCTGCATGGCGACCCATGTTTTACGTGGCGTGGGCTGATTTCCACCGTTTCGTAAAAGGCTGGAGTCCAGAGCATTGGAAGATTAACCCTTATACTGAGCAGTTGACCTTACGAGTGCTCACTCAATTAGACGAACAGGAGTCCGTCAATGTTCGATAGAACCGCGAGCTGGAAAACGCCGCAAAACTTTTTATTACTGATTTCGATTGTTGTACCGATCGCGTTTTCGAGCTGGATGGCTTTGCTTAATAACTTCGTGATTGAGAAGGCGAACTTTGATGGTGCGGATATTGGCTTGCTGCAAAGTGTGCGTGAGATTCCGGGCTTCTTAGCGTTTACGGTGGTGTTTGTTTTAGCCTTCATTCGTGAGCAACGCTTTATGTTGATATCGCTGGCGATGCTCACTGTGGGCACCGCGATTACCGGTTTATTCCCTTCACTGACAGGCCTTTTGCTTACCACTATTTTGATGTCGACGGGTTTCCACTATTTTGAAACGCTGAAGCAATCTCTGTCATTGCAATGGCTAAGCAAAGAAGAAGCGCCAGAGATGCTAGGTAAGATGATCTCAGTCGGCGCACTGGCATCTTTAATCACTTACGGATCTATCTGGGTGATGCTAGAACAGCTGAAGCTCGACTTTGCTTGGGTGTACGGTATTACTGGCGGGATTGGTTTTATTCTAGTTTTGGTGATGACCTTTGGCTTCCCTGAGTTTCAGACCAAGACGCCACAGAATAAAAAGTTGGTACTGCGTAAGCGTTACTGGCTCTACTACGCGCTAACGTTTATGAGCGGCGCGAGACGACAAATCTTCACCGTATTTGCAGGCTTCTTGATGGTAGAGAAGTTCGGTTATTCGGCGGCCGACGTCACATTGTTGTTCTTGGTTAACTACCTATTTAACTTCTTGTTTGCAAAACGCATTGGACGATTCATCGGTGTGGTTGGTGAGCGCAAAGCGTTGATCTTCGAGTATGTGGGTTTGATTGGTGTGTTTGTCGGTTATGGTTTGGTGCAAAGCGCGGAATGGGCGGCGGCACTTTACGTGGTCGATCACCTGTTCTTCGCATTGGCGCTGGCGATCAAAACTTACTTCCAGAAAATCGCAGACCCGGCAGACATGGCATCAACCGCTGGTGTCTCTTTCACCATCAACCATATTGCTGCGGTTGTTATTCCAGTCGTGTTTGGTGTGATTTGGCTGTCTTCCCCTGCAACGGTTTTTTACATTGGTGCAGTGATGGCGGCGGTTTCTTTGGCGCTGTCTTTAAATATTCCTAAAAAGCCTGAAGAGGGCAATGAAGTTCGGTTGTTCAGCTGGCGCTAAATTGGTTTCAATCTGATGAGATAAACAAAAAGCTCCAATAGCGATATTGGAGCTTTTTTATATGTGTTAGGTCGAGAGAGCTAATCGATCAAATAGGTTCCAGTAGGATTAGCTTCTTACGGTTTTTAATCCTGTGCGTAACTTGAAGATTCCCTTTGGTGCCTTGGTCAGTAAGATGCCACAAAGTAGAGGGATCATCATAAGCAGAGACTGTTCAGATAGAACTTCACCATTGATGTAACAAGAGATCAGCAGCGCAACCACTGGGAAAATAAGGAAACAAATTGATGCTTGGAACGGTGTCGAAACCTGCCCTAGTTTAAAGTAAGCCACAATGCCACCGACACTCGCCACAAAACCTAGATAAACTACAGCTGAAATTGAATCCCAAGTGAAAGATTCAACATTCACGTTTTCACCTGCTGCCGACACAGTAAACAAGAAAATCGCAGCAATAAAACTCGGCACAGCGTTGTAAGTTAGTACCTCGATGCCTTTACAGTGCTTTTGAACCAACACGTACATCACCGCGTGAATCGCAACCGCAAGGCCTAGGCAAACTGTGCCGATAAGGTAGTCGTCGCCCCCCATCTGCATTTCGTTGCCAAGGATCAAACATAGACTCACAACCGCAGCGATCAAACCGAATATCTGGTGCTTCGCCAGTCGTAGACCTAAGAATAAGCCAGACATCAGCATCACAGCCACAGGCATGTTGGCGAAGATGATCGACGCTAAACCTGAAGAGATGTATTGCTCGCCATAGATCATCAACGTAAACGGAATCGCGAAATACATCAACGCAACAATAAGCAGCCATTGGCGCTTACCTTTAGGGAACAGCAGTGGTTGGTTGAAGACTTTCGCCAATACCGCAAGCAGAGGGGCTGCAAGTAAAAAGCGCAACGCAGTAGCAAAAATAGGTGGGATAGAATGCAATGCTACTTCCATAGCGAACCAAGTGGTTCCCCAAATTAAGCAAACAGAGACAAAAAGCAAGATAGTTAGCGACTTCGAATTCATGGTGACTACTCATTAATAATTATTTTAGATCATAGGCTTGTAGCGCCTTAATGACGTGGCACAGTATAGAAAGGTAGTCGGAGAAAAGTTTTGCCTTTTTATCTCTAATTAGAGTTTTTTGTAGGAATAAAATCTCTAATGTAATTATTTTATAGAAAATAAATTCACTTTAGATAGCTTAAGTAAAGTCATTATTCTTTGTGAGGTCTAATTTTGTTCAGGAAGTAATCAACTCGCGAGCATGGCTGTTGGGTTATTGCTATCAGCATAGCAACAAAAAACGCGCCTACAATTAGGCGCGTTTTTGATCAATATATTTAAGAGACGGTATCTATTGCGTAACAGGCTTAACTTGTTTGGACTGCCTGACTGCCAGAATAAGTTGCGGCAGCAGCGACATCACTATCATGCCGGTCATTAGCGAGTATTGTACTGCTGTGAATGATTCACCCATTAACACCATGCCTGTCACGATGCCAGCCACTGGGTTTGCGATGCCACCGAAGGTGAAATCAACCACCGACATACGTTGTAGCAACCACACATACATGCCGTAACCCAGCGCTGTGTTCAGCCCAATCACCCACAATAGCCCCATAGCATTACGAGAATCGAAATGAGTGACAGCGTTAACATAAGGCTGCGGGTCGATGAATGCATGAACGGCAGACGCGATAGACAAAATCGTACCGCCTAAAATCAGCTGCCACGTTAATACCTTCCACCAATGCATACGATTACCCAGTGATTTAGTAATGCTGCTGCCGATAACGATACACATAATCGCGGCGAACATTGCGCCTAAACCGATTGGGTTCAGAGCAATTTGGCTTGGGTTAAATAGCACCCACGCCAACGAGATCAAACCAATACCAGACAAGGCTTGAATCAAATGTGGGCGTTGCTTTTTCACTACCCAGTGGAAGATCATCGCGAACACTGGCACAGAGATCATACCCACGCCAGAGATTGCCGAAGGCAGCGTTAGCGCCATCACGAAGATTAAGCCAAAGAAGGTCGCAATATTGATAAGGCCCAGTGTGAAAATGATCTGCCACTCGCCTTTTTTAGGCAGTGTTGGCTTTACTGCTAGCAATAACAAACCAGCAGGCAACGCACGCAAAGCACCCAATAATAATGGTGGCCACTCCTGTAGCGTAAATTGCGTCACTGCATAGGTTGTTCCCCAAAAGAACGCGGGGATCATTGCTAATAATATGTTCATTTAAAATATCTTTACGTTAAGATAACTATTGTGTGAACTGTATACTGAGAACTAGTGGTTGTAAAGTATCTTTATGTTAAACTAGTTTAAAGTAATCAGACTAACAACGGAGCGAGATTGCAAATGGATGCTATCGACCGCGTAGTAGAGCAATGGGCAAAGGAAAAGCCCGAACTAGAAACTGAGCCTATGGCAATGATGGGTCGGATTATGCGTATTGCCAAGTATATGGAGACGCAAGTTGCCGAGCTTCATAAAAAATACGACATGAAGCTGGGTGAGTTTGATGTGCTGGCGACGTTGCGACGTTCTGGAAAGCCTTACCGACTGACGCCATCAGAACTGATTGGATCCATGATGCTGACATCTGGCGCGATGACTAATCGCCTTGATAAGCTAGAAGCCAAAGGGCTGATCAGCCGTGAACACAGCAAAGAAGACAGACGCAGCGTGAGTGTCCAGTTAACCAAAGATGGTCTTATTCTGATTGACCAAATGATGACTGAACATGTCGAAATGCAGAAAAAACTGGTTAAATCATTGTCTGCGAGTCAGAAGAAGAACACCAACCAACTTCTGAAAACATGGTTGAGCGCGTACGAGTAGTTTTGCTGATATTCCTTTAGATTCAATAAAAAACCGAAGCCTAATCGCTTCGGTTTTTTTGTTCTTGTTTAAGAACTTCAAGTACAGCTAATTGGCGAGTTAAGCTTGCAGCATCTCGTCGCTAAACAATTCTGCGCAGCCAATCCCGTTGATGGCGCAGCTCTCGTCTATGTCTGAGATGTCACCGCTGACACCAATCGCGCCAAGTACCGTTTTGTCCTTATCTCGAATCAGTAGGCCCCCTGGCACTGGCACCATGTTTCCGTGTGCGAGTACGTTTACGGCGGAGATAAATGCTGGTCGGTTGTCAGCATCTTGGGCGAGTTTTCTAGAGGAACAGCCCAGTGCGAGTGCTCCCCATGCTTTAGCGATCGCGATGTCTGGTCGCATCATGCTAGAGCCGTCTTGACGTTGCAGAGAAATCAGCTTGCCACCGCTGTCTAAGACGGCGACCGTCAAAGGTTCTGTGTGGATCTTGTTTCCTGCTTTTAAGGTGCCATCAATGATGGTTAACGCTTGTTGTAGAGTCAAACTTCCCATGTTATCTCCTAGTTTTTCAAGGGGCCATGTACCAAGCTAAGCCAGCCAATCATTACTCTTGTTGTGAATATCATCGACTGATTCAGCTCGGTACAAGAGTCCTAACTGGACTCTTGTAATAGCCCATAGCTGGGTAAAGTTAGGAAGGCAGCGAACTCGTCGGCTGTAGAAAGTTGATAGAAAAGATCGGCTGTCTCTTCAAATCGACCTGCTGCATAGCGCGAGTCTCCGACTTCATGTTTTATGGTGTCTAGCTCTTGGTAAAGCCAAGAGTGGAATAGTGATTTGGTAAAGGTTTGGCCATCATCGAGCGTTACCCCGTGGTGGATCCATTGCCAGATATTGGCTCTCGAGATCTCAGCGGTCGCGGCATCTTCCATAAGGCCGTAGATAGGTACACAGCCGTAGCCTTGGATCCAAGCCTCAATGTAATACAGCGCGATGCGGATATTCTTACGAACGCCGGCTTCGTCGCGGCTGCCTTCACAAGGTTTTAGCAGAGAGTCTGCATTGATCACATGGTCTGGGCTTTGGAAGTCCATTTGGTTTACTTTGCCATCGAGGTGCTTATCGAATATTGACATCGCTAAATCAACCAATGCAGGGTGCGCGACCCATGTGCCATCGTGTCCGTTTTGAGATTCTCTCTGTTTGTCTTCAATGACTTTGGCCGTCACTCGTGCCATCTCTTGCGGGTCTTTCGCTGGAATAAAGGCTGACATACCACCCATCGCCAGTGCGCCGCGAGCGTGACAAGTACGCACCAACAGTTGGCTGTAGGCGTTAAGGAATTCTTGATCCATGCCGATGCCGTGTCGATCTGGCAGGATGCGGTCTTTATGGTTCTTCAGCGTTTTGATGTAGCTGAAGATGTAATCCCAACGGCCGCAGTTCATCGCTACGATATGATCGCGCATTGCATACAAGATCTCTTCCATCTGGAACACGGCTGGTAGCGTTTCGATCAATACTGTCGCGCGAATGGTGCCTTTTGGTACATAGAAATAGTTTTCGGTGAAGCTGAAAATATCGTCCCACCATTGTGCTTCTTCCATGCTTTCAAGTTTTGGAATGTAGTAGTAAACCCCTAAACCTTGTTGTGCACGTGATTGATAGTTGTGGAAAAAGTATAAGGCGAAGTCCATCAAGCAACCGCCGATAGGCTGATTATTGAATTGAATGGACTGCTCAGGAAGGTGGATCCCTCGTGGGCGAGCGATCAGCAGTGCAGGATCGTCGTTTAATTGGTAACGCTTCTGTTTCTTCTCATCGAAATAACTAATGGTGCCAAGGTTAGCGTCTCTTAGGTTGATTTGCCCTTCGACCATATTGGCCCAAGTCGGGGAAGACGCATCCTCAAAGCAACACATGAAGACTTTCGCGCCTGAGTTTAGCGCGTTGATCACCATTTTTCTTTCGATAGGCCCGGTGATCTCTACGCGGCGATCAAGCAGTTCTGGTGGAGGCGTTGCCACCTTCCACTCTTTATTCTGACGAATGGAAATGGTGTCTTTTCTGAAATTGGGTAGCTCTCCCTCGTCATACTGAGCTTGTTTTGTGTCGCGGTCACTTAGCAGGGCATGACGGCGATCTCCAAACTTATTGACGAGAGCTTCTAAGAATTTTAATGCATCTTTAGACAAGATCTCTTTGTACTCGGAGTTGTCCATATTCCCGAGTACCTGCATACACTGTACTTCTTCTCTCTCTTTTACGTCATTCATCATTGTTGTCTCCTTTGAACAATACGATGTCACTTTGTATACAAAATGCTCTTTTTAAGGATATTTATATTGCATAAATTGTAAACAAGCAAAGGGTATTTAACATTTATTTATCATTTGATCTTTTTGTGATTTATTTTCACGTAAAGATATTTTATGTAAAGCAATGAATTGTAAGCTTTTCAGGGTGGGTGCTTACTCAGGATGGCAGCGGTATGTAACTAAATTGTTTCATTTTGGGGTTGATAAATGGCGAGGATGGTTCATAGTACACAAAAGTTAGTTTAATTGTATACAATCTGAACTGGAGGTTCGAATGGCAATTATGAAAGCGATTGAAGCAGCGGTAGAGGTGCTTAAACGTGAAGGTGTAGACATCGCATTTGGTGTTCCCGGCGCAGCAATTAATCCTATGTATGCGGCTATGAAAAAGCTCGGAGGAATCGACCACGTCTTAGCTCGTCACGTAGAGGGTGCATCCCATATGGCTGAAGGGTACACGCGCACTAATCAAGGCAATATAGGTGTGTGTATTGGTACTTCTGGTCCTGCGGGAACGGACATGATCACGGGTCTTTATTCTGCGACTGCAGATTCGATTCCAATTCTATGCATCACAGGCCAAGCGCCACGTGCTCGTCTTCATAAAGAAGATTTCCAAGCGGTCGACATTGAATCTATCGCTAAACCAGTGACTAAGTGGGCAACCACGGTGCTGGAACCTGCACAAGTGCCACGCGCATTCCAAAAAGCCTTTCATTTGATGCGTTCGGGTCGCCCGGGTCCAATCCTGATTGATCTACCGATTGATGTTCAGCTGGCTGAAATTGAATTTGATATCGATACCTATGAACCGCTAGAACCTTACAAACCACAAGCAACCCGCGCGCAGGTTGAGAAAGCATTAACCATGATGTCTCAATCGGAAAAACCGCTGATTGTATCGGGTGGTGGCGTGATTAACGCTGGCGCATCTGAATTGTTACAACAGTTCGCCGAAATCACCGGTGTGCCAGTGATCCCAACCTTAATGGGTTGGGGATCGATCCCGGATGATCATGACTTAATGGCGGGCATGGTGGGGCTACAAACGTCCCATCGTTACGGTAACGAAACCATGCTCAACTCTGACTTTGTGTTTGGTGTCGGTAACCGCTGGGCAAATCGTCATACCGGCTCTGTGGATGTTTACACCGAAGGCCGAAAGTTCGTACATGTGGACATTGAACCAACCCAAATCGGCCGCGTGTTTTGTCCAGATTTAGGCATTGTTTCTGATGCGAAAGCAGCACTAGAGCTAATGATCGAAGTGGCGCAAGAGTGGCGTGATGCAGGCAAGTTGCCGAACCGAAATGCTTGGGCAAGTGAGTGTCAGGAACGCAAATCGACCATGCTGCGTAAAACCAATTTCGACGAAGCACCAATGAAACCGATGCGTGTTTATGAAGAGATGAACAAGGCATTTGGTCGTGACACTTGTTATGTGAGCACCATTGGTTTATCGCAAATCGCCGCCGCTCAGTTCCTGCATGTTTATAAGCCTCGTAACTGGATCAACTGTGGTCAAGCAGGCCCGCTAGGTTGGACAACACCTGCTGCATTGGGCGTACGAGCGGCCGATCCAAATCGCGATATTGTCGCTATCTCTGGTGACTACGATTTCCAATTCATGATCGAAGAACTGGCCGTTGGCGCGCAATTTAACTTGCCATACATTCATGTGTTGGTGAACAACTCATACCTAGGCTTGATTCGCCAAGCGCAACGTCAATTTGATATCGATTACTGTGTACAACTGGCGTTTGATAACCAGAACGCGCCAGAGCTTGAAGGCTACGGTGTTGACCATGTTGCGGTTGTTGAAGGCCTAGGCTGTAAGGCGATTCGAGTTCGTGAACCAGAGCAAATTGCCGCTGCGTTTGAGCAAGCAAAAGAGCTGATGAACAAGCATAAGGTACCAGTGGTTGTTGAGCTGATTCTTGAGCGAGTAACCAACATAGCGATGGGCGTAGAGATCAACGCTATCAACGAATTTGAACCGCTTGCCGAAAGCCGCGGCGATGCCCCAACGGCGCTGGCGTACAAGTAATCATTAAGTCATGTCTATCCGTAGAGCTGAGGCTTAGCTCTACGGAAAAGCCTCCAATAGAGCGAGGCTCCACTACAAATAACCAGATTTTCAAAAATAAAGAATAAGGACAGAGTCATGGCAAAATTTGCAGCAAACTTGTCAATGTTATTCACGGAAGTTGATTTTATGGATCGCTTTGAAGCTGCCGCAGAAGCTGGCTTTCAAGGTGTGGAATACCTTTTCCCTTACGCATTTGATGCTCAGGCAATCAAAACAAAGCTCGACGCTAATAACCTAGAGCAAGTGCTATTTAACCTGCCTGCGGGTGATTGGGACGCTGGCGACCGTGGTATTGCGGTCGACCCAGCGCGAGTTGAAGAGTTTCAAGCGGGTGTACCTAAAGCCATCGCTTACGCAAAAGCGCTCGGTTGTACCCAAGTGAATTGCTTGGCTGGGATTGTTCCGCAAGGTGTGACCCAACAAGACGCGCAATCGGCGTTTGTGATTAACCTGCATTACGCGGCGAACGCACTCGCAGCAGAAGGCATCAGCTTAGTGATTGAAGCAATCAATACTCGCGATATTCCGGGCTTCTTCTTGAACACGACTGAACAAGCCAAAGCGATCATCAAAGAGGTAGGGAGCGATAACCTTTCTATCCAATACGATATTTATCACATGCAAATTATGGAAGGCGATCTTACGCCGACCATGCAACAAAATATTGGCCAAATCGCACACGTGCAACTGGCGGATAATCCAGGCCGACACGAACCGGGGACCGGAGAAATCAATTACCCATTTGTGCTCAATTATCTTGATGAGCTTGGCTATCAAGGCTGGGTTGGCTGCGAATACAAACCGAAAACAACAACGACAGAAGGCCTTGGTTGGCTACACCAGTACCGTTAATTGCGTCTGGTAACCCTCAAACGTTAAGGAGAACAACATGTCTAAAATTGCATTTATCGGAACTGGCATCATGGGGAAACCTATGGCGAGTAACCTTCAAAAAGCAGGTCACGATTTGATTCTGTCGGATCACTTTAATGCAGCACCTGCTGATCTTGTGGCAGCAGGCGCAACGGTCTGCCATTCACCCGCAGAAGCGGCAGAGGCGGCGGATGTCATTATCCTAATGGTGCCGAATACACCTCAAGTGGAAGACGTCCTGTTTGGTGATAATGGCGTAGAGCAAGGCCTTACCGCCGGTGGCGCTGCTGGAAAACTGGTTATCGATATGAGTTCAATCTCGCCAATCGCGACCAAAGCCATTGCAGCGCGAATCAACGAAGGCGGCGCTTCATACCTTGATGCTCCGGTATCAGGTGGCGAAGTAGGCGCTATCAATGCAGCGCTGACTATCATGGTGGGCGGTGAGCAAGACGCCTTTGATAAAGCCCGTCCGCTATTTGAAATCATGGGTAAGAACATCACGCTGGTGGGTGATAACGGTGCAGGTCAAACGTGTAAAGTGGCTAACCAGATCATCGTTGCTCTGAATATCGAAGCCGTGTCTGAAGCGTTAGTTTTTGCTTCGAAAGCCGGTGCCGATCCAGCACGAGTTCGTCAGGCGCTACTAGGCGGTTTTGCTAACTCTAAGATCTTGGAAGTGCACGGTGAGCGCATGGTTGAAGGCACCTTTGACCCTGGCTTTAGAATCTCACTTCACCAGAAAGACCTGAATCTTGCGCTAACGGGCGCTCAAGAATTGGGTGTCGCGCTGCCGAATACGGCTAACGCTCAAGAGCTGTTTGGTGAGTGCACCGAAATGGGCGGTGAAGGTTGGGACCACTCTGCGCTTATCCAAGCGATTGAGAAACGTTCTGATCACTCGATTCGTTAATTAATTAGGGCTGCTATCGATTCGTAGCCCAACAGTTTGTTTATAAATCGCGTAGTTTCGTCTCCTTTTATACGCGTTCCTGATACGAGGCAAAGGTTGAAGTTGTTCCTTTCCAACTTGATCTTAGCAGGCACCCTTTCGCCTTGTATTGGGGTTCTTTTTTTCTCCGTCAACTAAGGAGTGGCTGATGGACATTGATGCTAAGCAGTTTCTGCAAACCCTTTTCTCAAGTGCTGTTAATCAGGCGCTACCTAAAAATCACATCGAACCTTTTCTTCCTCAAGATATTTTTTACCGCTCTGCTAATCAAGCTGGGCGAACTGTGGTGATAGGAGCAGGAAAAGCGGCCGCGTCAATGGCAGCAGAGCTTGAAGCGGTTTGGCAGGCAAAGAAACAACAAGACCTTGCACTGCGTGATCTTGAAGGCTTAGTGGTGACTCGTTATGAGCACACCGCACCTTGCGAACACATTGAGGTGATTGAAGCGGCGCACCCAGTTCCGGATGCGATGGGCTTAGAAGTAAGCCAACGTATGCTGCAATTGGTGAGTGACTTGAGCGCTGACGATACGGTTATTTGCCTATTGTCTGGCGGCGGCTCTGCTTTGTTAAGTCTGCCCGGTGGTGACATCAGCTTGGCAGAGAAGCAACAAATCAATAAAGCACTGCTTAAATCTGGCGCGGCTATTGATGAGATGAACTGTGTGCGTAAGCATTTATCGTTAATCAAAGGTGGGCGACTAGCAAAGGCCGCTTACCCAGCAAGAGTCGTCTCATTGGCGATTTCAGATGTGCCGGGCGATGACATCAGTGTGATTGCATCGGGCCCAACCGTACCAGACACCACCACCCGCTTTGATGCGATGGCAATACTGGAACGTTATCGAATTGAAACACCACCTTCGGCATTTGAATGGTTGAACAACCCAGAATCAGAAACCGTGAAACCAGATGACGCGTGTTGGAAAAACGCCGAGCACCATATTATCGCCACACCAATGTCGGCATTGGAATCCGCTGCTGCAGAAGCTGAAGGCTTGGGCATTCCGGCTTATGTGTTGAGTGATTGCATAGAGGGGGAAGCGCGAGATGTCGCGAAGGTTCACGCTGCGCTGGCTAAGCAAGTGGCCAATCATAAGCACCCATTTGAGGCGCCTTGCGTGATACTTTCTGGTGGCGAAACCACAGTAACCGTTAAAGGCAATGGTCGCGGTGGGCGTAACTGTGAGTTCTTGTTGAGCCTATATAACGAGCTCAAAGGCCAAGACAATATATTTGCATTGGCTGCCGATACCGACGGGATTGATGGTGTGGAAGACAATGCGGGTGCGTGGATTACACCTCAAACATGGCAACAAGGTTCGAGCCTGTCGCTTAAAGCGCAAGACTACCTCGATGCCAACAACAGTTACGATTTCTTCAAGCAAGTCGATGTGCTTCTTACCACGGGCCCGACGTTGACTAACGTGAATGACTTCAGAGCGATATTGATTCTTTAATTTGGACAGTTCAAACGCAGGGTATGGAATGGTCGCTTCTTAACAAATAGAGCGACCATTTTATTGTTATCAATGCTGTGACCTTGAGTTCTGAAATTATCTTCTGGACTAATGAAGCACGTTGATTACTATGATTTCAGTAACGAGCTGTAAAGGATGCAATATGTCTAGGATCAGACAAAAGAATCAAGATTTAATCATCGAAGTCGCGTGTGAACAATTCGCCACTCATGGTTATGCCGCAACAAAAATGGCCGATATCGCAAAAGCGGCCGACATTCCCAAACCTAACGTATTCTATTATTTCAGCTCTAAAGATAAGCTCTACAACGCTGTGCTTGAAACCGTCACTCAGCCCTTACTAGAAGCGTCTCGTCCGATTGAAGAACTCAGCGATCCTGTTGAAGCCTTGTCTCAATATATTCAAACCAAGCTGATCATTTCTCGCGACCATCCACACGCCTCTAAAGTGTTTGCCAATGAAGTGATGTCTGGCGCGAAAGTGTTACCAAAAGAGATCGGTGACGAGCTGTATAAACAATCCCAGATGATCCTCGATAAGTTCTCAACTTGGTCGGCGCAAGGTCTAATGGACGATGTCCCCGCACACCACTTGATGTTTACCATTTGGGCGGCCACTCAAACTTACGCCGACTTTGGATGGCAGATTTGCAGTGTAATGCAGAAAGAGCAGCTCGATGATAAAGACTACGAAGAAGCCGCTGAGTTTATCACCCAGTTAGTGATTAAAGGCTGTGGTGTGAAAGGAAAAGCTTAGTTAGCTAGTCGAACTCAATTTCATAAAAATAAGGACATCACTCGATGTCCTTTTTTGTATGCGTTGCTTTATGGAAGAGTGACCTTTATAAATCGGCAATAATGCGTTGTCGTTCGATATTGTCTTCAACAACCAAAATACGACTGCGTTCAAGCCTCTATCCGATCCAAAGACCTGCCCCTATCCCAAAATGTAGCCAACCTAAAATCATGTCGAATTTATCTCTAATGGATAGCGTTGATCAAAAAAATGAAATTTCATCAAATTTTTTATAAATCTAGCATCGACTTTGACTTTAATTCGACAAAGCCAGTTCAATAATAGATCACATCAATAGGTGAGGGTCGAATTATGAAAACTA
Organism: Vibrio sp. 1CM8B; assembly: GCF_023161685.1. Classification (NCBI taxonomy): domain Bacteria; kingdom Pseudomonadati; phylum Pseudomonadota; class Gammaproteobacteria; order Vibrionales; family Vibrionaceae; genus Vibrio; species Vibrio sp. 1CM8B. The sequence goes on from NZ_JALNTU010000001.1 coordinate 728,991, forward strand.
AAATCATCGCGCTTGCAGCACTTCTCGGAGTTTTTACAACTCAAGTATCAACAGTTCAAGCAACAGAGCTGATCGGCCATGTTCAAGGGTTGAACAAACACAGTATTGTGGCTGAGGTGCCTGGCGTTGTTGAGATGAATAACCTTGAAGTGGGAGATGCTGTAAACCAACGGCAACTACTTGCTCAAATTAAAGCCGATGATTTTAAGTTTAGTGTTAACAAAGCGAAGGCCAATCTTGCGCTTGCAGAAGCGGATCTTGCATTACGGAAAGCAACCTATAACCGCTATCAAGCACTCATCAAAAAGAACAGCCTTTCAATAGGAGAGTTAGATACAGCACGTGCCGAGTTTCTTAGTGCCAAAGCGGCTGTTTCTGTTGCTCAAATTGACTATCAACAATCTCAGGTCGATCTCGAAAATACGCAAATTGAGTCTCTTATCTCGGGTTATATCTCTAACAAACCTGCGCAATCAGGCGCTTGGGTGAGTGAAGGTGATTTGCTCTATGAGGTGGTCAACATTGATAAAGTCACCTTGTCATTCATGGCGAGTGAGTATGACTTAAAGCATTTCACTGTAGGTCAGGAAGTGGTGGTGTGGTCTGAAACCAACCCAGAACTCAAGATGGAAGCGAACGTGCAGCGCATTGGTGTCGAGATGCAAAATTTGACCTACCCAGTCTTGGTCGAGATCACCAACCAAGGTCATCAATTTAAGCCGGGTATGTCGGTGTACGCCTCGACAGATCTTGCGGTGAAAAATATCACAACGGCTCAAGCAACATCGAACTCGATCCAAGGTAAAGGGCAGTAGAGATGAACTTTTTAGCATACTTCGCGAATCGTCAATTTTTAGCTCGAATCATTACGGTAATGGTGTTGCTGACGGGTGCTATGTCGTTAATGCAGCTCAATTTACAAGAGTATCCCGATGTTGCGATGGACACGGCGGAAATCGAAACCATCTATCCCGGTGCAACGGCTCAAGACATTGAACTCAACATCACCAACCCGATAGAGAAAGAACTTCGCTCAGTGGATGGCATTGCCTATTTTTCGTCTGAATCATCAGAAGGGCGCTCTTTTATCGAGGTCGAATATCTACCCGGTGAAGACTCAGCAGTGATCTTGCGAGATATTCAGCAAGCGGCCGATCGAGTCGGAAACCTACCGAAAGATATAGATACGCCACCGGTTGTGACTCAGCAGAAAACCTCTTCTTTGGATGTGTACCATTTTGGCGTGAGCCTATCAGACAGCAACACCGATCCCGCTTCATTACAGCATTACGCGTATCAGTTAGAAAAGAGAATCAACAACCTGGGTGGCGTTGGTGCTATCAAGCTTTCTGGCTTTAACGATCGAGAGTTTTGGGTTGAAGTTGACCCGGAAAAAGCACGTCGTTACCAAGTTGCCTTCAATGACGTCAGTACCGCGATAGAACAACACAACCTATCGCAATCGGGTGGTTTTGTAGAGTCGTGGAGCCAAGAGCAGAAGATCGTCACCATGACCAAAGTCGCGTCTACTAGTGATATTTCTGACATCGTAATCAAGGCGCTGGATTCTGGTCAGGTTGTGCGTGTGTCTGATGTGGCAACGGTGATTGATACCTTTGCGCGCGCAACTGAAGATCCTGTTTTGAGCGGGAAACTGGCGGTGATCTTCTCAATCACAAACAGTGGCAGCGCCGATGTGACTGCTACCATCGATAGTATCAAGGCTATGTTAGCCAAAGAAAGCGAACGTATTGGTGATCAATTCATCTTCCAGACCAGCCTCGATCTTGGTAAAGATATGGGCGAGAAGTTTTCGATTGTAGCCACCAATGGTGCAATCGGTCTGGTGTTGGTTTTGCTGATCTTGAGCATGATTCTGCAACGTCGCATCGCCTTTTGGGTGTCGGTTTCTATCCCGTTTTGTGTGTTCGGTGTGATGATCGTTTTGCCGATTATGGGGCTGAATTTAGACAGCATCACATTGGCTGCACTGTTGTTGGTGATCGGTATTATCGTTGATGACTCGGTGATCATCGCGGAAAGTATTTTTCAAGAAAAAGAAGCGGGCAAGAAAGGTGTCGATGCTGCGGTGTCGGGGACGCTAAAGGTGATCAAGCCATTGATGGCGAGCCTAGTGACCACGGCTTTGGTGTTTATCCCAATGATGTTTATTCCGGGCACTATGGGCAAGGCGGTTGCGGTGATTCCGATTACCGTAATCGCAGCGCTCGTGTTCTCATTCATTGAATGTACGCTGACGCTGCCTGCACACTTGGCTTCTGCGAAAGAGAGCAACCAAGAATCTCAAGAAAAGGATCGATTTGAATGGATAACGAACCACTATCGTTCGCTGCTCAATTTCGCCCTGAACTACAAGAAGTCAGTGATTGCATTGGCGTTGGTTGGCTTCGCCGTTTCTGGCTTTTTGGTGTCTTCGTTGAAAGTGGATATCTTCCCGACAGAAGCGGGTAAATACATTGAGGTGTACACCGAAGTGAAGGCAGGCACGCCGCTAAGCAAGGTGCGAGAAGCCCATCTGTCGATAGAGCAAGCGATCGAATCCCTGCCGGAAACGGAACTGGTTAGCTATGAATTGGTTTACTCATCACCGGTGTCGCAAGGCGTCATTAATTTAACGAACTTTGACCAGCGCAGCCGTTCAGCAGAACAGATTATTGCGGCACTTAATGAAGAGTTGAAAGTGGTGTCTGAAGGTATGTTTATTAAGTTCTCAATTGATGCTGGTGGTCCGCCTCCCGGTGAGCCTGTCGAGGTTCGAGTACTTGGCGGAACCGAGAGCGAACGCAATCAAACCGTGGATTTGGTGATGGCTTGGCTAAAAGATTACCAAGGAGTGACAAGCGTCAATCACAGCGAAGCACTGAAAGATCCTCAGCTGAATATTGTTCCTCAATATCACTGGCTAGCGAAATACAACTTAACGGTGAGTGACTTATCGAATGCACTGCGAGTCGGCTTTGATGGTAACAGCGTGACATCCACTTGGCTTGGTGATCAAGAGGTCGATATTCGTGTGGTACTGGATGAGCAATTTCGCGATATCGAGAAACTGAAAACGACAAAAATCTACACTGCAGGGGGGCAGCAAGTACCGCTGAGTAGATTAGCAACGGTTGAACAGATAGAAATCCCCCGTCTGATTAAGCATTACAACGGGGAGCGTGAAGTGACGGTATCAGCGGCTTTATCTGACGAGAGCATTAGCCCTGTCGCGTTATCCGATGAGCTAGTCACAGAGCTCAATGGTCAATACCCATCGAACGTGACCATCAGCGTTGGCGGCGAAGCAGAAAGCACCAACGAAACCATGAGTGGCTTTATGGTGGTGTTCCCTGCGGCGATGGTGGCTATCTATTTCGTGTTGGCGGTGATGTTCAATTCACTGTTGCAACCACTGCTTATTATGGCGGTTATCCCGTTTGCGATCATGGCGTCATTGATGGCACTCGTGATTCACATGCAGTCGATGTCTTTGTTTGGTTTGATTGGTGTTCTCGGCATGACAGGCGTGGTGGTCAACAACTCACTAGTGCTGATTAACCGAATCAACGAGCTAAGAACCGAAGGTTTAGAGGCAATAGACGCAGTAACTCAAGCCGCGGCCAGTCGCCTGCGCCCGATTGTGATGACATCAGTGACCACGGTTGCTGGCTTACTTCCTCTGGCGTATGGGTTAGGCGGAACGGACGTGTTTATGGGGCCAATGTCGCTTACGCTGGGCTATGGCCTGCTGTTCTCATTGCCAGTCGTACTTTTGGTGATTCCAGCCATGTATGCGTTGTTCTTTTCTAAAGGTTCGGCTGAACGAGCGAAGAGCAGTTGACAAGCTGAGCTCAAGGCTAATCACAAAGGTTCGTGAAGCACGATTTTGTGACCTGTTGTGCAATAACTCATTTATCTTGAATTTGGCTCGATTAGGTATGCCATTTTATTTAAATGTAAGGTTATAGTGTCGCAAAAATTTAGCGGTGCTCTTTTTTAAAGGAAAAGGCTAACCTGCTAACAATATTACACGCACAACATATAGGTTTAGCAATGACGCTTAAAAGCTTGGCATGCACCATCAGCGCAGTTTTACTGGCTGGCTGTGGTTCGACAGTGGCAACTCAAACATACAACGCCGATCTGATCATCACCAACGGACAGGTTCTCACCATCAATTCAGAAATGGATGTGATTGAAGACGGTGTGGTAGTGGTGAAAGACGACCAGATTATCGCAGTCGGTAACGAGGATTTGATCACTCAATACCGCGCTGAAAAAGTAATTGATGCTCAAGATGGAATCGTCATGCCGGGTATGGTGAACGCGCACAACCATTTACCGATGATTGCGTTTCGTGGCTTAGGCGAAGAAGGCATTTCGAATCGTCTGTTCGCTTACTTCTTCCCACTCGAAGCCGAAAAGCTAAGCCGTGAGCTGATTTACAACGCGACTAAGCTTGGCTCTATCGAATTGGCACAGAGCGGTGTAACCACTTACGCCGATATGTATTACCACATGGACGAAATGGCCAAGGCGACCAAAGAAGTCGGCTTACGCGCCGTGCTTGGTGAAACCGTGATTAAGTTCCCTGTGGTCGATGCCAAAGAACCTTACGGCGGTATTGAATACGCCAAAGGTTTTATTGAGCAGTATAAAAACGATGAGCTAATCACACCTGCTTATGCACCACATGCGGTGTACACCGTGAGCAAAGATAAGCTGCAAGAAATCAACAAGCTGTCTGCTCAATACGATGTGCCGGTGCTGATTCACGTTGCTGAATTCCCTAATGAAGAAAAGCGCATCAAAGATGAAACTAAAGCAACGTCGCCAGTCGAATACATGGATGAAATTGGTGTGCTAGACGAGCGCGTAGTGATTGCTCACGGTATCCACCTTTCAGAGAACGACCAAAAGCTTCTCAAGCAAGCTGACGCGGGTATCTCATACAACCCAATGGCGAACGCTAAAGGCGCGACGGGAATCGCACCTGCTTGGGAGATGTATCGTGCTGACATGCGAATTGGCTTGGGAACAGATGGCCCAATGAGCTCTAACCAAGTCGATATCATGCGTACTCTAAGTTACGCAGCTAACATGCAACGCTTAAAGCATTCAGATCGTACCATCATGATCCCTGAGCAAGTCATTGAGATGGCGACATTAGGTGGTGCAAAAGCCTTACACATGGAAGACCAAATTGGTTCTCTTGAAGTGGGTAAGAAAGCAGATATCGTGATTGTAGAGACACAATCGGCGAATATGATGCCAAGTTACGATCCATACGCGACATTGGTTTACCAAGCGAACCCAAGCAACATCGACACCACGATTGTTAACGGCCAAATCGTAATGGAAAACCGCGTGATGCAGACGGTTCAATTGGATGAAATCCGCCAAAGCGTCGATGAATTCGAAGCAGACATCACTGAGTTCGCGAAAGAGCTTTCTAAGAAAGCGATTAAGTCTAAGAGCTTGATGGATTAAGACATAAATCGGATTCTAAAATCGAATAGAATGAATAAACAAGAAAGGCCGACATTAAGTCGGCCTTTTGTTTTCAGTGAGTTCAAAATATCGAAACTCTAGTTATTCATCGCCAACTTACCAAGCTTCATTGCGGCAGCGTGGTGGCGGTGCATCAGTTGCTCCATGTCTACGCCAATCACAGCACCATCATTCACTCGCCATTTTCCGGCTACCATCACTTTATCCGCTTGTTGAGCACCACAAAGTAGTAGTGCAGCCAGTGGGTCGTGGCTACCAGAGAAACGAATATCATCGAGCTTGAACATCGCGATGTCGGCTTGTTTACCGACCTCTAGCGTTCCAATGTCGGTTCTGCCCATCGCTCGTGCGGAGCCTGATGTTGCCCAGCGCAGTGCGTCGAAGTGAGATACGTTTGCCGAGCCATATTGCAGACGTTGTAGATACATCGCCATACGCACTTCGGCAATCATATTTGAGCCGTCATTGGAGGCCGAACCATCCACACCTAGGCCGACTTTAACGCCAGCGGCTTCAAGATCGTTGTTCTTACAAATACCAGAAGCTAGCATCATGTTGGACGTCGGGCAGTGGCTGATACCTATTCCTGCTTTACCCAAACGCTTGATCTCTTCTGGGTTGAAGTGAATACCATGTGCGAGCCAAGTGCGCTCATTCAGCCAGCCTACATCTTCTAGGTAATCGACAGGGCGTAGACCAAACTTCTCAATACAGAAGTCTTCTTCATCAAGCGTTTCGCATAGGTGCGTATGCATCATGACGTTCTCACGCTCACTGATCTTGGCGGTCTCTTTCATTAGATCGGTAGTGACTGAGAACGGCGAACAAGGCGCGAGTGCGATTTGAATCATCGCGCCTTCATCACGCTGGTGGTAATCACGAATCAAGCGCTGGCTGTCATCAATGATGGTTTGTTCGGTTTGAATGGTGTGTCGTGGAGGTAGCCCACCTTCATCTTCCCCAAGACTCATTGAACCACGTGTGAATATGGCTCTAACGCCCAGCTTCTCTGCGGCCTCGACTTGTAAATCAATAGCGTGCTCAAGCCCATTAGGTAGCAAGTAGTGGTGATCAGATGCGGTAGTACAGCCCGACATCATTAATTCAACCAGCGCCAGCTCTGTAGCTAGGCTCATCATCTCAGAATCGAGGTTGGCCCAAACCGGGTAGAGGCTTTGTAGCCAATGGAAGAGTTCTTTATTGAGTGCGCCGGGGTAGGCACGCGTCAGGGTTTGGTAGAAGTGGTGGTGCGCATTGATAAGCCCAGGAGTCACAACATGACGAGAGGCGTCGACGCTGTAATCTACGGGTAAGGTTGGCTCTTTGTGTTTGCCAACCAATTCAATGACTTTATTACCTTTAATGACAATGCCGCCTTCTGCATCAGCGTGTGAGCCAGTGTAGATTGCGAGAGGATTCTTAATCCAGATGGTTTCCATTCATAGTAGTCCTTAGCCATCTCAGCCTTTTCAGGGAAGAGGGTCTTTATTTGGTATTTGTTGTTGAAAGATAAATTCGAATCAAGGGCGATGAAACAATTAGTGTTCTAGTTACGCCCGTGATTCTACGGAAATCGTTTTAACGCTAATTAGCGAATCATCTAGTTAGTTTTTGGCTCAGGGTTTTCTGATGCCGTTTGAACGTCAGGTTCTGTTGTTGCTTGTTGAATCTCTGATTGCTCGTTTGAGTGTAGTTCTTCTTCAGCTTGTTCTTTCATTTCTAGTTCAACTTGTGCTTGGCTTTCTGCTAGCGCTTCTTGCTCTTCTGCACGTGAAGATTTTGGCAGAATAAGGTTTAGCAGTACCGTCATAATAGTACCGGTAGTAATGCCTGAGTGAAGAAAGTTCGCTAGATCATGCGGTAAGTGTTGCAGCAACCTAGGTTCGAAAGTTACGGCCAAGCCAGACGCCAAACCTACACAAATTACCAAGGCATTTCGCTTGGTGTCTGCAGCTTTGATCAACATGCGGATACCCGCGTAAGCGATCATACCGAACATCACAAAGCCTACACCACCCAGAACAGGTTTCGGAATTGTGACGGCAATGGCGGCTAATTTCGGGAATAAACCACCTAAAATCAACAAACCACCGGTAGCTGCTACAACATAGCGACTTGCTACGCCTGTGATACCCACAATGCCGACGTTTTGACTGAATGACGCCAATGGCATCGCTGTTAAAATAGAAGAGAGCGTACTGCCAAGGCCATCGCCTAGAAGACCACGTTTTAAGTCTTTACCGGATACTTGGGTTTGGCAGTTGTTACCGAGTGCCATGAAATCACCGGTTGCTTCAGCGATAACCACTATGTACACCAAGCTCATACTGATGATGGCACTCGCAGAAAAGGTAAAGCCATATTTGAAAGGTTCAGGTCCGCCCACCCAAGCGGCAGAGCTGATTTGCTCAAGGTCGACCATGCCGAGCGATAGCGCCACAATGTAACCGCCTGCTAAACCAATCACGATAGCTGAAGCAGCAACCGCGCCTTTACAGTAAACCGATACGCCGACCACAATCCCTAAAGATACAAGGGCTAGAAACAGCTTTGGTAAGGTTGCGAATTGTTCCGTGTTGGCAGGGGAGTCTCCGACCCAATTCATGGCAACCGGTAAAATGGTTAAGCCGATTAAGGTAACCACCACACCACTTACCACGGTCGGGAACAGCTTTCGAACCTTGTCCATGTAGAAGCTGGCACCAATTACCACGAATGAGCCGATAAGTGCTGAGCCCATAATAGCGGCGACGCCACCTTCGTTACCAATCGAGATAGCGACACCCAAAAAGGCAAAGCTTGAACCCATTACAACGGGCAGTCGAATACCGACAGGGCCGAAACCAAGACATTGAGCGACGGTCACAATACCTGATGCCAGTAGCGCAGCATTGATCAGTGAAACGATCTCTGTGTTAGGCAATCCGATAGAAGCGCCGACAATAAGGGGAACAGCGACGATGCCACCAATCGAGGCGAGCATGTGTTGCAGTGCGAGTAGGAGGGTTAGCCCATGAGGCGGTCTTTCATTTAGGGTGTACAGAAGTTTCATTTGATATTCCTCTGCCTGCGTTTCCGTTTACAGGCGATTGGCGGTCAAATAATGACTTCTACAAACTGCGTAGGGTCATAAAAAAGGTGCACTAAAGGTACGGATTGCTTGTGCGTTCCGCTGATTAGCACAATTAGCTTTTTCTTAAAAATGTTGTTGTAACCTGTTTCTTGATAGCTCGGCCTGCGAACAGGCCAAGCGATAGTTACGTTTGGTGATTAGCCGATGAACACTAGCTTGGCGATGAAGATCGCCGCTAGGAAGTACATCGAAATTGATACGTCTTTTGTTTTACCTGTCGCCAGTTTCAGTACTGTGTAGGTAATGAAACCCAGTGCGATACCATTCGCGATAGAGAACGTCAGTGGCATCATTAACGCGGTAATGGCTGCAGGTGCACCGTTGGTGAAGTCTTTCCAATCAACGTGTTGCATGCTGCTCATCATCACGAACGCCACGTAAATCAGCGCGCCAGAGGTTGCGTAAGCTGGGATCATTCCTGCAAGTGGAGATAGGAAAATCGCCGCTAAGAACAACACACCAACCACAATCGCCGATAGGCCAGTTCGTGCGCCTGCTGCAACGCCCGCTGCACTTTCTACGTAACTGGTTACTGGCGGACAACCCACACACGCACCTGCCACGCTTGAGATACTGTCGGCTTTCAGCGCTTTGCTTAGACCTTCGATCTTGCCTGTTTCTGGGTTGGTAAGGTTTGCACGCTCAGCCACGCCCATCAAAGTACCCGCGGTATCGAACATGTTTACAAAAAGGAAAGCCAAGATAACGCTGATCATCGAAACATCTAGCGCACCCATAATGTCCATTTTTAGGAATGTAGGCGCTAAACTTGGTGGCGCTGCGAAGAAGCCGTTGTAATGCACTAAGCCAAGCATCATACCGACCAGAGTTACACTCAAAATGCCGATTAACACCGCACCAAATACTTTACGCTCACTGAGTACTGCGATGATAAGGAAAGCGATAGCGGCCAGTAGCGCTTCAGGTTTAGTGAAGTCACCTAGTGATACCAAAGTTGCTGGGTTTTCGACGACGATGCCTGCTGTTTTTAAGCCAATCAGACCCAAAAACAAGCCAACACCCGCTGTCATGGAGTAACGCAGACTCACTGGGATACTTTCAATGATCCATTGGCGGACTTTGTAGAAGCTCATCCCGACGAACAAGATACCGGAGATAAACACCGCACCCAGTGCCACTTCCCAGCTGTAGCCCATTTCGCTTACTACTGTGAACGAGAAGAAGGCGTTCAAGCCCATGCCCGGCGCAAGTCCGACAGGCCAGTTCGCAAATAGCCCCATTAACAAACAACCGATCGCAGCACCAATACAGGTCGCGACGAATACCGCGCCTGAATCCATGCCTGAAGCGGCCATGATTTGTGGGTTAACGAAGATGATGTAAGCCATGGTTGCGAAGGTGGTGACACCACCGACTAACTCATTTTTTACGCTACTTCCGTGGGCTTTAATTTTAAAAAACTTCTCTAAAATTCCGTTGTTCGCATCTTGGTTGAGTATTTCTGTTTTACTCTCACTCATGTCAGCAAGTCCTTTTATGTTGTGATCCATTTATTGAATACAGCGAGATTTCAATATTAAGTTTTAAGGTTTTTTCCTAGCCGCTATTTCTTTAGTTATCTGTTGTTTAGTCATCAACTTCTAACTAATAACGTTGTTAGTATTTTTATATGAGCGTGTTTAGTGGGTGCACACCTTTTGGGGTGTACACGTGAATCTGTTTAATATTTGTCGGTTGAGCCTAGTTCGAAGTTCTAGGTCACGGGACTAACTGCCCCGATAGGTTGAGAAACTGTAAGGCGAGACGAGAAGAGGAACGTGGTAGTGCGCGTCTGGATCATCTAGACCAAAGCGAATAACCACATCATCTAGGAAGGGCACGCCATCCAGCTCCACGCCTTTGCTTCTGTAGTAATCGGCGACGTAAAACACCAATTGGTATTTCCCCGGTCGGAAATCATTTCCTGCCAGAATCGGCGCATCGGTTCGGCCATCGGAGTTAGTGAGTACCGTCGCCAGCTTTTCTGTTGAGCCTTCCTTGACCTTATAAAGCTCTACCTTGATCTCTGCACCCGGTAAGCCGTGAGTAGTGTCTAATACGTGTGTTGTTAGTCTTCCCATAGTCCTTTAATAGCGCTTTTGGCGCTCCTCTGTTCCGTGGTTTATCTGTGTAATTCGACCCTGCAAAGAATGCAACTGGTCACTTTGTTATCACTAACTATGTACGAACTGTATACAATTAGTAAAGCGAATTGTTGGAAAAATGTTAACTATTCAGTCGTTTTTTCTGACTTTTTAGATGTGGGTTATTGGTTTTTGGTCGAGGGTTGCATTGTTAAGATATTGTTTTCAAGGGGGTTTAGTGAGGAAAATTAACTTGAATAACAAAATCTTTACATTGAGATAAATAATTGTATACAATAAATGTACAGGGGTAAGGTTGCTCGTTTTTTGGAAAATCCATTCACTGATTCATTTTGATGAACCAGTGAAAGAGCGGCTAAGCCAACCACTTATGTTAGGAGTACTTGGATGAATAAGGATTATTCAAGAAATTTGATCGGTTACGGAGCTAATCCTCCCAACCCTCAATGGCCAGGTAATGCGCGCGTCGCGGTTTCTTTTGTATTGAACTATGAAGAGGGCGGTGAGCGTTGTTTGTTACATGGAGACGACGAGTCTGAAGCTTTTCTTTCAGAGATCCCGTCAGCACAGCCGATCAAAGGCGAACGTCACATGAGCATGGAATCCATCTATGAATATGGTAGCCGTGCGGGTGTATGGCGTGTTCTTCGCTTGTTCGATGAATATGAAATCCCACTGACCGTCTTTGCGGTTGCAATGGCGATTGAGCGTCACCCAGACGTAGCCAAAGCCATGGTCGAAGCGGGTCACGAAATCTGTAGCCACGGTTATCGCTGGATAGACTATCAATACATTGATGAGTCTGAAGAGCGCGACCACATGACCAAAGCGATTGAGATCATCCAACAAGTGACGGGGCAACGCCCACAAGGTTGGTACACAGGTCGAACTGGGCCGAATACGCGTCGCTTAGTGGCAGAAGAAGGTGGCTTTCTTTACGACTCCGATGCCTATGATGATGACCTGCCTTATTGGCACACCGAGACTGGTCATCCACAGCTAGTGATCCCTTATACTCTCGATGTGAACGACATGCGTTTTTCAACAGCGCAAGGCTTTAACTCTGGTGAGCAGTTCTTCCAATATCTGAAAGACACGTTTGACACCCTTTATATGGAAGGCGAAACCGCACCGAAAATGATGTCGGTTGGGCTGCATTGTCGTCTGATTGGTCGTCCCGGTCGTATTGCTGCATTAAGACGCTTCTTAGATTACGTCAAAGAACACGACAGTGTGTGGCTATGTCGTCGAATCGATATTGCCAACCACTGGCACCAGCACCACCCTTATCAACCGAACAACGTTCATCAACAACAGAAGTAGCAGTGAAGCAAGGAGGCTTAACGTGACTGAATTTCGATCATGCCAACCAACAACCATGGACCGCGATACCTTTGTCGCTCACTTCGCTGATGTTTACGAGCACAGCCCATGGGTTGCAGAAGTGGTGTATGACCAAGGTTTGAATGCCGAAGACGACCATATCGAGAATCTTCATCTGAAAATGGCATCGACCTTGTTAAGTGCAGACCAAGGCAAACAGTTGGCTTTGATCAATGCTCACCCGGATTTAGCCGGTCGAGCTGCAGTAAATGGCGAACTCACCGAGTCGTCGACCAAAGAACAAGCGGGGGCGGGCATCGACCAATGCAACGCCGAAGAATTTGAAAAATTCACTTCTTACAACAACAGCTACAAAAGTCGCTTCAATTTCCCTTTTATCATGGCGGTGAAGGGAGCCAATCGTTACCAAATTCTTGAGTCGTTCGAGATGCGATTAGGAAATGATAGTGAAACTGAGTTTGCTACGGCGATTCAAGAGATCAACAAGATCGCGATGTTTCGTCTCTGGGATATGTAAGTTAACGGAGTTAACAGCTATCTCAGCCCAGTCTTAGTGCGCTAAGAGCCCGCTTTATAAGCGAATAAGCCACTGAGTTCTCATTTTATTATTACTTGATTAATTGGATAGGATTACACGGACATGACCCAAACATTTGAACAATACATAAACCTTGCAGACGAAAAACTCGGCGCAGAAGCTACCTTCGCAACAGACGATTTTTTCGCAGATAAAAGCCGTCTTCTCAGCCACGCAGCGCCAGAGTGGAAAGACGACTTATACGACGATAACGGCAAGTGGATGGACGGTTGGGAAAGCAGACGTAAACGTGGTGAAGGTTACGACTACTGTGTCGTTCGCCTTGGCCTAGCTGGCACCATTGCTGGCGTTGATATTGATACCTCATTCTTCACAGGTAACTTCCCACCTTCGGCATCAATTGACGCGTGTTATTCACCACAAGGTGAGCCAACAGACTCAACAGAGTGGCAAGAAATTCTGCCTTCAATGGCACTACAAGGTGATCATCATCATCTTGAAGCAATCGAAAGTGACCAAGTATTTACGCACCTACGTTTGAACATTTACCCAGACGGCGGTGTCGCACGCCTACGAGTTTATGGCCGACCAAGTGTAGATTGGGACGCAATTGATTCTCAGCAACAAGTTGACTTAGCAGCCGTTGAGCATGGTGGTCGAGCACTGGCATGTAGTGATGAACACTACGGCAACAAAGCCAACATCTTAGGCCCAGGCCGCGGTGAAAACATGGGTGATGGCTGGGAAACAGCGCGTCGTCGTACACCGGGTAACGACTGGGTTATCGTGGCATTAGGCCACCCAGGCAACATCGAACGCATCGTTGTTGATACAGCCCACTTCAAAGGTAACTATCCTGACAGCTGCTCGATTCAAGCGGCTTATGTGAAGGGCGGTACCGACGACCAAGTAGAAACACAAAGCCTATTCTGGCGTGAACTGTTGCCTGCACAAAAGCTGCAAGCGCACGAAATTCACGAATTCATTTCTGAGGTAAACGACCTTGGTGCGATTACCCACGTACGTGCAAACATATTCCCAGATGGTGGTATCAGCCGTTTGCGTCTGTTTGGTACGAAAGCGAAATAGGTAAGGAAATGAGTATGAGTAATGGAATACGTCGTTTATCCATCGAACCGTTAACCAAGCAGGCTTTTGGAGAGTTTGGCGATGTTATCGAGTCCGATAATAGTGATTTCTTCATGATCAACAGTGGATCAACACGTCGCTACCACAAGCTAGCGACAACGGATGTGCAAGACCAAGATGGAGAAGCCATCATCAGCATCTTCCAAGCCACACCGTTGAGCTACCCACTGACCATCAAAATGTTAGAGCGTCATCCACTTGGCTCTCAGGCATTCATTCCATTACTTGGTCAACCCTATTTAATTGTTGTTGCGCCAAAAGGCGACGATCCAACATTAGCCGATAGCCGAGCTTTCTTGAGCAACGGTCGTCAAGGAGTGAACTATCACAAAGGGGTGTGGCATCACCCAGTTCTCGCCCTCACCGATCAAGACCAGTTCTTGATCGTCGATAGAGGCGGCGAAGGGCATAACTGTGACGAAGTTTATTTCGACAGCGACCGAGTAGCATTGCATTTGGACGACTTGCCAACGGACGACAATAAGGAAGAGCAACGCTTAGCTAAAGCGTTGTGATACAGGAGTTTATTATGGATCCGCATATTACAGAATGGTTGAACTTAGCAATACGCTGGGCTCACATGATTGTTGGTGTTGCGTGGATAGGCGCATCATTTTACTTTGTTTGGTTAGAGAATAACCTTAACCGAGTAAACCCAAAAACGGGCCTTTCAGGCGACTTATGGGCAATTCACGGCGGTGGTATTTATCACCTAGAGAAGTACAAACTTGCGCCACCAGAGATGCCAGAGCACCTGCACTGGTTCAAATGGGAAGCTTACTTCACGTGGATCACCGGTGTGTGTCTATTGGGTGTGGTTTACTACCTTAACGCTGAGATTTACCTGATTGCACCGGGCTCTGGCCTTGATTCAACAACGGCAATCGCGATTGGTATTGGTTCATTCGTTGCTGGTTGGTTTATCTACGATCTACTGTGTGACTCACCATTAGGTAAAACCCCTGTGTTGCTTGGTGTTGTGCTGTTTGTGCTGCTTGTTGCTGCAACATATGGCCTAACTCAAGTGTTCAGTGGTCGTGGCGCTTACATCCATGTTGGTGCGATCATTGGTACCATCATGGTGGGTAACGTATTCCGCGTTATCATGCCTGCGCAGCGTAACTTGGTGAAAGCGATAGAAGAGAAGCGCGAACCGGATCCGGCACTGCCAGCGAAAGGCTTACTGCGTTCTCGTCACAACAACTACATGACACTGCCAGTGCTGTTCATCATGATCAGTAACCACTTCCCAAGCACTTATGGCTCGGAATACAACTGGCTGATTCTTGCTGGCTTAGCGATTTTCAGTATCTTGGTGCGTCACTACTTCAACACCCGTCATGGTAGTCAGAAGTTCGCATGGACAATACCAGTAGCAGCATTGGGTATGATCACGCTTGCGTTTGTTACCTCACCTTACGCGAAAAAACAGATGACTCCGGTTGTGCAAGCACCAGTGGTTCAAGAAGTGCAAGTCAGCGCGACTGAAGAACTTGCTGCAAACGACACCGCTTCAACGACTAGTTCTCAAGCTGCACCAGCGGATCACTCAATGCAAACTGCTAGCGCAGGCGTCAGCTTTGAAACCATCAACAAAGTCATTCAAGAGCGCTGTTCTGTGTGTCACTCATCAACTCCTAGCCATGCTGCTTTTGCTGCTGCACCTGGTGGTGTGGTGTTTGATACGCCAGAGGAGATTAAAGCTAACGTCCCAAGGATTGTTGCTCAAACCGTAACAACCAAGGTGATGCCGCTCGGCAACATGACTCAAATGACCGACGCAGAGCGCGCACTGATCGGCACTTGGGTAGAGCAAGGCGCTACGCTTCAATAATGATGTGAATCCTTTACCTAAGAGCATGAGTCTTAGGTAAGGCTTGGGGAGAGTTTGGTTTACGGGCACGCGCCAAACTCATCCCACCCTGCTTCCCCGGTTCCTATAACCGGGGCTTTTTGTTTTTGGACAAAGGAAAATAATGTCTTGTTTGGTTAATGACTATGTGTAGAAATATAATTTAATAGACTCTTTCGGTTTTAGTGTTAAATGCACCAATCTCAATGTGATTTTGTTTGTTGTGGGATTGGGATGGCTTTCCCTTACATTTGAGTTAATTATCAATTAATAGGATGAAAACTAATATTTAGATCACGAGTTACTAATATTAATCGAGCACTATGCTTAAAGTAGATGCCATGAATATAACTAGTCAAATACAATCGATGGGTTAAATTATCATAAGGTTTTGCAATGAGTGATATAACTCAATATCAACATCTGAATGTTTTTTAGCTCATGAGGCTCACAAAAACGTTCCTTTTCACAAATTACTAAAAGCTAGTGCAGACTATGAGACCTATAAACTAAAGTCTTCTTTGGAAGTGCCTGGTGTCCTATACGTTAAAAATCCGAAGGTAAAGCCTCCTAGTTGGGCTAAATTTGCAGAATCATTAACTTCAACTTCAATTGATGAGCTACAAAATCGATCAAGTTCAGCTGTTTTGATTATTCGGTCACATAAAGCAACTATGGCTATTACCTTTGGCTATGGTCGGCACCTGCTTGATATGGGATGTTTTGTTACTGATTTTGGGATAAAAACGGCTCTTAACACACTGAATCACGATACCCTTCGTAGCATAGATGTTATCACGTTGGATGAGCAGGGCGTTCAGAAAAAATCCCAAGCAGCTCGCTCGACGAGTGTGGATGTGTTTGGTATTGATATATCCAAAGATCTTCTTAGAGGTGTGACGGGTTCACCTAAACTTGGCATTGGGTTATTTAACATATCAGGAAGTGGTACTACATTTTCGTTCGGCAAAGACATTGATACAAAAGAGATGCCAGCTCTGGTAGATAAAATATATGATCACTATAAAAGCCAAGATTATAAAAACTCTTTTGGCTGGGTGGACAATATAAGGCGTTTAGAAGAGAAAAAGGATATAGATCCTCTAAACCAAAAATTACTTGATGAGTTGAAACTAACGACCCCTCAAGTAGTGATATCAATACCAGAAATGCTCGATTGGGACTTGGTCAGTGGCTTTAGTTTCACTAGGGGTAAGCCAAATATTAAGCCGACCATAGAAAGTGATGATTATTTCGTAAATCTAGACAAAGTAAACCTGACGGTTGACTCTCTAAAAAGAGACCGCTTGTTCGTGTTTGATTCAACTGAAGAAGACACAGAGTATAAGTTATACGACTGTTTGTACTTTGAGATTAAAGAGTCAGAAAAAACGTATATATTATTTTCTGGCGTATGGTATGAGATTGCAGAAAGCTTTGTTGGCACTATCGATAAAATACTTTCAAATATTCAAATAACATCCCTTTCTTTTCCTAAAGTTTATACTTGGGAGGAAACTACAACGAAAGGAAAAGTAGTCGAAAAAATCGAAACGGAAGGTGACTATAACGACCGCGCTGCAATTGAGAAAGGTTACTATGTTCTAGATAAGAAATTGGTCAAAAGTGATAGGACTACCACATCAATTGAGCTTTGTGATTTACTTACAAAAGATAGACAATTTGTCCATGTAAAGCATCGTAAAGGTGGCTCTGCGGGGTTAAGTCATTTGTTTGCACAAGGGAATGTTGCCGCTGAAATTATGCTCGGCGACCGAAAATTTCGAAAAGCAGCTCGTTCTGTTATTCGGAATAAAGTATCCCCAAAAATTATTGATACCGTGCCTTTGGAAAGGTTAGATAGCTCAAAAGTTGAAGTGGTTTTTTTAATCCTTGGTGAGGACTCAAATGATCTTAAAGGTAATTTACCATTCTTTAGTAAAGTGAATTTGACCAAAGCTTATGAAAATTTAAGCCAAAAAGGCTTTAAAGTGACGATTGCAGGTGTTGGGAAAGTAGCTAAGCCAACGCCATAAAGGGTAACTTAGAATAATATGTAGCGCATGGTATTAGCTACCATGCGTTAATTAATTTTGAGTATGCCTATTTCTATAGCTGAATAGATAGCGTGTGGGGCTTCAACCACTCTAGCCCAATATTTATCTCCATAAGACCAGTGCCACCACTCAAATGGGTAATTGATGAATCCCGCTTTCTCCATGCACTCGAATAGCACTCTTCTATTTTCAATGACATCAGCTTCAAGTGAGCCACAAAATGAATAGCACCTCCCTTGTGAGATCGTTGCATCTTCATCATATTGACAGCCAAGGTCAATTTCGTTACCTAGACGGTCAACTAAAGACACGTCGACAGCTCCTCCAGTAGGATGACCAGCTACATTCGGTGGAGCTATATATTCCGCAGTGATCCCATGAACTTCTTGAGATGAAAGGTTTATATGTTCCTCTAAGCAAAATAACTGAATTAACCTTCGATTATAAATAAAGCTTTGAAAAGACTTCGGTCTGTATGTTTCTTTTACAGATAAGTAGATACCCTCAGGTAAGCATAGTGACGCGTCACTTAATCGTTTGGCCACGCTTTCTCTAGCTATAAATTGATTTTTGTAACCGAGTTCAACATCATAATCGAGGACTATTTTTGTTCCTTTCGGATTAATGGATACGATGGGTTCTTGGTTCTCGATTACGGACATGTTTTGTACTCGAGGGTCTAATAAACTTATGCTTTTCAATGAAAACTGCCTATGGGAAATGTAGTCTTATATAGACGATTATTATGTAAATATCTGAGTGTTTGTCTTGTTAAGGTTAGTCTTTTGTTCAAAAACCTAAATGTTGAATCTAACACTAGATCTAACCGTTTTTGCGTGCGCAGTCCTGTATATGGTTCTTGATATGAATCTCTACCCATGGCATTTTTAGTCCGAATTGACTTTAGTTAGGACAAAAAATGGAAGACTTGATAGTCGCGTATTTTAGGGCATTGAGCTCATTCTTTAGGTATCTGTTTCAGTCGATCTTGATTGAGTTTATTGGTTACGGAGCTGGCTGGATAGTCTGTAAAGTATTCACATTAGGGCGCTTCCCCCCATTGATTCCAACTGAAAAAGAGCGAACCAGAATCTCTTATATCGGAGCTATTAGCATCGTGTTGCTTCTGTTAGCAATTGGTGTGTTCAATAGTTTGTGATTCGGAGTAAGGCTATATGAAATTTTACCCCGCAGAACAATACCAAGCGGCTTGCAACGAGCTGTTTGTCCGATACGAACGTGACATCAAAAAGCTAATCCTTAACGCGAGAGTTGAGCACATAGGCGCATCTTCTATTCCATCTGCCGTATCTAAGGGCGATTTGGATATCTTTGTAGGTGTTGAGCTTGGCGAACTTGAGGATGTCATTGGGAGACTCACAACACTCGGCTTCAATGAGAAACTCGATACCTTAAGAACGCCGGAGCTGTGTATGTTGGAATCTACATCCGCTGATGATGTGGCGTTGCAAGTGGTCGCCAACGGTTCTGAGTTCGAATGCTTTCTAAGGTTTCGTGACAAGCTACGTGCGAATCCGGCATTAGTTCAGCAATACAACACCCTCAAAATGTCTTGTGAAGGTTGGTCTCAAGAAAAGTACCGTGCAAAGAAGTCGGCTTTTATCCAGCATGTGTTGGCTTTGAAATAGCATCAGTGCCCCTCACCTCCAATTGCCCAATTGCCCAATTGCCCAATTGACAAAAGCCTTACTAATACAAATCGTTAAGTCAAAAATCATTACCTCTGGAAATTTACCTTCTTAAATTCCCTTCAACCTATCTTATTGCGTTTTATAGTCAAAATTTAAGCAACTAAGCTCACATATATTGCATGGTGTATTAGTTTTGGTATTTGCCTGTGTTATGTTTTTATCGATTTTATAAAGCGTGACTTATCTATTGAAAGCAAAGTGTTTTCTTTCGAATTAATTTCAAGATTTGTCTATCAGTACATCAACCTAACGCTATCAAAAATCGATTTCTCGACGTTCATAATCAATATCACCTTAGGAAAGGACATGTCTGAAGTAGTAGAAAATACACCCGAAATTGTGCTCGCATCTCGATGGTCTCGCTTTTGGGCGTTTGTTATCGATGGCCTCATTTATGCAGCTGCTATGATTCCGGTTGTTCTATATACCGATTTGTTCGATCGAGCCGTTTCTAATGGAGGCATAGAGTTAAATGAACAAATCATGATGTTTGTTTATGGCTGGGTGGTATTCCTCTTGTGTAATGGCTACTTATTGCAAAAGAAGGGACAAACGATCGGTAAAAATGTAATGGAAATTGCGATTGTTGATATGGATGGCAAGCAACTAGGGTTATTCAACATAATGATCAAACGAATTTTACCTATGAACATCTTTGTTTATATTCCTGTTATTGGCCAATATATATCGATTATTAATTACCTGTTTGTTTTCCGCAAAAATAGACGCTGCTTGCATGACTTAATAGCAGGCACTCAGGTTGTTAGTGTAGCGATACCTAGAAACCTAGATTTCAGTACTATCGAATAATTCCGAAGTAAGTTCTGTCTCGTTAGCTACATGCTTAAATAAACAGCGCCAACGCCAATGGTTGGTGCTGTTTTTACTTTCCCCTTACACTCTTTACTAATATCGAACCTAGTATCAAATTTCTCTTTGTTATACAGGCAAGTCTCTCATTATGAAGAACTTCTTTGATAGCGAACTCATGCTCTCTAGCTCCTTGAATTTCGTTTTGCTATCGCTTGGGCTAACGCTCCTTTTTCATCTTCCGATTTGGTGTGGGTTCAACTTGAGCCGACGAAAGTGGAAGCTCATGGATTATTTATGGCCGTTTCTAGCGGGTATCGGGATGCTGGGTGCAGTGTCTGAGATTCGTGCGAAAGTAGCGGGTGATTGGGTTGAAACCGAACAAACCAGAGCGGTTGCGATTATAGAATCGGTTCAGCAGTTTTCTTTGGATAAATTAAGAAGTGATACCTGCACCGGTCAGCCATCTTTAGATAGTCACGCTCAGCACCACGAAGCATGTTTGTGGTATTTGAATACGGCGATCACGTTCAAAGATGTCGATTTCACCTTGTTACCCAACGCATCGGATTTTACGGTTCCTGCGCCGAGCGTGTCGCTGGTTGAAAGTGATGCGGTGTGGGTGAGTGGCATGCTGAGTCAGTATGAAAAACAAAAGAACCAATACATTAAAACCAGAGAAGCGCAGGTGAAGCAGCCATTAGAAAGCCTGTTCTGGTATGTGAGTCCTTACTTAGTCTGTTTCGCAATAGCGTTGCGTTTGACGAAAGTGACCGCAGAGCTCAAATTAGATAAGTGCGCATAGTTTTCCTATACCCAGATAGAAAAGGTGAAGTCATGAATGTGAGTGAGTTTTCTCGGTTGGTGGGTTTGTCAGCCCATACGCTTCGCTACTATGAAAAAATCGGCTTGTTGAAAAATATTCAACGGAACAGCAGCGGTCATCGAGTCTATACATCGAAAGACGTTACCTGGATTGAGTTTGTGAAGCGGTTGAAAGACACTGCGATGCCGCTGGATGAGATTCTAGAATACGCAAAGCTCAGGGAGTTGGGGCCAGAATCGGCCTCACAACGCCAAGTCTTACTCGAACAACATCAACAGAATCTGCGAGCCCATATCGAAGAGCAACAAAAGCATCTGGCAGCGTTAGAGCATAAAATTAGTTTGTATCGAGATGGAAAAGTCCGTTGACTTAGAGTCGGCTCTAACTTGTAAGGTGTTCCTGTAATCCCAAAAACAGGAACAAACCTATGAATCAATCACGTTTTGAAACTGGCTTAGAAAGACTGAATCATATCGACGGAGAAGCAGGGCAAAAGGTTATCGACAGCCTGCAAGACATCTGCCCTGATCTTACCAAATATACGATCGAATATCCCTTCGGTGACATCTATTCACGCCCCGGTTTGGATTTGAAATCACGAGAGATTGCGACCGTGGCAGCTCTCACTGCTCTTGGCAATTGTGCGCCTCAGCTTAAGGTGCATTTGAATGCCGCGCTTAATGTCGGCTGCAGTGAAGAGGAGATCAAAGAAGTGATATTACAGATGTCGGTCTATGCGGGATTCCCTTCAGCACTCAATGGTATGTTCGCTTTTAAGGAAGTGCTTGCTGAGAGAAATACTGCTTGAGATAAACAGAAAATATAGTCTGAAAAGGGAGCGTAAACTCTGCTAAGTTGCGATCCCTTTTTATTGATGGGTTAATTCCTCAAGGTCGTAAACCTGTGGGTTCGTGGTTCTTTAAGACGACAAAGACAGCGCGAACGATAACAAAATAGGCAAGGTAACCACGCTCAGGAAGTTGCCGAACAACACCATAGACGCAACCTTAGGTGGCTCTACATTGAAGCGTTCTGCGAACAGGTAGTTCATCACGGCGGGTGGCAACATGGTGAACAGCACCATCATTTGTAGGTGCAGCGTAGGCAGCGGGATAAAGAAATAGATGATGGTAAAGGCGATGGCGCCAGTAAACAGCGATTGAGCCGTGCACAACAAACCGACCTTTAATCCGCTTAGCCTCAAGTTGACCATTTGCGAACCCAGCGACAGCAGCATAATTGGGACAGCAGCTTGTCCAAGCAGTGAAGTGGCTTCGTAGATTGGATTCCAAACCGCAATGCCAGATAGGTTCAACGTCATTGCTAATGCGGCGGCTAAGAATATCGGCATTTTGAGGATCTGTTTGATCGGGTTACCTTCGCTTAGGAGCGCCAAACCTACACTAATATGAACACACGCCGATACCACAAACAACAGTACTGCTGGGGCTAGTGCACTCTCACCAAAGGTATAGGTGAATAGAGGAATCGCTAGGTTACCGCTGTTACGAAACATGTGTGGCGGAGCCCAAGCTTTGAAATTGAGCTTAAAGATCTTACAGATTGGTATCATCAATAAAGCGGGCACCAACACCGCGACCAAAGAAGCGGTGATGAGTGGCAATTGTTCGGTGTCGAGAGGCATCGTGGTCAGCGATGCAAACACCAAAGCAGGAATACATACATCCATATTGATGCGATTGATCGGTTTGAAATCGGGCTTGAGCCAACGACCGACCGCAAAGCCAGCACTGGCTAGAGCAAAAACGGGAAACAGAATGCTGACGACCTGTTCGAACATAGAATTCCTTTCTAAGCGAGAGTGATGATTTGTTTTAAACGGACAAATTACGACCTAATGCCATTAAACCTAACCTATCAACATAAGGCAGCCGCGTCATGGGTGTGGAGCACACCACGAGCAATTATTTGTATTTCTTTGAATTAGGGACAAAAAAAGACCAGCGGCGTTAACGGCTGGTCTTTAAAAGCTAGGCGAATCTGGACGGGTTCTTTAACAACAAAGGTTACCTAGCGTGTGTTCATTGTTAGCAAACTAGCTAACGAGCTTCTTGTAATCTTTGAAGTTTACGTCGTAGGCCTTTTCGCCATAGATGTAAGTCTCGCTAACGGTTCTGTCGTCACCCAAGCTCATCAGTACAAACAGCTTCTCTTCCAGTTTGGTGGCTTGTTCCATTCTAAAGCGCATCAGCTGAGTTGCGTGTAGATCCAACACCACGAAATCCGCTTCTTTACCGACTTCCAAGTTACCAATCTTGTCTTCTAAATGCAGTGAACGTGCACCACCTAATGTGGCTAAGAACAGTGATTTGGCTGGGTGCAACTTCTTATGTTGTAGTTGCATGATCTTGTAGGCTTCACTCATGGTTTGCAGAATCGAGAAGCTAGTGCCTGCGCCTACATCGGTACCCATACCAACACGAATGCCGTGCTCTTCCATTTCGGGTAATCGGAATAAACCTGAGCCTAAGAACAGGTTAGAGGTCGGACAGAAAGCGATGGCAGATTCGGTATCCGCTAGACGCTTACATTCGCAGTCAGACAGGTGAATACCATGGGCGAATACGGAGCGTTTGTGCAGTAGACCATAGTGGTCATATACATCCAAATAGCTGTCGCGTTCAGGGAACAGTTCTTTTACCCATTCAATCTCTTTCTCGTTTTCAGAAAGGTGCGTGTGCATGTACACATCTGGGTATTCTTCAAGAAGTTTACCAACGGTCGCCAATTGCTCTGGTGTGCTGGTTGGCGCAAAACGAGGTGTCACCGCGTAAAGCAAACGGCTGCGGTTGTGCCATTTCTCAATCAGTTCCTTGGAGTCTGCGTAGCCAGATTCTGGCGTGTCGGTGAGGTAATCTGGCGCATTGCGATCCATCAATACCTTACCTGCAATCATGCGCAGGTTACGCTTCTCGGCTTCTTCAAAGAAAACGTTAACCGACTCTTTGTGCACGGTACCGAACACGAGTGCCGTGGTGGTGCCGTTGCTTGCTAGTTCGTCTAGGAATAGCTTCGCCACTTTGTGTGCGTAGACTGGGTTTTTGAAGCGTTTCTCTTCTGGGAAGGTGTAGTTCTCTAACCAATCGAGTAGCTGCTCACCGTAAGACGCGATCATCCCTGTTTGAGGGTAGTGGATGTGCGTATCAATAAATCCAGAGGTGATCAGCTTGTCTTTGTATTCTTTTACTTCGAGTGTTTTAGGCTGACGAGCTAATACCTCATCGGCATGGCCTAAGTCGACGATATGGCCGTTCTCTACCACTAAAACACCGTCTTCAAAATAGTCGTAAGACTCATCGATACCGACGTCTTTTGGGTCGGCTACGCTGTGTAAAATACTGGCGCGATAAGCTTTGCGTTGCGTTGTCATGTTTACTTCCTTTTAATGACTTCAGCGACGTTATGGCCACTGAAGCTTTGCGACTTTTATTAGGCGATCTTCTCTTCCAATGGTGGTTCGCCTACGTCGCTTGGTTGACTGTGTTGATCGGTCAAATCCTGATTTCGATATTGTTTGGTTGGGCGCTTTTGTTCAAGTGCTTGGCCTTGATAGTGTGCGATCAGTTCACCGGCAACCGATACTGCGATTTCCGCAGGATGTTTGCCATTCACCGCACTAATACCAATAGGGCAAATCATGGTTTCAATTTGCTCTTGGCTGTAGCCGCGTTGCTCTAAGCGGAAGTCGAACTTCTTGCGTTTAGTAAGCGAGCCAATCATGCCGAAGTAACGGCTATCTTCACGGTCGATAATGGCTTTGGTTAGGTCAAAATCGAGCTGGTGGTTGTGCGTCATCACTAGGTAATAGCTGTTCGGTGGCATGTGTTTTACTTCACCGACTGGATCGTCTGAGACAAGCTTTTTCACTCCGTGTGGCAGTGTTTCAGGGAACACTTCTTCACGCTCATCAATCCAGGTCACACGGAAGGGTAGGGTCGCAACAACATGGAGCAGCGCTTTGGCAACGTGGCCAGCGCCAAACAGTACGAGATGGTTCTGTTGAGTGCCAATCGGTTCAAAGCTTAATGTTGCCATTCCGCCACAACATTGGCCTAAACGAGCACCTAGATTGAAGCGTTCTACTTTGAGTGATTTTTCACTGGCAATCAGCATTTCGCGCGCCATTTTAGTGGCCACATGTTCAAGGTGACCACCACCAATCGTAGCGATGATTCGGTCACGAGTGACAAGCATTTTGGTGCCCGCATCACGTGGAACGGAACCTCTGTCTTCAAGAACCGTCACCATCACACACGGTTCGTAGTTCTCTTCCAGTTTTGCCAGTTCGTGAATCCAATTATCCTTAAACATATGTCCTCCTAAATCCCTTTTTGTGCTTCCTAAGCTAAACGAACGATATAAGTCCTAAGCCGTTTCTGATTGAGCATCGACCGAAGTCGGAGCCGTTTCAGTGACTTCCTGAATCGCCATCAGAATGCGTTCTGGCGTTGCAGGTGTGTTCAGCTTAGGAATCGCGCCATCGACAGCGACATAGCTAATCGCATCTTTCAGTGCGCTCCATACCGACATACCCAACATGAAAGGTGGCTCACCCACGGCTTTCGAGTTGAAGACTGTGTCTTCTGGGTTGCTGCGGTTTTCCAAAAGGTGCGTTCTGAAATCAATTGGCATATCAGCAATCGCCGGGATCTTGTAACTCGCAGGGCCATTGGTCATTAAGCGGCCTTGCTGGTTCCAAACCAACTCTTCCGTTGTTAGCCAACCGACACCTTGCACAAAGCCACCTTCGACTTGGCCGATATCAATCGCTGGGTTCAGTGAAGCTCCTACGTCATGCAAAATATCAACACGTAGAATCTTGTTTTCACCGGTTAGGGTATCGACGATAACCTCTGAACAAGATGCGCCATACGCGTAATAGTAGAACGGGCGACCGCGCGCTTTCTCGTGATCGTAATAGATCTTCGGAGTGCGGTAGAAGCCAGTGCTAGACAGCGAAATTTGGTTAAACCAAGCCAGTTCAACAAATGAGTTGAAGGTCATGATCTCGTCGCGAATTTGCACCATGCCGTTCTTAAATACGACCTCTTCAGGCCACACTTTGAAGTGCGAAGAAGCGAAGTCGATCAGGCGCTGCTTAATGGTTATTGCGGCGTTTTGCGCGGCCTTACCGTTGAGGTCGGCGCCCGATGAGGCTGCGGTTGGTGATGTGTTCGGAACTTTGTCTGTGTTTGTAGCGGTGATCTGGATACGTTCGACATCGACTTGGAACTCCTGTGCAACGATTTGTGCCACTTTGATGTTCAAGCCTTGCCCCATTTCCGTACCGCCGTGATTCAAATGAATACTGCCATCGGTGTAGATATGGATGAGCGCGCCTGCTTGGTTCAAGAAAGTCGCAGTAAACGAGATGCCGAATTTCACTGGTGTGATCGCAAGGCCTTTCTTCAAGATAGGGCTCTGCTTGTTGAACTCAGCGATTTCTTTACGACGTGCGTGATAGTCACTGCTGCGTTCAAGCTGTTCGGTTATCTCAGGTAAAAAGTTGTCTTCAACGGTTTGGTAGTAATGGGTCACGTTACGGCCTTCTTCGCCGTAGTAGTTCGCCTTACGTACTTCCAAAGGATCTTTTTTCAGGTAACGCGCAATCTCGTCCATGATGTGTTCAATCGTCATCATGCCTTGCGGGCCACCAAAGCCACGGTAAGCGGTATTCGATGCGGTGTTGGTTTTGCATCGATGACCCACTACAGTTGCATCACCTAGATAATAGGCGTTGTCTGAGTGGAACATCGCGCGGTCGACAATAGAACTTGATAAGTCTGGTGAGTAGCCACAGTTACCTGCAACGGTAATGTCGGCACCTTGAATCACGCCATTGTTGTCAAAACCGACGGTGTATTGGTTGTAGAACGGGTGGCGTTTACCAGTTTGCTGCATGTCTTCATTGCGCAGCAAACGCATTTTTGTAGGTCGGCCTGTAAGGTGAGCTATAACCGCAGCCATACATGCTGGAGAGGCTGCTTGGGTCTCTTTACCACCGAAACCACCACCCATACGACGCATATCAATCACGACTTTGTGCATAGGTACGCCAATCACTTCTGCAACCAGCTTTTGAACTTCGGTCGGGTTTTGAGTCGAGGTGTACACGATCATGCCGCCGTCTTCGGTTGGCATCACGCTACTGATTTGAGTTTCTAGGTAGAAGTGCTCTTGGCCGCCGATCTCTAGATCGCCAGAGATCACGTGCTTCGCTTTTGCCAGTGCGGCTTTCGAGTCACCACGTTGTTGCGTGTGGCTTTCTGTTACGAAGTGCTCTTTCTCTAGTGCTTCTTTTACATCAAGAATCGCAGGCAGTTCTTCATATTCAATGATTGCAGCGTGTGCGGCTTTACGTGCGGTTTCTAAATCGTTAGCTGCCACGGCAATCACAGGTTGACCGTAGTATTCTACTTTGCCATCAGCAAGCAGTGGGTCACCCGGAAGAATTGCACCGATATCCAGTTCACCCGGTACGTCTTTGGCTTGAATGGCAATCGCCACACCTTCAAATTCGTAACACGGTGATAAATCTATCTTGGTGATGTTGGCGTGTGCTTGAGTGCTCAGGCGTGCGTAAACGTGCAGCTGATTTGGGAACTCTAGGCGGTCATCAATGTATACCGCTTCGCCCGTGACTTGCTTGGCTGCACTGTCGTGTTTAACGCTTTTACCTACGCCAGTTTTTAGGTCTTGTTTTGCAATGGTAACCATCTCTTCGTGGGTCATCGCATGCTCGTGTGATTTAGACATAAGACGTTACCCTTGTTTCGATTTGGTTGTTTTTGTTCTGTTGTTCAATGAAGTAACGACGCAGCATGTTGGCCGCCGACAATGAACGGTATTCTTGGCTTGCACGGAAATCAGAGAGCGGTTCAAAGTCGTTATACAGTTCCTGCATTGCTAACTTAATATTAGCGTCTGTCCACGGTTTGCCTAATAACGTATTTTCACATCGCGCCGCGCGCTTAGGTGTTGCAGCCATACCGCCAAAGGCGATACGAGCGTAGGACACCTTGCCGTCTTCGATTTGAATATCAAACGCACCACACACTGCAGAGATGTCATCATCTAAACGCTTAGACAGTTTGTAAGCTCGAAAGCTGTCGTTAGTTGGCTTAGGAATGATGATCTGTTCAATGAATTCACTCTCTTTTTGAGCCGTCACTTTGTAGCTGATGAAGTAATCTTCAATCGGCATGGTGCGTGACTCGTCGCCGCAACGAAGTTTGATCTTCGCGTTCAGGGCAATCAGCAGAGGAGGGGTGTCACCGATAGGTGAAGCATTGGCAACATTACCGCCAATGGTGCCTTGGTTACGTACTTGCAGGGAAGCAAAGCGGTGCAGTAGCTCACCAAAATCTGGGTAGTGTTTTTTCAATAGTGAGTAAGAATCACTGATAGGCAGGTTGGCACCAATGATTAAATCGGTGTCTGTCTCTTCGCATACCTTCATGTCTTCAACAAGGTTTACGCTGATCAGTGTTTCAATTTCACGATGGAATTGCGTCACTTCCAGAGCTAAATCCGTACCGCCAGCAACCAGCTTAGCGTTCGGGTGGGCTTGAAAAAGCTTGGCCAGCTCATCGGTACTTTTAGGGGAAAAAGCGGTGAGGTGACCAAGGCGTAAGTTGGCCTCGGTGTCTTGAATACTTTCTAGCTTCTTGATGGTGTTGCGTTCGAGCTCTGCGAACTGGTCGATCAAAGGTTGGTCTGTTGAAAGCGACATCGCAGCATCAACAATTGGTCGGTAGCCCGTACAGCGACATAGGTTACCCGCCAGTGATTCCATGACGTCTTCTTTGCTCGCATCGGGTTTGTTTTTGCCTAGTGCAAACATCGACATGATGAAGCCCGGTGTGCAGTAACCACACTGTGAACCGTGAAAATCAACCACCGCTTTCTGTACAGGATGCAATGACTTATCTCGGTTTTGTAGATCTTCTACTGTGATTAGCTGTTTTCCGTGCAGCGCTGAAACGAACGTAAGGCAAGAGTTCACCGAGCGGTATTGCAACTGTCCATCAACCACTTCACCTAAAACGACGGTACATGCGCCACAGTCACCAGACCCACAACCTTCTTTGGTACCAGTTTTATTAACCTTGGTACGAAGGTAGTTGAGCACTGTCATATTCGGCGACAGATTGTCTTCACGTCTTATTTCCTGATTGAGCAAAAAAGTAATCAAGAGACCTCCTTGTATATCGACATATTTCCATGTGTATTCTTTTTGACTTCTAGGTCAATAATTATCCATCCTGACCCTGTGGTCAACTATTTATTTACAAAAATGCAACAATGAGGTGTTGTTATGAATTGTATACAATTTATTTAATTGTCTATTTGTTTGTTTTATAAGGATTTGGTGGTCTTTTGGTAAGTTTAATCGTGTGAATGTGTTTTTAGCTATGTATACAAAAATTGTAGGGTTTTAAGGAAGCGAGTACATCGGTGTTATTCAGTTCTATAGCCTCATTCAGGCAAGTAATAACAAGGCGAACAGGGGAGGTAGTGGCGATTTTCTAACGATGGAAAAGGACTTTACGCATAAAAAAGAGAAGTAAACGCTGAGGCTTACTTCTCTTCTGTTTTGTTAACAAAAAGTTGTTAACAAAAGATTTGGCTATCTAGTTAACAGAACTATGACTTGCTCTTGAGCAGATCAGAGAACACCACATGCAGATCGCTCGAAGCTGTGTTGCTGTCTAGGTTTAGCTTGGAGCGAATGTGGCTTAAATGCTCTCGCATTAGGGCAACAGCTTGCTCTTCATCGCCAGACTCTATCGCATCCAGCAATCCTTCATGCTCATCCAAAGAGCAGTTCGAGTGGCTACCGGTTTCATACTGGGCAATAAGCAGAGAGGTTTGCGATACCAAGCTGCGTTGGAAAGCCAGCAGTGGCGCGTTCTCAGCCATTTCAGCCAGTTTGATGTGGAACTCACCAGATAAACGTAAGCCAGAACCATAGTCACCTTGGTCAAAGGCGCAGTTCTCTTTCGCGACCAGTTTTCTACACTCGTCGATTTGGGCTTTGGTTGCGTTTTTAACCGCTAGCTCAGTGATAGCAATTTCCATCACTTCACGTGCTTTAAATATCTGCTTGGCTTCGTCTACTGTTGGGGCTGCAATCACAGCACCTCGGTTAGGACGGATCACCACAACTTGTTCTAAGGAGAGGCGCAGCAAGGCACGGCGGATAATAGTACGGCTAACGCCAAAGATTTCTGCTAGTGCTTCTTCGCTTAATTTCGTGGCTGGTGGCAGCCTTTGTTCTAGTATCGCGTCGAAGATATGGCAGTAAACAACATCGTCTTGAGTCTGGCCTGTTACTTTCGTTTTTACACCTTTGGAGACAGAGTTTTTGAGAACTGTCATAGAGATAAGGACCCTTGTTTAGTCGAGTTGGGTTGGTCGAGAATAATTCATGAGTGTTACTCTATATTGTATACATTTATCTATACAATGCCACCGGATGAAAGTGCGATGCACGCTTATTTGTTAATGACTTATAACATTTAGTTTGCAGTGAACTGTGTGCAATCTAAAGCTGTAAGTCATTCTTCTTGAACTAGACGCGATTATCGCCACAGCTGTACGCGACGATCTGGCTTATTTCGCTCAGGGTACGACCTGATTGCTGCTGCCACTCGTTGAAAGCCTTACTTGCCGCAACTTGTGCTCGCTTAGTGTTGCGACCGCTATCAACCACATCGGTACTGCGCAGGTGCGCTTCCACGTCAGAAGATAAGATAAACGTGTCTTTGCCCATTTGGCGCAAGGTGTAAGCACCGGTGTTTCCGCCCAATCGCTTACCGTGTTTCTTCAGGTAATCCCACAGCTCTGTAATGCGTTCTGATGGCCAGTCGGCAACCATTTGCGAGAATGAATCGGCTTCACGCTTGGCGTTGTGGATCATGGTGGCGTTCGCAGGGATGGTCATTACCTTGGTGAGGTGGCGAATAATACGCGGGTCTTGTGCTTTCTGTTCCCACATTTCATTCGGCAGCATCAGCATTTTTTCGATATTGAATTCAAAGAACACTTCTTCAAATTGCGGCCACTTCTTTCTCACCACATTCCATGAAATACCACATTGGAATACCTTTTCGGTAAAGGCTGCTAGCCAACGGTCGTCGGTGATTTGCGATAACTCGGCTTGGGAAAGGGGCGCGCGAACAATCTTTTCGAGCTCGGTAGCTCCGCCTTTACGGTGAGCCGCACGTTGATAAATAGTGTCGAATTTTTCTTGGGTCATTGGAGGTTCCAAACTAAAGCGATTCTTTATGATATGGGGACTAATTTCTATATGAAAAGGAGCTTAAGCCATTGTCTTCAAATCAAATGAAAGCCAACTAAGAGAGTTTCAATTCCATTTGATACAAGGGCCATATTTTACCATTGAACTCTTTCACGCTCGGCTCTTTGTCGACAACCTCAAAGCCCGCTTTGTCGTAGCAGCGTTTTGCGCCGTGGTTTTGTTTGAATACGGCCAAGGTGATGGTGGTGACATTCGGTATTTCTTTCGCCGCCTCTAAGGCCGTTTCAAGCATCGATTGTCCTAACCCTTTGCCTCGTTGGTTTGGGTGAATCGCAACTCGGCAAAAGCGAAGTTCATTGTCTGACATGCGTTGAAATTCCATAAAGCCAAGCAAGTCCCTGGCGTTTGAGTTGGTGTTTGAATCGGCGTTCGGCTCAGAGTATGACTTAGGGGTAGAGAAGGTATATAACTCGACATGTGGCTCTTGAGAGCGTTCGATGATAGAGGCGGCTTCTAATGACCAACCAAATGTTCGCCCACCCCATAAAACGTAGTCTTCTAGGGATGTAAACCAAGTGACGATCTCTTCGGCGTCGGATGCTTTAAAGCGGTTTATTTCCATATCCTTCTCTATTCCTTATCGCGTGTTTCTTTTTTCTAAGCCGTTAAACTTCTGCGCCCAATTGCTCAAGAAAACCACGCATGTAGTCGGTGCGCTTGTTGGCTTCTAATTTGGCGGATTCTGTATTCATGGTTTCAGCCAGCTTGAACAGTTTCACGTAGAAATGGTCGACGCTGTAATGCTTGTCATCTAAGTCACGCTGCTTCGCGAACGGGTCTTCGTGGTTATAAAGCTCTGCGTTAAAACTTTGGCCAACGTATAGGCAGCGAGCAATGCCAATCGCACCGAGAGAGTCTAGGCGATCAGCATCTTGAACAATCTGAGCTTCCAAGGTTTCTGGAGTGATGTTGGCGCTGTAACTGTGCGTGACAATGGCATGATGGATCTCGTCGAGATAGGACGCGGGATACTCGATAGATTTGAGGAAAGAGATCGCCTTGTCTGCCGCCATTTTTGAGCTTTTGGCTCTGTCTGGGTGGTTCTTGGGAAAGGTGAAACAATCATGAAGGTAAGCAGCAGGCAGAACGACCTCAAGCTTAGCTTGTTCTTGAGTACATAAAGCCTTAGCAGTTTTGACTACTCGCTTGATGTGGCTGATATCATGCGCCGCATCTTGTGTCATTTCTTGTTGTGCAAAATCAAGCAGTTGGCTTTCAAATCTTTCAATCACGCGTCTCTTTCTCCATTATCAATATTGCTTCTCGATTTCCATCGTTTCACATCGACTGTAACAGTTTCTAGCGCGATTTTTTATCTTTTATAAAAGGAATACCCACAAAAAAACCGACTCAGTGAGTCGGCTTAATATTGGTCTTTATTTGCTGTGATGAGCTTTTAAGCGGCGGCCTGTTGCAGCTGCGCCAATACATGATGCAGTGACGGGCTGATCGTGTGACCAAGCGCTTTAACTTCTTCGCAAGGTTCAACCAAATCTGGAATTTGGAAGCTGATCATGTTCGCTGCCATTGATGCACGAATACCGTTGTTTGAGTCTTCAAACGCTAGGCAGGTTTCAGGTGCAACACCTAAGCGTTCTGCCGCTAGCAAGTAGATCTCTGGGTGAGGCTTACCGTGAGTCACTTCACAGCCAGTGCTTAACGAGGTGAAGTACGAGTCTAGGCCAGCCAGCTCAAGCTTCTTCTTGGCGATATCAAGCTGAGTGGAGGTCGCCACCGCGATTGGAATGTCATTCGATTTTAGCCATTCAAGCAGCTCAATCACGCCATCTTTTACTGGGATTGCTTGGTTTTTAACAATTGCACTGTAGCGCGTGCGCCATTCATTATTCAGCGTTGGGTAATCTAATCCTTCACCGTAACCGTTTCGAAAAATCTGTTCGATGGTTTTTGCGTTACAACCAATGATGCCTAGGTAGACATCTTGCAAAAACGGAACACCTTGCGCGTGACATGCTTCTTCAAAAACCTGCATACAAAGTCGCTCAGTGTCGAGCAGCAGTCCATCCATATCAAAAATAGCAGCTTGAAAATTCATATACGTGGTTCTTTCTGTGTTGTCGTCGTGAGGGCGGGTATTTTGACATAGTGTCTAGTGATAGGCGAGTCAACGTTCAGTAAGAATATATCCAATCGGCTCGGCAATATGCTTCTGAATGACTTTAAATGTGATTAATTGTGGTTGAAATAATATCGTTAAGTTATGAGCCTAATATTTTATAGGCCATCCAGATCTAACAGAAACAATTATGATTATTCCAAATAACAAATCTAGCTTGTGCGTCTGGCTTCTTATTACATTTCATAAACTTACGGGCGTGTTAGCGTGACCATAATCTTATAAAAAACAATTACCGGGAGCCTGCAATCATAGTGTGACCAAGCAATAAGTAAATGGCTGAACTTAGGGAGAAAATAACATTAGTCCACATTTTTAGCAGGGTTGCTTATGTTGTATTTTGAGTTTCTATTTTTATTAGTCGTCCTTTATATCGGGTCTCGGTATGGCGGTATTGGCTTAGGTGTTGTTTCTGGTATTGGTTTGGTTATCGAGGTGTTTGTCTTCAAGATGCCACCAACGTCTCCACCTGTCACCGTAATGCTGATCATTCTCGCCGTTGTTACTTGTGCCTCGATACTCGAAGCGGCTGGTGGCTTAAAATACATGCTACAAGTGGCGGAAAGGGTGCTAAGAAAGAACCCGAAACGCGTCACCCTGATAGCTCCGTTTGTGACTTACTCGATGACTTTCCTATTGGGTACTGGTCACGCGGTTTACTCCATCATGCCGATCATCGGTGATGTCGCACTGAAGAACGGTATTCGTCCTGAGCGCCCGATGGCAGCTGCGTCTGTCGCGTCTCAACTTGCTATCACAGCATCGCCAATTTCAGCGGCTGTGGTGTATTACCTCGCACAGCTTTCTGATATTCAACACTCTATTACTCTGCTTTCTATTTTGATGGTGACGGTACCTGCAACGCTGTTTGGTACGTTTTTACTTTCTTTGTACAGCTTGAAACGCGGCAAAGAGCTGAACGATGATCCTGAATATCAAGCGCGCCTAAAAGATCCGGAGTGGAAAAAGCGTATCGAAAGCACCACAGCGACGTCTTTGGATGAAGTGCTGCCAACTTCGGCTCGTAATGCGGTATTGATTTTCCTACTTTCAATTGTCGTGATTGTTATCGTGGCGATGGTGCCTGAGATCAGAACTATCGTAGACGGCGACAAGCCAATCAAAATGTCGGTGATCATCCAAATGATGATGCTCTGCTTCGGCGGTATCATCTTGCTGGCGACCAAAACTGACCCTCGAGATGTGCCAAACGGCGTGGTATTCAAGTCTGGTATGGTGGCGGCGATTGCTATCTTCGGTATCGCATGGATGTCGGATACTTACTTCCAATACGCAATGCCTCAGTTCAAATCTGGTATCGTGGAAATGGTGACCAACTATCCGTGGACGTTCGCACTAGCACTATTCATCGTATCGGTTGTGGTGAACTCTCAAGCGGCTACAGCACGTATGATGCTACCGGTTGGCCTCGGCTTAGGATTAGACCCAGCACTGCTTATCGGCTTGATGCCAGCGGTTTACGGTTACTTCTTCATCCCGAACTACCCATCAGACATCGCAACGGTTAACTTCGATGTCTCTGGCACCACCAAGATTGGTAAGTGGTACTTCAACCACTCATTCATGTCGGTTGGTTTGATCGGTGTAGTAGGCGCATGTTGCTTAGGCTACGCACTGGCACAGATTTTTATCGCTTAATGAATTAGTTAAATAACAAACAAAAACAGCGCCTGAATTGGCGCTGTTTTTGTTTAATCTGTCTTGGGAATTAGCTTTGATACGAGCTCTTAAGCAGTATTAGCGAGCCTCAAAAGCCAAAGACTGAATCGCTTCTTCTATCGTTAGGAAGTGGATCTTCATCAGGCACACTTCAGCCTTCTGGAACTCGTGGTTTCGAATCAGTTTAGTCACGCTTTCAACCGAATACTGCTCGTCTCGTTTAGTTAAACCCAGTTGGTTTGAGTTTGATTGAAGCGAGTAGCTGTCGCCAACTGAATCTATGAGGTAATCATCTTCGCCCAAGATCATATCTGAGCATTCCACCTGGAAATCTTGTTCTGACGCGACGTAAATAAGCTCATCGTCACCGTCGAGTTTTACCAAAGATGGCCAACTGATCATTACTGCCTCTAAATCATGCATATTGAAGTGTGTATCTGGACTATAAACGCTTTCGAAGCTTTGGTCATGTGCTGTCCTAAGCGCTATTTACTCAAAGATCGCCCTAATGGTGCGAAGTAACCTTGTAGTGCTTGGTATATATCTTTGCGATGCGCCATATCTGGATACACGGGGTACATATCAGGCTTGGTTGTGCCATCCACCAGATAAGCGTTCTTGATATCGGAACACGATTCAATCACGGATTCAAAAGCGCGCGCCATCATCTCTGTGGGTAGTGAGAAGTAACGGGCAGACATCGCCTTGTCGGCAATAACACTGCGAGCCACGTAATCGTGTTTGTCTAGGTTATTGTTGCTAAGCAGTGTGACA
The DNA here is from genome assembly GCF_023161685.1 of Vibrio sp. 1CM8B. Lineage (NCBI taxonomy): Bacteria > Pseudomonadati > Pseudomonadota > Gammaproteobacteria > Vibrionales > Vibrionaceae > Vibrio > Vibrio sp. 1CM8B. The sequence continues at coordinate 764,967 of NZ_JALNTU010000001.1, forward strand.
TCGAACAGTGACATCAAACTCTCGTTTAATGGATGAGGTCGTACTTTTCTATCGTGCAACCAACAGTCACTGGCGAACAAGATTTGCTTGCGAGGACCGGAGGTGTCACCAATCTCAAACGCCTTTTCGGCGATGTAGTGGTCAAATGCATGCCAAAACTCGTGTGCGAGCGCGCCAGCTCCAGCGTTCTTGGCGAGGGCTAATTCTCTCTGGTTTGGGGCGTAGTGTGCTTGTACGCCTTTTCTGCCACCACTGCCAAACGCTAAGCCTAATGTGCCACGTAAGCCAATTGCTTCTGGTGGCAAAGCCAAGATGTAAGCCAAGTCGGCTAGCGAGTCGAATATCAGATTTGCGGCCAACTCTTTTTCTTCTTTCGTGACCCAAGCCCCCACACGAATGCTGCCCATACCGAAGGTCTGTTTGATGTCCATAAAAGACACCTGGTCGCCGTGCCGGTAGTCTGGGCCTTCGCGCGTTTTGTATTTAAAGTGAGTTAACTTCAAAAGGGTCCTTGGAAACAGACGTAAGAATGAATGGGGTGCTCAGCGAGATGCACTTGTGTGAGATGCATCTCTTGGAATTAAAGGACGTTAGCACTTTTGATAGCAAATTGCCGAACAAAATTAGTCTAGATTAAGCTCGAACGCTTCCCATGAGGTTGGGTTACCTTCGCGAGTGAGTGGAAAGAGTGGCTGTTGTGGTTTTGCATAGCTTAATCGGTGCAGTCTTTGAGTTACGTGGTAGCTATCAAGCCCTGATACCGTGACCAAATCCAACGCTTCTAAATCAAGGTAGCCATCCGGCATCACGGCGCGTTTGGGTGCGTGAATCGTTATAACTTCACCGATCAACATTTGCGTTTGATTGCTTTCGATTGTGATCTGTTCTTTGAACGCTAACCCTACCTTTAAACTGCTCTCCAAGACGAAAGGAGCGGGGAATTTGTCGTCATAATAGGCCGTTAAGCCGACCGCGTTGAATTCTGAGACTGGTTTAGGGTAGCGAGCCGAGGTTTGATGGGCCTTTTTAACAAAGTCAGCACCAATGCTGTTAACGGTGAAGTACTTTGTTTCTAGAATGTTTTCTAGCGTATGACGGCGGCTTTGATCTGGGCGAACAATAAAACCAAGCAGCGCCGGATCAGACCCTAGGTGAATGACAGAGCTTACTATCGCAAGGTTTTCAAACCCCTGTTTATCACAAGTGCCAATTAGGTTGGCGCTTTTAAATCCAGACAAGGAATTAACTAAACGAATGCGGTGGCGCGGATCCATTGTTTGGATATCTTGTTTAGAAAGGGTCATATCCTTCATATCCTTCATATCCTTCATATCTTCTCTTCTTCTCATTTATTGTTATCTTCGAGCATGCTCACTAACGGACTTATATGTACGAAGAATCCGCTTTTATCGATCAAAGAGCGCTTAGTTTGGCCGTGGGCAGCTTGTCTCTTTTATCTCTGCTACAGCACAATGAACGAGATCCTTTGCATAGATTTACGCGCGTTGACGTCCCTTTACATCACAGGAGCTAAAGTAATGATGTCGTCTTTATGAGTGTTAAAAAATGAAAACAGTCCGCAATATCATTTGGGCAATGATTGCCACAATGTCAGCCTTTTGGTTTGCGATGGAACCGCAATTATTCGCTTCAAGCGATGTCTTTGAATGGCGCTCAGCCATGATTCAGTACTCAGGTATTTTGTCTCTGATGTTAATGTCCATCACCATGATCTTGGCGATGCGTTTACCTATGGTTGAGAATTGGCTGAAAGGTATGGATAAAGCATATCGAGTCCATAAATGGCTCGGTATCGGTGGTGTTGCACTGGGTGTGACACACTGGTTGTGGTACCAAATTCCTAAGTCATTGGTGGTGTCTGGCGTGTTAGATAAGCCTGTTCGACACGATGGTTCAGGGCCGCAAGCTGTTTTGACTGGATGGGAGTTATGGGTCAGTGAATTGCGCGGAATTGCTCAGAGTATTGGCGAATGGGGCTTCTACTTATTACTCATTTTACTTGTGGCGTCACTATGGGCGGCAGTGAAGTACAAACCGTTCAAATTGTCTCACCGTTTGATGTCGGTTGCGTACCTGTTTATCGCTTTTCACTCAGTAATACTGCTTAAACGAGCGTATTGGGGAGAGCCTATTTATTATCTAACTGTGGCATTTGCTTTGGTTGGGTCTATCGCAGCGATTTACAGTTTGTTGGGCTTGGTTGGGCGTCGTAATCGTCACTCAGCGGCCATTACCTCGACTCGTTATTTTCCACAAGCTGAGGTGATGGAGCTAGTCTTAAAACCTGATGCATCTTGGCATGGTCATAACGCTGGGCAGTTTGCATACCTGCGTTTTGGTAATGAAGATCCTCATCCGTTTACCATTGTTTCTGGCAGTGAAGATTCAGAGCTGCGCTTTTTGATCAAAGAGCTGGGTGATTTTACTAATGGCCTTTATGAACGAGTGAAAGCGGGCGATGCGGTTACGGTTGAAGGTCCCTATGGTCGACTTGATTTTGACCTAAGCAAGCCACAAATTTGGATTGCTGGTGGCGTCGGGATTGCGTCGTTTTTTGCAACACTTGAAGCGCTCAAAACAGAACGAGATCATCCTCGTATTGAGTTGTTTTATTGTACTCGCGGTGTTGATAAGCAATTAATCGATGAGTTGTGGCACCTTGCACACGCGGTTGGTGTGAAGTTGACCGTGATAGACACCTTACATTCACCTCGACTGAACGCCGGAAGAATTGTCAATCAATGTGGCTACCTCAACGAGTACGAGATTTACTTCTGTGGGCCGGAGTTGTTCTCTACATCACTGAAAAAAGAATTAGACACCTATCAATTTGATATTGAACAACACTACCACGAAGAGCTGTTTGTGATGCGTTAAAGCCAACTATTGGTGCTGTGATTGTTAAATGAGTCAATCGGCACAGTGCAAAAAGGCGTAAAGTCACTCAATTTGTTATTGCAGCGGTTTGCTATTGAGCGATACCATATAGGGCTGTTTCTTTGGTAAAGATGTAATTATGTCAGATGAAAAACTCGCACTCGAATGGATGCGCCAACAAGCTCATAAAGTTGACCCATACGTTATCGATCCATCGTTTGATGAATGCGTTGAGTTGCTTGATCCTGCCTTCAAGAAAGGCAAGAGTGTTGCTCAACTCAAGTATCTGTTATCAGAAGCAGATCGCCGAGCGGGCGCGGCAGAGCGTAAGCATGCAGCCTTAAAGTATGCCAAAGAAAAAAGCCCAAATGCTGGTCAGATTCTGCGTCTGCAAAGCAAACTTCAACAAGTCCAGTTGGCGTTGAAATTGGCGACTGGCGACAACAACATGACTATCTCTCAGTTCTGTTCAGAGTATGACGTGACTAAGCGTGACGGCAATACGGCATGGAATGAAAAGTTGGTGGAGCAAGGGAAGAGAAAGTAGCCATTAAAAAGCCTGAAAACTGATTTCAGGCTTGGTTGTCAATCCGCTTAATCAGAACCAATACCAGCGCTAAGGTCGAATGTCATTGAAACTGACCTTTTGTGTCCCATCATCTAGGTTCTCCAACTTAACCACATCCCCTTGATAGTAATACGGTTCCATTGGCATCTGGCTGTTGGTCGGCCTTGCGTAATGTAATACTGCTGGCTTTGCGCCAACTTGCTGAGCGAACAAATAGCCAATCAGCGCATGTTCAAACTGGTGATAACCGTTGCCCCAATGGAAAGCTTTGGTGCGCTTAGGATCAAGCCCCACGCCGCCGTATTTGTGGTCGACCCATACATCATGAAAGGTCGGTAGGGTGTATTGCAATACGTCTTTCATTGAACCATCGACAAGTGAAACCGTCATTGCTGCTTGATCAAGCTCCGCCCATTCCCATGATGAAGCCCAATTTGTGTTTGGCCTGCTTTGCCAGCCAGTTATCTCTTTTCCTTTCCACGCTTTCTGAAGTTCCTCGCCATAATATTGGGAGACGCTGGCGAATTCTTTCTGATATTGCGCCTGAGCGAGAGTGTATTTCATACCGTCTAAACCAAACTCCGACCATTCAGAGTTATTCAATGTTTGGCCTGTAAGGTAAGTCATCCAATACGCTTTGATGGTGTGCCCAAAATCATTGTGATTGGCATTCGACATCATCGCCGCTTTGTCGTGAATTGCACCGAAGAAGCGTTGTTCATCTTCAGAGTGGTATTGGTCAATCATGGTTTGCGTGAGCCAGTTTAAGTCATCAAGCCATTTTGTTTTGACGGGCTCTTTGAGCAGAGGTGCGACGAGCAACATGTAGCCGTTTATCTGATCAAGTTGCGCGACTAGCTCACGTCGTTTTGCACTGCCATCTTCACCGTCAGCAAGCACCCAAGCAAGACCACTATTGTCGCTAAGTCGATATTTATCAAAGATAAAAGCTTGTTGTGCGATGAGTGCTTCTTCTACCTTTTTGTCTTGAGTCAGGTAGTAGTACATGGCGAGGCCAACCAGCGCATACGCTTGATCTTGAGAGGTACGTTGCTGCCAATCCTGGCCTACTTCTCCCTCTTTTGTGTAGCCGATAAAGCCGCCGTTTTGCTTATCTTCTAGCTGATCAATGATGTAGTAGGCACCTTGTTTGGCAAGCGCTAACGCCTGCTTATCGCCAGTAAGATGGTAGAGCACGCCATAGGCATAAGTTTGACGTGACTTCATCCGCGTAAACTCTTTGCCAAAGTGTGGCGTGATCCAGCCTTTGTTCAGTTCAGGGCACACATCAGAAACATCGAGCAAGGTACCGTCATCACAGCGGAAAGTAGGGAAGTTGCCTACCGGTTCTCCTTTAGCGCTAGGCATCAACCAGTAAGGTGCAAGCCCTTCAGTAGCATGATTGAGCCACTCTGCTCCAGAAGGAAGAGGGGCGTTGGCAGATACGGCGAAGCTAGTAACACTGAGTAATGCGATCGTTGCTCGTAACATGATGTTTATCTTAACTATTTGAATTTCGTTGAATATAAACAATCACATCTGCACATTGTGATTCGGTGATCACAATCGACCAAATTATTGCAGAGTAGATTAAGGTTTACAGATCATTGAGTCGTACCCGGATAGTCGAATTGTATGTAGAATTATCCAAAATTCGAATAATTCATAATGATTATAAGTCATTGGATGGGATTTGGTCTCGTTCGTATACTGGGTTCAAACAAAGGATGTTTTTTAAACAATTGAATGTTTCACCTTTACGAAGAGATATGCTCAACATGAAAAAACTTCTATTAGCTTCGCTACTCGCTATCAGCACAATGCCGGTTTATTCCCAATCATTCGATGATACCGATGACATCCTTAATCGCGCATCACAGATTGAAAACCTTGAATACAAAATGATGGTGCAGCGCGCCACTCAAACAGCAATCCATTATATGCCGGCTGTGACTCAAATCGATTTTCTAAAAGCGACTCGTCGTGACCTTGATGGCGACTTTAACGATGTGGTTTACGTGAACGAACCTTTTGGCTCAGAAAAGGGGTTTCTTACCGCGAACGATACCACCGCTTACGCTTGGGCAACGATAACGTCGAAGAACGGTCCGGTGGTGATTGAGGTTCCAGCAGCAACAGACAAAGTGAATTACTTTGGTTCAATCGTAAACCAATGGGAGGTTCCGATTGCTGATGTTGGCTACAAAGGTGCTGACGAAGGCAAAGGAGGGAAGTATCTATTCCTGCCACCAGGTTACGACAGTAAATTAGGTACGAAGCAGGAACTCGAAAGTAAGGGTTACCTTGTATTTGAAACGGATACGTACCTGTATGGCTTTTCATTCAGACCGTCATTAACCAATGGGGCGACAGATTTGGATGCGGGTAACTACGCGAAGCAAATCAAAATCTACAACTTAGCCGATGCAGAAAATCCACCTAAGACAGATTACTTGGACGCAACAGATGTCGCTTATGACAGCCTCCCTTATTACAACGAGACGTTTTTTCAAGACATTAATGACGTCATCCAAGAGAACCCGGTCAGAACGCAAGACAAAGCAATGGCGTCGTTACTAAAAGACCTTGGTATTGAAAAAGGGAAAAAATTCGACCCAACAGCTGAGCAGAAAAAAGCGATGAGTGAAGGTGTGCTGATGGCCTATGCGCACATGCAATCAAAGTTCGTTGAACCGGATCAAACGGTGAGTGCGCTATGGAGAGACGAAAACGGCAAACCTCTGTCGCAATGGTCCTTCTGGAATTTTGGCCTTCAAGCTCAGCTTGGTTTCCCATTTGTGGATGAAGATGAGGTGTTAGTTGATAAGCGTGCGGCGTCGTACTTCTACGTGACTTACTTGCCTAAACAACTCGGTGGTTCAACCTTTTATCTAACGGGTTTACGTGATTCAAAAGGTGAGATGTTAGATGGCAAAGCGACGTACAAGCTCAATGTACCAGCCGATACGCCTGTCGAGGACTTCTGGTCAGCGATTGTTTACAACATGGAAACCAAGAATTTTGTTAAAGGAGTCGATCGAGTAGGACTATCGTCTCGAAACGCTGACACGATGAAAAAGAATCCAGATGGTTCGTATGATCTGTATTTCGGCCCTGAAGCACCAAAAGGGCAGGAGGAAAACTGGGTTCCTACAGGTGGTGAAGATTACTTCTTATTGTTCCGACTTTACCGTCCAACATCGAAGACTTTCTTTAAAAACTGGATGCTAGAAGACATGGAAAAAATCAGTGGCTAGCAAGCAATAGAGACTCAACCGTCTCTGCAAGTAAATAGCTTAATGCGTGCCCCTAAGTGAAGCATACAAATTGGGGCCGGTTAGGCGATGAGAATCATTTTAGACAAGAGAAAATATTATGAAAAAATCGATTATTGTTACGCTGCTGATTACTTTAGGTTGTTCATCTGTGGCGCTCGCTGAGCCTAAATTTAGTGCGCAAGTACCAGATAGTATCATTACGCCAAATAAGGTCGAATCTGCCTATCTAGGTGAGCTCAACTATACCGATGGTGCCCCGACATTAGAAACGCACGCCAAGGTGCAAGATTTTGTTCAAGTCTCTAATGCTGTTCGTGTTTTTCTATCCGGTATTCCAGTTGCTTCAATACAAGGGTTATTGTTGGGGCATGAGAGTATCGGCATGAAGCCTAATCAAACCATCGCAATTTCTGAAGACAACTTAGACGCCAATAGCCTTTGGTTAACAGCAAACACGACGACACCTTATGTCACTTCGGAAATTGATGTAAAAAATGGCCCGGTGATTCTAGAAGTTCCTACTCCGGTTATGGGTTTACTCGACAATGCTGCATTTAAATACGTTGATCGAATTGGTGTCACTCACCCAGACAATGCAGCTAAATCAGGCAAGTATTTTATCCGTCACTCTTCGTGGAAGGGCGAGGTTCCCGAAGGGTACATTGAGGTTGTCAGCGAAGGGTATCAACATTGGCTGTTGCTGCGTTTGGTGAGCTCGCCAGAGAGTATGGAACAGAGCATTACAACATTAAAAAACACCACCAAACTGTATCCGTATGGCAAAGAAGATAAGACAGAGTTCATCAATATTTCTGGCGTCGATTACAACACCATTCATGCTATGGACGAGACGTTCTACGATGAGGTGAATGCACTCATTCAATACGAACCCACTGATATTTTTGATGCTGAATGGTTGTCGTTGGCTAAAGATATTGGAATAGAAAAAGGGCAAGAGTTTGTACCAAACACACGTATGCAGCAAATACTGTCGGAAGCTGCAAAAATAGCGACTGCTGAAGTACGCTCAAGCTATTTCCACCCTAAAGAAGAGATGTTTCGCTACGATGATAGACAATGGTTCACTCCGTTAGTCTCAGGCCATGAATTTAAAGATGCAAATGGCGTAATTGACTCCGATATGCGAGCAACATTCCACTTCATGGCAACCGGGATTACACCAGATATGGTGACGAAAACCGTAGGAAAAGGATCGGATTATCTGTTGGCGACACGTGATGCCAACAAGGAAGTGTTGGATGGCAGTCAGCACTACACGGTGACTTTGCCACCGAATGCACCAGTAGAGCAGTTTTGGTCATTTATGATCTACGATAACCAGACTCGCTCCATGCTAGAGACCGACCAAAAATCTGCTGGTCTTGATGGTTTGAGTGAAGATATTAAGAAGAACAGCGGTGGTTCTATCACTGTCCATTTTTCGCCCAATGCTCCCAAAGGAATGGAACATAACTGGGTTCAAACGACGGAAGGCAAAGGGTTTAATATCATCTTCCGCATGTATTCGCCGACAGAAAAGTGGTTTGATAATTCATGGAAACCAAGTGATTTTGTTAAGGTGAAATAGAAGGTATCGCAAGTTTGAATGCACCCTATAAATGGGTGCATCTTTTCATGTTAAGGTTATTCAGCGCTTAGCACTGTGATTGCTCAAAGATAGCTAGAGGATTTATGCGAAAAGACATGTCATATCAGTTGAATCGAGTCGACCTAAATTTGCTGGTGGCCTTTGATACATTGCTTAAAGAACGCAACGTAACCAATGCTGCAAAGGCGTTATTTGTGTCACAGTCGGCCATGAGTCGCAGCTTAAAACGGCTGAGAGAAACCTTTGATGATCCTCTCTTTATCAGAACATCTACGGGCCTAACACCAACATCAAAAGCACTAGAGTTAGGCCAAGAACTGCAACACATTCTGCCGCAGCTAAACGCGTTATTTCAGCGCAATCAATTTGATCCTCGAGAGTGCAACGATACGTTTTCGATCTCTTTACCGACCTTTCTAGGGAGCACCATTCTTCCCAATCTAGCCTTGGGATTATTTGAAGAAGCACCGGATGTGAACTTGATAGAGATGGCTGCGAAAAGTAACCCTTATGACTTGCTCGACAAAGGTAAGTTAGACTTTGCGATTCATTATGCAAGCTCGTTAGATCAAAAATACCAAGCCACCAAAATAGGGACCATTTATCCCAAATTGTTTGTTAGAAAGGAGCACCCTCTGGTTGGAAGGGCATCAACGTTAGATGAGATCATGCAATACCCAGTGCTTGCTATGAACGTTGAAGAAGACCACAAGCAAGCATTCAATACCCCTTTACAACAGATCTTATTGGAGCTTGAAAGTGATAAACGCCCAAAGCTTCGAAGTACTCAAACTCATGTATTAATGGAAATCGCTTCTCGTTCTGATGCGGTGATTTTTGGCATGAACGCCTTAAATGCTTTGTCAGATTTCGATCATCGGTTTGTCGATATTTATGATTTTGTAGATAGCAAGCAATATCACGTAGACCTTTATTTATTGCAGCATCAACGTACATTTACATCCGCTTCGCATCAGTGGATAGCGTCTAGGTTTAATGAGCTGTTGAAGACCATACTCTGAGAAAATGCTCTCTAGTGAAATGTCTCTAACCGCCTAATCTTGATTGAGTCTCGATGCTATATCGAGACTCATCGCTATCGACTTATACTGGCTCACCCGCCTCGTCTTCTTCGACCACATCGGTTTCTAAACTTGCCTCTGCCAGCCATTTTCGTATTGATGGGCTGTTAAGCACATGTTGTTGATACTGCGATGCCTTCTCTGAAAGCTCGATACCATAGGTTTCTACACGTAAGGCCATAGGTGCAAACATCGCATCGGCAATCGACCATTCACCAAACAACCATCCTTCAGGGTATTGTTCCATTTGTGCTGACCATATTGCATCAATTCGTGCGATGTCTTTCAATGCGTCTTCACTCAGTGTGAGCTTTCTTTTGGCGCGGCAGTTCATCGGCATTTCATTTCTGACGGCAAAAAAACCAGAGTGCATCTCGGCGGAAATGGCTCTTGCACGAGCGCGCTCTTTGGTGGATTTTGGCCATGCTGCACCGTGCAAGTGGGCGTCGTTAACGTATTCCAGAATCGCCAGTGAATCCCACACCGCAACGTCGCCGTCAACTAGGGTTGGAACTTTGGCCGTTGGCGTCACTTTCGCCAGAGTGTCGTAAAAATCAGAGGTGAATAGCTTGAGCTTGATGACTTCTGCATTCAGGTTGTAGTTGTCGAATATTAGCCATGCGCGCAGTGACCAAGTTGAGTAGTTCTGGTTTCCAATATAAAGCTGCATCGTTGCTTCCTTTCGTTTGGTGAGTAAGCTTTGAGCCTAGGGACATGCATTTGAGCTTAGGGGATTGTATTGCGGCGCACTAACGGATAATTTTGATGCAATACATTAATAAAAACGATGGGTGGTGATTTCAATATGGATATTGATGCTTTGCGAGGCTTTCTCGCGTTCGTAGAAACCAGCAGTTTCACTCGTGCAGCGAAACAGATAAATCGCACCCAATCGGCATTCAGTGCGCAGATGCGTAAGTTGGAAGAAGAGCTCAACGTGACTCTTTTCCAAAAAGAAGGGCGTAACTTAATACTCACAGAAGCAGGCTTAGCGTTGCGTTCTCATGCGGAACAGTTAGTCGCCCTTCACAATACAGCCCTTAAGCAAGTAAAGCGTTACGAAGACAAACAACCTCTGCGACTCGGCTGCCCTGAAGACTACAACGACACTATTCTGCCAAAAGTGATTCGCCTATTGCAGAAAGCAGAACCCACTTGTTCAATTCAAGTATTCAGCCTGCCCAGTATTACACTGAGAGAATGGTTGGATGATGGCAGGCTTGATGCGGCGATTGTCACCCGAGCGCCCGATAGTGAAGAAGGTTACTGGCTCACTCATGATATCGGAGTATGGATAAGCAGCCCTGATTATGCGTTCGATCAGTCTAAACCAATCCCATTAGCTTTGTTTCAGACCGATTGTAAGTATCACGCAGCGGCAGTGAGTGGTTTGGCCAAGCAGGGTACGCCTTATCAGTTATTGGCGTGTAGCAATACCGCTTCAGCGCAACGTGCCATCGTCAAAGCGGGTTTAGCCATTGGTGCAATGGGTAAGCTCAGCGTGACTCCGGATTTGAAAATACTTGAAGATATGCCGCCACTGCCTTCGGTCGATATTGTGTTGATCTTAGCGAGCAAACACCATCCAGTGTTGGACAAAGAAGTGCTCAATCAACTTGTGGAGTTGGGTTCTGATTAGTTTAGATTCCTTTTCCTACTACAGGATTCCCAAGCTTTTCAGTTTTCGATAAATGGTATTGCGGCTGATACCGAGTATTCGTGAAGTCTTGCTGATGTTGCCTTGGTTCGCTTGATACGTTTGCAACAAGGTTTCTTCAACGGTACTTCTTAGATCGTTATTCGTTGCACCTTTGATGGTATTAGGAGTCGTCAGTTGATGCTGATTGTCTTGCGCTAATGACGTGAGATATTGAGCAAGGTGGCTTGGCACATGTTCTAGCGTGAGTTGTGGTTCATCACTCGCCAGTAAAGCCGCGACCTTGAGTAGATTATCTAATTCGCGAATATTGCCCGGCCAAGCGTAAGCGCACAGTAAGCTCATCAAGTGAGGGCAGATTGTTTGCTCATCTTCGGCGTATTTACTATGAATGTGCTCGATTAAGGCGTGCTTGTCTTGTCGGTGTTGTAGGCTTGGCAAGGTGAAGGCTAAGCCGTTCAGGCGGTAGTACAAGTCTTGTCTGAACTCTCCTGTCGCAACTAACTGTTCTAGGTTTTTATGAGTGGCAGCGATGATCTGACAATCGACTTGGTAGCTTTGGTTCGAACCCACGGGCACCACGGATTTATCTTGCAGAACATGCAGTAATCGACACTGAGCCTCTAACGGCATGTCGGCGATCTCATCCAAAAATAGAATGCCCTTGTCTGCTTGACGGATCTTGCCTTGGAACCCTTTGTGGCTTGCGCCAGTAAAAGCGCCCGGCGCGTAGCCAAACAGCTCAGATTCGATAAGATCTTTCGGTAGTGCTCCACAATTTACCGCCACCAAGGGCGATGATTTACGCTGGCTTTGCTTGTGCAGCGCCTTCACAAATTCGCCCTTACCAACCCCTGTTTCACCTAAGATCAACAAGCTGATCCCTTTGTCGATAACCTTATTGGCTTGCTGCCAAGCGTGTTCTATTTGTTGTTCGCCATGGTGCAAATCACACGATGCCGAAATAGAGCGAGTGCGCTTTGCAGTTGCTTGTTTGAGGCGTTGTTTCTCAAACACAAAAGGCGTATCTAATGAGGTTCGGTTGAACAGGGTATCTATGCATTCGCCGACGATCGAGGTTTGATCCAGCAGCTGAGAGGCGACCTGATTGTGCGCGACTACCTCACCAGCTTCGTTCGCTATCACTATCCCTTGCCAGCCACTGTGTAGTAAAGATTTCTCACACGCAAGATCGATTCGAGTGGTGCCTTGTGGGATGTGGCTCAGTAGCTGGTTCTCAACAAGCTGAACCATATTTTGAACCAGCAATTGCACCGAACTGTCGTGTTGCTGCTGCTCACTGGTGATGTCCAATACGCCAACCATTTGCCCTTGGTGATCAAACACCGGGCTTGCTGAACAGCTGATAAATCGATGCTGGTGGATGAAGTGTTGTTCGCCAATGATGGATACTGGCTTGGCTTCAACAATCGCGGTGCCAATCGCGTTGGTGCCTTTCAGTTGTTCCTGCCAACAGGCTCCAGAGCTGAGTGCTATTGATGTCAGCTTCTCCTTAAACCGCTCCTGTCCCCAACTCGCCAGAATCACCCCTTCAATATCCGTCAGAATCAAACGACTGTCGGTACGAGCAAACATCTGATTAAACAAAGGCAGCGCATTGCGTTCGACGATGTGGATCAAGTCAGAAGATTGATGTCGTCGCTGTTTAAGAATCGATTGAGGCAGGCGAATATCTTCGGGAAGTCGTCTCTGTTTTAGACCCGCTTCTGTGCTGCGGTGCCAAGAGGACGAAAGCCAATCTGAGGTGTTTGCTTGTTGAAGGTGCATGACTGTTCCATGTCGTAACAGTGAGGGTGTACCAATTTGGAACAGTTGAACACTGGAGTGGTTTCCATACGTCCGTTCAATGCCAACTCACTTTGGGTTGTAAACGTTTGGTAATCATAGTTTTACAATTTATTAACAACAAGTTTTGAAGTTCTGGCGTGTGATTTGCGTTGTTACTGTTGTGAAGAAAACACGAAGTATCAGTGTTTTAAACAGAAAGTATAAACATGGGCGTCTCGTCGTGAGTTCTTTTCTCAAGAGGAGCCGCCATAAAAATAAGACAGCTCTCGCTCAATAACGAATAACAAATCTAAGAAGGATCTAACTATGATTTACGCACAGCCAGGTAGTGATAACGCAGTGGTGAACTTTAAAGCGCAATACGATAACTTTATCGGTGGCGATTGGGTGAAGCCTGTCAGCGGCGAGTATTTTGATAACACTTCCCCAGTGAATGGTCAGGTATATTGCCAAGTGGCACGCTCAACAGAGGCCGACATTAGCTTGGCACTTGATGCGGCGCATGCTGCTCGTGCAAGTTGGGCGGCGACCAGTGTGACAGAGCGTTCGAACATCCTACTTAAAATTGCCGACCGTATTGAAGCTAACCTAGAAGAAATCGCGGTGGCGGAGACGTGGGAAAACGGCAAACCAGTTCGTGAAACTCTGGCGGCAGACATCCCTTTGGTTGTCGATCACTTCCGTTACTTTGCGGGCTGTATCCGAGCGCAAGAAGGCAGCGCAGCAGAGCTAGATTCAAACACCGCAAGCTACCACTTCCCTGAACCAATTGGTGTAGTCGGCCAGATCATTCCTTGGAACTTCCCGATTTTAATGGCGGCTTGGAAATTGGCACCTGCGCTAGCGGCGGGCTGTTGTGTGGTGATGAAGCCCGCGGAGCAAACACCGACATCGATCTTAGTGATGATGGAGAAGATCGCTGATCTTCTACCAGCAGGCGTAGTCAACATCGTCAATGGTTTTGGTAGCGAAGCAGGCCAAGCATTAGCAACAAGCGATCGCTTAGCGAAGTTGGCGTTTACTGGCTCAACAGAAGTTGGCCACCATATTCTGAAATGTGCCGCTGAAAGCTTGATTCCATCAACGGTTGAGCTTGGCGGTAAGTCTCCAAATATCTACTTCCCAGACATCTTTAGTCATGAAGATGAATACCTCGATAAGTGTGTTGAAGGTATGTTGCTGGCGTTCTTTAATCAGGGGGAAGTATGTACTTGTCCATCACGTGTGTTGATCCACGAATCGGTATACGACAAGTTCATCGCCAAGGTGGTCGAGCGTGCTCAAACTATTAAACAAGGTAACCCGCTGGATACTGATACCCAGGTTGGCGCACAAGCTTCAAAAGAGCAGTTTGATAAGATCTTGAGCTACCTTGAGATAGGTCGTCAAGAAGGCGCTAAAGTGCTGACTGGTGGTGAAGTTGCCCAGCAGTCTGATGATCTCGGTAATGGTTATTACATCCAGCCAACCATGTTGGAAGGGCACAATAAGATGCGTGTATTCCAAGAGGAGATCTTCGGTCCTGTTATCGCGGTGACGACGTTTAAAGACGAAGCTGAAGCGCTAGAGATTGCCAACGATACCGAATATGGCTTGGGTGCAGGTGTATGGACGCGTGATGCAAACCTAGCGTATCGCATGGGTCGCAACATTGAAGCGGGACGTATTTGGGTGAACTGCTACCACGCTTACCCAGCACACGCCGCGTTTGGTGGTTACAAGAAATCTGGCATTGGCCGTGAGACACACAAGATGATGCTCGACCACTACCAAAATACCAAGAATCTACTGATCAGCTACGATACGAACCCGTTAGGCTTTTTCTAAAATAGATATGCTCTAGAGCTGTGTATTAGGAAGTCACTAGCAACGAGATGGCTTAAACAATACAAGTAAAATGAAAAGCAAAACGCCAAGTTCTTATGAGCTTGGCGTTTTTATATTTGAATCGCTCTAGTTTTGCGAAAAGAAGATCTCGGGCTTGTGGACTGGGCCATAGTTGCCTTCTAACTGAGTGAGTTCTAGCCCTTGTTTTCCAATCAGAGTACCGACTAATTGGCGGTTGAACGGGTAGCTGTCGGGGTTGTTAATGTACTCTTCAACATCAATCCATTTAGCTTCTGCAATTTCATCTGTGTCTTGAATCGCGATATCTTGAGTTTGAGCGATAAGGTGACAAATAAAGTAGAGGTTTGATTTACCAAACTGGTATGGGTGCCTTGTCGCCATGCCGACCACAGACACGAACGTGGCTTCGATGCCAGTCTCTTCTAAGGTTTCTCGAACCACCGATTCTTCAATGCCTTCACCCAATTCAATATGGCCGCCCGGTAATTTGTAGCCTGTCATACCGTGCTCTTTAATCATCAGAACTTGGTTGTGTTCGTTAGTGATTAACGCGCCAGCACCCAAGGTGTGGGTTGGAATGAAAGGCACAAACTCCACAATCTCGGATTTGTGGATCAGCGTAATTTCGTCTTCCAAACAATTGTGAAACACAAAGCCAAGCTCAGTCGCCACCGGAATAAGGTGCGAGAGTGAAATAGGTAAGCTAATCCAAATAATGCCTTTGCTATTCTGCTTTGAAAATTCGGTGATCTCGCTGAGTTCTGCATTGAATGAGTCAGCATTGTGAGGGATTGTTGCTGGGTCGATGATGATGCCGTTAAATTTGTCGAGCGTAAATTCCACGGGTGATCCTTTATTGTTTTTGATTTATTGGGCGTCGAGCATAGTCTGAGCTTATCGTATCTAAAGAGCTTATAACACCTTGAGAGTAAGGGCAGTAGTGAATCAAAAGTAGGCAATGCAGTTTATGTCGACTGGGTCGGTATAAGTGGAGGGTGTTGCTAGAAACAAAAACTGCGCTTGGAAGCCAAAGCGCAGTTTTGAAATGAGGTCTATTTAGATTCGACTCTAACGAATATAGTTCGCGTTAATACTCACGTACCAGTGTTGAAGCTTGCCATCAGATTTCTTGATCCACAAATCGTTGGTGTAGCTATCAATCTTGCCGTTAACCGTCAGGTTGAATGTGTTCTCGTCGAATTCGCCAAGCTTCACGAACTGGTCCGTGGTAATCAGGAACGGGTCCATGTCGTCCACACCAACCACATCTGAAATTACATAGTAGTGGTAAGTCAGCGGCTTGCTCGCATCATTCGGGTTGCTGCGATACGCAACAAGCTTGAATGGTTCCGTTAATGGAACGTCGAGCGTTTGCTTGTCCATGGTCGCTGGAATCGGGATAAACAGCCAAGCGGTAAATAGACCGCTCAATAAAACCATCAGGAAGAAAAGAGTTTTAATTGCTTTCATAGCAACCTTCAAAATATGGGGGATGTTAATGGGGCTATGGTAACTAGGGAGAGTAAAGATGCAAGCTCTGTTATTACCCTATTTTATCTCAGCTTAATCTAGCGCAAAGAAAGCGGTTTGGTTAACTCGAAATGGAAACACGAGTGCTTAACTCATGATTATGGCTTAAGAGAATTCGTTATTTGAACCAATCTTTGTTTTTAACCAGTCTCTCGAAACAAGGCGAAGAACTGTCGCGAAATGACCTATATAGATAAAACTTAGTACGATAAGAATAGCGCATGAATATTTTTTGAGCGTTTTCTTATGCATTTAAACCCAAGGTTAAGCGGTGACTACCATTCTTATGTCGATCATTCATTCCGCATCGATTGCTCACTCGGCTCTAATCCATTTGGCGCACCAGAAATCCCTGAACATGTGGTTAAAGAGATAATTCACGGTATTGATAAATACTACTGTCACAGGGAGCTTTCAGAGCTGACTTATTTAACTCGTCAGTTTATTGGAATTGAAGACTGTCGTATTACTTACACTACGGGCTCTCTCGGGGCGCTAGAACTTATCTTCAATAAACTTATCGATCACAACAATCGCACCATGATAGGCATTGGCCCTCAGTTTGTTGAAGCAGTATCAGAGTTCACTTTAGTGGGCGGGAAGTACCAGTCCATCAACATGTTGGATTATCAAAACGAGTCTGATTTGTTCGGTGTGTTGGCCTCAAAAATAAGCAGCCAAAAGCCAGCCTTGGTGTATATCGACAATCCCAACAACCCAACGGGTCGAATCTACGATCGAGCTTATCTGGTCGAGATAGCGAAATTATGTGAGCGTTCTGGCGCTATTTTGATTGTCGACGAGGCCTATGGCGAATACCTGACTCCTGAACAGTCTATGCTCGATCAAACCTTGGTCTTGGACAACTTAATTGTTTTACGAACTTTTTCTAAAGGTTTAGGACTCGCAGGGATTCGACTCGGTTACTTAGCCAGCAGTGAAAACCTGACTTCTGCAATCGAAGCTGCGGTGAGTGTGTTTACGCCGACTTACCCTTCAATAAAAATCGCATCGGCGACCTTACCCAATGCGAAACACTTCTTAGAAATGAACCGCAGCAAAACTGAATACTTTAAGCAGCAAATGATCGGCTTGTTGTCTGAGCACAATATTGAGGTGGTTGGTACGTCAATATCGACGCCCATTATGTTGCTGAAAAAGACAGGAACCAACCTTTCAAAGCTATTTGAGAATATCGGTATTAAGACGTGCTCCGGTGTCGATTTTGCAATTACATGCGACGCGATGACTGAAGAGTATGTTCGATTACGAATTGTTGGCAATGATATAGATTTAGAGGCGTTAAAGCAGCGTATTCAGCAGTTATAAAAGCAACCGTTATAAAATCATCAGGCATTAAAAAGCCCGCACCTTGCGTTTACAAGGTGCGGGCTAAATTCATCTGGCTACTTGTTTAAGTAAGCTGCGTGGAACTCAATGTGTTCATCAATAAAGCTAGAGATGAAGTAGTAGCTGTGGTCGTAACCTGGCTGCATACGTAGCTCTAAATCGGCATTGGTTACCTTAGCGGCTTCGACTAATTGCTCAGGTTTAAGTTGTTCAATCAGGAAGTTATCGGCTTCACCTTGGTCGACCAACATTGGCAGTTTAGTGCCTTTGGTTTTTAGAAGCTCAGAAGCGTCGTAGTATTTCCACTCTTCAATATCTAAGCCTAGGTATTGGTTGAAGGCTTTCTGTCCCCAAGGGCATTGCATTGGGTTGGTAATTGGGCTGAATGCCGAAATAGAACGGTAGCTATCTTCGTTTTTGATGCCAATCGTTAGGGCACCGTGTCCACCCATGCTGTGACCAGAAATCGATTTCACAGAAGTCACTGGGAAGAATGATTCAATCAGTGCTGGGAGCTCTGTTACCACGTAATCATACATATGGTAATGGCTGTCCCATGGCGCTTGAGTAGCATTCACGTAGAAGCCTGCACCTTGGCCGAGATCGTAATTTTCATCGTCGGCAACGCCTTCGCCGCGTGGGCTGGTGTCTGGTGCAACAATCGCAATGCCTTGCTCAGCCGCGGCTTTGAAAGCGCCGGCTTTTTGCATGAAGTTTTCATCGGTACAGGTTAAGCCTGACAACCAATACAAAACAGGAACTGGGTTTTCTTTGCTTGCGTTAGGTGGCAAGAAAATCGCAAAACGCATATCGCAGTCAAGCGTTGCAGAAAAGTGGGTGTATTGTTTGTGCCAACCACCAGCAACCTTTGCTTGGCTAATGTTTTCGATTGTCATCTATTGTGCTCCGTTAGGTTGATGGTTTTGGGGAATAACATGTCTATATCATTTAAAGGTTCACCACCCACCGGGCAGGAGGTGGTGAAGACAGTTTCGCTCTGATGTTTAAGTCAGAACTGCGGTCTCGACACCTAAGTATCGAGACCAAGGGGTATTATCTATCCATGTGTAGAACAGTACGGATAGATTCACCTTTGTGCATTAGGTCGAATGCTTCGTTTACGTCTTGCAGACCCATAGTGTGAGTGATGAACTCTTGAAGACCAAACTCACCCGCCATGTAACGGTTAACGATTTCTGGAAGCTCAGAGCGGCCTTTAACACCACCGAAAGCAGAACCACGCCATACACGACCAGTTACTAGTTGGAATGGACGAGTAGCGATCTCTTGACCTGCACCCGCAACACCAATGATGACTGATTCGCCCCAACCTTTGTGGCAGCACTCAAGTGCTTGACGCATCACGTTTACGTTACCGATACACTCGAAAGAGTACTCAACACCACCGTCTGTCATCTCAACGATAACGTCTTGGATTGGTTTATCGAATTTAGTTGGGTTGATGCAGTCAGTCGCGCCAAGCTGTTTTGCTAGCTCGAATTTGCTCTCGTTGATATCTACACCGATGATGCGGTTAGCACCAGCCATGCGAGCACCAATGATTGCAGAAAGACCGATACCGCCTAGGCCGAATACAGCAACGTTGTCGCCTTTTTCAACTTTAGCTGTGTTAAGTACCGCGCCCATACCTGTTGTTACACCACAACCTAGAAGACAAACTTCTTCAAGCGGTGCTTCTTTGCTTACTTTCGCTAGCGAGATTTCTGGAAGTACAGTGTACTCAGAGAAAGTCGAGCAACCCATGTAATGGAAAATTGTTTCGCCATTGATAGAGAAGCGGCTTGTACCGTCTGGCATTAGGCCTTTACCTTGCGTTTCACGAACCGCTTGGCATAGGTTAGTTTTACCAGATTTACAGAACTTACATTCGCCACACTCAGCGGTGTAAAGTGGGATAACGTGGTCGCCAACTTCGACACTTGTAACGCCTTCGCCGATCATCTCAACGATACCGCCACCTTCGTGACCAAGGATTGAAGGGAAGATACCTTCTGGATCGTCACCTGATAATGTGAATGCGTCAGTGTGACAAACACCAGTAGCAACGATGCGAACTAGAACCTCACCAGCTTTAGGAAGTTGTACATCAACTTCTTCCATTTTTAGTGGCTCGCCAGCTGCCCATGCAACCATTGCTTTTGATTTGATATGAGTTTGACCAGGTTTAATTTCGATTGTCATTGGATGTTTCCTATATATGTCAGTACAGCGGATAACCGTGCAATTTAGCTTCAACCCGTTAAGCGTAGTTGAGCTTAATTGTTTCCGCTCTCTCGTTTTGTTGGAGCTAGTATAGGTGCGAGTGCATGTTTTGATAATCCCCTTAAATAGAAAATGATTATTACTTATTTGTAATAATAAGTATGGAGCGGTCAGTTTTCTTATTGGCAACTATCTTAGCTAGAGCGACTCAGGTTTGAGGACAGGCGACTTATCCAAACGGTCTGAATACATTTTCTTTACTGATGTTTGGGTGGGGATTTCATGGCGATTTGTATATTAACCTCCGATTCGTATTATTGAACTATCAGTTTTTAAGATGGATGGTAGCTTGTTGAATTTTAACGACTGAAGCAATGTCGCATAAGCGTTCGTTGTGCGACGTTTTGTAAGATATAAGAAACAATAGTGTCATTTTTCTCATCTAGTCTCCTCGCCAAATTTTGAGTTCTAACTTTTTGGGAAGAGAAAATGAAAAAGAGTACATTGACCGTACTGTCAGGCTTGATAGCAGCCACATTAGCTGGTTGTAATTCAAGTTCACCAAGAGACGACAGCGGCAATCTAGATAGCGCAGTGCAAGTCGCATTCATGCCTGATATCCATTTCCATGATGTTTACGGTGATTTTCAAGACGGCTCGTTCGCTGGCTTACCGAATTCCATGAGTGGTAAAAACGCTACGATAAGAACGATGGAGTCTCAGATGAACTCCACGCGTCTATTTAATGAAAACTACTTTGCGATGATAGCGGCGCTTGATGATGTGGTTGAACGTGGCGTTAAATACGTAGCCTTGCCAGGTGACTTTAGTGACGACGGCCAGCCGATTCATATGCGTGGATTGGTTAGCATCTTTGATCACTACCGCGACACGTACGGTCTTGAGTTTTTTGCAGCACCGGGCAACCACGATCCAGTACGTCCATTTACCATCCCTGCAGGTAAATCTGATTACCTAGGCGAGGGTGGCAAGAAGCAGCGTATTTATAGCCGCGGTAAAGAAGAGTGTGTTGGTTATGACGATGAGTGGACGACTATTCCCGGTGAAGGTGACAACTTAGCAACCATCTGTACTGAAGAAGTACGTGAATGGGGTTATGAAGAGATCATGAGTATCCTAGGCACTCACGGTTTCTACCCTCAGCAAGATTATCTCTACTTTGAAACGCCTTACAGCAGCGACCAAGCTCGAGCTAGTTACAGCTATGATTTAGCGAAAGAAGAAGCGGCTTTTGATAAGCGCATGTACGAAATCTGTTATGAAGGTACGGGTGGCAGTTACAAAGAAAGTGGTTACTCAAGCTGTTCTGAAGTGCCGGATACCAGTTACTTAGTAGAGCCAGTGAAAGGGCTTTGGTTGTTGGCGATCGACGCGAACGTTTATCGCCCGAAAGAAAACTCGTCTGATAGCTCTGTCGATGGAAACACGTTTGATGGTTCAAGCAGCGCTGGTTATAACATGATGCTGACTCACAAAGAACACGTGATTGATTGGATCTCTGATGTTGTAAAAGCAGCGAAAGAGCAGAACAAGACGCTGGTGTCTTTCTCGCACTTCCCAATGACCGACTTCTACAACGGCGCTTCTGAAGAGATTGAAGATCTGTTTGGCGAAGGAAGCCATCAACTGGCTCGTGAACCGGATGACGATACCAGCCGCGCATTAGCTGCTACTGGTCTAAATATCCATGTTGGTGGCCACATGCACTTTAACGATACGGGTAAGAAGAGCTTCAATATTGATGGTGTACAGCACACTCTATTTAATATCCAAGCACCATCGCTAGCGGGCTACATTCCGGCCTACAAACTGTTGAACATTCGCCCTGATAACCAGATTGAAGTTGAGACGGTGGTCATCGATCAAGTTAAACGTTACAACGAGCTATTCAGTCACTATGCAGAAGAGCATGAATACCTTACTCAAGCTGCGAATGGAGATCCTGATGCAGAAGCTAAGATTTGGAACAAAGATATTCTGAATTCAGAGAGCTACTACGAACTGACCGATTGGCACATCCGCGAACTAACGCGCCTGCGATTCCTTCCGGATGACTGGCCGCTAGAAATGCGCGCTATGATCATGGAAATGAACGGCGAAGAGATGATGATCATGTCTCAACTGGAAACGCAGTTCACGGTTTGCCAGTTAGCTGATGAAATGAATTATCCAGTCGAGGGTTGTGTTGCAAATGGAGTAGACGACTACGAACAATTTCAACAAGACTGGGAAGCAGCGAAAGTTGAAGCTGACGCTATTGCCTCTCAAGAAGGTCTAGTGCTTGAAGATTTTGCAGAATGGAGTGGTGAGTTGCTAGCGACTGACTTCTACCGCTTACGTAATGCAGACGAACTGGCATTCCGTGATATCGGTGAAACACAATTGCGCCAATATGAGTTGCTGAGTCGTGAACTTTCAGAGTTCGATGGCACGGTGGATTCAGAACTGGGTGACCTTGGCCAATATACCGTTGGTGAAGTGTTCCGCTCTCGTTTTGGTAGCTTGTTCGTGATTCTTGAAAAATTCGCAACAGGCCAAGCAAGTGACCACTTCTTGATTGATATCGACCAACAAACCCTGACCGATCTGAAAGGTGAAGTGAAGCGCGATATCCTAAGAGGCTCATCATCAGCAAATTAAGCTATTTAGATTGTTAGCGGGTTAACCTATTAGCTGATTAAAAAAGAGCTCTACACATGATGTTGTAGGGCTCTTTTTGTATTTCTGTTCTTCGATTGAACGAACAATCACACTTAAGAATTTTTAAGGTACGTCATAATAATTGCTTACTGAAAATCGCATGAATTGGAAATAAAACTACAATATTCTGAGCGCCGTATTTAATGTTGTGGACTCAAACATGCTTTTATCTCTTCCGCCTCCAGTGATGCTGTCACTCGCCATCGTGCTTGAAGTTGTCGCGACTTCTCTATTGCCTAAAACGCAGCAATTTACTTCCCTTCCTGCGACCGCCGCAGTACTAGTCGGTTATGGCTTTGCTTTTTATCTGTTGTCTCTCACGGTTCAAACCATGTCGTTGGGTGTTGCCTATGCGATTTGGTGTGGGGCAGGGATAGTGTTGGTCGCGGCGTTGTCTTGGTTGGTCTACGGGCAAAAGCTAGACATCTACGCGATCATTGGCATCGCTTTGATTCTGTCTGGCGTGGTGATCATCAACCTGTTTTCAACGTCGGTGAGTCACTAAGAGTCGACTCCCTACTTCTGAAACAACAAACTAATTGGAATCTAGAGTTGTTAACCTTCAACTTAAGATATTGAATATAATATAGTAATCCTAACAAATGCATTTTGTGCATGTATTTTATGAAAACAGCTCACTTTACTCATAGATTGGTCGGTTTAGTATAGCCAGCAGAAACCAATGATTATAAATAATCATCGATATTGTCTGTTTATCAATAACTTAGGAGGTCATTATGACTATTCCGACAACCGATATGATGGAAGCTTGGGCGGGATTCCAAGCTGGCGAGTGGCAAACATCCGTGAATGCACGTGATTTTATTCAGCGAAACTACACCCCTTATGAAGGCGATGAGTCTTTTCTTGCGGACGTGTCGGAGTCGACGACACAGCTATGGGAATCGGTGCTAGAAGGTATTAAAGAAGAAAGCCGCACTCATGCCCCTGTCGATTTTGATACTGATATCGTTTCCACTATCACCTCACACGATGCAGGTTACATTGCAAAAAACCTCGAAAAAATCGTGGGTCTACAAACCGATAAACCCCTAAAACGCGGCATCATCGCTAATGGCGGAATTCGAATGGTGAAAACGTCGTGCGAAGTGTACGGTCGTGAATTAGAGCCACAAATCGAAAAGATCTTCACTGAATACCGCAAAACGCATAACCAAGTAGCGTTCGATCTTTATACCGATGAAATTAAAGCATGTCGCCGTTCTGGCATTATTACTGGTCTGCCAGATGCTTATGGTCGTGGACGCATTATTG
Source organism: Vibrio sp. 1CM8B (assembly GCF_023161685.1). Classification (NCBI taxonomy): domain Bacteria; kingdom Pseudomonadati; phylum Pseudomonadota; class Gammaproteobacteria; order Vibrionales; family Vibrionaceae; genus Vibrio; species Vibrio sp. 1CM8B. The sequence continues at coordinate 788,815 of NZ_JALNTU010000001.1, forward strand.
GCGACTACCGTCGTCTTGCTTTATACGGTATCGACTTCCTAAAATCAGACAAAAATGAGCAGTTCAAATCGACTCAGAAGATGCTTGAAACGGGTGGTGATTTAGATAAGACATTGCGTTTACGTGAAGAGCTTTCTGATCAAATTCGTGCCCTTGATGAAATGCGAGAAATGGGTTTGAAGTACGGCATTGATATGTCTTCTCCTGCTCGTACTGCGCAAGAAGCAATCCAATTTACCTATTTTGGCTACTTAGCTGCGGTTAAGTCTCAAAATGGTGCTGCGATGTCGCTAGGCCGTACATCAACCTTCTTAGATGTTTACATCGAACGTGACCTTAAACTTGGTCTGATTGATGAAAAACAAGCGCAAGAGTTGATTGACCATTTCATCATGAAGCTTCGTATGGTTCGTTTCCTACGCACTCCTGAATACGATTCATTGTTCTCTGGCGACCCAATTTGGGCAACAGAAGCAATGGCAGGTATGGGCGTTGATGGTCGTACACTTGTTAGCAAAACGACTTTCCGCTACTTGCACACATTGCACACGATGGGCCCTGCGCCAGAGCCGAACATGACGGTTCTATGGTCTGAACAACTGCCTATCGCGTTTAAACAATACGCGGCTAAAGTGTCTATCGAAACCTCATCACTTCAGTATGAGAACGACGATCTAATGCGTGCGGATTTTGATAATGACGATTACGCGATTGCGTGTTGTGTGAGCCCGCAGGTGGTTGGCCAACATATGCAGTTCTTTGGTGCTCGGGCAAACCTTGCCAAAGCGCTGCTTTACACCATTAACGGTGGTGTTGATGAAAAATCTAACATGCAGGTTGGCCCTCAAGTTGCTCGTATCGAAGATGAAGTTCTCGATTTTGACCGCTTAATGCCTCGCTTTGATGAGATGATGGATTGGCTTGCAACGCAATACGTCACTGCGTTGAACGTGATCCATTACTCGCATGACCGTTATAGCTATGAAGCATCGTTAATGGCATTAATGGATCGCGATGTTCATCGCACAATGGCTTGTGGTATTGCAGGGCTGTCGGTTGTTGCTGACTCGTTAGCAGCTATCAAATACGCGAAGGTAACACCAGTACGCAACGAAGATGGCATCGCTGTCGACTTTGAGATTGAAGGCGAATATCCAAAATTCGGCAACAACGATTCACGTGTCGATGATATTGCTTGTGATTTGGTTGAACGTTTTATGAAGAAAATTCAGAAAATGAATACCTACCGTGAAGCGGTTCCAACTCAATCTATACTTACGATTACTTCAAACGTTGTATATGGTAAAAAAACCGGTAACACGCCAGATGGTCGCCGCGCAGGTATGCCATTTGGCCCGGGCGCAAACCCAATGCACGGTCGTGATGAGAAAGGTGCGGTGGCTTCACTGTCTTCGGTTGCCAAACTGCCGTTCGAGTACGCTAAAGATGGTATTTCTTACACTTTCTCAATCGTACCAAATGCACTAGGTAAAGATGACTTAAGCCAAAAAGTGAACCTAGCAGCGTTAATGGATGGTTATTTCCACCATGAGGAAAGTGCAGAATCGATTCGTGTTGAGGGTGGACAGCATCTTAACGTGAACGTGCTTAACCGTGACATGTTGTTGGATGCCGTAGAACATCCAGAAAAATACCCACAGTTAACCATCCGAGTGTCGGGTTACGCTGTGCGATTCAACTCGCTAACACGTGAGCAGCAACAGGATGTAATTAGCCGTACGTTTACAGCTAAGATCTAACCGTAAACTTCAAGTTCCACGGTTCTAAAAAAGCGCGAGAATGACATCCGTCTCTCGCGCTTTTTTGTGTGTTGAATATGGCGGTAATTGGAATTACTTTGATTCTGTCTGGCGTGGTGGTCACTAGGACCTCTAACTTACTTTTGCCCCTTTATGGTTTAGGGTAGAAGCTCATACACATTCTGTTAATGAACTTTTGCCCTACAAAAAGTTATCCAAACTCAGCAAGTTCAGAAATTATGCACTCACAGTGCATTCTAACTTTTTAACACCCTCACTAAGTTATTGATTTTCTGTTGAATACTTAAACGAAAGACCGCATTATATCTATGCAAAGAGCGGCTTAGCGCGGTGTAGAAAGTGTTATATTTATGAGGTAAGTTTTGAGTTCAATTAATCATCACTATGTCCCACAATTGTATTTACGAGGCTTTATTGCTGAGTCTGGTCGTATTCAAGTATTCGATAAAAAGTTGGAATCATTCAAGAAAGATAAGCAAACACCTCGAACAATATTATTCGAAAAACATAGAAATACAATCACACATCGAGGTGTGCGAACTGATGCACTAGAAAAGCTCTACGGGACAATTGAAGCACCATTGGGGCAATTTTTTGATTTAGTTCGCAAGGGCCTGTCGGAGAAAGAACTAATATCCAAAGAAGGCATTTATCTTCTAAAGGTATTTGTAGCGTTTCAATTTTGGCGAATGCCTTTGTTAGATCCCTTTGTAGAGCAGTACATTAAAACTCTAGACTTAACACGGTTTGGAGACAGAATTACACTGAATGGGGTCAATATTGGCGATTGTGATCAAATCAAAAACGCATTAGAAAATGACTCAGGGTTCAGGCATTACTTTCGTAGCTTTATGCTGCCTCTACTAACGTTTGATTTTAGGGTACATGATAGTGACTATGAATCATGGAAAGTCCATCATGTTTCGCCAGAATACGGAGGTTGGAACAACTTTTTAACGGGAGATAACCCGCTACTCTTTGACGATTTGACTCAGATGTTCGCATTTAAGTCTAAGTTTATTATGCCTTTATCGAATAATCAGTTGATCACCTTTTCGCCAGTTCAAAATCACGCTATGAACCTAGATCCGCTTTTTACAACTTACTTAGCAATGGCTACATATAATCAGTGTCATCGATATGTTGTAGGTACAAATAAAGACTATATTGAGCAAATAAAGTTATTTTTGGGTTCAGAAGTGGAACCTTCAGATTTGAGGGCGGAGTTATTTACATACATATAACGATTGAGCAGTGCAATAAGGTTTGGTCGTGGAAATAACCGATTTGCTATACCTGAAGCTATTCATTAATTGCTGATGTTCGATTCTCCGAGACGGATAATTGTCCAGAACCTTCATAAGCTAAATTTTTACCTGTGGTACTTTCTAGTTTAAAAGTCCCCCTTTCCGACTTAGAACCGATCTCTATATGAGTTGTAGGGAGATTCTCTTTTACCCTCCCGGTATCAAACGGATACATAGCTGATCTTCCCAGCGACTTACAACGTAAGAGGTTCGTTAAAAGGGAGAAAACAATATGGCCACCGTCTATGTCAGCATTGGAAGCAACATTAACCGCGAACATCACGTCACAGAATCTCTCAAAGCATTGAATAGCCGCTTTGCACCTCTACACATTTCTAATTTCTACGATTGTGAGCCTGTTGGTTTTGAAGGAGACAACTTCCTAAACCTAGTCGTTGGGTTTGAATGTGACCTTTCTATCGCTGAACTGGCTAAGGTTCTGCATCAAATCGAATTAGAGAATGACCGAAAGCGTGAAACTAAAGAATACGCTTCGCGCACTATGGATATCGATATCCTTCTTTACGGTAACGAAGTGGGCACTATCGATGGAGTAGAGCTGCCGCGAGGTGAAATCACTGAGTACGCTTTTGTGCTTCGACCGTTAGTTGATGTTGCCGCGCAAGAACGTCATCCCACTCTAGATATCTCTTTTCAGCATATCTGGAACAATTTCGATCAGCTGAGTCAGAAAACCGAACTTATACCTTTTAAGATCAGTTTCACTTAGTCCCTTCAACTGCTTTAAACAGAACGCTTGAGCTTTATTGATCTTTTCCTCTAACAGGCACGTAACTCACTCTACCTTCTAAGGATCGGAAACTGTTATGAATCACAATGCGATTATCACCATCACAAATCTCAGATTAAGAACCTTCATCGGCTTCAACGAAGAAGAAAAAACTAAGCAGCAAGACATTGTTATAAATGCGGAGATCCATTACCCCGCAAACAACCTTTGCCTCTCTGATGATGTGGAGAACGCACTTAACTATAAAAATATCTGCAAAAAAATTATTGAACATGTTGAATCTGGACGGTTTCTGCTTTTAGAAAAGTTAACCAGTGACGTACTCGGTATTTGTATCGACCATTCATGGGTCCGATACGCTCAAGTGAGAATCGACAAGCCTCATGCTCTACGTTTCGCCGATTCCGTCTCGCTCACCCTGAGCTATGAAGCAGAACTTGAAGATTAATTCATAAGGAGCGACTCAATGCTAACCACAGAAGCTGAAAAAGTAAGAGAAGCTTTGCTCAAAAAGGGGCTAGAAACCCCGATGACATCGAGCGAAATGAACTCCGACCAGAAGTACAACCGTATCAAAGGACTTTTGACGGAAGTTGTCAGTACGCTTGGGCTGGATTTAACCGATGACAGTCTTGCTGAAACACCTCATCGCATTGCAAAGATGTACGTTCACGAGATCTTTTCAGGGCTCGACTACAATAACTTCCCAAAAATCAGTGTTATCGACAACAAAATGTCAGTTGACGAAATGGTTAAGGTATCGGATATCGATTTAACTTCTACGTGCGAACATCACTTCATTACCATCGATGGCTTAGCACAAGTGGCTTATATCCCTGAATCCAAGATTCTCGGGTTATCTAAAATAAACCGCATTGTTCGGTTCTTTGCTCAGCGTCCGCAGGTTCAAGAGCGCCTTACCCAGCAAATCTTGGTCGCGATACAGGCTCTGGTTGAAACAGAAAATGTGGCTGTGACGATTAAAGCAACTCACTACTGCGTTAAATCGAGAGGCGTTATGGATGCAAACTCTGAAACCACCACAACCGCGCTTGGTGGCAGTTTCAAAACTAACCCTCAAACTAGAGCTGAGTTTTTACGATGAGTGAGACGATTCTAATAACCGGTGTGGGGAAGCGTTTAGGGTTCGCACTGGCGCAGCAACTTTTATCTGACGGATACAAAGTGATTGGCACTTACCGAAGCGACTATCCTCAGCTGCAATTACTGCGCGACCGTGGAGCCGACTTGCAACAGGTAGACTTTTATCAACAAAGCAGCCTAGAGGGTTTTCTTCATTACGTTGGACAAGAATATAAGGTGATCCGAGCCATCATTCATAATGCTTCCGACTGGCAACCTGAGAACAAAGAAAATCCCAGTGAAAACGCATTACAAATCATGAACCAGATGATGACGGTTCACGCTACCGTGCCTTATCTGGTTAATTTAACGCTCAAAGACCAACTAATGTCTGGCGATAAAACGTCGGACATCATCCACATCAGTGATTACGTTGCGGAAAAAGGCAGTAAAAAACACATCGCTTACGCGGCCAGTAAAGCTGCGCTCAACAACCTGACGTTGTCGTTCTCGGCGATGCTGGCTCCCAAGGTGAAAGTAAATACTCTCTCTCCAGCCATGATTAAATTCAATGAACATGATGATGAGGCGTATAAGACTAAAGCTCTGAAAAAAGCACTGATTCCAACAGAGGCAGGCTTTGAAGAAGTGATCGATGGCATTACGTTTGTTTTGGCTAGCCACTATATGACAGGAAGGACTTTGCACCTTGATGGTGGTAGGCATTTGAAGTGAAGCTCATGTATTTTGGGCTAGCTTCCCTCACACCCCAACACCTCCACAAACGCATCCAAATACTTCTCTATAGTTAAATCCGCAGAAACTGGCGGTAGTTCTACGGTAATGCATGGCAGGTTTCTTTCTTGGCACCATGTGCCGAATGAGCCTGGGGTCTCGTAATCGACGTCTTCGACGAGCGGTAGGTTGAACTGCTTACCTAGCCAAATGGCGAGTTCTGATTGATCGGGATCGTCGACCATGGCGAGTGGCTCGTGGAAAGAGATGACGAATTTAGGTTGGCGTTGTTCAATGAGGTTGATGAGCGATTGCACTTCAGGTTCGAGGGGATCGGCTTGGCCGGTTTTCACTTTTACATCTCTGACTGGTGTGTGGGAGCTCCAGCGATACACGGTGCCGTTTGCTGTCCAATTTTGCGTTGGGAAGGCGCGGTTCAGATCGACTTGATTGGCGTTGGCGCGAGTGCCTAATTGATTGCCATCTGGGTTCATCGACAGAATCACATCGTGTCGTAAATTGGCGGCGGGCAAGCTTCTCAGGGCACAAGATAACCCTGTAATAGAAGCGGTCTCATCGCCGTGTGTACCTGCTAAAATCAGCCCGCGAGATTCGCTTTCTATTTGCGCGGGGAAATAGAGCAAAGGCGCACCCAACCCTGATTTGCCATATGACAGCGGCTTTATTGAAAACGCAGCTCTTTCCGTTCTTGGAATTAAACTCACCTTAATCTCCTGATTGATCAAGTACTATCAAGTATTCACTATTGGCTATATTAATCATTAACTAAGTCCATTAGATGAACCCCTTTAAATAAACCATAGCGTCAAAACTCGTCAACCGTCGCATTGTTAATTTTATTACTTGTTTCAAAGATAGGCTAGGAGAGCAAACAAACATGGATTTTAAAAAACATTCAACGGCTTTACTCATTTCATCTTTATTGACCCCTTTTATATCAGTAACTGCCGTTGCTGAAACCTTACCTGCTGGTGTTTCACTGGCAAAAGACCAGCATTTAGTTCGCGCGAACGATGCAGAAGCGGCGACGCTTGATCCTGCGAAAGCAGAAGGCCTGCCAGAAATGCACATCCTACGTGACCTATTTGAGGGTTTAGTGATCCAAGATCGCGATGGCAATATCACTCCAGGTGTCGCGGAATCTTGGGAAACCGAAGACAACCAGACGTTTGTATTCCACCTGCGTAAAGACGCGAAATGGTCGAATGGCGATCCGGTGACGGCCGATGATTTCGTGTATGCGTTAAGACGCGCGGTCGACCCGAAACTCGCTTCTCCAAACGTGTGGTACCTCAAGCTCACCAAAATCAACAACATTGCTGACGTAGCAGAAGGTAAGAAGCCCGTTGAAGAGCTCGGTATTTCCGCTGTCGACAAGCACACGGTGAAGTTCGAGCTGGATAGCAAAGTGCCATACTTTGTTGCGATGACGGGCCACACATCCATGATGCCCGTTCATAAGGCTACGCTAGAAAATAGCGATAAGCCGTGGAGTGACCCTAAGCAGTTTGTCGGTAATGGCGCGTTTGTGTTGGACGAGTGGGTGGTTAACGAACGTATTGAACTGAAGAAGAACCCTAACTACTGGGACAGCTCAGATACCAATCTAGCCCAAGTGACTTACATTCCGTTCGAAAACCAAAATGCTTCGATTAACCGTTATGCAGTGGGTGAGGTCGATATCACGTCTGATGTGCCGACACATATGGCGCAGCAGCTTAAAAGCAAATACCAAGATGCGTTTACCGCGGTGCCTCTGCTGTGTACTTATTACTACGCGTTCAATACCACGCGACCTCCATTCGATGACGCGCGAGTGCGTAAAGCGGTGTCGTATTCGATGATGCGTGACGTGATCACCAATGGCGTCACTCAGGTGGGTAACCTACCGGCTTATACCTTTGCTCATGAGTACACGGCTGGCTTTGATGCGACTCAGCCTGAATACAGCACATGGACTCAAAAGGAGCGCGACCAAAAGGCAAAAGAGCTACTCAAAGAAGCGGGCTACGATGCAGCTAACCCATTGGATTTCAAACTGCTCTACAACACCAGTGAGTCGAACAAGTCGATTGCTGTGGCTATCGCTTCAATGCTCAAAGGCAACCTAGGCGCGCAAGTTGAGCTGGAAAACCAAGAATGGAAATCTTATCTAGTATCACGTCGCCAAGGTGATTTTGATGTGATGCGTGCTTCTTGGTGTGGTGACTACAATGAAGCGTCGACCTTCTTGAGCTTATTGCGCTCTGAGTCTTCGGGTAACTTTGCCCGCTACAACAATGGCAAATACGACGCAGCAATGGACAGTGCACTGTCAGCAACCAACGAGCAAGATCGCCAAGGCTTCTATGATCAAGCGGAGCAGTTACTGGCTGAAGATATGCCTATCGCACCTATCTATTACTACATGCAGGCTCGCCTAGTACGACCAAGTGTTGGCGGCTTTGCGAAGAACAACGTGGAAGGGCGCATCTATTCTAAAGACCTCTACATCAAAGAATAGATAGGCCGGATGCGAGTTCTGGCATTTCGCATAACAATATGAAATAGAAGAAAAGGGACGTTGATCATAAATATCTGATCAACGTCCCTTCGTCATTAATCTGTAACTGGAACCGCAAAAAACTGAAACCTGATTGAAGTATTTTTCACTTTTATTTCAATCAGGTGAAGCCATGTTACCCCCTCTACGCGCTCTTGTTGCGTTCGAAGCTGTTGCTCGTCTTGGTTCCATTGGCGCGGCTGCCCGAGAGCTTTGTGTCACGCAAGCAGCGGTGAGCCAACAGCTCAAAAGTTTAGAAACCTTCCTCGATACCACCTTGTTTGAACGCAGTTCTAAAGGCGTAAAGCTGACGTCAGCGGCTCAACATTATCAACCGATTGTGGCAGGTTCACTTGCTCACCTTAAATTGCAGACTCAGATCTTGTTCGGAGAAAAAGAAACCGATGTGTTGAGCCTGCGTGTAAACCACACCTTTTGTCATAACTGGCTACTACCTCGCCTGCCATCCTTCTATAAAAAATACCCTTTTATCAGGCTTGATATTCAGCTGGTGGACTGGCCATCAACTAACCCTTGTCAGAATGTCGATATCGAGCTGACCAACGGCAAGGTTGAAAGCGAGGACACCCATTGCGAGCGACTGTTTCAAGAACACTGGCAGTTAGTGTGCAGCCCTCAATTCAAATCCGAGCATCAAGAATTACTCAGCAAGCATGACTTTGCAGCTCTGCCGACGGTTCAGGTCAAAGGCTATCGAGAGAACTGGCTGCAATGGCTTGGGCATAACCAATTCGAGATGACATTACCTAAGGTTCTGCTCGAAGTGAGTAACTCTCTACATGCCTTAGAAGCAGTTAAACATGGTATTGGAATGTTGCTAGTGCGTTCGCTCGCGGTGTCTGAACTACTCAAGAAAGAAGACCTTGTATTGGCAAGCGAATCCTCGATGCCAGCTGAATCTGCTCACTATTTGATTACTAAACACAGTCGCAGCGCCAAGGTGAATTTCTTCTGTGATTGGCTTTATCACCAGATGGAAGACGGTGAACTGGAGTAAAGATTTTCTTATGGATAGCCATAAAAAAAATGAAGGGCACTCTTACTAACCTGTCATAAAAAACACTTAGTTTAACCGCATACAAATAAGGACGAGGTCACCATGAGTGCTTTCTCACAACCAATGAAAAACCGCTTAAAGGTACTGTTATTTACCGCACCGTTGTTGGTGCCACTGTTTACTTTTTGGCTCGTACCATTTGGTTATTCAATTTATATCAGCTTCACCGATTGGGATTACATCTCGCCAGATTATTCGTTCATCGGTTTAGAAAATTACGAGTACATGGTTGAAGACTATGAGTTCATTCAAGCGGTGCTCAACACGTTTTGGTTTTCGGTCGGAGTGGTGATTCCAACCATCATTCTTGGTCTTGTGTTTGCGATGTTGCTGCACAAAAACTTCAAGGGCAGCCAGTTCTATCGTGCGGTGATCTTCTCTCCTTGGATCACGCCAACGGTCGCGGTGTCGATTGTTTGGTCTTGGGTGTTCGAGACTAAATCGGGCTTGGCAAACCACTTATTGGAGTCGGCAGGGTTTAGCGCGATTCCATGGTTAGAGAACGGAAACACAGCCTTGATTGCCGTGATTATCGTGACGGTTTGGCAGGCGATTGGTTGGACGATGCTGTTTTACATCAGTGCGCTCAACAAGATCCCTGAATCGCTTTATGAGGCGTCTTTGATTGATGGCTGCAGCAGCTTAACGCGTTTTTTGAAGATAACACTGCCGCTGATTTCACCAACCACGTTCTTCTTGGTGGTGGTCAATATTATTACGGCAATGCAGGCGTTCGATCAGTTCCAGATCTTAACGCAGGGCGGGCCAGGTGGTGAGACTCGTACCTTGTTGTACTTGTTCTACCAACAAGCCTTTGAGCGTTACGAAATGGGACCGGCAGCCGCGACATCGTTAGTGATATTCCTGATTACTGGATTGTTGGCACTTATTAATACCTACATCGGCAAGCGCTGGGTGTACTACTAGTCGATTTTTGAAAGGACAGAATTATGACCACGCAAGTATTGGATGCCAATCAAGTCTTAAATCAAAGAGCGGCTGAATCTAAAGTCACAGCCCAAACGAAAGCGACCAAATCAGAGGTTGTGTCAAAGAAAAGCTCAGTGGATCGCCGTTCGTTTATCGCACTGGCTAAGCACCTTTTCTTAGCGACCTGCGGAACCATTATGGTGTTCCCGTTCTTATGGATGCTGTCAGGTTCGCTGAAAACCAATGATGAGATTTTTGCTAGCCCGCTGAACTTGATTCCAGAGCAGTTTCGTTGGGAAACGTTTGTCGAAACCTTTCACAGCGCGCCGTTTGGTTTGTACATCTTCAACAGTTTTAGTGTGGCTTTGTTCACTACGCTGTTGGTGATTGTGAACTCGGCGATGTTTGCTTATGCACTCACGCAGTTGAAGTTTCGCTCGAAGACGGTGCTCTATTTTATCGTGATGGGCTGTTACATGCTGCCGGGCGCAGTGACGTACATTCCGTCTTACATCACCTTGGCAAGACTGGGTTTGTTGGATTCGCACATGGGCTTAGTGGCGTCGAACGCGGCGTCGGTTTTCGGTGTGTTCTATCTACGCCAAGTGTTTATCAAGGTGCATCCGTCGCTGATTGAAGCGGCACGAATTGATGGTGCAGGTGAGCTCAAGATCTTATGGGCAATCATCTTACCGCAATGCCGAGCAGCAGTCGCAACACTGTTCCTCATCACTTTTATTACCAATTACAACAGCTACATGTGGCCAAGCTTGGTTATTACCACTCAGGATCTTAACCTGATTGCGACCGGGATTCGTCACTACTTTATTGCCGAAGGTAACTATGGATTGAACTGGTCGCAAATCATGGCGGCGAGCACCATTGCAGTATTGCCTTTGTTAATTCTATTCGTCATTTGTCAAAAGACGATTCTTTCAGGTATCGCCGATAACGGCGTAAAAGAGTAAACGGAAATGAAATTAAAAACTCTCGCACTAGTGTGTGCTGGCGCAGCAAGCGCGTCTATGTTCTCTAGCAGTGTTCTTGCCGCAACCGAAGTTAACTTCTGGTATTCCGGTGGTACTAAGCCACAGCAAATGATGACTAAGCTCATCGAAGAGTTCAACGCGAGCCAAGATGAGTATGTGGTGAAGCCTGCGTTGCAAGGCAACTACACGGAAACCTACCAGAAGCTGCAAGCAGGTCTAGCGTCTAGAACTGCACCTGAGCTTGTGCTGCTAGATTCAGGTCGTGCGGAAGCAATGTACGGACGCGGTTTGAGCCGTGACCTAACACCGTTCATGGATGAAGAGTTCAACTTCTCTGATTTCATCGGTGCGTTTAAAGACCAAGTGACGGCAGACGACGGCACTATCATTGGCTTGCCTGCTTACGGCACAACTCAAGTGTTTTACTACAACAAGCAAGTGTTGGCAGACAACGGTTTTACTGAGCAAGACCTAAACACATGGCAAGGCGTGGCTAAGGTCGCGGAGAAAGTTACCCAACGTGATGACAAAGGCAACGTGACTTTTTACGGATGGGAGCCAATGTGGGGTCAAGACAACATGATTGACGCGGCTTTCTCTAACGGCGCGAAGATCATCAGTGATGATGGCAAAACAGTGCTAATTGACTCAGCTGAATGGGTTGAAGTGTGGGACAGCTTCCGTAAGTGGATCCACGATGATCAAATCATGCGTATTCACTACGGCGGTCAAGGTTGGGAATATTGGTACAAAACCATCGATGACGTCATGAAAGACAACGCGTTGGGTTACACAGGTTCATCGGGTGACCAAGGTGATTTGGACTTCACTAAGCTTTCAGCAACCACACAGCCAGGTTGGGGATCAAACCCTTCTGCGCCACAAGCGGGTGCGCTGGTTTACGTGATGCCAAAAGGCACAGACGAAGCAGCAGCAAAAGGTGCGTTCGAATTCGTTGAGTTCTACACCAATGCGAAGAACACGGCGGCATGGTCAATGTTCACGGGTTACATCCCAGTGCGTAACAGCGTTTCTGAAGTACCAGAATACCAAGCGTTCACTAAAGATAACCCGCAAGCTCTGATTCCATTGAAGCAAGCGAACACGGCGACCAAAGACTTCCTAGACCCTACCAACGGTAAGATCATGGATGCGCTGAAGGTAGCTGCGGACCAGATTCAAATCCAAAACGTGCCTGCTGACAAAGCGCTAAAACAAGCGGCTAAGAAAGCGCAACGTGCACTAGACCGAGCGAATCGTTCTTAATCTGCAAAGTGGATTAACACTATCTTTGCATGCATAAAGGCCCATCTACTCGGGTGGGCCTCTTTTTGACCCAGTCCTTCAATTAGGACGAATTTGGTGATGACAATGACCCAATTTCAAGGTGAGCTGCCGTTTGGCAGAGTAAGTATCCCCTTTGATGTGCCAGCAGGCTCTAAGAGCGTAGTGATTACCGGCACGACGGTGAAAAAAGGATTCTTATACGCAGCGGCGTATGATGCCAACCAAGCATTTCGTGGCAAAGTGCTGTTTGAAAAAGCGCACAAGTCACTCACTATCCAACCGGAAAACTCAGGCCTAGGCGCGATTGATGGTGTGATTCCACCGGGTGAATGGTTCTTAGAGCTTTACAACCTTGAGGGTGAGTTTCGCACCGAACGTGCGATGCAGTATCAAGTCGATGTGCTTTGCTCTGATGAGTTAGTTAATAGCGATGCTGAGTTAGAACTGACCCCAACGGTGACAAGTGATCACGATATCGAGTTTGATTACAGTCACATGCTGACTTCTGATTCTCGTTGGTATCGTGGCGATTTACACGCTCACACTCAGCTTTCTGATGGTCACAATACCTTGGCTGCTGCTAAAGACATTGTGGAATCACAAGGGCTCGATTTCTTTTTCTTCACAGAGCACAACATCTGCCAACCTACGTTGCCTGTATCAAATCAGTGCTTGTTTCTACCAGCGTTAGAAGTCACTACCGATCTCGGGCACTTCAATGTGCATGGTCCGGTTAAGTCATTAGACCTTAGAGACGTTGAACACAGCAGCCAAGCGACGATGGAAGCCGGATTGAGTTTAGCTAAAAGTGGACACAGTTCCCTTGGCATTAATCACCCGATGATGAAGCCGTGGCATTGGCATTACGATCAAGTGGATCTCAGCCAAGTGTCTACGTTTGAAGTGTGTTGTGACCCAACTTGGTCGACCTCGCCGAAAGCGACCGAAGAGGCGTTATTGGTTCTCAATGAAATGTGGAATTGTGGCCAGCGTATTACGGCGATTGGCGGCAGTGATTCACACCTTGAGCCCCATGAACGTAATCCTAAATCGGATGAGTCTTCTATCTATGGTGACCCATCCACCTTCGTTTACAGCCATGGTTTGAGTGGTGAAGGCATCTTGTCTGGTATGCGTAACGGACAAGTGTATTTAGAGCGTCGTTGCGGCTTGAAGTTTGATATCAATTTGGGTGACTTGCTGCCGGGTAACGACTCTCAAGGGCAGGCGCTTAGTTATCGTATCGCAGTCACTGATTCAGAAAACCCTTACTACGCGGAGTGCGTGGTGGATGGTGAGATTGTCGATCGAATAGCTTTGAGTGATGAGCTACAAAGTATCCATATTGAGGAAGGGTACCGTTGGTGTCGTGTCGATATCCGTCGTGGGGAGCTTTCTTCAGCATTAATGAACACTACTCAACCTTCATCTAACGAGCATGAATTTGAAGGCAGCATCAATGCCGTATTCGACGGCAAACAACCAGAATTTAACCAACCCCTAGTGCGTACTTGGGGAGAACTAATGGAGCGAATGAGCCGTGATGAAGTTTAAGGCGATGTTATTTGATAAAGACGGCACATTGTTAGAGTTCCACAAGATGTGGCTTAACGTTTCTCGTGGTGCTTGTGAGTGTGTGAAATCTTACAGTGACCAGCACCAAGGTAATCAAACTGTCACAGCTGTTGAGTTACTCTTGGCCATCGGTGTTGAAGGTGATGTGGTTGATAACTATGGGCTATTAGCCTCAAACCCGGTGGAAGATACCGCAACAGCGTGGTTCAACATGCTGCAACCGAATGTCTCGCTCGTTGAATTCACCAAGGTGACCAAAGCGGCGTTCAATGACGAAGTGGAAGAAAACCCAAGCTGGATTGAAGCCCTACCGGGTGTGACCGAAAAGCTCGGTCTGTTCAAGCAGCAAGGCATGATTTTAGGCATCGCGACCGCAGATACCAAAGACTCAACCATCTACACGTTAGAGCAATCAGGTTTGAGCGAGATGTTCGATTATATCGGTTACTCCGACGGTGATATCGAACCTAAGCCAGCGCCCGCATTACTTAACGCATTCTGTGAAAAGTGCGGCATTGAGCCACACGAAGTGATCATGTTTGGTGACACGGTTTCGGATATGGAATTTGGCCGTAACGCAGGCGCCAGCAATGTTGGCGTGCTGACAGGTACTGCTCAACACAGCGAGTTAGAGCCAGTAGCGGATCTGGTTATCGCATCGGTAGCCCATTTTGAGCTCAATCAACTGCAAGAACGTGGCTAAAACGTTTAACGACAGATTGCAAAGATAGTATTTAACGAATTGATTTAAGGACAGGTTATGGCTGAAGTCACACTGAGAGGGGTTGAGAAAACTTACCCAAATGGTTTTAAGGCCGTGCATGGTGTCGATCTTAATATTCGCGAAGGCGAGTTTATGGTGTTTGTTGGGCCGTCTGGCTGCGCAAAATCCACGACACTTCGTATGATTGCGGGTCTTGAAGATATCTCAGAAGGCGATGTCTACATTGGCGATAAACGTGTAAATGAGCTGCCACCCAAAGATCGAGGTATCTCTATGGTGTTTCAGAATTACGCGCTTTATCCGCACATGTCGGTGTACGACAATATGGCTTTTGGCCTTAAACAACAGAAGCTGCCAAAGCATGAAATCAATGAACGTATTGAAGATGCAGCCAAGACTCTGGATATCGAACACCTGTTGAACAACAAGCCGGGTGAAATGTCTGGCGGACAAAGGCAGCGTGTGGCTTTAGGTCGTGCGATGGTGCGTAAGCCAGATGTGTTCTTGTTTGATGAGCCCTTGTCTAACTTAGATGCAAAGCTGCGCGTGTCGACTCGCGTCAGCATTGCTCAGCTGCACAACAACCTAAAACAAGAAGGGCAGAACGCCACCATGATCTACGTAACACACGATCAGGTGGAAGCCATGACTCTTGGCGACCGTATCTGTGTATTGAATCAAGGTGAGATCATGCAGGTCGATACGCCAATGAATCTTTATCAGTATCCAGCGAACAAGTTTGTCGCGGGCTTTATCGGTTCTCCAGCGATGAACCTTATCAAGGTGAGAGCAGATGAGATTGACGGCGTGATGAACGTGGTATCGGAAAGTGGTGCACGTTGGACGCTACCACAAGATAAGCAAGCTATCGCTCGAGAGAAACTCGGTGAGTGGTTGTGGTTTGGCGTTCGTCCTGAGCACATTCAACTGGCTAATCACGATGCGCCTTTGTCTGAAGTGAATACCCAAACGCACAGGCTTGATGTGGTCGAGTCGATGGGTAATGAGCTGTATCTCTATTTCAAACTCGGTGCTGACAAGCTGGTGGCACGAGTGCCTTTTGATGCTGACCGAATGGCGGAAAGTGGGCAAGAGACAATGCTTCATTTCAATACCTCACAATGTCATTTGTTTGACCTAGAGACAGAAGAAGTTCTAACTGAATAAGTCGATGTGTCGAATAGTCAAAACAAAGAAATCCCCGCTCAGATGAGAGTGGGGGTTTTTATTACAGGGGGGAGTATCACCAGGATCTCGGGCCTGTGCTCGAGGCTTTTTGTTGGAGATAGCTGAACGATCTTGAGGGTTAGCACCATTTAATGGCTCGGAATCGCAATCCTTTTTTCTAGCCAACGAACCGCTTGCGATACCACCAAAATAAGAACAAGGTACTCCAAAACCAGAAACGTATAGATCTCTAAAGGTAAATATTCGTTCACCACCAACTCATTGGCTCGCCTTGTTAAATCACTCAGACCAATTACACTCACTAGCGAGCTCATCTTGAGGATATAAATAAACTGATTGCCCAAGGGCGGCAGTATTTGACGGAATGCCTGCGGTAGGATAACCAATCGCATTTTTTGCCAATAGGTCAATCCCAAGGATTCGGCCGCTTCATGTTGCCCACGATTAATCGCTTGAATCCCCCCACGGAACACTTCAGCCATAAAGGCGCTCTCGGCAATGGTCAATGCGATTACCCCTGCCCAGAAGTGGTTCAAAGAGACATCGAGTAATGTCGGCATTCCGTAATACACCCACAATAGCAATACCAGCACAGGGATAGAACGAATCACCTCTACGTAAAGTCGATTAATTCCCTTGAGTACTGGTGAGCTTGAAAGCGCAGGAAAGGCGACCAATAGACCGAGAGCCATGGCAAAAAACATACTTAAAAACGAAACCTGAATAGTCTCGCTAAAACCAGCCATCAAAAACTGGATATTAGTTCGTCCCTGCTCCGTCGACGGGTCGAGTACATACCATCCCCATTGGTAATCTGAACATCCTGTCAGAAACAACAGAGAAACTAACGATAAGTGACGATAGTTCACATTTACTCCAAAAAACTCCATTTGTTATTACCATGTTAACAACCAAATCTGTTTAATGGTTAATAATTAAGAAGAATATCTACATTCATCACTTAGAAATCAGCATTCTTTAAAGGAATAAAAAATGAAAAAAAGCTTAATCGCATTAGGAATGTGCCTGCTTGCTTTTACACAGATCGCACATGCACAAAGTCGTTTGCAGGAGATACTGGATGCGGGAGTTCTTCGCGTTGGTACTACGGGGGATTGGAACCCAATGACAATGAAGGATCCTGCAACCAACAGCTACCGCGGCTTTGATATCGATGTCACGACTGAGTTGGCTAAAGACCTAGGCGTAAAAGTGGAATACGTCGCAACAGACTGGAAAACCTTGGTGAATGGCATCACGGCCAACAAATACGACGTGACTGGCAGCGCTTCGCTCAACATGTCTCGAGCAAAAGTCGCTGGGTACAGCCAACCGTACTTCTATCTGGCTTTTGTCCCTGTTGTGCAAAAGAAAGACATAGAGAAGTTCTCCGATTGGAGTGACTTTGACAAAGCAGAAATCAAAGTTGCCGCCACGCTCGGCACAGTACAAGAAAAAATGGTGAAGGACTTCTTCCCATCGGCACAACACATCGTGATTGAAGCGCCGGCACGGGATTTCCAAGAGCTTTTAGCTCGCCGCGCTGATGTCTCCGTGACTTCAAACGTAGAGGCTGCAACCTTAGTAGAGAAGTTTAAACAACTCGCGATTGTTCCGGTGAAAGAGCCACGTAAACCAACTCCAATTGCGATGCTCCTACCACAAGATGATCAGGTTTGGATTAATTACATTAACCACTGGGTTGAATTGAAAAAGACGCAAGGTTTCTTTAAGCAAACAGCTGAGAAGTGGGGACTGAAAAGCATGTAACGAGCTCATAGAGAAGAGAAAAATAGAGCCCTTAGGGGGAAGGGCTCTTGAGGTAGGAGCTTGCTTTAATTTGGGTTACGCGACCACTAACGTCGCTGCTTTTTTCATTGCCTCTTTGGTTGAACACTCAATCACGTTCGCATTGGCAAAGCGGTGTGCGTCTTTCACTTGAATATCGTGAGCCAAGATAACCAGTTTCGCGTTCGTTACATCTAGGTCGGTGATGCGATTCTGAATACCGTTTTGACCTTGTGTTTCTACTTTGATTTTCAGACCTGCTGCCGCACCTGCTTTCTCTAGTGCTTTCGCTGCCATGAAGGTGTGTGCAACACCAGAAGGGCAACATGTTACTGCTACGATGTCGTACTCGCCTTCGCCTGCTACAGGAGCGGCTTGTGCTTGTACTGGCGCTTCAACTATGTCTTCTTCCGTTTCTACTGCGACTGGTTTCCAGAAGCCTACGATAACGGCTGTGGTTAATGAGCCAAGCGCAATACCGACTACGTACATTGGAATGTTGCTTGATACTGGCGCAGTGATTAGGCCGCCCCACGGTGCGTGCAGTAGAACGTCTGTCATGAAGCCAAACACACAACCAACGATACCACCGGCTACGATTGAAGGAAGTACGCGCATTGGGTCATTCGCTGCGAATGGGATAGCACCTTCAGAGATACCGATAGAGCCCATGATTGCTGCTGCTTTACCTGCTTCTTGCTCTTGTTTAGAGAACTTGTTTTTGAATAGGAAAGTCGCCAGAGCCATACCTAGAGGTGGAGTACAAATCGCGATGCCTACACCGCCCATTAGCCAAGGTTGCGTGTCTACTTGAGTTTGAGCAAATAGGGTCGCGACTTTGTTGATAGGGCCACCCATATCAAACGCTGTCATACCGCCAAGGATTGTGCCCAGAACCATCTTAGATGCACCAGCCATTGAAGCTAGGAACTCGTTCATAGAAGACATGAACAGTTTGATTGGCTCACCGATCCCCCACAGTACGATACCTGCAGAGATTAACGTACCTAGAAGAGGGTAGATGAAGTATGCACCTAGCGCCGTCATGTTCGCAGAAAGTGGGATCTTCTTAAGTTGGAACACCACGCCACCGGCGATAAAGCCTGCCACGATACAACCAAGGAAGCCGCCGCCCATGTCTGCCATGATGCCAGAAGAGATCATCGCAGGTGCAAGTGCTGGTTTGTCTGCAATGGAGTAACCAATAAAGCCGCCAAGAATGATTGGGAAAAGAACAAGGCCTTTGATACCGATATTAGAGATGTCTGCCAGCAAGCCGTCTGCCGGTACAGCACCTTTGCCTGATGCCATTACCGCTAACGCCAATAGAACACCACCGGCTACGATGAAAGGTAGCATGTGTGAGGTTCCGAAAAGCAGGTGGCCTTTCATGGTACTAAGGATTTTTTTAAAGTCGCTACTACTATTTTTATTATTGGTATTCGTAGCTTGAGTTGTTAGGGTGCTCATAATTTTCTACGCCTTATGAATTAATTAAAATATTAAGGATTTGTTGTTCGTCTTTTGCGTTATGGATATCTTGAATAAATTCATCGCTGAATTTTCCAAATAGTTCTTGTAGTACATAAATATGATGGTCAGCACCGTTATCGGGTGAGGCAATCATAAAAAACACGGTTGGATTGATGCCGTCTTCATCGCCATACTCAATACCTTCACGCTTAACACCGACAGCAATCGCAGGCTCAGTTACCGCCTTGCTTTTTGAGTGTGGGTAAGCGATGCCGTCCATTGAGGTGATGCTTTGAGATTCACGAATTTCGATGTCTGCCAAGAAGGCTTCTTTATTACTGATTCGGTTGTTCTCAAATAACATGCCTGCCAATTCTTCAAACAGTTCTTTTTTATTATTCGCTTGAAGATTGTTATTAATTAAGTTGACGTTAGTTAGCTGTGTGATCATTTATTAACTCATTCACTATTGAAGTTCTTGAATTAAAATTAATGGATTAACCCGATTCGCGAAATAGCAAATAAAAGCCCTTCACTGTACATTTGTACCAAGCAAAATTAAGTGTGATTTGCATCATTCATCCAGTGTGAGATGAGTCATATTTGATGGTGTATTTCGGTATTGAAATAACTTTCTGTAGGAAGAAAAATGCCCCGCAAAGCAGGGCATGATCAGTGTTTGTATCTACTCGGGAGAGCTAGATTTACTTGATAGAGCTAGCTGTAAGCACGCGCCACGCGTCCAACGCAATCGAGTTTGTAACTCTCAGCGTAAGCAGGAATGAATACCGATTGGCCTTTCTCAATTATGCAGGTTTCACCACATTGATGAGTGAGCACCATGGATTCGTCGAGTGGTAATAGGATCTCGGCGCCTTCGGTTGTGATCTGTCGTTGCTGCGAATTTTGTACGATAGAGAACTTAAAATCCTCGACTGGAATTTGGTATTCCATCACATCACCTTGCTCAATAGGGCTGAGCAGTAGCCTATCTGCAGGCTTTTCATTGAATTGAGTACAAGAGACTAATTCATTGATATCCATATACTTAGGCGTCAACCCTGCGCGGAGTACATTGTCTGAATTCGCCATCACTTCTAAGCCCGTGCCTTTGATGTAAGCGTGCGGTGTCTCGGCATCAAGATACATGGCTTGACCCGGTTTTAGCGTGATCACGTTCAACAGCAGCGGAGCAAACAGGCCGACATCTCCCGGATATTGATGTTCCAACTCTGAAATCAATTGGAACACAGGGGCATCTGAAAGCTTGGCCTTCATCAGTAACATAGTCAGCGCCATGCCTTTTTGTTCACCTTGCAACGACAATAAGCTCGCGAAGAAGCTGGCTAATCCATTAGGCGTTTGATCGCCCGCGAGATCGTTGACCATCGAATGAAGCTCTGGAATGTCGAGATAATGGAAGTGCTCTAGGATCTCGCTGATCGACCTAAAACCATTCATCGCGGTGTAGTCGGTTAGGGCATACACCAGTTCTGGCTTGTGGTTGGGATCCTTGTAGTTACGGTTGCCAGCCGTCATCGGAATGCCTTGCTGCTCTTCTAGAGCATAGCCAGATTCGGCTTGCTGCTTGTTCGGGTGAACTTGAACAGAGAGCGCTTTCTCCGCCGCTAACACCTTAAATAGATACGGAAGTTCACCAAAACGGCTCGCGACTTTCTCGCTCAGAAACAGGTTTAGGTTCTTGGAAATAAGGTTCGACAACGTGGTTTGCTGCCCGTTGTCGTTCACCATCGAACAACCATTAGGGTGAGCGCCCATCCAGATCTCCGCTTGTGGCTCACCTGATTGGTTATCAATACCAAACAATTGGCTGAACGAAGAAGGGCTACCCCATGCGTAGTTTTGAATCACGTTAGTCATAGGGTAGAAAAAGCGTTGTACGAACGAGTCGTTCGCTAATGAAAAATCAGACATCGAAATCACCATGAAGGGAAACATGGCTTGAGCTCTATTCGTTCCAAAAAAACTATTAGCTACTAAAAACAGTAGGGTAGAGGGGCTCAAGCCATTGGAGTTGAAATGGCTTAAGCCGCTGCTGTCGTTAGCTTGGCTTTGCGTAGATTTTTAAGCGCGATACAAGTAACCGCAGTCACGCCCGCACCTGATGCCATGCATAGTAGTGCCAGCATTGGGTAATTCATTGCGCCGAGCAGAGCTACAACTGGGCCACCGTGAGCAACGCTGTTGGTAATCCCAAACGAGAACGCCATTACCGCAGCCGTCATTGAACCAAGCACGTTGGCTGGGATAACTGACATCGGATCTTGAGCTGCGAAAGGAATCGCACCTTCTGAGATACCCACCAAGCCCATCGCACCAGCTGCTTTACCCGCTTCAATTTCAGAAGATTCGAACAGGTCGAACTTGCGGCCAAGTCTGGTAGCGATAGCCATACCCAATGGAGCCACAGGAATTGCACACGCCATTGCACCCATGAACTGAGTTTGACCGCTGGCAATCATGCCGACTGAGAATAGGAACGCCACCTTGTTGAACGGGCCGCCCATATCGAAACCAGCCATACCACCAAGGACAATACCAAGCAGAACCACGTTGCCTGTACTCATGCTGGTTAGCAGTGCTGTAAGAGCATCCATCAGTCCAGCGATAGGTGCGCCGATAACAAAGATGAACAGACCCGCGATGAATAGAGAGCCAGTGATCGGAGCGATCATGATAGGCACAAGTGGTTGAACGAATTTGTGGTAGTTAAACGAAGTAATCCATTTAACGAAGTAACCCACTAATAAACCCGCGATGATTGCGCCAATGAAGCCTGTACCTGCGTCAGCGCCGTAGAAAGAGCCGTTGTTAGCAATCCAACCACCGATAAGGCCAGGGGTTAGGGCAGGGCGGTCGGCAATCGCGTAAGCAATGTAGCCAGCCAAGATTGGGATCATCAGGGTGAACGCAACCACACCGACTTCTAGAATTTGGTTCCACATGCTGCCAGCAGGAATCGCCATGCCAGATTCGCTTGGCTCACCGCCAATGGCTAGTGCTAGGGCAATCAAAAGGCCGCCAGTCACCACGAATGGGATCATGTGAGATACGCCATTCATCAAGTAACGATAAAGGTCTGAACGCGCTTGTGAGGCTTTTTCTACAACAGATTGGTTGGTCGGCGCTTGTTCAGCTTGGTAGCTAGGTGCATTGAGCGCTTGCTGAATCAAGCCTTGCGCGTCTTTGATTGGCGCTTTTACGTTGGTGCTGATAACGCGTTTGCCAGCAAAACGAGCCATGTCGACCTGTTTGTCACAAGCCACCACAATCGCATCTGCGCGTTCGATCTCTTCTTGAGTCGGGCTGTTTTTAACACCAATAGAACCGTTGGTTTCGACCTTGATATCGTAGCCAAGAGCCGCCGCGCCTTTCTCTAGTGCTTCGGCTGCTAAATACGTGTGTGCAACGCCAGCTGGGCAGCCTGTCACACCAATGATGAAGCCTTGTTTCTCAAGGTTGGTTTCCGTTTCTGGCTGTTCAGGTTTAGTAAGCAGTAGTTCTAATGCTTCTTGTTGAGATTGAGCATTCATGAAGCTTTCGATAAAGCCTTCTTCAATCAGTTTTGAAGAAAGTTCTGCCAGTACTTCGATATGGTGATTATCGCCGCCATCAGGAGAGGCAATCATGAAAAATAGTTTTGATGGCTGGCCGTCATCTGCGCCGTACTCGATACCCTGTTGATGGACACCGATAACAACCGCGGGTTTGATGACCGCAGCGCTTTTCGCGTGTGGCAGTGCAATACCTTCTTCAAACCCGGTATTACCTTGTTCTTCACGAGCCTTAATGTCGGCAAGAAACTGTGCTTTGTCTGAGATTCTGCCTTGTGCGTAAAGCACGTCTATCAGCTCTTTAAATACGTCTTCTTTTGAATTAGCGCTAAGCGAAAGCTTAATCAAATCTTGATTGATCAATGTCGTGATCATAATGAACCCCTACTCTGTTTTTATTTTGTTAGGGGTATTCTGGAATCTACGGCTTGCCTTCTGTAGTGAAGAAAAAATGCATTTACTGGATGATTGTTGCGTTATAAATGGAGTGTGATTTTGATCGGTTGAACGGGCGTTTTTAGCCCTGTATTGACAGGGTTTGTCGTGCATTGAAGCTTTTATTTATAAGGGCTACAGCGTGTTTTGTTATCTGGGAAATTACGTGCTTCATCGGTTTCTGCACTGGAGATTTATTTCTAAGACTGGATTTTTGTAACCTAGATCTCAAATTGTGATTTTGCTCAATAGCGCTATGTTTCAGTTACAGGTATATCTATTTCCGTAGCCTTATTGCTGCCCATAAGAGTTCGAATAATGATATTTCATGACTTAATCTCGTCGGTGTTAAATGAGCGAGAACCGTTTCATAACATCTGGTTTGCTGGAGATTTTCACACGCCTTCAGCGTGCAGCTATCAGGTGAACTTTCCGCGCTTAGAGTTGGTGTTAGACGGAGAGTATATTAATGAAATGGAGAGTCATGATCGCAAGATCACCAACGTGATTGCCAAAGCCGGAGACGCGATTTTCATCCCACCCAACTGCTGGAATAAACCTAATTGGGATACTGACTGCTCGGTGTTGAGCATGTTGTTTGGTCGTCGTCAGCTTGGTTTAAGCTTGGTGAGCAAGCGCAAAGGTGAAGAGAGCTTTTACGATATCCAAAAGCACAGTATTCAGACTCGCTCTGGGTTTGCGATTGATAACATCTTGGAGGCGCTTAGCTCGTTAGCGAGAGAGAGCAACAAGCAGCCGATGGACGAATTATTGCTGCAAGCTCTGCTTCAATACAGCAAGACGATGTTGGATGCGCCTGTCGAGAAATCTCACAGCCGCGTGCAGGATGTGTATCAAGGGATTTGTATCTACATTCAAGAGAATTTCCACCGTCAAATCACCCGAGACAGCATTGCCTCACGCTTTAGCATTTCATCCAATCACTTGTCGCGAATGTTCCGTCAACAAGGCCACATGACGCTAGCAGAATACATTACCCGCGTGCGGGTCGATCGCGCTAAGTTCATGCTCAAAAAGTACAACTTCAAGCTCAATGAAGTGGCGTTACGTTGCGGCTTTAAAGATGTGAACTACTTCTGTCGCGTGTTTAAGAATCGCACAGGAAGAACGCCGACTGAATATCGTGGTTCAATCTAATATCCCTTCAAATTCCCTTTTCTGACCAGAGCTTATACGACCGAAATTTGTATGACTAGATCACCACAGTGAGCTCTGTGTTGTGGTGATCAATTTGCTTTGTGTTTTCCTCTGCTGTTTATTTCTACACCTTATTTCCAAACCTATCTTTAGGCACGTTCTCTATTTATCCCGTTTCACTAAATAAACCCAATTAATAACATTAAGGGTTCGCTTTGCGAGTTGCTTATTATTTTTCGTTGCCTATTTGTTGAATTAAACGTGTGAGATTTGATGTATTAACGCGATGCATTTAATGAATGCTAAGTAAATTAAAAACAACTTATCGAGACGATAAAACCTTGTTGTCGTTGTCCGGGTTACTGATCTAAATGTTTTTAAGTTATTGATTTTAAATGTTTATTTAGCTTCGGCTTATTCTTTATTTACTAACGTGTAATTCATGCCTCGAAATCAAATATTCAGGTTTATACGCCCCATCACAACCTTGACTTATAATACTACAAATTAAAAAATCTATAGATAATATGCTCTTCAGATATTCATCATAAAGAAGACTTATACATGGAACTCAATACTCTGATCGTAGGAATTTATTTCCTTTTCCTTATCGCAATAGGTTGGATGTTTAGAACGTTCACCAGTACAACCAGTGACTATTTCCGCGGGGGCGGTAACATGCTTTGGTGGATGGTTGGCGCGACTGCGTTTATGACTCAGTTCAGTGCTTGGACCTTCACTGGCGCAGCGGGTAAAGCGTATGCCGATGGTATGGCTGTCGCGGTTATCTTCTTAGCGAACGCATTTGGTTACCTGATGAACTACCTGTACTTCGCTCCGAAATTCCGTCAACTACGTGTGGTAACGCCAATTGACGCGATTCGTATGCGTTTTGGTAGCTTCAACGAACAAGTATTTACTTGGTCTGGCATGCCGAACAGTATTGTTTCTGCAGGTATTTGGCTGAACGGTTTGGCGATCATCGCATCGGGCATCTTTGGCTTCGATATGACAACCACCATCGTTCTGACTGGTCTTGTTGTACTTGTTATGTCGGTGACAGGCGGCTCTTGGGCGGTTATCGCGTCTGACTTCATGCAGATGGTTATTATTATGGCGGTAACCGTAACGTGTGCTGCTGTGGCTATCGTGCAAGGTGGCGGTGTTACTGAAATCATCAACGATTTCCCTGTAGCAGAAGGCGCGTCATTCGTTTCTGGTAACAACTTGAACTACGTAAGCATCTTCGGAATCTGGGCATTCTTCATCTTCTTCAAGCAGTTCAGTATCACCAACAACATGTTGAACTCTTACCGTTACCTAGCGGCAAAAGACTCTAAGAACGCGAAGAAAGCCGCTCTGCTAGCGTGTATTCTGATGACCATCGGTCCAATCATTTGGTTTATGCCACCTTGGTTCGTAGCAGGACAAGGCGTTGACCTTGCAGCACATTACCCAGATGCAGGTTCTAAAGCAGGCGACTTCGCTTACCTTTACTTTGTAGAGCAATACATGCCAGCAGGTATGGTAGGCCTTCTAATCGCAGCAATGTTTGCGGCAACTATGTCTTCTATGGACTCAGGCTTAAACCGTAACTCTGGTATCTTTGTCATCAACTTCTACCAACCGATTCTTCGTCCAAACGCGACAGAGAAAGAGCTGATGATTGTGTCTAAGTTGATGTCTACCTTCTTTGGTCTTGCTATCATCCTTATCGCGCTGTTTATCAACTCGCTAAAAGGCTTGAGCCTGTTCGACACCATGATGTACGTGGGCGCACTCATCGGCTTCCCAATGACCATTCCAGCATTCTGTGGTTTCTTCCTTAAGAAGACTCCGGACTGGGCAGGTTGGGGTACGCTAGTGGTCGGTGCGATTGTGTCTTACATCGTTGGTTTCGTGATTACCGCTGAGATGCTACAAAACTTGTTCAACCTAGAGCCTCTAACAGGTCGTGAATGGTCTGACTTGAAAGTAGCGGTAGGCCTAATTGCACACTTAACATTTACTGCTGGCTTCTTCATTCTTTCGACTCTGTTCTACAAACCACTGGAAGCGTCTCGTCAGAAAGATGTTGATACCTTCTTCAACAACCTAGCGACACCATTGGTTTCTGAATCAACAGCACAGAAGAAACTGGATAACAAACAACGCCACATGCTGGGCTCATTGATCGCAGTGTCTGGTGTGGCAGTGATGGCGATGTTTGCTCTACCGAACCCATTCTGGGGAAGAATGATGTTCGTACTGTGTGGTGGTATCGTGTTCATCGTTGGTCTACTGTTAGTGAAAGCTGTAGACGACTCGGTTGAGGATGCGAAACAAGCGAAAAAAACAGCTTAAGTAACTAAACCTACAAGATAAGCCATTTAGAATAGAACGGCTGAGCGTAATTGCTCAGCCGTTTTTTATTGTGTGAGCAAATGAGCATAGAAGGGTTGGATAGGTGTCATAACCGGAGATAAATGAATTCGCTGAACTTGACCAGAACAGTTGAATTAGATGGGGATGAATTAGATGGGGTGAATTAGAAGAAAAATTAGATAAGACGAGATGAGATATACATCAACAAGGCTTGTAGGTCGACACTGCTTCGGGTCTTTTGCAGACGCTCATTGACCTGATCGTGAAGTAGGTTTCGAGTTAGGTTAGTCGCCGCCACAATGTGCTCACGCTGTGGTTTGGTTGGCAGAACAAGAGCAATGGCTACATGTACTTCGCCGATACGTGATGCCCAGTCAATCGGGTCGTCACTGACGATAACCGCAATCGAGAGATCTTGAGTCGATTCAAACATCACATGCGGCAGTGCGATACCCGGTGACACGCAGGTTGAAGAGCGTTCCTCTCGCTTAATAAATGCCAGAATCAGTTCATCTGGGTCTTCTGGATAAACAAGGTGAGCGAGCCCTTTTAAGCACTCAAATTTGGTCAGTTGGGTTTGCGCCTTAGCGTGGTGCCATTTGATGTCACAAGGCGGGCATATTTGTGGCATTCGCTGGATTAAATCTTTAGAGAATTCATGGTTCACTTGTGAGCCAACCATGTCGTAATGCTCAGCAATTACATCTTTGAGAACGAAACAGGCCAGCTCCGCATCAATCCCAACCGCGGTTATCTGACACAAATCACCACGAAGTAAACCTACTTGCAGCATCGCGACGGATTTGGAGAGATCAGCGGTTCGATTTTGGGTGATGTTGATAATGCGGATGTTGCTTTTGAACTTCTTCGCTAATCGAGTCAGCGGTTGCGCGACATGTGAGTTCGCGGCAGGATCGTTAACGAAGAAGGTGATCTGGTATTCGTTCATCAAAAGTTTAAGTTCGACAATGCTTAATAAAGACTTTATCGACACTCAACAATACCTCTTCCATTGGAACAAATACGGTTTTAGCTGGGTCAAATCGGCTTGGTTGTTCGATGTCGATATCAGAGACGATCAACACTTTGTCTGCGAGGGTAATATCTTGGGCGGTCAGTAAGTTTTCAATACCCATAGCACCTTGCGTCTCTACCTTTATTGAAACGTTGAACTTAGGGGCTGTTTTATTTAGAGCATCAGCTGCCATATAAGTATGCGCAATGCCTGTAGGGCACGCAGTTACCGCTACAATTCTCATTATTATTCTCGGCTTAATCTCGTCCCTGTTACGTTACATAAGCTACCTTTCAGAAGCTACCCGGCAAAAGCTATCTTGCATGGGAACTCCAGTATGGAAAGCTCGCATGGGAGAGGGACGATATTGTTATGGGTTCTGTGGATTTTATGGATTGGCGTTTTTTATTCCAAGGTGAAAGTCACACTCTGAGTTCTTGGTTACAATAATCCAGTTAATGCACCTTTCGTCCTATATATTGAGTGCCTTCACACCGTTAATCTTTTCATCTTATTAACCTTATCACTTACGTAATTACTTCAGTCTGAAATCAGGCGAGGCAGAGCAGCATATGGATATCACCAACATTATCGAGCCCGAGATCATCTGCTTAGATTTACAAGCAGACTCAAAACCGGCGGTATTTGAAGAGCTTGTTGAACTGCTCGACCGTGCGGGTAAGCTCTCCAATAAACGTGAATTCCTTGATGACATCTGGAAGCGTGAAGCCATCGGCAATACTGGCTTTGACGATGGTATTGCGATTCCACACGCGAAAAGCACTGCCGTAGCTAAACCTGCGGTGGCGGTAGGTATCAGCCGCTCTGGCATCGATTATGGCGCAGACGGCGGCGAACTGTCGGATGTGTTCTTTATGCTCGCTTCCCCAGACAACAACGACGACCACCATATCGAGGTGCTAGCTCAGATTTCGACCAGACTTATCGAAGATGGCTTTGTTACAAAATTAAAGGCGGTGGAGTCGGTCGAGGAAGCTCAAGAGCTGTTTCTTGAAGCCAATTCAGAATCGTTCGATAGCTACGCCTCTAGCCATCATGAAGTGTATGTCGAACCACTCAGCCCTTGGGCACAATCTCTTAATCGCCTCAAAGAACACTTGTTATACGGCACCTCACACATGATTCCTTTCGTGGTTGCAGGTGGTGTGCTTTTGTCTTTGTCGGTGATGATGTCTGGTCATGGCGCAGTACCTGAAAGCGGTGTGTTAGCAGATATCGCACAGATGGGCATCGCGGGGTTAACCCTGTTTACAGCGGTGCTCGGTGGTTACATCGCGTATTCAATGGCCGACAAACCGGGTTTAGCACCCGGCATGATCGGTTCTTGGGTCGCGGTCAACCAATACAATACCGGCTTCCTGGGCGCGATTGTGGTCGGCTTCTTCGCGGGCTTTGTGGTTAATCTACTCAAGAAGATCAAACTGCCAGACAGCATGATCTCGCTGAGCTCGATCTTCATCTATCCACTAGTCGGCACCTTTGTCACTTGTGGTGCGGTGATGTGGGTGATTGGCTCACCGATAGCTCAAGTGATGCTTGAGATGAACCAAATGCTGACTGGCATGGCAGGCTCAGGAAAAGTGGTGCTCGGTAGTATTTTAGGTGCGATGACTGCCTTTGATATGGGCGGCCCAATCAATAAAGTAGCAACGCTGTTTGCCCAAACTCAGGTGAATACTCAACCATGGTTGATGGGTGGCGTTGGCATTGCGATTTGTACGCCACCACTAGGCATGGCACTGGCGACTTTCTTATCGCCGAAGAAGTTTAAGCGAGACGAGCGTGAAGCGGGTAAAGCTGCAGGCATTATGGGAATGATCGGCATCAGTGAAGGCGCGATCCCATTTGCAGCCGCCGATCCTGCGCGGGTTCTGCCTGCGGTTGTTGCTGGTGGCATTGTCGGTAACGTGGTTGGCTTTATGTTCCATGTAGTGAACCATGCTCCATGGGGCGGCTGGATAGTATTGCCAGTGGTTGATGGCAAGATTGGCTATATCGTCGGCACACTCGCGGGGGCTCTAACGACAGCCCTGATCGTGATTCTTCTGAAGAAAAATGTGGTCGAAGGTGAAGTGAATTCTAATCAGTTTACGGGTGGTTCGGTAACGGAAGAAGGGCAAGCGGATGTATTGGCGATCACTTCTTGTCCATCTGGTGTTGCCCACACTTTCTTGGCTGCGAAATCGTTAGAAAAGGCGGCGCATCATCTTGGGGTTCGGATTAAAGTCGAAACCCAAGGTGCTAACGGAATCGGCAATCGTATTACTCAGAAAGACATTGAAAGGGCGAGGTTGGTGATCTTTGCTCACGATGTGGCGATTAAAGAAGTAGAACGCTTTGCGAACGTGAAAACCTTGGATGTCAGTACTAAGGAAGCGATGCTTAATGCGCAAGCGTTGATCATGAGAAAGGTGTAACTCTTTAAACCGCAAAGTTTATCATCTATAAAGTTAACTAGTTCTAAACTAAAAAGACTCCGCTCAGGCCGATTAAGGTGAAAGTGGAGTCTTTTTGTATTGTGCCCAATTAATCGGGTCAGACGCTAAAAAGGGTGGTACTTAAATACGTCTTCAACCATTGAGTTGAGTAAATCGATATCGTCACAGGTTTTGGCGTAGGTACGCAGGCCTGCGATTTGAACCTGAACATGACGAGCAAGCTGAGTCGGTTCGCGCTCTTTGCTTATCTCACCCAATTCTTGTGATTCTGCAATCAGCTTAGCGAACTCACCTTCCATGATTTTGAGTGATTTCTTTGCTTCTGCTAATAACTCTGCGTGTTCATCAGTTAGCTCTGCGACCGTTTTAGCCAGCATACACATGCCGTTTGGCGCGCTCTGTTTCGATTCGACAACGGCGCGTTTTACGAAGTTTTCCAGCGCTTTGATAGGCGATTCGGTTTCACCGCGGAAGCGGTTCAGGTTGAGGATGCCAAGTTCGGTATAGCGAGCAAGCGTCTCTTTAAACAGACCTTCTTTGCTGCCGAACGTCGCGTAGATGCTGCCCGGACGCATATCAATCACGTCTTGCAGGTTGCGCATAGAAGTCGCATGAAAGCCCTTTTCCCAATACAGGTTCGTTGCTTTATCTACTACGTCTTGTCTATCGAACTTAGCGGTCTTAGCCATAACATCTACTTCATTAATCTGAACATATGTTCAATATTTTATGCTGAACGCCCGTTCTAGTAAAGGTGTGTTTAGCTGCTTTGCGCAGGCTTAGAACATCAAAGAGTTAATAAAACATCCCGATCATCAGGAAATAATCTTAATCATCAATAACTTCTACGGTCTTGTGCTGAGCGCCGTAATAGGTGCCTTCATCGATGGTGTACATCAATGTTGCTTCGCACTCTGGACAATCGAATTCCTCATTGGGCTCAATGGCCGCTTCTTCTACCCATTCCCAACCGATATGTTCTTCGCAAGCGGGACAATCCATACAATATCTCTCAGTTGTTGTCGCATATTTATTGCGAATCTCTACTTTAATAATTCGGCATTATACATATTTAGTTAACGAGGAATAGACAGTTAATCAGTGCAGAATAGGGATGTGAATCAATCTCTGGTGAGCGTTGAATCTATAGATGGTTCTGAATATATCGTTTTTTCTGAGCACATAATTGGTGCAGATCTACCCCTTTTGGGTAGTTAAAATGTGTCATATTTCAGTCGCTTACGTCAATAAAATGTTGTTGCACGTGTTTTTGGTATCGTTAGGTCGCTTAGCTAACAGTTTTATCGGTAAATCAATGAATTTTATAAGGTTAAATGTTACCTTCATCGCATCGCGATCTGTGTGGCACGGTAATTGATGCACATTGATCAAGTTGAATAATTATACAGTCACAATTGAGGCGCATCTTATTAAGGATGTGCGAGTTAGATGACTGAAAAGATTTGTTAGCTGCTAGGAAATAAAAATGAAATTAACCGATATGTCTTTTAAGCAAAAAATCATCGCTTTGCTTATTTTACCGATCTTAGGGTTTCTCTGGCTCAGTGTTTCAGCGATATCCAAGGGCGTGGAAACTAAGACTGAAATGTCTTCATTAAACCAACTGACACGCCTTTCGGTTGTATACAGTGAGTTAGTGCATGAGTTACAAAAAGAGCGAGGCATGACCGCTGGCTTTATTGGTTCTCAAGGAACCAAGTTTGTCAGTGAATTAGCCTCGCAGAGAACCAGTGCTGACAACCGACGTAATGAAAGAAACGATTACTGGCAGTCTGCCAATATCAATCTGCCACAGATAAATCGCCTGAACACAGAGATAAGCCAAAGCCTTAATCAGATAACGACGATTCGAAATCGAGTGGACTCTCAATCGATTCCACTTTCTGAGGCTTTGGGTTACTACACTCAACTGAATGCAAAGCTGCTGAGCGTATCGGCGTTAATTGCTGAGCTTAGCTCTGATGCTGCCATCACCACAGAAACCATCGCATACTACAACTTTTTACAAGGTAAAGAGCGTGCTGGTATTGAGCGTGCGGTTCTCAACAACACCTTCTCTAAAAATGAATTTGGCCCAGGCATGTTGGTTAGATTCATCTCTTTGGTGACACAGCAAAATACTTATTTCTCTAACTTCGAAGTGTTGGGTAACCCAGAGAACGTTCGTTTCTTTGAACAGCAATTGAATGATCGTTCGGTGGCAGAAGTAGAAAAGCTTCGTGGTTTGGCTGAATCTAAGATGAGCGGCTTTGATGTTGATCCTGTTTACTGGTTCTCGCAATCTACCGCTCGTATTGTTCAGCTAAAGAAAACAGAAAACCACCTAGCAGAGTCACTTATCGCACTGACAGAGAAAAAAATGTCAGAGGCGCAGTCTGCGATGATGATGAGTATAGGTCTGTTTGCCTTGATTACTTTGTTTGCGACCTTCGTGAGCTATAAGGCGATCAGCGACCTGACGATGAGAGTAAAAGATCTTACAGTGATGTTGTCTAAGGTTCGTAATGACAACGACTTAACAGTTCGCGCTAAGTTCGTTGGCAACAGTGAGCTTGGACTGATCTCTTCGGCACTCAACGAAACGTTAGAGAAGTTTTCGAATGTCATCGATAACTTGTCTCAATCGAGTTTGACCTTAGCTTCAGCTGCTGAAGAAACCTCACAAACTTGTCACTACAACTCGAATACGCTGGTTCAACAACAAGACCAAATTGGCTTAGTTGCAACGGCGACAGAAGAGCTATCGGCAACGGTGAACGAAGTCGCGGCGAAAACACAGCAGACGGCAAGCTCCGCTAAAATGGTCGATGAGCAGTCGCAAGAAGGTTTGAGCACAGTCCAAGACTCTTACCACTCGATTGAAAAACTGGCATCTGAAATTAATGATCTAGCTGAAAAGATCACGCACCTACACGAAAGCAGCAACAACATTAACAGTGTGATTGATGTGATTAAGTCGGTAGCAGAACAAACCAACTTACTTGCGTTGAACGCGGCAATTGAAGCGGCTCGTGCGGGTGAGCAAGGCCGTGGTTTCGCCGTCGTCGCCGATGAAGTTCGCACGCTAGCACAGCGTACTCAGCAATCGACAGCTGAAATTGAAGGTTTCATCAGCTCGCTACAGTCTGATGTGCAAACCGCGTTTAATGTGATTGATAACAGCCAGAAGATGTCGTCTAAAGCGGTTGAGGATTCAAAAGAGGTGGAGCACACCTTACAAGGAATCTCAGCATCGGTAAGCGAGATCTTTAGCATGACTGAGCAGATCGCAACCGCAACCGAAGAGCAAGCGGTAGTTACTCAAGACATCGCTCAGAACGTGATGGCAGTAGAGCAGAAGTCGACCGAGTCGACCACTGGTGCAACTCAAATTGCAGCGACAGCCAAAGAACAAGCTGAACTGGCAGCTTCACTGAAAGATATCGCGAGTACTTTTAAGAGCTAAGAGAAGAGCTAAAGTTAAAGTTGAGAGTTATATAACGAAATGTCCCGCCTGGTGCGGGACATTTTTTTAGCGGGGGACTTTTTCTTTTTTTGTGGGGGGGATGAAGCGGCTAAAGCGCTTGTCCGTTAACCGACAATTTTACATCAATGTTGCCACGAACTGCGTTTGAGTAAGGGCAAACTTGGTGCGCCGTTTTCACAAGCGTCACAGCTTGTTCTTGCTCTAAATCGAGTTCAATCGATAGAGCAACAGTTAAAGCAAAGCCACCGTTTTCATTTGGTCCAATACCGACTGTTGCAGTCGTTGGCGCCGATGCGATTTTGATTTTCATCTCTTTTGCAACGTGAAGTAGAGCATTTGAGAAACACGCAGAGTAGCCCGCAGCAAACAGTTGCTCAGGGTTGGTCGCTTCACCTGTACCGCCCATTTCTTTAGGGTAGCTCAACGCCACTGAAAGCAGATTGTCATCAGTAGAAACTTGGCCGTTACGACCCGCCGTTGCTGTAGCAGAAGTTGTGTAGAATGTTGTCATTGTCTTATCCCTTAATTATGATTTTGTGCAATTAAATTGTGCGCAACTTAATTTTAAAGCTAGCTTAATTGATAAAATTTGAGCGCGCAAGTATATTGTGCACAATTTAATTTATTGGTGAGGTGGTTATGAGTGACCAAGATGACTATCTAAAGCTGGATAATCAGGTGTGTTTCGCGCTGTATAGTGCGTCGAATGCAATGAGTAGAGCGTATCAACCTTTGCTGAAAGCACTTGATCTTACTTACTTGCAGTACATTGTGATGATGGTGCTTTGGGAAGAAAAAGAGATAAATGTCAAAGCGCTAGGTGCAAAAACGCATTTAGATTCTGGCACCTTGACGCCACTACTCAAGCGTTTGGAAGTGAAAGGTTATGTGCTTAGAACTCGCAGTATTGAAGATGAGCGAGTTCGAGTTATCACGTTGACACCAGCCGGGGTCGAACTCAAAGAACAAGCGCAGATCGTGCCAGTAGAAATGCTGTGTCTTTCTAAGATGAATGAAGATGAGCTTAAATCACTAAAAGCCCAGTGTGAGCAATTGCTTGGTAATTTGACC
Organism: Vibrio sp. 1CM8B; assembly: GCF_023161685.1. Classification (NCBI taxonomy): domain Bacteria; kingdom Pseudomonadati; phylum Pseudomonadota; class Gammaproteobacteria; order Vibrionales; family Vibrionaceae; genus Vibrio; species Vibrio sp. 1CM8B. The sequence continues at coordinate 823,631 of NZ_JALNTU010000001.1, forward strand.
AAGTAAGTACTTGTAGTTTCGGCAATGATAATAAGAAAACAAAAAAGCCCGTTAGTCCTACTGTTAATTAGTTACGATTGCTAATTCGAGTAAGACTAACGGGTTATTTGTATCTGCTGTCTTCTAAATTGCAACAGATAGTCCATTCAATGGGGATCTACCCCATAAACCAAGACACGAAAATCAACGCGCCAAAACCGAATGTCGCCATTAGTGCCGTGTCGCCACCGGCTGCTGTGTAGCTGCCTTCAGTTTGCAGGTGAGGGAAGTCAGGTCTGCGCACCTTAACCACCATTGCGAGTGGGCCCCAGATAGCAAGGAACACCAGCACCATGCCTGCGTAGTCCAACATGCTTACAAACTGGCTAGCGAACAGCTCTGCTAATACCAAAGGTAAGATGAAGGTCAGCGCATAAGCCAACGCTTTGTTGTTGGTCACCGCATCTTTGTTTTGGTCGTAAAGCGCCATCGATACGCCGAGGAAAGAAGTCACCAAGGCTAAAGCAGAGAACAGCGCAATCACCACTTTCAACCAAGCAGATTGGCCGCTGAACGCAGAGATCAACTCAGAGATATTGTGGAACTGGCTTATCGCGTCTGTGCCAAGGTTGCCGATAATCGCGAATAACCAAGTTAGGTAGCAAATTAATGGAATCACTGAGCCTAGCAGAATCATATTGCGGATCTGCTTTTGAGTTGCTTCACGGTTGTAGATAACCAGTGACGGGATCACCACCATCGAGGCAAAGCTAGTAAAGATAACTGCGCTGTATTGCACCACGTCGTTGGCCGTGTATTGGCTGGTTTGAGTTAGGTAATCAAGGCGAATGTTGCTAAATAATGACGCGATAACGATAAACAGCATCACGACCATCAAGATGAATAGCCCGCGATTCAGTTTGTCGATATAAGACTTGCCCGAGACTACGATAGCACCCATCAATAGGCTGAAAATGGTATACGCAACGGATGCTGATACATCGACACCAACGTCGAGCAGTAGCTTATGAATGATGTCACCGACACCCAAGATATAAGCGATCAACATGCATACTAGCAGCAGGTAAAAGAGTGCATTGATAAAGTGTTTACCTTTGCTACCCAGAGTGAGGTAAGCAACACTGCTCATGCCACTGTTGTCTTTAGTTTTGGTACACGCTTCTGCCAGGAGGAGTGCAGAGTAGGTGGTGCCAATAAAGATAAGTAGCATCAGCACTGAGCTGATCATGAAGCCAAATTGGGCCAACACCATGGGAATAGCAAGCATGCCAGCCCCTAATGCAGTTCCTGACAGAATCAAAGAACTGCCGAACAATTTCATATTCAAGAAAGCAACCTCAAAGTATCCAATTAATTTTTTTGTTGGATTGTAAATATTTGTTGCCAAGCCTAACAAATTACTCAGTAAAGTTAGGGTTTAATTTCTAATAAATTTTGAATTTTTCTAAAAAATTTAAGCAGGAATTTCTGGTGTATATGTGTGGTTGATTTAAGTATTCACTGAGTGACTGGTTTTAGCGTTCTGATAACTTTTACAAATTATTCTCTGCTTAATAACCTGCAGTTTATGACTGACAAATCTGCCTCTTAATTTCATCGAAATACGATCAAAACCTTGCTTATTTCGTTAATTCTTGTATGTCGCCTGTGCCACATACTGATGGTTTGTCGTAAATGGAAAGATCCGTTGTCGTAGATGCCACTCGGTAGTTTGGCGTTTCGCTCTTATTATCCTCACATCAATTATGTGGGGGTGTTATGTATCGTTTTCTATTTTGTAGTTTCGCACTTGTGCTTTTGTATCCAACGGCCATTGATCTGTATTTGGTTGGGTTACCTCAAATTGCCGCGGACTTAAATGCTTCTGAGGCTCAGCTCCATGTGGCGTTTTCTATCTATCTTGCGGGCATGGCAACCACCATGCTGTTCGCCGGTAAATTTGCCGACAATGTAGGAAGAAAGCCTGTCGCGATTTTCGGTGCGATTGTCTTTGCTATCTCTTCAATGTTAGGTGGAATTGTGACTAGCGCGGAGCCGTTTCTAGCGGTGCGCTTTTTCCAAGGTGTTGGCGCGGGGTCATGTTATGTAGTGGCATTCGCCATTTTGCGAGATGTGTTAGACGACCTAAAGCGCGCCAAGGTGCTGTCGATGATGAATGGTATTACCTGCATCGTGCCAGTGCTTGCGCCTGTGTTCGGTCACTTAATCATGACCGTATACCCTTGGCCGAGTCTCTTCACGACCATGGCGAGTATGGGAGTAGTGGTGTGTTTGTTGTCGGTGTTAGTACTAAGAGAAACTAAGCTGAATAGAAAAGATTCGGAAGTAGCACAGGCTTTTGTGTCTCAATCATCTTCAACCGAAACTTTTAAGGAACCCTTGTTTATCAGCCGAGTGATTATGACCAGTTTGGGAGTGACGGCGATTCTGACTTACGTAAATGTTTCTCCAATGCTGATCATGACCGAGCTTGGCTTCGACCGTGGTCAATACTCTTACACCATGGCTCTCACTGCATTAGTCAGTATGCTGGTGTCGTTCTCTGCGCCGTTTGCACTGAATGTGTTTAAGCAGACAAGCCTGATGTTGACATCTCAAGCTTGCTTTGTGATAGCGGCTATCCTGCTGCTTGCATCGATTGATGGTGGGTTAGGGCATTATGTAACCCTGCTAGGCTTTGCTTTTGTGTGTGGTGGTTTCTCGCTAGGTTTTGGTGTCGCGATGAGCCAAGCATTGAGTTGTTATTCACAACGAGCAGGTGTCGCGAGCTCGATATTGGGCGTCTCTCAGGTGTGCACGTCGGCACTGTTTATCTGGTTGATGGGCGTGATCGGGTTCAGTGCATTGAATATGTTGGTATTTATACTGGCTGCTGGTGGAGTTATCAGTATTGCTCTAATACTATGGGTAAGTCCTTCCCAAGTTAAAAGTGATTATGAAGAAGCCACTAGCTCGTCTTGATCTGAATCTGTTATTCACTCTGCAATTGCTGCTGCAAGAGCAGAGTGTTTCAAAAGCTGCCAAAAAGCTTAATGTCACGCCTTCAACGGTAAGTAAATCACTGACCAAGCTTCGAGATTGGTTCGATGACCCCTTGTTTGTGAAAACACCAAGAGGTTTAACGCCGACACCACTTGCGCTAAGCATGGTGAAAGATCTTCAAGACTGGCTGCAGATTGGTAGCCAAATTCTCACGACTCGTGGTGACGATGCGCCGAAAGATGTGCGATTGAATCTAGAGGCGGAATCCCCACTGTCGTTAATCATGCTTAACGAGCTGACGCAAAGCGTGTATCAACGCTATCCCAATGCGAAGATTAAAATGCGTAATTGGGACTACGATTCGATAGATTCCATCGTACGTGGCGAATCAGATATTGGCTTTTCAGGACGAGAAAGCCATCCTCGCTCAAAAGAGTCCTTAGACGCGCTGCCATACTTCATCGATTTCGAGGTTCTGTTCCACGACATGCCAGTCGTGTATCTCAGAAAAGATCACCCAGCCTTACAGGAAGAGTGGAACCTTGAGGCTTTCCTCAAATACCCTCATATCAATATTGTGTGGGAAAAAAGCGAAACGTGGGCACTGGATGAAGTGCTTACCGATCTGAAACTAGACCGAAACATTGCCCTTACGCTTGCAGGTTTCGAGCAGTCTCTGTTTATGGCGGCTCAATCCAATCACAGCATGACGACGGTTGCGCCCAACTACTGCCGACGCTATGCAGAGCAACTTCACCCCAATCTTACCTGCTTACCCATCCCGTTAGACGAAGAAAATGCCAATAAGCTGCTGATCCCATTCACTATGATTTGGCACAAACGCAATGCCTACAATCCGATCGTTCTATGGTTAAAAGACACGCTCAGAGAGCTTTACCAGTTTCAAGTGGTAGATGCTCCCGAACATTTTGTGTTATAAAAATTTAATCTGGTTAGAATTGGGAGAATATCTAGTACAACGAGTGCGTACTTTTCTTCCTTCGAATAAGTTTAACGCATTAAAGTCATAAACTGTTTAGGAGAGCTTCCGTAAGTATCCTTAAATTTTTTACAGAAATATGACGTACTAGAAAAGCCGGTAAGGTAGGCAACTTGCTTTATGCTATAACTTTTGTTGAACATTAGACACACGGCCCTATGCATTCTTGCTGAAAGAATTAGCTCTGACAGTGTCGTATTTTCTTGTTGGACTCGTCTTACCAGTGTTGCTTTTGATAAGTACAGGTGCCTACAGATTTCGTTAACGGTCCAATGATTTTGAGGGTTTTTGGATATCAAATCGTAAACTTTGTTTGATAGGTAGTTATCTTCTTCTCGTTTTGACTTCTTATAAACTCTCTCTGCATCTTTGTTTATTAACCTAAATAAAAAGTCAGCGTCTTCAACACTATTTTCTATGATACTTAGCATTGAAATTATGTGAGGTGAAATCTGATTGTATAAATTCACATCACATATAACCTTTGTTTTTATAAGGTATATGGAAAAATTGTCGGATAGGTCTTTTTTTGTTGAAAAGTTGACTATCGTATTTTCGGGAATATTCAGTATCTTTTCACCCTCTACCAAGACAACATTTCCAGGATAGGATATAGCTCCATAGAACCCATATATTTTGATAATGTGCCTTGATCTAGATACGAATCTCCCAGTTTTCATTTGATTAATGTTGCTCTGTAATTTTCTTATTTTTATCATATGAACTGTTTTTATTCAGAAGAAGTAATTTGTTAATCTCATCCCAACTTTGTGGTGGAGAGTAGTAAAAGCCTTGAACTAAGACATCGAAATTCCTTAAAGCTTCGTGTTGAAGAGCTGTTTCTACTCCTTCTAAAATAAGGCGCTTATTAGCATAAGGAGAGATTACACTCATAAGGTGATCTAACGATCTCACATCGTCAAAATTGTAATATAGAAATGACTTGTCTATTTTTATGTAGTCCCAATCAATAAAACCAAGAGTTAGATTAGCAGCATCATTTTTATGGAAATAATCATCTAAAAATAAATTAACATTGTGTCGCTTTAAAAATTTTAAATTATTCTTAAGTCGGAGAGAACGGAGATCACAGTTTATTTCAGTTATTTCTATACCAAAATTAACTTTATTTAATTCTGTGACTTGCTTTAAAAACGAGCGATCCTCTAAGCATGATAAAGTTAGATTTATTGTTACAGGTACTCTTATCTTTTTGATAGAACAGTATTTCAATTGATGAAGAGATACTAGCTTAATAAATTCATCATCAGCATTAGAAAAAAACTCCTCATTATTGTAGGTTTCTCCTGATTCGCTCAAAACCTTGGACAAGATCTCAAGATGTTTTATTTTTTTTGTTTTTAAATCAACAATAGGCTGAAATAAGAACTCTAATTGGATAAATGCATCACTGTCGTAAATAGTAATTTTATTATTGTTTGATTCTAGCTTTAACATAACTCACATCAATCTTTTTATTGTTTTGGTTTATCATCCATATGGGTGTGCTTTCTGTCTACTGATTGCGTAAATTTTATAAAAAAATGAGTCAATTTTGTAATTAATGAAAATCGCCATAAATTTGACTTTCGAGTATCTATATAGTTGAACCTGTATGTTGCACACTTGTTTGTATTTCTTGTCATAAACCGATCGTTATACAGACAGTTTACTTTTGGTGATCTATGTCACGCTGTAATTTAGATTTATCTAAATCATAATGTGATTTTGGTTCAAAATGTAAATTTATAAAGTGCTGAGCTTCACATTTTTGAGGTCTTGGCTTCTTTTTTAGAGGTTAAATTGTTCTGAAATTGAATCTTGATCTTAAGACGTTCGTTTGAAGCAACCGTTTACCCGAATGGTAACACTTAACAGTTGGCTGTTCCGTTATCGTATTTGTGTGTATTTTTTGTTAAATCCACTGGAAGGGGGCGCAATAATTGAATTCTATTTAGGTAACCCGGTAGATTTCTAAGAATTATTAAACTGCCGCGGTTTATTATATTGTCCGAAAAATTTGTTGGGTACATTCCATACGCGAATATAATCTAGTAAGTGTTGACCTGACTACAGCTTCATAGTTTATCTTATAAATAGAAATGAGGGAGAAGTGCATGTATCGCATATCTGAATTAGCGGAGCTCGTTGGCCTGAGTCGTTCAACGCTTTTGTACTATGGAAAGTTGGGTTTGATTGAAGATCAACGTACCAGTAATGGTTATCGAAGTTATTCCGAACGCGACTTGCAGCGTGTGAAGTTGTTGCAGCAGTTACAAGCGGGTGGCCTGACGTTGAAGGAGTGTCAGGCGTGTTTGGATGCCAAGGTTGACCGCTCCTTGTTACAAAACCGACTCGAACAATTGGATGAAGAGATCGCTCAGAAACAGCGTTCGAGAGATCTTTTATCGGCCCTGTTAGGCGAGAGTGGTTTGCAAGATTGGCATGAATCGATGGACAAGGTGGCGCCTGATGCGCATCTCGATTGGCTCATTAAGCAAGGCTTTGATGAGAAGCAAGCACTGCGACTGAAATGGCTTTCAAAAGACATGAACGATCATGACCAGTACATGGCGGATTTTGAGGTGATCTTTGCGGGTTTACAGCGTTTAGGGCCAGGAACCGCGGAAGATACTCTAGAGGCGCTGGCACAAGTTCCAGTTTCTCCCAAACATGTGCTTGAGATCGGTTGTGGTAAAGGCATTGCCACCTCTGTGTTAGCGAAAGCCATAGTAGAACATCAAGCGGATGTGCACATAACGGCGGTAGATAATGATCAACCGAGCTTAGATATTCTGACTCAGCAAGCACAGGCTCTTGGCTTAAAAAGCAACGTCCAAACCGTGTGCGCGAGCATGATGGATCTGCCGTTTGAAGCTAAGTCGTTTGACCTAATTTGGTCGGAAGGCAGCGCTTACATCATGGGTGTTGAAAAGGCGCTAAAGCAGTGGCGAAATTTACTCAGGGATGACGGCATATTGGTCGTTAATGATTTGGTGTGGAATACCGAACAACCTAACGAATCGAGCAAAGCGTTCTGGCAGAAAGAGTACCCAGACATGACGACGGTTTCCGAGCGTATTAAACAGGCAAAAGCAGCGGGTTATGAAGTTTTGGATCACTTTGCAATGAGTGTCGCTGGTTGGCTTGCGTATTACCAGCCCTTTCAAAAGCGAATAGAAGCGCTTAAAGCAACGATGCCGAACTCAAAAGCGCTCGTCGATTGCGACAATGAAGTTAAACAATTTTTCGATAGCAGCACATCAAAGAACGGTTTGGGTCAACAGCCTTCTAAAGTTTCTGATCAACGTGATTTTGATTATCAGTTCTTTGTGCTCAAGAAATTAAAGTAAGTGAGTAACACCATGAAATTTAGGCAATATAATTCAAACGAAATCGAAACGATCACTCAAGTTTTCACTCAAACCTTTACGGATTCAGAAGGCGAGAACGAAGGTAAAACAGTGGGTAAACTTGCCTACGATCTTTTAACGACTACAGCTCCGACAGAGCTACTTTGCTTTGTTGCTGAAGACGATTCTAGTGAGTCGGATACGGTTAGCACTATTGTGGGCGCGATTATCTTTACGCCGCTTTCATTTGATGATGAAACCAAGGCATATTTGCTTTCGCCAGTGGCGGTGAGCACTCAGGTGCAAAAGCGTGGTATTGGTCAGCAACTGATTAACTTCGGTTTGCAGGTTCTGACTGAACAAGGTGTTGAGCTTGCAGTGACGTACGGTGATCCTGATTACTATTCAAAAGTGGGCTTTGGGCAAATTACCGTTGAGCAGCTCCCAGCGCCCTTTGAATTGAGTTTCTCTCACGGTTGGTTAGCTCAATCGTTGACTGGTGGTGAAATCAAAGTAACAAGTGGCAAGTCGAGCTGTGTTGAAGCTTTGTCTCACCCCGAATATTGGTAGTCGCTTGCAAAAAATTGAGAAAAAGAGAGAGCCCATCAGGTGTTGCCTGTTGGGCTTTCTTGTTATGAACAAAAGATATCCGTCAGGCTTCAATGTATAATTTGAACGAATGTTCAAAATAATACTTGAACGATCGTTCTTGTTTGATCTATATTGTTTTCACACCAACGGAGAACATTCATTAATTGCTCCGTGATTGAATAACTTTAGAACCGTAAATTGATAGGGATAGAGCAATGAGCAACTTCAAAATTCACTCAGTAGAATCCGCGCCAGAGCAAAGCCAACCTATTCTTGAAGGCGCTAAAAAGCAGATGGGCAGAGTGCCGGGCTTGTTTGGTGTGTTGGCTGAATCTCCAAACACACTTAAGGCTTACACTCAGCTTCATCAGGCGTTTAGTGACTCATCTTTCGATGCTGAAGAGCTAACGGTTGTTTGGCAAACCATCAACGTTGAACACGAGTGTCACTACTGTGTTCCTGCACACACTGGCATTGCACATTCAATGAAGGTTGATCCTGCAATCACCGAAGCACTGCGTAATCGCAAGGCTCTACCCACTGAAAAGCTGCAAGCACTGCATGACTTTACGCTGAGCATGGTGCGTAACCGCGGCAATGTACCTGAAAGTGAAATGTCAGCATTCTTCGACGCGGGCTACGGTCAACAACAGGTACTAGAAGTGATTCTTGGCTTGTCTCAGAAAGTGATCAGTAACTACGTAAACCACGTTGCTAAAACGCCCGTAGACAAAGTATTTGAACAGTTCGCTTGGCAAGGTTAATCGCATTTAACTAATTAAATGGTAAGAATGATGAAAGCCCCACTCGGTTGAGTGGGGCTTTGTTGTTTGGGTTGAATATGGAATTAACAAGGTTACCTAACGTACGTGCCTAGCGATTATCTTGGCTAGTGTCATAACCCCTTCTTTCCACTCTTTGCTCTCTTCAATATTGGCGACAGTGAAGCGCAGGCAATGTTTATATTGGTCGTTGGTGCCAAATACTGTTCCGGGTAAAATCCCCAACTTATGCTTCAAACAATCTTGATAGACCGCGTAGCTATCGACCGATTCAGGCAGTGTTATCCAGTTTAAAAAAGAGCCTTCCGGTTTTGATAGGTGGTATTGCCCGACAAGGTGAGGATAGCTATCTAGTGCTTGTATTAACAGGCTTTGGAATTGCTTTTGATTGGTTTGGTAGAGCCGCTTCATCTTAGACAAATGGCTGCGATATTTACCGGTAGTGAGAAATTGCCCCACCGCGGATTGCATCAGGTTTGAGCTGCCCATGTTGTCGCATAAAAGGTACTTTTCGACCAAAGGTTGGTAGCGCCCCGACAGTAACCAACCGATTCGCAAGCGTGAGTCTAAGGTTTTAGACAATGAATTGACGTAGATGACTCTATCTTGGTCATCAAGCTCTTTGAGGCTAGCGATTGGTGTATCGAATGCCAAGCTACCGAACACATCGTCTTCGATAATTGGTAAAGATCCGGTGATCTCCAGTAACGCTTTTCGATTCGCCAATGGCATTCTTGAACCGGTTGGATTGGTAAAGTTTGGCGTTAGCAGTAAGGTTTTCACTTTCCATTTTTCCAACGCGCTCTGTAGTGATGGAATGTCAATGCCATGGCTAACACTGCTTGGTATTTCAAGGGCTTGTAAGCCAAGCGATTCAAGTAAAAGTAGATTACCGAAGTAACACGGTGACTCGACTGCCACGATGTCACCGGGCTTGGTGAGCGCACGCAGAGCTAGACTGATCGCTTGTTGAGCACCATGAGTAATCGCAATCTCTTTCGATCCCGCAGGCACACCAAGATCATGGGTGATCTTTAACAATTGCTTTACTAATTGCTCGTCGCCGGGGGGTAATTGGTAATAACCGGGAAGTTGAGTTTGCAAACGGCTATGGCGACCGATTTCGGCGTACAAGCTACGAATCGCAGGGTTGTTTATGTTCGGGTGCGCAGAACCTGCCAACAGTTTCAGACGACCTTTCGGGCGAGAGAGTACAGATTTGGTGACAGATAAGAGGTCCACTTTTTGAGGTTGGCTTGGTGTATCCCAGTTGGTGGTGTTCGGTGCTTTCACGCGATAGCCAGATTTAGGTACTGAATATACCCAGCCTGTTGCTTCCAGTTCTTGGTAGGCGCGAATCACGGTGTTCTTGCTCACGCCAAGCTGTTCGCTTAGTTGACGGATTGAGGGAAGACGATCGTCTGGATGAAAGAGTCCCTTATCGATCTGAGCCTTAATATGTTGTTCGGTAGCAAGGTATTTATTGCCGCTGAGTTCTGCTTCCACGTTTTTCTCCCTCGTTGCTCACTCTCAATCTGTAACCATTCAAAGTGTTATATCTGTATCTTTATTAGTTATCTGTACCCAACTAAGGTAACAGCATTGATGAAGAGTTGACCAGAGGTTTGTAATGCTGATTAAAATGATTCCGTTTGTGTTTGTAATATTGTGGTCGTCAGGTTTTGTCGGCGCACGTCTTGGTGTGGAATACGCGGAACCCGCAACATTACTTTCACTAAGGATGGTAGCCAACGTGGCGCTGTTCTTGGTTTTGATTGCAATCCTTAAGCGTCGTATCCCTCGTGGTCGAGCATTCTTCCACGCAAGTGTGGTCGGCATCTTGATTCATGGTTTCTACCTTGGTGGTACCTATCTGGCGATTGATATGGGTATGCCCGCCGGGTTGAGTTCTCTACTTGTTGGCTTACAACCGATTCTTACCGCATTGATTATGATCAGCTGTACTTCGCAGCGTTTTAATTTCGCGCAGTGGCTGGGCTTAGCGCTTGGTTTTGCGGGTATCAGTTTGGTGTTGATGGGCAATATTGAATGGCAGTCAGATGACCAAAAAGGCTTGGCAACGTTATTGTGTTTGGTTTCTTTGGTGGGTATTACCTGCGGCACTCTGTATCAGAAGCGCTTTTGTCAGGGGACAGATATGGTAGGCGGTGCGATGGTGCAATACTTGGCTTCGGCGGCGCTGTTTCTGCCGTTCGCAATGCGTTACGAAACGATGCAAGTGAACTGGACTGTAGAATTCACGCTGACTCTAATCTGGCTGGTGGTTGTTCTGTCTTGTGTTGCCATCCTCTTGCTGCTTTATATGGTAGAACATGGTGCATCTTCAAGTGTGGCCTCAGTGTTCTATCTCGTGCCACCGACGACAGCAATTCAAGCTTGGCTTATTTTCGGTGAGTCGTTCGACATCTATGGCGCGATGGGCTTCGCCTTGTCTGCCGCCGCGGTTTATTTGGTGGTGAGGAAGCCAGAATGGATTAAGGCTCGCAGGCGAACAGTGTTAGAGCGGTAGTTTGTATACCAAAACTCATTCTACTTAAAGCTGATGACTAGAAACAAAAAAGAGCCTGAATATTCAGGCTCTTTCTGTATCAAATATTGGCTAGCGACTTTTGATTAGCGCTTCATCAAGCAAGCGTATGCCGTTGTAAACGGTGCTTCTTGGTATTGCTTAAGGCCTGTTTCTTTGAACTTCATCATTAGAGGGTTACGCTTAAGGCTCTCTTTGATGTCTGCTGGTGATACAACGGTTACGTCTAGGCCGTCGATCAGTTGAATTGCTGCTTCTAGTTTGAAACCAAAGCCACCGCCAGCAAATTTGCCTTTAGTTTGGCGTTGACGAATCACAACTTTGTCTACTTGGTAATCTTCCATTAACTTTGCAAAAGAGAATTGAAAGTCTTTCATATTCTGTGTGTCGTTTGCGTCGCTAATTGAAACTTTAGAAACTCGGCAATCAGGAATGTTAAATACACCATCTGATAGAGAAAGAAGACAGATGACTGCATCGTTACCTTTGATTTCAACACCACAAATTTTCATGTTCTTACCTACTTATTTTAGAGCCCTACATTATGGTGTTATTTCTAACACTTCTCCAGTATTTGCGCGTATCAGCAGCAAATAAGTCTAAATCAGAGTGTATTTTAGTCGTCGAAAGTTAACCTTTGATTGAAAAAACATCACACGAATTTACGGTATCGTTTGCTATGAGATGGGGCTCACAAATCCTTAGTGAGATTGCATATGTGTGCTGTATATTGCGCGCGCATCCCTATTTGAAGTGTGGTTATTAATCCCAATGAATATCAATAATCTTTCGATTAAGAGTAAAATCGCGATCCCGCTGTTGGTGATTGTGATTGTTTTTTCTACCGTTACTGTGCTCAACGTTATCAGATCAAATGCTCAAGCTGCGATTAATAACGAGCTCAATAATGTGGTTCAGCCAGTGCTAGATAACCTAGAAGATGGCTATCGAGATATCTACCAAATAATCGCTTCGGCACAAGGCCTGTTGCTTGCTAAAGACCAAGCGGCGATCGAGTACCAAAAGTTTGAATTTAAAGACAACGCTTACAAAGCGGTTCCTCGTTTCCAAAGTGTTGAAACCTTGTATCAAGCGGGCGTGTTGGATCCATCTTCACGTGGCGAGCTGTCAAAGCTTGTTAACGCGATGAGCAAGTGGGTGGCACTGCACGAGCCAATGTTCGCTGATCCAGCAAACGCAGACCAATACAATATTGATTACTCGACAGCGCTCGATGCTGAGTTTGCGATCATTCGTACTCAACTGCGCGATATCCGAACTCTGATTGAACTGAAACAGAAAGAGCTTCGTCAGCAAGCCGATGACTCTATTGAATCAAGCAAGTTGATCATTGAAGTGGGTATGGCAGTTGCTGTTTTCGCTGCACTTTTCGCGATGTGGTTATCAAATCGCTTTATCGTTCAGCCAATCCAGAACGTAGAGAAAGCAATGAATGAGATCGCATCGGGAGACGGTAACTTGTCTCAACGTATGAAGGTCGAAGGTAATGATGAGATCGCTCGTTTGAGTTCCGCTTTCAACCAGTTTGTTGGCAAGATCCATGTTACCGTCGAGCAAGTGATCTTCACATCGAATGCGGTACGCGCTGAGATGGAAAACATTAAATCGTTAACGCAAAGTGTTGCTGAATTTTCATCGAACCAACAGCGTGAAAGTGAAGTAGTCGCGGCGGCGGTTCATGAGATGCAAGCAACCAGTGAAGTGGTGAGTGGTAATGCATTAGACGCAGCAACCGCAAGTAACGTTGCAAACCATGAAGTAGAATCGGCTGATACCACGCTTGGTTTAACCGTGACCTCGATTGAACGCCTGGCGCAAGATATCGAGAACGCGGGTGGTGTGGTTCAAGAACTGGACACAGACGTGAAGAACATCGCCTCAATCCTTGGCGTGATCAAAGGCATAGCGGAGCAAACTAACCTACTTGCATTGAATGCGGCGATTGAAGCGGCACGAGCGGGTGAACAAGGTCGTGGCTTTGCGGTTGTGGCTGATGAAGTTCGTGCGCTTGCGAGTAAAACACAAGACAGCACTGGCGAAATCCAATCAATGATTGAACGCTTAGAAGTGGGTGCTAAACACGCGGTTGGTGTAATGACTGAAAGCAAAGTGAGTGGCGAGAAAACCATTGTTCAAGCAGGAACTGCAGCGTCTTCATTGAGTGAGATTCGAAACTCAATCGGCAAGATGAATGACATGAACACACAAATCGCTACGGCGGCTTCGCAACAGTCCCAAGTGTCTGAAGAGGTGAATAAGAATGTTCAACGCATCGCAGAAAGCACCATGCAAATGGTTGAGATGGCAAGCAGCGCAGAAAATGCATGTATGGCATTGGCCGAACAGTGTGAAGCGCTTGATAGCCTTGTGTCTCAGTTTGAAGTGTAATTTTCAAAATTAGACAGACGAATATGAGCTGATAATGGTTGCTCATTTTGAACTCCATTAATCAGCGTTGAACGACAAAGAAGCCCGAATTCTATGAGTGCGGGCTTTCTTTTTGACTATGTGATCGGTTTTTAGACCAAATCAATCATTCAGTGTTAGCTGCTACGTCCGTCTTTGTATGTGTAACGGTAGTCAACTTTTACGTTCGCTTGGTAATGGATGTCGCCGTTCATGTTAGTGATTTTTTTCACTTCCATATTCGCATCGTCAATCTTGAACGAATCGTATTTGGTTGTCTGTTGGAACTGTGGCAGTTCTCTTGAAAGCTCAAAAGGTGTTTTTGCGCTTAACTCATCCATAAGGTTGGTGCCTGCATCGTATGCTTCGGCTTCACTAGCATATGTGTCAGATTTTAACGTTGTTTCTTGAATCGTTGTTTTAGTTGCTGCAAACGCTGTGGTGCTGAGTACAAGAGTTGATGCAAGTATGATTAATTTCTTCATAGGGATACCTTACCTTGTTGTACCAGTGTTTTAGAGGTTCTCACCCTAGCAATAGGGGATGAGATTAATGTTAGGACAAAAATATGTTTCTGTAAGGGAATGATTATAGGTGCTGAAGATTAATGCCCGGCGCATATCAAGCAAGGTGACACTGATATCTAACTTCAATACACTGTGTGGGTAATCAAAGTTAAGCATAAGGTAAAGGCATGGCCAATTGGGAAGGGGTAAGTGAGTTTGTTGCAGTGGCAGAGCGTGAAAGCTTTACTGGTGCGGCGCAGAAGCTCGCTACGTCGGTGGCTCAAATCAGTCGTAGAGTAGCAAACCTCGAAGAACGACTCGCGGTGAAACTGCTCAATCGAACGACGCGTAAGGTTTCTCTTACAGAGGCTGGGCAACTCTATTACCAACAATGTAAGTTGCTGGTCGAGGGCTTAGAAATTGCTGAGCTTGCGGTCACGCAGATGCAATCCACACCCAAAGGCCTACTGAAAGTCACCGCGCCTGTGACTTATGGTGAGCGCCAACTCGCCCCAATACTGCATCAATTCTTAAAGCTTCACCCGCAAGTAGAGCTTGAGCTGATGCTGACCAATCAAAAGCTCGATCTTATCGATTCGGGTGTTGATGTGGCGATTCGTCTTGGCCGATTAGAAGACTCAAGCCTTGTGGCAAAGAAGCTCTCTCAACGCCAACTTTATGTATGTGCCAGCCCTGAATATATTGAACGTTATGGTGAACCGCATACATTATCAGAATTAAATAATCACCAATGTTTAGTCGGTGGATTTGAACATTGGCGTTTCAAAGAAAATGGGCGACCTCGCTCAGTTCGTGTTAACGGACGCATTAAGTGCAACAGTGGTTTAGCCTTGTTAGACGCCGCTAAGCAGAGCATTGGCTTGGTGCAGTTGCCTGAATACTATGTGAGTGAAGATCTTGATTCTGGTGAGTTGGTTGAGGTGTTGTCCGATTATCGAGACGACAAGGAAGGCATATGGGCGCTTTATCCTCAGAACCGTAACCTATCTTCAAAGGTTCGTTTGCTCGTCGATTTCCTTTCTGAGCAATTGGATTAGTTCTATGACTGAAATTCAGCGTCATTCAACAAGTCAAAGTGAGTTGATACTCAGTGTGTTCGACACACTCGAACAGCATTACGGCTATTTTGATTGGTGGCAAAGGAATGATCCTTACGAGATCGTTTTAGGCGCTATTTTGGTTCAGAACACCAACTGGAAGAATGCAGAGAAAGCACTCATCAACTTAGGCGATAAGCTCGACCCAAGGTCAATCGCTGAGATGGATCTTGATGATCTTGCCCAAAAGATTCGTTCGAGTGGCTACTACAATCAAAAAGCCATTAAGTTGAAGGCTGTGACTGAGTGGTTTTCGAAATACCAATACGATATTTTGGTGGTGCGAGAACAGGACAAAGATCAGCTCCGACAAGAGCTATTAGAAGTCAAAGGAATCCGTGGTGAAACGGCTGACGCGATTCTGGTTTATGCGATAGGTAAACCGTCTTTTGTGATTGATACCTACGCAAGAAGGATATTCACTCGTAATGGACTCGATGTACCTAAATCGTATGAAAAATTTCGAGCTTTGATGGAAAGCGTAATCCCTCTGGATACCAAAAGGTACGGCTACTATCATGGTTTGTTAGTCGAACATGGTCAGCAGTTTTGTAACCCTAAACCCAAGTGTCAAGATTGCCCGCTTAACGACTCCTGTCTAGAAGCTAAAACTCAAACTCAGACTAAAATTTAGCGAGCTTATGGTTCAATTTCTCCTATGGAATATAAAACCAACTCATCTGGGTTGGTGCCTTCGCCAAGAGTTCGAATGTCTTCGCCTTCTTGTTTGAGCTGAACAATACACTTCATCGCTTTGTTCTGCTCTACACCAATAATGGTTTTCATCTCCGAAGCCGATACGCCAAAGCGAGTGGCTATCAATAAATCGCGAACCTTCTTCTTATCTGAATTAAACATGCAACGTCCCTCTACTCGAATCGATGATTTAGACCAACTCAATAAGCTTAACCAACTTCTGAAAATAGGTACTTAAAACTTATGATGAATAGTGAGGGAGAGGGGGACTTTTCTGTTGGTCTTAAAATTGAATAACTCAAAAAGTTCGGGCTTCAGAATAGAGATTCTGAAGCCCGACGTGTTTTAGGGTTAAGTCGCGTTTGATTGCGGCTTACTAAACCGAAAATGTATTAGACGGTGAAACGATCTACTAAGTGGTACAGCTCATTTGCACGACTGTTGAGGTTTTGGCTACCTGTACGGTTTTGATTCGCGAGTTCGGCCGATTGTGAGCTTTGGTCAGAAATCACCACGATGCGTTGAGATATCTCTTGTCCTACAATATTTTGCTGTTCAGTGGCTGTCGCAATAAGCGAGTTCATGTCCATGATGGTATCAATCGACGCTTGGATCTTCGCCAGTGCTTCGGCTGCGGCATTCGCTTCTTCCACGGTTTGCGCACTTCGGTTTTGACTTGAATCCATCGCTTTCACAGCAGCATCTGAGGCAGCTTTAAGTTGCTCAATCATCTTGTGAATGTCGCCAGTGCTCTCTTGAGTTCGGCTTGCCAGTTTACGAACCTCATCGGCAACCACAGCAAAGCCACGCCCTTGTTCGCCTGCACGCGCCGCTTCAATCGCGGCATTCAACGCGAGTAGGTTAGTTTGCTCGGCAATGTCTTGGATGACCGCCAATGAAGAAGAGATGTTTTGTACATCGCCTTCTAAACGAGACACCACGGTGTTGGCTTCTGAGACTTCGCTCGCTAGGCCTGCCACCGAATCTGCAGCGGCGTTTACGATCTGTTGCGCTTCTTTGGCATTGCCCTCTGCAAGCTTTGCGGAATCCGCCGCTTGGCTAGCGTTGCTCGAGATCTCTTGAGCCGTTGTGGTCATCTCAGTCATCGCTGTTGCAACTTGTTCTGTCTCTTCACGTTGCCCTGTAGCAATCTCGTCGACCTGCGCAGCGCGAGAAGACATACTAGATGTCTCGGCTACTACTTGTTGCCCGACATCACTTACGCTGCGAATGATGGTTTGCAAGCTCGCTACAAAGGCATTGAAGTTCTCGCTGAGCTTAGTGAACTCGGGCGCTTTGAAGGTTTCCATTCGAGCGGTTAAGTCAGCTTCGCCACTCGCGAATGCGCTGATTGAACGATCAAACTGTTCGAGTGGTTGCATGATGGTACGGTTGACGGCAACGGCAAACACAGCAACTACTAGGGCAATCAAACCACAGAATATAGCGATGGCTGTCAATGAGCTTTGTAACGCGGCATTTGAGCTCTCTTTCATCTCTGCGATGACCGCATCGATGTCGTCAGTATAGAAACCTGTGCCTAGCATCAAGTCCCACTGGGGAACGAATATCGAGTAGCTCAGTTTCGGTAGGGCTTCTGATTGACCAAGTTTTGGAAAGTAGTAGGTGGTGAATTCACCAAGCTTTGAGTTCTTGATCAAATCACGAATAAGGTAGTTGCCTTTTTTGTCTTGCAGGTCGTAGTAGTTTTTACCAATACCATCGTTATTTTGCCCGACAACGACTCGAACACCTTTCGAGTCATAACCAAAAATATAGCCAGACTCACCATATTCTAACGTTCTTAATGTTGGTAAGGCTTCTTCTAATGTTGCACCTCTATCCAAAAATGGGCTGATCGAAGAGTAGGCCATTTGTAGATACGCTTTGAGTTCCTTTTCTTTCATCGCCATCATATTGCTACGCGTCGATTCAACTTGCTGTGCGGTTAGCTCGGTGCTCTTCATATACGTCACGCTCATCATGCCAATTGCCATTAGTAGCAAAGGAATGAAAGAGAGAATATAAAGGCGGTTTTTGATGGTTAGGGTCATGTCACGCTTCCTGTGTGATTATCTCATGCAATTTTCAACACATTATTAATGTGGTTTTAAAATGTAAATGGACTTGTTGTCGAATTGTTATCCAGAAATGTTTTTGTTTTATAAACATGATGGCGGTTAGGTTTTTGATGTTAGAAGCCTTGCAACTAGGGGCTTAATGACAAAAAGAGTGGTTTTTTACGATGCTTTTGAATTTGCCGCTGCTTTGGTAGAATGCGACGCTTTGTAGCACCCTGCTATGTCTATTCGTTAAGTGAGAAAGATTCATGAACAAAAGCCATGTGACTATTGGTTTAACTAATCCAAAGAGCCCGACAAACGTTGGTGCTGTTATGCGCGCGGCTGGTTGTTACCAAGTCGACGAAGTTAAATACACAGGGCAACGCTACGAAAAAGCCGCTAAATTTCACACCGATACCAAGAGTGCTGCGCGTACTATCCCACTAACGGGTGTCGAGTCGTTTTTGGATAACCTTGATTCAGAAACGAAAATTGTTTGTGTAGAACTCGCAGAAGGTGCAACACCACTGCCGCGTTTTAAACACCCAGAAAATGCCATTTATATCTTTGGGCCTGAAGACGGTTCAATTTCTCAAGATGTCGCCGACAGAGCAGATCACGTTGTGTATGTACCAACGGTTGGTTGCATGAACTTGGCTGCGACAGTTAACGTGTTGCTTTATGATCGCCTTGCTAAGTCTGATGAAATGGATGAGAGCAACGAGCTGATCAAGAAAAGCCGTGATAACCGTAATCATCTATTAATCAAAGAAAAGTAATTCTCTGCTTCTAGTGTTATCTATCCCGTACGCAATCGGATATTATCTTGAGTTCATCATCAGATAATTGAAGGGTTAGATAACACCATGGAAGACAAGCAATTACTTGCCGCGCTACAGCAACACTCTGTCCTCGATCTCTATCAGTTATTCCAAGAAGTTGGTCAAAACCGCTCTCTGTATGCATTACTAGAGAGGTTATCTTCCCTTAAAGAACATCATCAATTGAGCACTCGTCTTAGCCCTTTTAAGCCTCATATCGAAGGATTGCTGGCTCAATTTGATAGCGCCACGCCAGATAGCGAGATCCTCAAAGCGGTCGCTCTTCAGTCTGAGATTCAGCAACGAGGGCACAGTATGAGTCGTTACATCATGACATCAGATAATCATCGCCATTTTTCTCCAAATGCAGACCTAGTGATGTTTGGTGACTCGATCACCGAGTGGGCACCGTGGGCGGATATTTTCCGTGATATCTCGATGGTCAATCGCGGTCTAGCGGGTGATAACACAACAGGTATGTTACGCCGTATTGATACGACGTTGAATGTGAAGCCCAAGCTGGTTTGCTTTATGGCAGGGATAAACGATTTAGCTCAGGGTTATGATGTCGACCATATCTACCAGAACTACATTGATATGCTTAAGGTGTGGCAAGAAAATGATATTCGAATCTTGGTGCAATCAACGCTTTATGTTGGCTCTAAACTGCAAGGTTTAAATCCGTCGGTTGAACTGCTCAATCGCAAGCTAAGCGAGTACTGTTCCCAGCAAGGCATTACGTTCTTAGATGTGAATTCTGTATTGTCACCTAATCAGCTTCTTTCGAACGAATACTCATGTGATGACCTACATTTGAATGCTAAGGCTTATCAAGCTTGGGCTGAGATACTCCAACCTACGATAGAAGAGCTATTAAAATAAACTCACGCTAAAAGCCAAGCCCTAGATTTGTTTCGTGAACCATAAGGACATCAATGTGAACCTAAGACAGTTGGAAGTCTTCTACGCCATTATGCAGACCGGAACTGTATCTGGAGCCGCGCGCAGTTTGCATGTGTCCCAGCCTAACGTGACCCGTATTCTGGCGCACACCGAGCAACAACTCGGGTTTGGTTTATTCGAACGAGTTAAAGGTCGATTGGTACCAACGGTTGAAGCGAAGACCTTGCTACCAGAAGCGGAAAAGGTCTATCAGCAACTGGGTCAATTTCGCTCTTTGACCAATAAAGTAAAACAAGGCCATCAGCACCTGCGTATTGGTGCGCCTCCAATTCTGGCGACCAAATTGCTGACGCCAGTGATCGCCCAAATGTCTCGTGAACAAGAACTCTCTTTTGAGTTACTGACAGCCAATCGCGACGAACTGTGTGCAGGGTTGCTAAAACATGAGCTCGATATTGCTATCGCGTTTGGCGATGAAACGCCGCCTGCTATATTAAGTGAAACGCTATTAACCGAATCACTTAAGGTTTTGGTTCCTTCCAATACGGTTGATCATTTAGCCGCGGAATTAACGTTAGATGATCTGATCAATTATCCACTACCAATCATCGGGCTTGATAGCCGCGACCCATTAGGCCTCCTGTTACATCAAAGCCTTATTGCGAGAGATGAGCATTACCACCATCCGATATCTGTACGTGGGTATAGCGCAGCTGCAGAACTGGTCAAGTACCAAGCAGGTTTTGCGATTGTTGATCCGTGGACGGCAGAGCAATATCAAAATGACGACTCGGTTTGTGTGTCGCCACTTCAACCAGATATCCAATTTTCGGTATCGATGCTTTGCGCAGAGCACACCCCTCAGTCGATTTCCGTTAAGCAATTTATCGCTTCATTGAAGAACCATACTCACCCTATAACTTAAGGTTATAGGCTCGCCATAAATAGGCATTCGGCAGCTTCTAAGTTCTTAATTAAAGTAAATCCATACAAGGACTTATTAATTAGGAATGCTCATGTCGATCGCTCAACCTTACCTTCTTTTTCTTGGGGATGTTACTGACCTACTCGCCGCAAAAACAGCTCGCGGTATTCATCAATGGCGACCAGAAATCTGCTTAGGTCAACTGCGTTTAACTGACGATACCGTTTCACTGGGGTTAACGGACATGACCCTGCAAGAGGCACAAGCGCAGGGTGCGAAGACCCTAGTGATTGGCACCGCAAATCCGGGTGGTGTAATTCCTGATTCTTGGCAGTCAACCATTATGGCCGCTGCAGAAATGGGATATGAGATTGCATCTGGCATGCACCAACGATTGAGTGAATTTTCACCGCTTGCTGACATGCAGCAAAAAGGATTGACTAAGCTTCATGATGTACGCCATTTTGACGGTGTTCTTAATGTTGGTAACGGTAAGCCTCGTCAAGGTAAGCGCCTGCTTACTGTCGGAACAGATTGCTCAGTCGGCAAAATGTTTTCAGCTTTAGCTATCGAAAAATCGCTTAAAGAAGCGGGAACATCTGCTCAGTTTAAAGCGACAGGGCAGACGGGTATCTTGATTGAAGGCAGCGGTATTTCGATTGATGCTGTGGTTGCGGATTTTATTTCTGGCGCAGTTGAAGCAATTAGCCCTGATTTTACCGATCATGATTGGGACATCATTGAAGGGCAAGGTTCTTTGTTCAATCCTTCGTTTGCAGGCGTGAGTTTGGGTCTTTTACATGGTGCACAAGCTAACGCCTTAGTGTTGTGTCATGAAGTTGGGCGACCACATATTCGTAACCTTCCTCATGCTCAATTACCAAGCATAGAACAGACGATTGAAGCCAACTTGCAAGCGGCACGACTGACCAATCCAGACGCGAAGCTGGTGGGTATCTGCTTGAACACATCGGCGATTAGCATTGAAGATGCTGAGACATTGTGCCAAGAATGGACCACACTCTATCAAGTGCCGGTGACAGATCCAGTGCGCTTTGGTGTACAACACATTACTGATCATTTGCGACATTCACTTTAACGACTTCATCATTTCTACGTTTCCATTTGTTAAAGCGAACATCAACCGAGTGAAATTATGAAGATTACAGCAGAACCTATTACTATCGCGATGCAAACGCCTTTTCGCATCTCTCGAGGCAGCCGAACAGAGTGTCATGTTGTTCGCGTTTACATTGAACATAATGGCAAACAAGCGCAAGGCGAGTGTACACCTTACCCGCGTTATGGTGAGTCATCCGAGTCAGTGTTGGCGCAAATTCAACAAGCTGCTAGCTCTCTTGAAACGGCTTTTGAGCGTGGTATGACCGATCCTGAAGAATTACGAGATCATCTTCAGTCTTTATTGACTGGAGGGGCTGCACGTAATGCTATCGATTGTGCGCTTTGGGATTATCAAGCGCAGCAAAACGCACAGATCTTTCCGAATAGCTTGTTCGAGTTACCTAAGCAGATTGTTACCGCAATGACAGTTTCGATTGGCACACCAGAAGCGATGGCAACTCAAGCTCGAGATTATGTGGCGAACGGTGCGAAACTTCTAAAAGTGAAGCTTGATGGTGAGCAAGTGGTAGAGCGTGTACGCGCTGTCCGAGAAGCAGCACCAGAAGTTAAAATTGTACTGGATGCTAATGAAGCTTGGACTGGATTGAACCTCGAAGAGCTGTTCAATCAGCTGACTGAGTTTGATATCGCGATGATTGAGCAACCTTTACCACAACAGCATGATGCCTCGCTGGCACACATCAAGCATCCTATCCCACTGTGTGCTGATGAAAGCTGCCATACCACTTCACAGCTCTCATCGTTGTTGGGCAAGTATGAAATGGTCAACATCAAACTCGATAAAACGGGCGGCCTGACTGAAGCATTGGTACTTGCAGAAGAAGCCCAAAGGCTCG
This sequence comes from Vibrio sp. 1CM8B, assembly GCF_023161685.1. Lineage (NCBI taxonomy): Bacteria > Pseudomonadati > Pseudomonadota > Gammaproteobacteria > Vibrionales > Vibrionaceae > Vibrio > Vibrio sp. 1CM8B. The sequence goes on from NZ_JALNTU010000001.1 coordinate 846,325, forward strand.
GGTTTACTCTGATGTCGGGCTGTATGCTCGGTACATCGTTGGCGATGCGTGCAGCTCTGCCTATTGCCGTTCAATCTGAGATCGTCGACCTCGATGGCCCAGTCTTACTTGGCCAAGATGTAACACCAGCACTGACTTATCGAGATGGGATGATTATTCTTTAAGTTCCTAACAAATTAGTTAGGTGTCTCTTCATACAAAAATCGCATAAGCGTTAACTTATGCGATTTTTTGTTTGCTTCATTTAGCAATTACGGTTTCGGGCGATATACTCTGAACAGCCCAATACAACCCGCCTAGAAAATACAGTGCTTGGCAAAATCGCCCGCTTCATTAGCCGTCCAGTCACCTTTAGGCTTTTCTTTCATATCGGCACACCAAGCTTCACTGCCCACTTCTGTACAAGCCATTAGTTGAGTGGCAAGGAAAAGTATCAACGCGATTTTCTTCATAATAAACATTCCGTTGTGGTCTAAATTTCTGCTTATAACTGTATCAAATACCACAAGTGATTGTTATAGCTGCTACGAACTTAAGGGCGTTAATAATGATGTGGGGTTGAGCTGAATTCGAGAGACGGTAAAGAAGGGAAGGTTTGCGTGGCTTTAAGATCGAAAAAGCCAGCAACATGTGCTGGCTTTGAAATTCTTAATAAGTTTCTATTCGTTATTTCGCTTTAACTACTTATCGAGTTAGACCAATTTCATCTCTTGGATGATGTCCGAAGCAATCTCTGGCTTCGTGCTTGTTGGTTTCTCGTGTAGGTCGGCTTTCAATTGTCCCTTACGGTTACTTAGGCCTGCTTCAAGTTTCTTGAGTGCTGAAGCGATAGCTGGGTACATAACATCGTCTGTAGATTTTGCTGTTACTCGTACACCTTCGTAGTTGGTGAATACTTCAACCTGATGTTGACCGTGTTCTTTAGTAATGATGATGTCGCAACTGATCAGTGATGGGAAATGGTTAGATATCTTCTCGAATTTACCTTCGATGTCTTTGCGTGACTCGTCGTTAATTGATACATGATGTGTTTGAACATTTATTTTCATAAATCATACCTTTCCAATGACTGTGTCATTTAAACGTAGCAAACATCGGATAGATTAACCAACTGAGAATTAGCACATGTGTGATTGACTTCAGTGTTATCAAATATTCTCTTGTTACTCCCTTGAAAGTCCGATGAACTGATCGCATATTATGTTTCGTGTTTTAGAGACATGTTCAAAAAAACTCCATCCTTGATAATTTGAGCTAACCTACAGCGAATTCCCAGTGAATCTCTCTTTATCGGTTTTATAATTCCGAACTTGTCACTCCATTGATTTTCTTTCCAGCTCACTCACTTTTTTCTTCTTTGATTAAAAACTCAGCTTAAGTTACTAATTTATAGACACTCAACTGCCCACTCCATATTGAAGTGAAACTCTCCTGCTGTGAGTTGAGACTCGGGTATAGTAATACGTGCTCGAATATCGACTTCTTTATTGGATGCAAGTTGATCGACAGGAAACTCGACGCCCTGACGCCAATAATTAATGTCGCCTTCATAACGAACCGGCGTCTCGACTTTGAATCGCACAAGTTCTGAAATACGAGACTCATCAATTGAGCCTAGGTCAATATGTTGCAGTTTGAGCAATAATCGAGAATCTTTGCGATTGGACTCCAGCTTGAGCGTGATGGCTCTGCCATCGTATTCTCGACCAAAACTCATCTCACCTTGGTTATTGATCACTTCTAAACCGCAGCGTTCTCTCACATGTTTTTTAAAGCTTAATGTTGAGTGGTTATTGGATGCCAATGTACAACTGGATAAGCTGATTAAAGTGAATGCGACAATCAATCGTAGCATGTTAGTTCACCATAACGCGGACAATAAAGTCCGTGACCGCTTGTTCAGTAACCGCCACATTACTGATGGTTTGCTTATCTTTGAGAGAGACCTGATAGCTTGAGCTCAGTACAATATCGGCATGATGATATTTGTATTCGACAATAAGATCGCACGTGACACGGTCGGTTTGCTTAATTTCGACGGTAGTATCGGTGTAGTTAACGCGACTTTCGGTGTCGATTAATTCGATACTCGACCAATCGATGTATTCAGAATTCGACAGTGCATCAAAGATTCGGCGTTGGTGGTTGTATGAGCCATCGACGCACATTTGATTGAAATGTTCGACTTCTTTCTTATCAAACCCGGTGCTCACGGCATAGGGCGCGATAAACAATATCGCCAAGAATAAAACTAGAGTTTTCATAGTGCCTCTGGGTCAGTAAGCCCTCGTGATTAAAGGGCTTACCGTGGGAGAGATGATGGGTTAGTTACACTCAATCTTCCATTTTGTTTTTACTTCGTAATCATCACTAGCATCGAGATTGCTTTCATCAACCGCAACACGAGCGAAAAGATTCATATTGTTATCTTCACGAATTTGATCCCGAGTGATGTCTACACCCGATTCCCAACTAACTGCAGATTGATCTAGCTCTGTTGTCCCCGTTGACTGGAAAAACACATCGCCTTTTTGAATTTGGCCGTTAAACGATTCGATTTTGATTTCTTCTGCTCGAACTTTGATTCCGTTTCTGTTGCTGACTAACTTTACAGTCGCGTGAGATTCATTGTAACTTTCGCCAAAAGCCAAGTCGGCTTGGTCTTCTGTTGCTTCTATCCCACATTGAGACTCGACAGATGCTGAGAATACAACATCACCTGTTTTGTCATCTTGATGGTCTGGTGGTTTGGCAAACGCCGAACCAGTGGCAAATACAGACATGGCAGCCAGGCCAAGTAATGGTTTTCTATTAAGCATTTTTTACTCCGAAAAAGTGGTATTGTTTTGTTCCATCTTCAGCAGACGATATTTCTCTGCTTCGATTTGTAATAGCTTTAGCTCATGTTCCGCTTGAGCTAGCTCTTCTAAACGTTCTCGCTCACGGAGCTCGAACTCGTAGAGTCGACGACAGTCAACTCGATCCTCACCACCAAATTGAAATGTTACAGCCGCGTATACGCCTGCCTCATCCTGATTTTGGTAGTAATAATTGTTGTAATAGCTGTCGCTATCTTCATTGCCGGTTGATCCATAGGTTCCGAACTGAACGGTTTTACCTGTGGAAATTGCTTGCTCACATGAAGCCCCTTCAGAGGTTCGAACTCGGTCGGTACCTGAAGGGTTAGATACACTCGGTATTGGGTTTGCCAATGCCGGGCTTGTCAGTGAAGCAATGGCCAATGAAGCGACAGCAAATAAAACGCTAAGTAACGCTTTGATTGTTCTCCGCATAATTGATACCGCTTGAATGTCGTTAATATCGTTGGAATTTAAGGTTTGTGCATACTTCGTAGCTGTTCGGGGAATCCGTCACCATGCGCGTACAAATCTTCTTCTTGGTTGTTTGAGTGGCTGGCGTCTTAACATTGATATCCAGCTCTATCTCTTGGTTTGCATCCAATTGGATCTTGTTTGGAAACTCTTTGTCATCAATTCGTAGGTAGTAATCCGCTTGTTTGGTGTAACGGTTTACCAATAAGAACCTGACTTGTGTTTTGTCGGAATAGGTTTGAAATTCGGTATTTTTCCACTTGTGCACATTTGCGTTTGCTAAGGAACTGCTCAGCAACAACGCGGCAGCAATGATGTAAATAGCCTTCATGAGAACCTCAAAATGATGATCGAGGTCTCATTTTAGGTTCGTTCAAAGACAGGACTTACCATTTTGCGCCACTGACATAAGGCTGACAGTACGGTAAAAATGAGTGATATTTTTTAGGTTGAAACTGAAGAGCAGCGAAACTAGGCGGGCCGAGCTGAAGTGGAAGGGCAAAGTAACTATTTATGATTTCATCACTCAGTATCACAATTACAAATATAAGACGCTGCAGTTTATTGAGGTATTTGTTAGTACGGGATACTCTAACAGCCATCTTCTATTTGGATCCATTATCATGAAAATGCCTGTTAAATTCGCTGCAATTGCAGCTTCCCTTTCTTTCGCTTTTAATGCTTTTGCTGCCCCAGTTGAATTTCAGAAGATCCCTGAGATCATGCAGCAATTTGAAACGGCAGAACTGTACGTTAAGAAGTCGGTCACCTTAGGCCGTTTACCAGCTGAGTCTGAAATTGGCATTGATTTTCCTACTTATGTTTCGGACGGAAAGGGCGGTTACAGCCTAGAGACAAACAACGTAATGGCAGATTCTGTTGTTATCGCAAGCATGCCGAAAGCGATTGTTGATGATGTTTTCAACCAATGGCTAGTACCTAAAGAGACGTGGATCAGCAGCTACGGTTCTTTGCCAACCTCGACCACTGAATTTAAGCCGTTTAAGCGTATTAAAACCATCAAAGCCATTAAGATTGATGCAGAAATGCTGGAGCTGTTAGGCAGTGAAGATGGCAACACGGCGATGATCAAAGTGAGCTGGGATGAGAAGGGAATGAAGGTCTATAAGGATGGCTACTTAGCAGATTATGAGTACGGGATTGCCCCTCATGAGATGCAAGAAAACTACGAATTAGCACCTAAGTAACTCGATTCGATTGCAGGAAAGCGCCTTGCTTATTAGTGGGCGCTTTTTTGTTGCTCACCAAAATATGACGAAACTCACACTTTTCTGACAATTAATGACTCGTTGTGCTAGTATGCGCCGCTTGTCTTTGTAATTGATAAAAAACGCATTACCAAAACAGACTTTTCTGTTTACCTGCTTGTAATGACCTCATTCAGTTTGGCCTGACTTGGCTAAACATCTGCATTTTGCTCGGACGCAAAGAGAGTAGTACTCACTACTTCACTATGTACATTTGAGAGCACCATCTATCAAAGGCCTTTTTGAAACAGCCTAAATTAGCGCGAACTTAGTTCAGCGTGAAGGGTTTCGTTTTTCCAAAAATCCCTCTCGGTGGCTAAGTGATCCTTAGTTGCTGACAAATAAGGAGTCTATATGACGACTACGGTATCCACATCCGTACCTACATCTCAAGCTGGTAACGCAGCGCCGACAGAGAAAGAAGTAAACCACCCGTTTCTCTCTTTGGTTATCATGGTGATCGTTGCTGCAATCGCAACTTACTTCATCCCTGCTGGTGAATTCGAGCGAGTGGTCATGAATGGCCGCACGGTTATCGACCCAGACAGCTACACACAATTGACCAGCAACCCAACAACATTAGCCTCTTTTTTCGAATCATTTTTTAAAGGCTTCAAATCCGCTTCTGGCGTGATGGGCGTTGTGGTATTTGTGGGTGGTGCTTTTGGCATTATCAAACACATGGGTCTATTAGACGCATCCGTTGTTGCACTAACCACTAAGCTAAAGAAGCAAGGCTTATACGTGATTGCACCTGTGATCATGACGGCGATCTTCTTCAACGTCACCTTCACCGGTATGCGTGAACTTGATGTCATCTTTATCTCTTTGATGATCCCGATCTGTATCAAGCTTGGTTATGACGCGATCACGGCACTTGGTGTTGTTTTACTGGCAAGTTGTGCCGGTTTCGCCGCCGCTTTGGCTAACCCTTTCTTTACGGGTATCGCACACACTATCGCTGAACTGCCTATGTATTCAGGCATGTGGTACCGCTTTATTGTTGGCATGTTCATGTTGCTAACGGGTGCGTGGTATGTACTTAACTACGCGCGTAAAGTTAAGCAAGATCCGACCAAAGGCTTGTTGCACGGTACGGGTTACCACTACGAATCTAACGTTGAAGCGAAAACACTGACCACACGTGAAAAGCTTGCGGGCATCGCGTTCTTGGGCGTGTTCGCATACATGATCTTCGGCACGTTGACGATGGGGTTCGGCTTCACTGAGATTGCGGGTGCATTCGTGGCGATGGCGATCATTCCGGGTTTGGTGGCGGGTTTATCTCCGAACAAGATCTGTGAGTACTGGACCAAAGGTGTTAGCGACGTATTGGTCGCGGTACTGATCATCTTTTTCGCTCGTTCAGTGCTAACCATTATGGAAGACGCGAAGATTGTTGATTCAATTATCTTCTATCTTGCACAGATCATTTCTGGTAGCTCTAAACTTGTGGCAGCTGCAGGGATCTACTTCTCGCAGGCTGCGATCAACCTGTTTATTCCGTCGGGCAGTGGCCAAGCGGTGATCACCATGCCAATCATTATTCCATTGGCAGATATTGGTGAAGTGACTCGTCAAGTGGCGGCACTGGCTTCTCAATTGGGTGATGGTATCTCTAACTATATTTACCCAACCAATGGTGGCTTGTTGGCGGTATTGGCTATAGCAAAAGTACCTTACACCAAGTGGGTTCGTTTCTTCTTACCACTGTTCTTGTTCTGGTCGGTAGGCGCTTTGATTTCAGTTGTGATTGCTCAAATGATTGAGCTAGGGCCTTTCTAAGGTTTCTGTTTAATCGAATACATGGACAGTTAAGGCTTAACTGAAGCCGTGTGAGTAAATAAGAAGGCAGCGAATTCGCTGCCTTCGTTTAAAGAAAAGCTACGCCAATGTCAAAGATTACTCTTCAAATTGGTAAGAAGAGGGCACCACAATCACGCCTTGTTTTGATATGTGGAAGCGTTTCGCATCGGCAAGGCTATCAACACCGATCTGGGTTCCATCTGGCACCTTAACGTTCTTATCGATGATGCAGTTTTGTATGTGGCAATTTTTTCCAATCTCAACATCTTCAAACAAAATACTATCAATCACAATCGCGGCATTACTGACTTTCACTTTAGGGAAGAAGATAGAGTTTTGCGCCGAGCCGCCTTCAATTACAACGCCATTCGCTATCATCGAGTTGATGAATATTCCTTGGTTACCTTCAACTGAAGCAATGGTTCGTGCGGGTGGCAGCTGCGGTTCGTAAGTACGAATTGCCCAATCAGGTTGATATAAATCGATAGGCGAAGCTGGCTTTAACAGGTCCATGTTGGATTGGTAATAAGAGTCGATAGTACCAACATCTCTCCAGTACGCATCTTGGGTCACTCGGCCTTCTTCATCCCCAAACTTGTATGCGTAAACACTGTTGTTGCCGACCAATTTCGGAATGATGTCTTTACCAAAATCGTGGCTTGAGTTCGGATCTTCGGCGTCCGCCAGTAGCGCTTGTGTTAGTACTTCTTTATCAAAGACGTAAATGCCCATTGAAGCCATGCTTCGAGTTGGCCTACCAGGCACACATGCAGGGTAACGTGGCTTCTCGGTAAAGTTATTGATCTCTAGAGATTCGTCTATCTCCATCACACCAAACTCTTTAGCTTCGTCAATCGAAACCTCCATGCAGGCCACGGTTAGGTCGGCCTCGTTCTTTTTGTGCTGCTTGAGCATTGGTGCGTAATCCATGCGATAGATATGGTCACCGGATAACACCACCACATGCTTGGCTTCACTCCGCGAAAGTAGATACAAGTTTTGATAAATTGCATCGGCAGTACCGCTGTACCAGCTATCACCGGTTCGCATTTGTGGGGGAACATTGGTGATGTATTCGCCGAGCTCGGGGTTAAGCACCGACCAACCATCTCTCAAATGTTTTTGCAAAGAGTGAGACTTGTACTGAGTCAGTACCAAAATTTGGCGTAGCCCGGAGTGTAAGCAGTTCGCGAGAGTGAAATCGATGATTCGATATTTGCCACCAAAGGGTACCGCAGGTTTTGCACGGTTATCAGTGAGAGGGGAAAGCCGAGAGCCAACACCGCCGGCCAGAACGATTGTTAGAGTGTCTTGCATGGTCAGAACCTCAATGTATTTATGATTATGAACATAGACTTGCAAGCACTAAGCCAAATGTAACTCATTGAATATTATACGAGGCGAGGTTGATTCTTGTTGCTCTGCACCAAAATGAAGCGTTCGAGATATTGGCTTGCTCTATTTTGATCCAAAGAGAGCTGAGCAAAGTGACGTGATTGAATTAACAAAATGACGCACGGAAAAGTTGCATTACAAAACTGTCAATAAAATGAAGGAATAAAGTGATCGGGTCGATATAAATTTACATAAATAATCACAATTTTTCACAAATTGATTTCCATCAATAAAGTAGGGTTATTCTATGCTACCTTGCACGCAAAATAAGAAATGATTACTCATTCACCAATAAAGATTAAGCCCCCAAAAGGAAATTATAATGAAAAAAACAGTATGTGGTATTGCGGTTATTGCGGCTCTTATGTCAACCAATGTTCTTGCTCATAAAGAAGGTGATTTCATCATCCGTGCAGGTGCAGCAACGGTATCTCCTAACGATAGCAGTGGCGCTGTGTTGAATGATCCAAATACAGAATTCTCTGTAGACTCAAACACTCAACTTGGTTTGACTTTTGGCTACATGTTTACAGATAACATCAGCTTTGAAGTACTAGCGGCAAGCCCATTTTCTCACAACATTTCTGCAACTGGTCTAGGTGAAGTTGCTGATACTAAACACCTACCACCAACGTTTATGGTTCAGTATTACTTTGGCCAAGCGAACAGTGACTTCCGCCCTTACGTAGGTGCTGGTATCAACTACACTGTCTTCTTCGATGAGTCACTAAATCAAGGAGCGAAAGATCTAGGTTTAAGCGACCTATCTCTTGATGACTCTTGGGGCTTAGCAGCAAACATTGGTATGGACTACATGATCAATGAAGACTGGTTCCTGAACGCATCGGTTTGGTATGCAGATATCGGCACTACAGCAAAATATAAGTTTAATGGTCAACAGTTCTCAACAGACGTTGATATCGACCCATGGGTATTCATGATTGGTGGTGGTTACAACTTCTAATCTCCCTATTCAGTTTACTAAAGGCGCTCAAGCATCAGCCAGCTTGGGCGCTTTTTTTTGCTTACTTGTTAATCGATCGCTCAACTTAACTCCCTGTTGTTATGAGTGAAAGAAACCTATTGTCATCATTTATTATTAATAAAAGAGAAAGATAAGTGTCATTAAAGCCTTCTATGATCGCGATTCAAATCATGGAGGATATATGAATCGTAAATTTAATAAGCTGACACTATTACTGCCTATCGCGGTAAGTTCTGCTCTAGTTGGGTGTTCTCAATCAACTTCAACATCACCAACGACTGCTACGCCATCTCAAACATCACTTGATGCTTTTAGCCTTCAATGCCAATCCATCGAGCAGCCAAGCGCTTCCAATGCTGAGGTAACCGGAATCAGCCTAGTTGGCCGTTCAATCGCCGACGCCCCGTTTGATACTTCTGCAGCCGAAATCGTCAGCTACGATTCATGTACCGACAAGCTTTATGTTGTGAACGCTCAAGCTCAGAAAGTTGATGTTTTATCAATGAACTCAGCTAGCGAACCAACATCTTCGGGTTCGATTGATCTTCAATCAGCGGCTGCAGCTTCTGGTATTGATATTGGTGCAGCGAACAGTGTGTCGACTCATCAAGGATTAGTTGCTGTCGCGATTGAAAATGCCGACAAGCAGCAAAACGGCATCATTGCACTTTATCGTTCAGACACATTAGAGCTGATCACTACTTATACGGCTGGTGCATTACCGGACATGGTGAGCTTCTCGAAAGATGGTCGCTACATTGCTTCTGCAAATGAAGGTGAGCCGAATGCGGATTACACTATTGACCCTGAAGGTACAGTAACGCTGGTGGATTTAACCAAGGGCCCGTTGCAAGCGACAGTCACTCAAATTGATTTCAAGGCATTTAATCAAGGTCAGCCTCGTCATGCAGAGTTGACCGACAAGGTTAGAATCTCTGCGCCGAATGCAACCGTTGCTCAAGATCTTGAACCGGAATACCTAACGTTTGCGGATAACGGAAAACTCTACGTTGCCCTTCAAGAGAACAACGCTTTGGCTGCGATTGATGTGGCGAGTGCACAAGTGGATGCGATTCTTGGGCTAGGCGGAAAGCCTTGGGATAACGCTAAGCTAGATGCGTCAAACAAAGACAAAAATATCGGTAATCTACAAAGCTACGCGATGTTAGAAGGCCTCTACATGCCAGATAGCATCACTAGCTACAGTGTTGATGGCAACACCTACATCGTGACTGCGAACGAAGGTGATGGTCGTGAATATGGCATCAAGACTACGCAAGAAATGTGTGATGAGAAAGGTTTTGAGTGGGATGGCGATGACTATCAAGGCACCGAAAACTACACCACAGAAAAAGACTTTAGTATCGCTTATGTCGATGAAGTGCGTGGCAAGAAGTTAGACGTTGACGCTAACCACCCATTAGCTGGCGCATTGAAAGACAACAAGCAACTTGCACGTCTTAAAGTGATTAAGCCACAAGAGACACTCGCTGCTGATCAAAAGGTTCAAGCATTCGGTAGCCGTTCTTTCTCTATCTGGGATGAGTCAGGCGAGCTAGTGTTTGATAGCGGCGATGATTTTGCTCGAATCGTACTTGAGCAAGATCCTGCAAACTTCAACAGCACCAATGATAACAACCAAAGCGGTGACGATCGTAGTGATGATAAAGGCGTAGAACCTGAAGCGATCGAAGTGGCTGAGATCAACGGCAAGCACTATGCATTTATTGGGCTTGAACGCCAAGGTGGCATCATGGTTTATGATGTAACTCAGCCTAAGAGCGCAAGTTTCATCAGCTACTTGAACAACCGAGATTTTACACAACCAGTGTGCACCAAGGTTGATGAAGACGGTGATTGCGACAACGATACTTACAACGCTAAAGCGGGTGATTTAGGCCCTGAATCAATTAAGTATTTCACTCGCTCTGGTAACCACTTTATTGCGGTTGGCAACGAAGTGAGTGGTAGCACATCAGTTTACCGCGTTGAGTTCTAATCTCGCTTATCGCTAACAATTAGATTGAATCAAAACAAAAGCGCCACTACTTATTCAGTAGTGGCGCTTTTTGGTTTATCGCTTATTTAGTAGCGATAGCAAAGGCCTATGGCTGTTGCTTAGTTGGTGCTAGAGCAATCTCACGGATACATACGTTCTGTGGTTGTTGGTAAGCGAATGATACAGCGCGAGCGATATCGTCAGCTGCCAATACGCCGCCCATGTCTTCTTTCCAAGAATCGTAACCGTCTTTGATCTCTTGAGATGTTGTGTGAGACAGAAGCTCAGTTTCTACAGCACCCGGTGCGATAGTGGTAACACGAACATTTGAAGCCGCCACTTCTTCACGAACGTTCTCAGAAATAGCGTGTACCGCGAATTTAGTACCGCAGTAAGCCGCGTGGCTTGGGAATGTTTTCTTACCCGCGATAGAGCTGATGTTGATGATAGTACCTGTGTTACGTTCCATCATCGGAGCAAGTACAGATTGCATGCCGTTTAGCAGACCAATTACGTTCACGTCGAACATTGTCTTCCACTCTTGAGCGTCTTGAGTATCGATTTGACCAAGAAGCATTGCACCAGCGTTGTTGATAAGCGCGTCCACAGGGCCAAATTTCTCTTCACCTTGTGCGATTGCTGCATCAAAAGACGCTTTGTCTGTTACGTCTACTTTCACTGATAGTGAGTTTGGTAGATTCAGCGCTTCAAGGCGGTCAACACGACGAGCTAAAAGTAGAAGAGGGTGACCTTCATCGCTTAGACGACGAGCGATTGCTTCACCAATACCAGAGCTTGCACCTGTAATTACGATTAGTTTTTTCATTTTATTTCCTCTGTACTTTTATTGCGTCGGTTGGCTACGACGTGTTGTTTAAGTGCATTCGAATCAAGTGCTTGTTGCCTTGCTTCGTTGCGATGGAGGTATATTAAGGAAAATAGTATTGTTGATATATAGCTCTTTACTTGAAACACTGTTGCTGTGGTGCAACAATAAAAGCGTCTATCTCATAACTTCATTAGTAAGCTGGCGACTATGCTCAATCAAATTAACCTGTCTGATATTCGCTCCTTCGTGCTTATCGCTCGCTTAGGTAATTTCACCAAAGCGGCTGAGGAGTTGGATGTGTCTCGTTCCCACGTATCACGCCAAGTGAGTAGCCTAGAAAAACAGATGGGAGTGACTCTGTTTATCCGCACCACTCGAACTTTAAGGCTGACGCACGCGGGGCAAGATCTGTACGCGAGATGTGAACAAGCCTTAGATAATATAGACCAAGCTCTGATTGCTGCTGTGGATGATGTCGAAGAAGTACGTGGCGACATAAAAGTAAACTGTGTTGGCGGTTATTTGGGTGAGGTGATCATCGCGGATCTGGTCAATGAGTTTATGCAGCTCTACCCAGACATCAGCATCAGCCTTGATTTCAGTAGTAACCGAGTCGATTTGATTGAAGACGCCTTTGATATCGCTTTTCGTATGGGGAGCCTAGAAGACGCGGGCTTTATCGCACGAAAGCTTTTGGACATTGAGATGGGAACACTCGCGAGCCCTGAGTATTTCACTCGCAAAGGGAAGCCAAACCATCCTAAAGACCTCATCCACCATGATTGCTTAACGGGGTCTGTGCGTAAGTGGAGCTTTCAAGCTTTGGATGACACTAAGAAAACGGTCGATGTTCATGTGACGGGCAGACTGCAATGTAAAAATGGGCGAGTGTTAGTACAAGGCGCTAAGTCGGGAAATGGGATTATTCGTGTTCCAACCATCTATTGCTTACAAGAGCTCAATGATGGGCAACTGGAGCAGGTGTTTGAAGAATGGGTGGTGCCTAAGGTCGACTTTTCAGCGATCTATCATCGAGACCGCTATCAACCGAGCCGAATTCGAACCTTCATTGATTTTGTAAAAGGCCGTTTTGAGCAAATGCCAGTCAGCTAAATGGCGCATGCAGTCCATTATTTGAAATAGAGCGGATTAGCGTGGGCTTACATCTCATCGATTTCGTTTTGTAGATTTTCCAGTTGATCCAGAATCAGTAAGAACTTCTCACCAAAGGGCGTCACTTGATACTCAACTCTTGGTGGCAGTTCGTTGAACATCTGCTTATCCAAAATCCCAAACTCCACATTTCGCTTCAAGCATTCATTCAATACCTTGGTCGATAACCCTTCGACCGAGCGCACCATTTCACCAGGGCGATTAATGCCATTTGCCAGTAATTGATAAACCGTTAGCGACCATTTACAGCCGTAGATGGTTTCGACCATGCGAGCGGAACGCTCTGGTGCAGATTTTCTTGAAAAAAAGTTTTCCTGATTTTTCATAAAGATGTACCAATAAGTACCTACCTAACCGATTTGTACTTACTATTCATAGTGTTAGTTCAAAGCCTAAGATTACCACGTTCACATGACTTAGGAGATAACAAAATGAACTTCACTAAAAATGGTATTGCAGTAGTAATCGGTGGCACAAGTGGTATGGGCTTTGAAACAGCGAAGCAGTTAGTCGCTCAAAATATCCATGTACTGGTTGTCGGCAATAACCCAACTAAGTTAGATAAAGCGGTGTCAGAATTGCAATCGTTGGGCCACGCTTCTGGTTGGCAAGCTAACCTTTATGATGATGCAAGTGTGTCTCGCCTTATTGCGCATTTAGAGTCGCTCGAAGAAGGCATTGGCTACCTTGTGAATGCTGCGGGTTACTTCAACCCTAAAGCGTTTATTGAGCACCAAGAATCTGATTACGAGCAGTATATGCAGCTTAATAAGGCAACCTTCTTCATCACTCAAGCTGTTAGCAAGTTGATGATCAAAAACGGTGGCGGAAACGTGGTAAATGTAGGCTCTATGTGGGCGAAACAGGCAATCAAAGCGACGCCATCTTCTGCCTATTCAATGGCTAAAGCTGGCCTGCATGCTTTAACGCAACACATGGCGATGGAGCTTGCAGACTACAATATTCGTGTGAATGCGGTTTCTCCAGCAGTCGTTAAAACGCCGATTTACGAATCTTTCATCAAACCTGAAGAAGTGGATCAAGCGCTAGAAGGGTTCAACGCGTTCCATCCTATTGGTCGAGTTGGTTTGCCGAAAGACATCGCTAATAGCATCTCTTTCTTACTGTCAGACAGTGCAGATTGGGTAACGGGCGCAATCTGGGATGTTGATGGCGGTGTGATTGCTGGTCGTAATTAATCAGGATTCTTTTTAGGTGGCTGTCGCGCAGGCAAAATAGCAGCGAGATAGCCTCCTTGATCAGTATTCGCGTAGAATAGAAACGAGAAAGACAACAATAATAATTAAAACGATAACAAGAGTAAGGTCGCCAATATGTTCAACATGGACTTTTCAAAGAGACTGGTTATAGAAACCGAGACATTAGATTGGGTCGCGAGCCCGGCCAAAGGGGTTTGGCGTAAGCCGTTAGAAAGAGAAGAGAAAGAATCGGGCCACACGACCAGCGTGGTGAAGTACGATCCTGACTCTTCGTTTTCTGAGCACCCACATCCGCAAGGTGAAGAGATCTTCGTATTAGAGGGTGTTTTCTCCGATGAAACGGGTGATTTCCCTGCTGGCACTTATATCCGTAATCCGCCGGGCAGCGCGCATTCGCCATCCAGCAAAAATGGCTGCAAGATCTTGGTTAAGCTCAACCAGTTTGACGCGAGAGACTTAACTCAAGTTCGCATTAATACTTTGGAAACCGAATGGCTTCAGGGTATTGGCGGCTTACAAGTGATGCCACTGCATGAGTTCGAACACGAGCATGTCGCGTTAGTGAAGTGGCCGGTTGGCGAACGTTTTCAGCCGCATCGCCACTTTGGCGGTGAAGAGATATTTGTACTTTCTGGCACCTTTAAAGACGAACATGGTGAGTATCCAAAACACACATGGATGCGCAGCCCTCACATGAGCGAGCATTTCCCTTATGTGGAAGAAGAGACGGTTATCCTAGTGAAAACAGGTCATTTGCCACTGATATGATGATTATCTCGATAAGTAAAATAGAAAGCCGCTTACTAAAAGTCAGCGGCTTTCTGCTTTCTAGTGCCTATTGAGCTTACCTAATACACATTTGAGCATTAGTAAGCAACACCAATACGTTGGCGCGGGAACTTGCCAGCTTCGAGCTCATCAATCATCGCAATAGCGTAATCGCTGACTGAAATTTTGCTGTTACCATCTTCGTCGGTGAGCAGTTGATCGCCACCAGTGCGGTAGGTCGATAGTTTCTCGCCCGGGAATATTTCTGCGGCAGGGCTAACGAACGTCCAGTTAACTTCGCTATTAGATTGCTTGAACACTTCAAGAGCTTCGCCCTGTGCTAGCGCTTCGTTTTTGTAATCCGCAGGGAAGTCAGGAACAGTCACTAGCGGTACGTTTGGCGCTACTTCTAATGAGCCAGCTCCGCCAACCCAAAGTAGGCGATCGATACCGATGCTCGGTAATGTTGCGAGCAATTTAGTTGCTGTGCTTTTTACGATGTCGTGATTACCTAGAGCGCGTCCGCCAATCGAAGTAATTACTGCATCAACGCCGAATAGTGCGCTTGCTAGATTTGCGGCTTCGTCTTGTAAATCAAATGAACGAACTTCAATGCCTTGGGTTTCTACGCGGTTTGCATCTCTTACAACAGCAACAACTTCATGTCCGCGAGCTTGAGCTTCTTGAGCGATGTGACTACCAATCCAACCTGATGCACCTAATACTGCAATTTTCATAATGTTTCTCCAATTATCTAATTTATTGAGTCTGTTTCTCGACAGCCATTGCAGTCTAATAGCTCACTAGATTGCGATAAATATCGTAAAATGATGTAGATTGTATCTATATAGTTAACTAATAGGCTTGGTTCAGTGGATAAGGGAAAGTGTGATGGATAGATTGACGGCGATGCGTAGCTTTGTTGAAGTCGCAAATTGTGCCAGTTTCACTCAAGCAGCAGAGCATTTGGACATGAGTCGGTTGCAGGTTTCGCGTCATGTTCAAGAGATAGAAGGGTGGTTAAAACAGCGGTTGTTGCACAGAACGACTCGTAAGGTGAGTTTGACGGCGGCAGGGGAAATTGCGCTGCAACGTTGCGAGAAAATACTCCATGAAACGGCGGAGTTAGAAGTGACCGCGCTTAATCAAACCGATGCTCTTTCCGGAATTATTCGCATAGCTGCTCCGATTGGTTTGACTCAGCACATGTTGTTGGATGTGGTTGAACAGTTCACAGAACTTCATCCCAATATCACGGTAGAACTTTTTGCTTCTGACCGTTTTGCTCAGCTGGTGGATGACAGAATCGATATTGCGCTGCGTTATACCGATCAACCTGACGATAGCTTGATTGCTCGTAAGCTAATGGAAATTGATTCGGTGGTGTGTGCATCGCAAGCTTATTTAGACAAACATGGTCAACCTAAAACAGTCGACGAGCTTCGACAGCACAATTGTTTCCGCCATTTGAGTGTTTCTAAGTGGGATTTCGTTAAGGATAATCAGCATTTTTCGGTTGAGGTGTCTGGCACTATCAAAGCTAATGATGTTGGGGTATTAACCCGCGCTGCACAGCATGGTAAAGGGGTTGTTCGATTGCCCTGTGATTTAGCCAATCCACTGATTGCGGATGGCAAATTGAAACGAATTTTGGATGATTTTGTTTCACCGAGTAGTGTGCTGTGGGCGGTGTATTTGTCTCGTAGTTATCAGTTGCCTGTAGTTCGTCAGTTCATTGATTTTGCCGCAGAAGCTTGGTCTAGTGATATCAAGTCTGGCGATGTTTGAAGTGGCATAAATGCTTACCCACATAAATCTACAACCCATAAATACAAAAATCCGATATCAATGGTGATATCGGATTTGAACTCAATAATTCAGAGTTCCAGCACGCTCTCCTCTCACGAAGTCTTTACATGTAATGATGTACGGATAATCGGGTATTTATCACCTTTTCGTTTACGTCTGGTAAAGGCTGATACAAGCTTCTAGTAATGTCGGATAATACTTGGTCGTAAACTTGCGACACGACGCTAGAAATATCACTGGTTAATTCGTACATGCTATCTGCTGGTTGGGTCGCTTCAGTGCTTGATGCAATCTCGGTGAGTGCATGCATCGCACGTGTGCAAATAGGTGATCCACTGCTGATAGGGCAGATAATCGATAATTGGTTAAGTTTACGGTGTGTCTGAGATGCGTAGAATTTGAATCTCGCGTACTCCTCAGGCCTTTCCATATCAGGTATGCACATGCGTAACTTGGTCAGGATCTCCATGCAGTCTAAGATCTGTTGCCAATTCATGTGATACTCACGGCTCATGTCTTCTCGTTCAGACTGAATCAGCCAGATGATCATCACTTCATCCATTAAGAACATGCTGTGACGTATCGTTTTGCCATGAATCGATTGGTTACGCACCAAGCTACGGTTTTGCCAGTCGCTGTGCATGGCGATGAGCTTGAGGTGATAGATGCGATACATAGGGCGGCTATCAAACGACACATGGGACTGAAGCAGTTCAGATACTTCAAGTATGTTGTCGTAAATCTCGTTCACTTTACGAATCGAGTCACTAGACAATTTATATGCTAGAGCGTAATGCGTTGCTGCGCGGTGTTTGCGTGATAACAACAATAATTCTCTAAGCAGAACTAAGGTTTCAAACCGGTGTGATAGCGCTGTTTGTCTCTTCCTTGAGAAATGAAACAGGGCCGCAAGTACTAATAGGGATAAACCCACTGAAATAACTACAAACATATTCAACTCCTAATATTTGTATACCTACTTAGTGGTAGTGCAGACACCGTGCCAAAATAAATAAATGTTACATTTCAGTTGCTTATGATTTATCTGTAATTATGGATGATCAATAATGGTGCATGAGTTCACCATTCGAGTGAATGTTTCTCATATTTTGCAGGATTTTTTGAGAGGTTAGTCGTCGGTGGGGAGATGGAACTTAGATTTCAGTGTAGGAAATGAAGAAGGCCTCACCCTTTATATACTTTTAACTAGAAAAAGCAGTAAGAGTGAGGTCTTTCAATGTTCATTTCTGAGTTTCGTTAGCTTAAGTGCTAAGAAGCGTTTAGCACTAAACGTTACGCAAGCTTAAGATCGAACTCAGTGCGGTAC
Source organism: Vibrio sp. 1CM8B (assembly GCF_023161685.1). NCBI lineage: Bacteria > Pseudomonadati > Pseudomonadota > Gammaproteobacteria > Vibrionales > Vibrionaceae > Vibrio > Vibrio sp. 1CM8B. The sequence continues at coordinate 864,236 of NZ_JALNTU010000001.1, forward strand.
ATCACCATGTCTTCAATGGTCAGTACTGGCATGTTGTGTAGTTTACCGAAAGCAACGATCTCTGGCGCTTTTGCCATTGTGCCGTCTGGGTTGGTTACTTCACATAGTACGCCAGCTGATTGAAGACCAGCCATTTGCATAAGATCCACAGTACCTTCTGTGTGACCACGGCGAGCAAGTACACCACCTTTACGCGCGCGTAACGGGAATACGTGGCCAGGGCGAGCAAGGTCAGTAGGCTTAGCTGTTGGGTTGGCAGCTGTCTTGATCGTTGTTACACGGTCAGCGGCAGAAACACCTGTTGTTACGCCAACTTTTGCTTCGATAGTTACGGTAAACGCAGTTTGGTTTGCGCTGTTGTTATCAACAACCATAGGTGGAAGTTCAAGTTGGTTTGCTTGCTCGTCGGTTAGACACAAGCACACAATACCGCTGCATTCGCGGATCATAAGCGCCATTTGAGCATTGGTTAGGTGTTCTACTGAGTAGATGATGTCGCCTTCGTTTTCACGATCTTCATCGTCAAGTAGAAGTACGCCACGACCTTCGCGCAGAGCTTGCAGTGCGTTTTCAACGCGAGTGATTGGTTCGCCAAATTCGGCAAGTAGTGAAGACTGATTCATGGTTAAACTCCTAAAATATCACCAGAATCAGGGCTGTATGAGGGATCTCAACCGAGCACGACAAAGCCTACTCATTACAAGTCGACTTTAGCTCATTATGGTTTTATCCAAAACGAAATGCACCCGTCTGAGTTGGAGGCATCAACCCAATAGATAGGTGCGCCTTTCCAACTTAAACGAGTGTGTTTCCATTCTCTCTCATCCGGACTATAACCGTCGGCTCTGGCATCTCACCAGATCTGCTGACCTCGACGAATCGAGCGCTCGCGGGCTTATCTTTAGATTTTGCTAAGGACATACCGCCGGTGGGGAATTTCGCCCCGCCCTGAGAATAAAAATTAATAATTTGTTTTGCTTTGAAAGCAGACCAGATGGTAATCCTTTCGATAGTGGATTTAAAGGACTGACAGCAAAGTTTTTCAGATTCTGGCCTTATAATCCGGTAAGTGTTCACTTTATCGGCAGACCTTGGCGTGTGGTGTTTAGCCGAGCGCAGGTTATGTTTAGCGGGTTTTGATGTCTATATGTGCACAAGTGGATGGTCTGTATTATTGGTGATGAAGTGACAGTTCATCAGCTCAATACTTAAGAGGCCCTTTAATCGATTATTGTTACACCATGACGGCTTACTGACCGTTTTGACATAAAATTGATATTGGCGATGCTAAGCTGCGATAGCATCCGACCACTTTATCTCAAAGATCTTAGCCATGACTTCTCTGTTCTCTAACAAATCCAAAGGCTTATTACTGCTCGTTTTAAGCTTGTATTCTCTAGTGCCTTTTTTGATCTTTGGATCTGACTTCGACCTTGGAAGCGCGGTTCTGCCTTTCTACGGTGCTTTTATGACGTTCGTGACTTACTCGGCAGGTAATCAAGGGTTCTTGGTAACGCTCGCTGTTTTGTCTTTAGTCCTGCTCACGATGAAGTTTTCTAAAGCTAAGTTAGTCAGCCTTTGTCTGCAGCTCGGTATCTTGTTGGTGCTCAGCTTTGCAGCGAAGACCTTCTTAAAGCATTCAACAGAGAGCCCGCGTCCTTATTCTGAGTATTTGGTAACGCAGGAAGTGGTTGAAATGCCAGAGCTATTTTATGAGCTGCCTTTGGTAGAAAAGAATGCCGCGATTGAATCTGTGCAAGATAAGGTCAGCGAGTGGCGAACTCGTCATTGGCATGGCGAAACGGACTACTCTTTCCCATCTGGACACATGATCTTTGTCGGTGTGTGTTTGGCATTCTTTGGCGGATTGTTCCTAGAGGCGAAACGCTTTTACCTAGTCGGCGGTTTGTTGGTTTGGGCTGGTGGTGTCGCCTATAGCCGTGTTTGGCTTGGTATGCATCGACCTGAAGACTTGGCGGCGTCTATCGCCTTTGCGGGTTTAATTTATTTATTGGTGCCACTGATTCCAACGCAAAAGATAGAACCTTTATTGCCCAAGTTTTTAAGAAGTGCATAATTCTATATTTAACAAGCAGAGATTCTGGCTACTGATTGAGCCCGAGTTCTGCTTGTTTCTTTTTGGTAAGCCCCAAAGACACAATTCGGTGTGACTCCGTGAGGTAGTATCTCAGCTCCTCATCCCTTTCTGATGTGCTCTCAAAAAGCTGAATCCATTTCATGCCACGTGAAGCAAAGTAGGGGGCGGGTTTATAGCCCGGCTCTTCTTTGAGAAAGTCGAAATTCTGATCGGACGCCTTGAAGATAAAAGCAGGCTCATCTTTTGGTCCCCAACCACCAATCGCAAACACCTTGCCACCCATTTTCCAAACGTGAGAGTTATTCCACTGCATCACATAACTGGTTGCAGGCAGTGACTCGCAGAATGCATTGAATTCGTCGTAAGTCATAGAACGTCCTTTTATCTGTTGGGTGTTTGATCTGTGGTTTTTAAGATGCCTTTCTTCTTCTCGTTTTTATCGCTAATAACTAGCCAGCTAACCCCTGCCAGATTGCCGTAAAGCCACTGATAGAACATAGCAGTAAAGAACCGATACGTATTTTCTCTTTAGGGATGCTTTGTGTCGTCATCAATGCCACTTTATAGCCCAACCAAGCCGCAGGCAGCAAAGGGATGGTAATGATCAAATGGTGCATGGTGAAGAAGCCAATCGGGATCTGTACCAGTAACGAGATGATCGAACTAAACACGAAAAACGCAGAAAGGTTACCACGAAGCTGATTAGCGTCTTGGTGTTGCAGTAGCAGTGCCATCGGCGGACCACCAATACCCGAGCTGGTGCCAAAGAACCCAGAGAAGAAACCCGCAATACCCATCTTAGTTGGGGTTGGTTCGAGTCTAAAGGGCAGTAGGCTAACAATCACGGCAAATACTACCAATAAGCCCAACCATAGTGATAACACGCTCGTTGAAACCATAACCAACAAAGCACCACCTGCCAGTGACCCCGGAATACGGCCCAGCAATGCGATTTTTAATCCGCCAATCGAGATATTCGCTCGATGTTTAAAAGCGTTGAATAACGAGATAAACAGACCGATTAAACAGATAGGCGCAGGTACATAATCTGGAGAGACCAAAAACAGCAGTGGGGCTGCAACAATGGCCAAACCAAAGCCGATTGCGGTTTGCACAAACGAGCCGACAAAAATGAGTGTCATTGCGATAAGGACAGTCTGATCTATGTATTCCATAAGCCTGCGGATTAGTTTTAAAGGAGCGGGTGGATACTATAAATGAAAACCAAAAGAATAGTCTTATTATTCAGTGAGCTTTATGCCAGTTTCGCTAGTTATAATTTCTATTATAACGACCAACAAAAAAGCGAGTGAGTATCTCAGGATGCTTCCTTTCAATACTCACTCGCTTTATTGGAACGACTTGTTGTTTACGCTAGTGGGGGAGTCAGCATAAAACGTTAAGCCATTGCCAATTTCAGTCGCTCAATTGGCTTGTCATTGATTGGTAAATGGATAAGTGCTGCTGCAAATGCCAGTACCACCGTTGACCACCAGATTGGCTCGTAAGAACCGTAGTAATCGTAAATACGACCGCCAACCCAAGCGCCTAAGAAGCTACCCACTTGGTGAGTAAAGAACACTAAACCGTACAACGTCGATAGGTAACGAGCACCGAAGATCTGACGAACTAAGCCAGAAGTTAGCGGAACCGTACCCAACCAACAAAAACCAATGGCTGCACCGAAGATAGCCGCGGTTGACTCAGTAACAGGCAAAGTGACAAACGCACCGATAACTACGGTACGCACTAAGTACAGTGCCGACATTACATGACGCTTGCTGAACTTATCGCCCATCACACCCCAGAAGTAAGACCCGAAGATGTTGAAGATGCCAACGTAAGCCAGTGCCATCGCCGCGCTGCTAGCGGGTAGGTCTTTGTCTGCTAAATAGCTCGGTAAGTGTGTTGCGATAAACATTACGTGGAAACCGCACACGAAGAAGCCCGCGTGAATCAACCAGTAACCTTTGTGAGCAAACGCTTCAGACAGTGCTTCTTTGAGTGTTTGGTTCTCTTCAGCTTGCGCTTGTTTGTTTGAGGCTGCTTTAGGCGCTCGCATGAACAGCGCAAAAGAGATCATCAAACAACACAGTACGCCAAACACTTGCATCGCACTTTGCCAATCAAACTCGTTCAGCATGTATTGTGCGCCCGGAATTACCGCGAACATACCAAATGAACCTGCAGCCGTGGTCAAGCCAAACGCCTTAGCCGCGTGCTCTGCTGGTACAACTTTCGCCACTGCACCAAGCACGATCACATAACTTGTCGCACTTAAGCCAAGGCCAACGAGTGCACCCAATGAAACGTAAAGCATGCTCGATTCGGTAGAAATTGAGGTAAGAAGTAAACCCAAACCGTAAGCACATGCACCCGCGATAATGATGCGTCTTGCTCCCCATTTGTCAGCTGCCATACCAACAAAAGGTTGGAACACGCCGAACAATAGGTTTTGTAGCGCAATCGCAAAGCTGAAAAACTCGCGACCTGTACCGAAATGCTCTGAAATTGGCATCATAAAAATGCCGAATGATTGTCTGATCCCTAGACTGATAATAAGTGTGCCTATCCCAAGCCATACCAGTAAAGGAAAACGGAAAATGCTCATTCTAATACTCTTAATTAATGGTGGTGATGTGAGTGGTCTTGCGCTGACATGTGTTGGTCAGTCATCTCATGGTGATGTTCGTGCCCAGAATGCTCATGCGCTGATTGCTGGTGGCAGCCACTGCTCACGGCATGCTGAGCCAAGAGATCAATCAATGGCTGACTGTGATGCACAATAACCAAACTAATGACGAGAAATAGCGTCATTCTGGCCAATTGGGCAAAAAGAGATTGTGAAAACATACGGTGTTGACATGCGCTCAATGTTGTAAGAAGTCGCGCATCATAGTGATGAGTAGGTTATGTATCAAATGACCATTTGTGATGTAGTCTATGCGTTTTATGCATAGATTATCGCTTGATTGGAATTGGGACAAAACGTGTTCAATAAATAAGAAAACTTGAAGCTCGTTGGTTAATACAAACAACTATCTAATTAAGAATGAAAGCCTAAATTCAGGTTTATAACTATATGTTTAATAGCAGTTTTCACAAAGCTGTAAAAACTAATATACAAACTAATCACTAAGCAACATTGATCGTTCACTCGACTTATCTGTCAAACATCGTAAATTTGGGCATAAATCGTTTCAAGACTACTGAAACGCGATGTTAAAAGATTCAGGGAGAGTCATTCACATGGATAAAGATCATAACCTTCGCGAAAACTTACTGGCACTGATCTTAGGTAGCGCACTGGTTTCACTCGGCGTTATCTTTTTCAACCAAGTCGGTTTGCTCACCGGAGGCACGGCTGGTCTAGCGATCTTCATTACCAAAGTAACAGATTTGAGCTTTGGCCAAGTGTTCTTCGCACTTAACTTACCTTTCTATATTTTGTCGGTTGCTCGTATGGGCAGGCGCTTCACCATCAATACGTTTATCGCTGTTTCGATTGTTTCGTTCGCTGTGGATCACTTGTATCACGTGATTCAAATTGCCGAAATTCATGCATTGTATGCAGCTTTACTTGGTGGTGGCTTGATTGGTACCGGCATGCTGGTGATTTTCCGTCACAAGATGAGCTTAGGTGGCTTCAACATTCTGGCGTTGTTCTTACAAGAACGTTTTGGAATTCGAGCAGGTAAGGTTCAGATGGCATTAGACTGCACGATTGTTGTGCTTTCTCTGTTCATTGTTGATGTGTCATTGGTTCTTCTATCTGTGCTTGGTGCGATAGTCACCAACTTGATTCTAGCAATGAATCATAAACCGGGGCGCTATCAACCTGTGGTAAAAGCGGAAGCAGCATAGTTCGGTTCGCTCAAGCACCCGATTCGCTTAAGCTCTAGATTTGCTCAAGTAAAGAGTGATTTACAGGTTCTGAAAACAACAAAGCCAGCATCAATTGCTGGCTTTGTTCTATTGAAATAACGGATTCGATGTAGCGATTAACACTTGCCGCAGCTGGCGTTCGGCTTAAGCTCGCAATCAATCACGTTGCCTTGTTGATCAAGGGACAAGTTACAACACTCTTCAAACAGGTTCTTAAGATCAGCACGGCTTTTTTGCACGCGAGATTTTACCGTTGAGTAGCTGACGTTCTGCGCTTCTGCGATCTCTTTTTGGCTTTGGCCTTTAATGTCGACGGCAAGCAGTAGCGATGAACTTTGTCCTGGCAGTGCCTGAATAAAAGGTTCAATACACAATGAAAGCTTCTGCTTAAATTCAGAGTCGTGGTCTAAATCGTTAAACCACAGATCTTCAGCATCAATTTGGCTATCGCGTTGTTGGCGTGCATGCTTACGGTAGAAGTCGATAATGGTGTTGTTGGCTAACTGGAACAGCCAAGCCTTAACACTGCTCGCATTTTGTACCTTATCTAAGTTCTGATAGGTCTTAATCAAGATATCTTGGAGCAAGTCGTCTACATCCGCAGAGTTGTTGACCTTTGAATGCAGGAATGACTTTAATGCTTGCTGATACTCGGCCCAGACTTGTTCGAGCTTCAAAGGTGCCCCGTTCAAATGTGCATCAGTTGCACTGTTCATTTACGCAACACTCGTCTTGTAAGAAATCAATCACACCTTCTAAGCACTCATACTCCGCCACGCAGAATAGAGTTCTTCCTTCTCGTCTTTGGCTAATTAGGCCAGCAGACGCCAAGCTTGATATGTGGTGAGACAAGGTAGAACCGGGAATGCCTAGCTCTTCTTGTAGGCCGCCAACTGCAATGCCTTGGTAGCCAGCTTTAACGACACTCTTATAAATGGTTAGGCGAATAGGGTGCCCCAACTCTTTAAGTGCTTTCGCAACGACTTCTAAGTTCATATTAACTCCTCAAGATTTAATTTCGATGTTAGTCGAAATGTATGTCGAATTCAAATTTAAAAACGGTGTCTGTGTAAGTCATTGAAAAACTGTGTTTTCGAAAATCATTTCGATTTTTATCGAAATAAAGCTTGATCTGGAACTGTTTATTTCTATAATTCGAGAATATTCGAAATTAAGGGTTGGTTACTTTTCTCATAGAGCCCGACCTTCAATCCAGTTTGGAGTTAATTATGAGCAATGAAATGTTAACAATGCTAAAAGACGCACTTGATATGTTCGCTTTTTTAGCAGTAGAGCTAATTATCCTTTTCTTAGCGATCAGCTACATTGTTGGGATTCTTCAAGAGTTCCTTACACCAGAAAAGATTCAATCTATCCTGAGCTCACGTAATGGTAAGGGCTATGTGGTTGCAGCACTATTGGGCGCAATTACGCCTTTCTGTTCATGTTCGACCATTCCTTTCCTAAAAGGATTGCTGCGTGCAAGAGCGGGTTTCGGCCCAATGATGGTGTTCCTGTTCGGTAGCCCACTATTGAACCCAGTGATCATTGGTTTGTTTGTGATTACCTTCGGTTGGCAAGTTGCTGTGTTCTACTTCCTTGTAGCAATGACGGTATCTGTAGTGGCTGGTTACGCACTTGAGAAGCTTGGCTTTGAGCGTTACGTAAAACCTGAAGCGTATGAATCAACAGGTTCAGCTTCAAGCTGTGGCACTAGCTGTGGTGACTCTGCTCCTAAGAAAGCAGCACCGGCTAAAGCGGAATCTTCATGTGGTACAAGTGCATGTGGTGAACCTGCACCCGTAATGGCGAAAGAGACATCTTGCTGCGATTCGAAAAAAGAAGAGCCACAAGTAACGGTTTCATGCTGTTCAGCGGATGGAAGCGCAACAGCTGAAATCGTAGAGAAGAAAGAACCTAGCCGTTGGATGAGAATTTGGTTCTCAACTTGGAAAGACTTTAAACAAGTTTTCCCTTACCTAATGATGGGTATCGCGATTGGTTCATTCATCTACGGCTTCATTCCTACAGACCTAATTGCACAGTACGCTGGTGAAGGTATGTGGTATGCGATTCCAGTAGCAGCCGTGATTGGTATTCCACTGTACATTCGTGCTGAAGCGGTAATCCCACTAAGTGCAGCTTTAGTACAGAAAGGTATGGCGTTGGGTTCAGTAATGGCATTGATTATTGGTAGTGCAGGTGCAAGTTTGACGGAAGTTATCCTGCTTAAATCAATCTTCAAGAACCAAATGATTGCAGCATTCCTATTCGTTATCCTAAGCATGGCGATGGGTGCAGGCTTCCTATACAGCTTCATCTTTGGTTAATCAGGCTTGATTCTGAGATAACACCATCGATACCAAGAGATAGATAATAAAAAGAGCTCACTTAGTTGAGCTCTTTTTTGTTTAACTGCTTATCAAATAGGAATATCAGACTGGGCTTGGTAGTGCGGCAGAAGTACCGTGCGCAGCGAAAGCATTGGTAGCTAACACATCGCAGTGGTGTCGATTAATTGCATCGCCGTAGTTGTTGGTTATGCCAGGAAACTGAAAACGATACATTGGAATACCATAACGGCGTTCTCTCTGCTGGCCGATTCTATCTTTACTTGTCCATAGTAGTCGGTTCTTAGCTGTGTAAGTCATACCGTGCATTTTATTGAAATACTCTTCATGACTGCGCATTTGCTCGTACAGTTCGATAATGCGTTGTCGAGAGAAGTTCAATGTCGTACTTGGTTTAAGCTGCGTGCCCCAACCGGTTAATACCTTTTCCATGAAATCTCTTGTCACCAGTCCTGGGCCGGTAAGTAATCCCGCGCCTTTGCTTCCGCCGGAAGTATTCGCATTCCCTACCAAAGTGCCGTGTCGGCCGGGCATGTAGGTGGTGTAATATTGAGTAGAAGGGGATAAGCGAGGCATTCTCGCCTTGAAAGCCAATGAACGTTCGTCTTCAGCAAAAACACACACGATCTGTTTGACGTTTTTGCCCAGTAATTTGTAATCCTTGAATGCGTTCATTCCGCCGGGCACAGGGTCACACGCAAAGATGTTGACGGGAATATGGCTGAGCTTGGGATCTTTGAGCATTCGGTTCGCCAATTCAAAGCAACTCACACCACCACGGCTCCAACCTACGATGTTAACTTGGCTAATGGGCTTGGTTTGGCGTTCAATCGCTATGTTCTGTTGGCGAGCCGCGATACCTTGTTTTAGATCGGCTGCCAGTGCTTGTGAGTCTTTCAACCAATCCTGATATTTTTGGTTGGTTGCGAAAGGCCAAGCTGATTTTTCTGGGCGAGATTCACTGAGCAGGCCTTTAGCTCGCTTCATGTAGTCATTCTTATCTTGTTGGCTTCCGCGCAAGATATTCAGCACATGGCGCATGTTGCTGTCGATACCTTTGCCTAGCAACGTTCCCTTAACTCCGGAGTACGTGTCATCTTTGCCTTGCTTCAACCATTCGTTTTGATTCCCACTGCCGACGCCATCCACTTGGATGTAGTCAATCATGTCTCTGCCAGTCGTATTCTTCGCTAACGTAGAAATCAACTCACCTGAAACATAGTTTTTATGATTGTTGTCTTCTGAGTTTGATCCTGTACCACAGAAGAATACGGTAAAAATTGACATATATTCCCTTAAAATAATTCACCGAAATTATCGGAAGTATAACTGTAGAATCATAAGCTTGGAGCGGAATCTCCATTAATTGGTAAAGGTCAGACCAACAACGGGCAGAAATGGAACGAAGCGCAAGTTTTATAAATTGCATGCTTTGTGGTTTTTTGGAGATGTTGAGATGGGTTACGACCGTCAAGAAATATCAATCTAAGTGTCACAATACTCATCGTTATTTTGTCTAGTATCAAACAGCAGGCTGATTTTGCCCTAGCGCTAAAATCTAATGCCTACACTTTGTATAAATACGTGCTGTCTAAGGGTTACAACCTAAGGAGCAGGTAATTTATAACAGATCGCTTTCGAGCTTAGATTAAGGTTGATAGGAGGGAGTATGTTCGCAATACACAGGGAGTATGAGTTACAGAATCAGCAGCATTTTCATGCACACATTCAAGTAAAGCCAACAGGGAATCTAGAGTTTGAAATTTTAGAGTCTCATGAACACCACGATACGGATTTTAGTCATTTATCGTTTGAGACTGAACAAGGGAACACCAAAGTGCTTGGGCGAGATGAAAGTGGTCAACAGACGGATTGGCAACTTTTACTGGCAGAGGAAGATGCAAAAGAACTTAATCACTTGGTGGTTTTGGTGTCTGAGCAGTATGAGACGTTAATGCGAGACCTGATGTGACGAGGCAAGTTTGCAATAAGTTGAGCAAAGCAAATATCGGTAATCCAAAAATCAAAAGCCCGGCTAATAACCGGGCTTTGCTAATTATGGCTGTGTCTCGTCGGGCTAGAAACCGCGAATGTCCAGCTCATTATTGATCAACACAACACACTGAGAAGCAAACAGCATGTTCGGGCCTAAGCTGATCTTTTCTGTCCCTAAGCGCTTTAAGCTGTTGTAGCTTTTCTTCGGCATAGGGATGTGGTCAGTCAGAAGGAAACATGGGTTTTCAGCAATCTCCGCATCACGGATAAAGTCACCTTTCTTATCCATCATGTATAGCTGGTGGTCTTCAGCCAGTTCTTTGACTAGTTTTTCAAAGCTCATAGTGCGAACGATGATTCCCGGTTCAACCTGACGAGTCTGCTCTTTGGTCATACCTTGAGAAGCATCAACCGCTCTTACTACCGCTGATAACAATGCCGATTCATGAAAGCCACCAATGTTGGTGATCTCATTTGAATCGAAAGTGATCGTACGTGAGAAGTCTTTAGTACTTTCTAATACAAGGTGCACGGTGACATTCTCACGATGAGATTGAGCGACGAAGATCGTGTTCATAAGAGTATGAGCCAGAATCTCAGTATGAGCGTCTTGCCCAACACCTTCTAAGATAAGTTTGCTCTCTGTAGGGGCTGCGCGAGCGCGTAATACAAATGAACGCATGGAATGTACCTTGTCAGTATGTGATAAAGCGAAACGGACTTTATCAACATGAATTGATGAATAACCAAAATTGTGGCGGTATGTAACTCTTTTCTATTAATGAAGTCAAATGGAGTTGCACTTAGCACCAACCCGCGAACTTTGAGTATTAAATAGAGAGTGACCACATTACAAGACGGTAAGGGTTGAAGCGACCCAATGTTTACATAGATAGTATGCGCAAAGTTATAAAGTGACTTACATAAGGAAGCTGTCGGTGAAGTTACAGAAGATTAATAAAGAAGAATATAGAAAGAAGATGAACCTGTTGTTGGTCTCGTTAGTTGGGTCACTTGCATTGTTTGCCATTGTATTTGGCAGCATTCTGATCGAATTGTTTGGCTCGGCGACTTCAATTACTGGTGAATCGACAGGGAACTTTCATTTGAACGTACTTGGGGTGATTTTATCTGTCGCTTTGAATGCGTTTATCGCAAGCCGAGTGAAAGGGCATGAGTATTTCAAAGAAGCGCTTTATGTTTGGAACCTCAAACAAATCCACAATCAAATCTATCGTAAACTCAAGCGCATTCAGCCAAAAGCGGAACAAGGCGACCGAGATGCGCTGACCATTCTTTACTTCTATTACACTACGCAAAAACAGGTATACGACCTAGACAACAATACTTTGACGATAAAAACGGTTCAGCAGTCGCTAGATAACATCGTAGAGCTGAGTGATAAATGGAGTATTGAACTAGATATAGAGGCATTTTCGAAAGATTTAATCGCGAAATTTTAAGTGATATGCCTGTAATTGTATGAGCTTTGACCTGTGAAAGAGGCTTTTGACGTAAAAGTAGACACTTAAGCAACTTTTTTGAATTTTTATCAAAAAAGGGGTTGCCATGTTTTCGATGATCTCTATAATGCCGCCTCACTGACACGGCAGACGCCACAAGGCTTCAGCGGTAATCAGTAAGACGGAAAGTTCGAAACAAATTAATTTAAAAAAGTGTTTGACACTTAAGATTAAATCGCTAGAATTCACGTCCGCTTTCAAGGGTTTCTTTGTAAAAAGAAAGTTTTGATAAGCAAAGCTCTTTAACAATTTAAACCTATCAATCTGTGTGGGCACTCGTTGATGAATATCAAAACGTTATTACTTAGGTAATAGCAGTTACTTCGGTAACAAAATTGATTTCAATGAACTGAGTGACCAATACGTTTAACTACTTGTAGTTATTCGGCACAGTCAATTCATTACCATTCTGTTGGAATGGTAATAGCTTTAGAATTACATGTTCATGTTTACATGAATATTAGTTTTGAAGTCAGTATTCGTTGAGTCACAAAATCTTAAATTGAAGAGTTTGATCATGGCTCAGATTG